>NZ_JACHMD010000001.1:2400000-3124335 GCF_014204835.1 Microbacterium marinum | reverse complement strand
CTCGGCTCAATGCCGGGGCTTTTGTCGTTCATCGGCGAGTAGCGTGAGATGGTGTCCGTCTCTCTTCACGTATCCGCACTCGATGCGATCCCCTCGACGACGCTCTACGAGATCCTGTGGCTGCGCGTCTCGGTCTTCGTCGTGGAGTGGGCTGACCCCGTTTCGTAGGTCCGGTGGTTCTGCGAGTCGTCCTGTCGCCCGGAGTCGCGGGCAGGGAGACTGGTCAGATCATGTCAAACAGCAGGAAGCGTCACACCCCGGAGCAGGTCGTCCGCAAGCTCGGGCAGGCCGACAGGATGCTCGCCGACGGGCAGGATGTCGCCGCGGTGTGTCGGGAGCTCGGCGTGTCCGAGCAGACGTACTACCGGTGGCGGAACCAGTACGGCGGCCTCAAGGCCGACGACGCAAAGCGCCTGAAGGAGCTGGAGAAGCAGAACGCCACCCTCAAGCGGCTACTCGCCGAAGCGGAGCTGGAGAAGGCGGCGCTGAAGGAGTTGGCTGAGGGAAACTTCTAGGCCCGGGCAGACGTCGCGCCGCCGTCTCGCAACTGCTCAGGACACTGCAGGTGAGCGAACCGGATGGCGTGCCGCCTGGCCGGGCTCTCACGCTCCGCATACCGGCGCCCGCTCAAGGGCGAAACCACCGACGATCCGGACATGGCGCTGCGGGACTGGCTGCGCGCCTGGGCGAAGAACCATCCCCGCTACGGGTATCGGCGGGCGTATCACGACGCCCGCGCCGAGGAGTGGGTGGTGAACCACAAGAAGATCCAACGGCTGTGGCGCGAGGAGGGACTGCGCGTCCCGCAGCGGCGTCGCCGCAAACGCGTCGGGTCCTCGACCGTCGACGCGCCGACGGCGGATGCGCCGAACGTGGTGTGGGCGGTGGACTTTCAGTTCGATGCCGACGATCACGGCCGACCGATCAAGATCTGCTCCATCGTCGACGAACACACCCGGGAGTGCATCGGCGGCCTCGTGGAGCGCTCGATTACCGCCGACCGACTCACCGCCCACCTCGAGGACCTCGTCGCTGCCCGGGGCGCCCCGGCGGTGCTCAGGTCGGACAACGGGCCGGAGTTCATCAGCGAGGCGATGGCCGACTGGGCCGGCACCCGCACCGGCTTGAGCTACATTCCTCCGGGCTCGCCGTGGCGCAACGGGTACGTCGAGTCGTTCAACAGCCGGATCCGCGACGAGTGCCTCAACATCAACAGCTTCTATTCGCTACTGCACGCGCAGGTTGTGATCGGCGACTGGAAGGACGAGTACAACCACCACCGCCGGCACTCCTCGCTCGGCTACCTACCCCCAGCTGAGTACGCTCGACAGTGCACCCATCAAATGGAAACCGACGACTCACAGAACGTCCGGACCGAATGAAGGGGGCGGCTCACGTGCATGACTCGATGATACCCCCTGGGGGTATACAACGGAGCGGTCGCCGCCATATTCCTGGGCCCCAGCGCGGCGATCAGGTGAGGCTAGCCTTTGTCAGAAAACGCCATTGATCGGGAAGAAATCCCGGACTTAGGCTGTCCAACCCCACGGGGGTGCGGCGTAGGGTCGGGTCCACGACGACTCTCTGGAGGCCATCATGAGCACCACCCTCGACGATCTGCCCCGTGTGTCCGAGTGTTCTGCGCTCGGCTGTTCGTACAACGACCACTCGCACTGCCACGCGGCAGCGGTCACCATCGGTGGCGCGCCGGGCGACGCCGAGTGCGCCACGTTCATCCCGCTCGGGACGAAGGGCGGCCTCGACAAGATCGTCAGTCACGTCGGCGCATGCCAGCGGGCGGAGTGCGTCCACAACGAATCACTCGAGTGCACCGCGACCGCCGTCCGCGTCGGGCCGGGCGCCGAATCGGCGGACTGCCTCACCTACGAGCACGCGTGATCTGACCGGCGCCGCGCCGTGTAGGTTCGGCGCATGGGGTGGGGACGCGCGTACTTCGCACTGCAGGCGTGCGCCGGTGCGCTGTGGTGGATCACGGTCTTCACGATCCCGGCCGTCCGCCACGCCACGCTCGGCGGACTCGATCCGTGGCTGGTCGCTGCCGCGGATGTCCCGCTCTTCGTCGTCGGCTCCGCCATCGCCGCGACCGGCAGCCGCGCCGCAGCGCTGATCACGACCAGCTGGACCGGTCTCGTCACCCTGGGCCTGGCCGTGTACGCGACCGCCACGACGCTCGCGGGGTGGGGCGCCGTGCTCATGATCGCGGCAACGGCGGCATCGGTTCTCGCTTCCCTCCTCGTCTGGCGCGAACGCATACCCACCGAGTGGCTCCTCGTCGGTCCGTTCCGGAGCAGAGAAGCGGATGCCGATGCCTCACCGGCCCGCAACGTTCTGGCGACCGCGATGCAGATCGTCGTCTTCTGGGGCGTCTGCCTCGGGATCATCCCGCTCGTCATCGCGGCTGCCGAGGAACGCTGGCGCCTGGAGCTGGGCGTGCCACCGGAGGTCCCGATCCTGGGGGTCGTGCTGTTCGTCGCCGCGAGCGCGCTGGGTCTCTGGTCAGCCGCGGCGATGTCGACCCTCGGCGGCGGAACTCCGCTGCCCATCGAGACGGCGCGGCGGCTCGTCGTGCGCGGACCGTACCGCTTCGTGCGCAATCCCATGGCGATGGCCGGCATCGCACAGGGTGTCGCGGTGGGGATGATGCTGTCTTCGTGGCTGGTGGTGGTGTACGCGCTCGCCGGTTCGTGGGTGTGGAATCACGCCATCCGCCCGCACGAGGAGCGAGACCTTGAACAGCGGTTCGGGGATGACTTCCGCACCTATCGGGCTGCGGTCCGGTGCTGGTGGCCGGCGTGGCATCCCGCCTCCGCCTCGATCGCGCCACGGGTGCCGTCGCGCTGACGTCGGCTCAGACTTCGGCCGGGGGTGGGGGATCGGCGGCGAACACGTCGACCGTGTCACCGTTCAGCACGAACTGCAGCGACGTTCCCCGCGGGAACCTGTCTTGGAGAGCCTGCGGAGATCCTTCGCTCACGACCATCGTGGCTGCCGGGGCGAATGCACCGGTCGAGCATCCCTGGGCGAACAGGCCGTCGTAGTCGGTCGGGTTGGGATCGTCGAGCACGTCGGACGCGATCACCATCACGCAGGTGGCATCGCTGTAGCGCTCCTCGTAGGTGAACGTGTAGGCCGTCACGCCTTCGAACGAGGCGAACACGATGGTGTCGAGGCCGTTGCCGAAGAACATCTCGGGGATCTCGCCGTTCTCGTCCACGTCGAGCGCCGTGAGGTACGAGATGCGCGGGTCGGCGGCGCCGCCGACGGCGGGCCATGCCGTCCGGGCGGTCATCGCGGCCGTGACACCGACGGCGATCGCCGCGACGGCGGCGAGTGAGCCCGCCCAGGTGAGCGCGCGGAGCGCGGTGCGAACACGGGGCGATCCCGCCGGCGGGTCTGAAGGCGGCGTGACAGTGAGGCTCGGTTGGGTGGGAGGCGGCTCCGCGGACGCCGGGGGAGGGACCGTCGCGGCCCGGGAAGGCGCTGGCGCCGCGGGCGTGGCCGGCTTCTTCGGCTCGCGATCGGCGCGCTGCTGCGCTTCGAGTTCGGCCAGGCGAGCCTGGGCGTGAGGGTCGGTGGCGATGTCGGCGTGGGCGCCGTACGCCCGCTCGCGCAGGCGGGTCAGCTCCGACGCCGCAGGATCATCCATGACTGCATCGTCGCACACGGCGTCCGGGCCGGGGAGAACCTCACTCAGGCGTCGAGCCGGGACTCGTATTCGAGCTCGGCCGCGACGGCGGCCTGGGACTTCGTCTGCAGGAAGGTGCACAGCGCCGAGACCATCGCGAGCTCCGTGGCGAGCTCGAGTGTGCGTCCGGCACCCATCTTGAGGTCCTCTTCGCGGGCCTCGAAGGTGATGCCCCAGTGGATGGACCCGAGCGGTTCGGGCTGGATATAGGTGAGCGTCAGGGAATCGAGCAGGTTCAGCGCGATGAGTCCGGTATCGAGACCGTCGGTCCCGTCCTGGGGCACGACCTTGACGCGCTGACTGATCGAGTACCCGAGATCGGCGAACTCGTCGAGCCAGAGCTCCAGCATCTCTTGGCTGTGGAACGGCATGCGAACGACCACCCTGTGTCGAGGACCGATGGCGACAGGACGTCGCCGGGTCCATTATGTCCTGTCCCGGCAGGAATCCGCCGCCCGTAAGCTCGAACCATGGCCATCGGATCCGTGATGCACACGTTCACTGTGGACCTCGCGGACGTCGATCGCGGTGTGTACGAGCAGCTGTCGCTGCGGGTGGCGCGGCATCCCTCGGAGACTGCCCCCAACGTGCTCCTGCGCGTCCTTGCCTACGCGCTCGAGTACGAGGAAGGCATCGCGCTCAGCGAGGGGATCGCCGCGACGGACGAACCGGCCGTGCTCGTCCGCGACCTCACCGGTCGGACCACCGCGTGGATCGAAGTCGGTGCGCCGGATGCCGCGCGGCTGCATACCGGCAGCAAGCTGGCCGACCGCGTCGCGGTGTACACCCATCGGGAGATCTCGCGGCTGCTGCCGATCTGGGCGGGGAAGACGATTCACCGTGCGGCTGAGATCCCGATCTACTCCTTCGGGCGCGGATTCCTCGACGACGCCGCGGGGGCGATCGAGCGACGCAACGCGCTCTCCGTGTCGGTCACCGAGCGGCAGCTCTACCTCGAGCTGGGCGGGCGCACCTTCAGCTCCGAGATCAGCGAGCACCGCCTCTCCTGATCCGTCAACCCCGCCTCGGCTTGTGCGCGGCCTGGCTAGGGTGGCGCCGGGAGGAACGACCATGTCACGGGATCCGCGGTGGGGTGTCGTTGCGGCATCCGCTCTGCTCATCGTTGTGTTGGCGGGGTGCACGCAGATCCCCGCTGACGTCGACGGCACCGTCGATCGTCTCGCGGAGGGCGGTTCGCTGCGCGTAGGCGTCACGGCCAATCCGCCGTGGACCGAGACCACCGGCGATGAGCCGTCCGGCACGGAGGTCGACCTCGTCGAGGCGTTCGCCGCGGAGCACGGGGCGGACATCGAGTGGTCCGAGGGCGCCGAAGCTGTGCTCGCCGAGGCGCTGCGCGCGGGTTCGCTCGATGTCGCCATCGGCGGATTCGTGGACACGTCGCCGTGGACCGACAAGGCCGCGTTCACAGATGTCTACACGGAGGTCACCGGCCCCGGAGGCGTCACGGAGAAGCACATCATGTTCACACGCCCCGGCGAGAACCGTCTGCTGGTCATGCTCGAGGTGTTCCTGCGAGAGAACGGCGCGGCTTCATGAGCGCGCGGGGCGCTCTGGCCTCCGACCTGCCCGCCGAGCAGCAGCGCGCGCTCCGACGGGCCGTCGGCTTCGAGTGGGGGACGATCGCCTTCCTCGCTGTCGCGATCCCCGCCGTCGGCATCGTCACGGGAAGTTCGCAGGCGATGCGTGCGGCCTGGATCGAAGACATGCTGTCACTGGCCCCGCCGCTGGCCTTCCTGGTCGCGGTGCGGGTCGTGTCGAAGCCGGCCACCCCGCGCTACCCGTACGGCTTCTTCCGCTCGGTGGGTGTCGCCCACCTCGTCGCGGGCGTCGCTCTCTTCACGATGGGGGCGTACCTGCTCGTCGACTCGGTCCTCACCCTCCTGCGGGGCGAGCGTCCCCCGATCGGCTCGGTGGAAGTGTTCGGCCAGAGCGTCTGGCTCGGCTGGCTGATGACGGGCGTGATGGCCCTGACCATCCCGCTCCCGATCTATTTCGGACGCCAGAAGATGAAGCTCGCGCGTCAGCTGCACAACAAGGTGCTGTACGCCGATGCCGACATGAACAAGGCGGACTGGATGACCGCCGTCGGCTCCATCGTCGGTGTCGGCGGGATCGGGCTGGGGCTGTGGTGGGCGGATGCCGCCGCCGCGATCTTCATCTCGGCGAGCATCCTCTGGGACGGGGTGAAGAACACGAAGGGATCCATCGCCGATCTCATGGACACCCGCGCGACCACGTTCGACGACGAGAAGCACCACCCCGACATCGACAAGGTCCACGACTATCTCGCCTCGCTGCGATGGGTGGACGGCGTGCGCACCCGCACGCGCGATCAGGGGCAGTTCTTCCACGTGGAGGCGTTCGTCACGCTCCGGCGCGGACGGATGCCACGGCTGGAAGACCTGACCCAGGCGCAGGAGGGCGCGCGGGCGCTGGACTGGAAGATCCACGACGTCGTCATCGTCCCGGTGGCGGAGTTCCCCGAGAACACCGAGGCGCGCTCTGACGAAGGCTGATCCCGACCATTGCGCACGGCTGGCAGTCCGCTGGCAAGGTCATCCGCATGGCCGGTGCATTCCCCTCGGGGGATGTCGGGGCGCGTACCGTTGCGATCAGCGATCGGCATCCGCCTGTGGCTCCCCGATCCGCCGACGCCTCGTCTCGGGTCACAACCCGAAGCAGGTGCTTTCATCGCCTCCACCGCCCTCGAGCCCCGGCTCGGTCCCGTCCGTCAGACCTACTCCGGGACGACGGAGTTCCCCCCGATGGCCCGCGCCTACACCGACGTGTCGCGCGTCGTGAAGGAGACCGGTCTCCTCGCCCGCACGCCCTGGTTCTACGCCTTCGTCGGAACGCTCCTCGTCCTCGGCTTCGGCGGTGCGATCACCGGATTCATCCTGCTCGGCGACAGCTGGTTCCAGCTGCTGATGGCGGCGGCGCTCGGCATCCTCCTGACCCAGGTCGCCTTCCTCGCGCACGAGGCGGCGCACCGCCAGGTGCTGACCTCGGGCCCCGCGAACGACCGGCTCGCCCGCTTCCTGGCCAGCGGCGTCGTCGGCATCAGCTACGCGTGGTGGACCGGCAAGCACACCCGTCACCACGCCAACCCGAACCGCGTCGGCAAGGATCCCGACATCGAGATCGACACGATCTCGTTCCTCGACACGGATGCCGCCTCCGCTCGCGGCCTGCGCCGGGCGATCACCAAGCGCCAGGGCTGGCTTTTCTTCCCGCTCCTCACGCTCGAGGGCCTCAACCTCCACTACCTGGGCTTGAAGCACCTCATGACGGACAAGGACGTGAAGGCGCGCTGGCTCGAGCTCGCCCTCATCCTCGTCCGCCTCGCCAGCTTCGCCGTTCCCGTCTTCCTGCTGTTGCCGCTCGGCATGGCATTCGCCTTCCTCGGTATCCAGCTCGCCGTCTTCGGTGTTTACATGGGGGCTGCTTTCGCCCCGAATCACAAGGGGATGCCGGTCATCGCGCCCGACGCGAAGCTCGACTTTTTCAGCAAGCAGGTGCGCACCTCCCGCAACATCCGCGGCGGCTGGTGGGCGACCTGGCTGATGGGAGGGCTCAACTACCAGGTCGAGCACCACCTCTTCCCGAACATGCCGCGCCCGCACCTCGCGCGCGCCCGCGGCATCGTCATGGACCAGTGCCGCACGCTCGGTGTGCCCTACACCGAGACGAGCCTGGGAAGGTCGTACGCGATCGTCATCGACTACCTCAACCGCGTCGGCCTCGCTGCACGCGATCCGTTCGACTGCCCGGTCGTCTCGACCTATCGCCGCGCGTGAGTGAACGAGAACGCCCCGCCTCGAGAGGCGGGGCGTTCCTCCGTTTCAGCGCGGCAGCGCGCCGAGGAAGGGCGTCGGGTCGAGGACCGGGCGGGGCGTGGCGCCCAGCCGCGCGCGCAGCTCGGAGTCGATGCTCCCGACGTAGAGCCACCCCATCAGCAGCTCGTGGTCCGCGAGGCCGTGCAGTTCTCTGACCTCGGCGGCGTTCACGGCCATCCCGGTGCGCCACATGACGCCCCATCCCGCGCGCCACAGAGCGAGCTCGAGCAGGTGGCCCGCGCCGGCGGCGGTCGCGTGCTGCTCCCACTCCGGCACGCCGGGGTGCGGACGCGGACTCGCGATGACCGCGATCAGCAGGTCCGCGCGGAACGGCTTCGTGTTGACCTCCCCGGGCTCCCGTTCCGTCCCGGCGGCGGCATCCAGGGCGGCGCCGAGGCGCCCGCGGTCCTCACCGCGAAGGGTGAGCAGCCGCCACGGTCGAAGGGCTTTGTGATCCGCGACCGGGGTCACCGCCGCGAGGAGATCGCGCAACTCGTCGTCACTGGGGGACCCGGGGCCGACCTTGGCGAGCGACCGCCGGGTCGCCATGGCGTGCAGCACGGGATCGGTGAAACGCGGCATCCCGCCATTGTCCCCCGCGAGCGCGCGGTGCGGGCGGGACGCGTGTCCACGGACCCCGGTAGCCTGCGGGCATGACCTGGACAGCCCGGCACATCTCCCGCTCCATCGATCGCGATCCCGCCGATGTCGCGGCGTTCGCCGGAGACCCGGCGAACCTCCCGCAGTGGGCCGCGGGTCTCAGCACCGGCATCCGCCGCGACGGCGACCGTTGGCTCGCGGAGTCCCCGATGGGGGACGTCGAGGTGTCCTTCCCTGGGCCGGTCGAGTTCGGCATCCTCGACCACGACGTGACCCTCCCCGACGGCACCCGGTTCCACAATCCGCTTCGCGTGCTGCGCAACGACCGCGGGAGCGAGGTCGTCTTCACGCTCTACCGCATGCCGGGTGTCAGCGATGAGGACTACGAGGCGGACGCCGCGCGCATCGAGGGCGACCTCGATGAGCTGGCCGCGATCCTCGAAGAGTGACGCCGGGCCCGTGACGCGGGCTGACAAGATGAAGCGGTGGAGTCGATGAGTGGTGGGCGCGCGCGTGCGATCGTCGTGATGGGCGTGTCCGCCGCCGGCAAGTCCACCATCGCCGCTCGTCTCGCCGGTGAACTCGGATGCCGCTGGATCGACGCGGACGACCTCCACCCGGCATCCAACGTGGCGAAGATGGCCGCGGGCGAGCCGCTCACCGACGACGATCGCTGGCCGTGGCTGGACGAGGTCGGTCGTCGATTGGCGAACGATGCGGGGCGCGGCATCGTCATCGCGTGCTCCGCACTGCGTCGGGCGTACCGCGACCGGATCCGTCGGCTCGCGCCGGAGGCGGTGTTCGTCCACCTGACGGCGGCCCCCGAGCTGCTCGAACGTCGCGCGGCTGCGCGCACCGGCCACTTCATGCCCGCATCTCTGCTCGCCTCTCAGATCGCACTCCTCGAGCACCTCGATGACGACGAGGTCGGGGTGGCGGTCGACGTCGCAGCGGACATCCCGGCCATCGTCGGGACGGCGCGGGACTGGATCCTCGCTCGCGAGCGTGGCGCGTCGTCGTGAGCGGGGAAGCAGAGGCTCCGCGACCCGCGGCGACGATCTACGACGTCGCGGCGCGCGCGGGCGTCAACCCCTCGACCGTGTCGCGGGCGCTGAGCAAGCCGGGGCGGGTCAGCGCGGCGACCGAGGCCCGCATCCGCCGCGCGGCGGAAGAGCTCGACTTCCGCGTCAATCCCATCGCCCGCGCGCTGCTGACCGGACGCACGCGCACGATCGGCCTGGTCGTCGCCGATGCGACCAACCCCGCCGTTTTCGGCATCGTTCGCGGCGCCGAGGAGGTCGCGAGCGCGCAGGACTACACCCTCGTCATCGCCGAGTCTCGGGGTGACCCCGATGCCGAAGTGGCCACAACCGACCGGCTGCTCCTCAGCGTCGACGGTCTGATCCTCGCCACCACCCGTCTGCCCGACGAGCGAATCCGTTCCCTCGCCGCCCGGAAGCCCGTCGTCCTCGTGAACCGCAGGCTCGACGGCGTCGATGCCGTCCTTCCCGACGTCGAATCGGGCGTCACGGCGCTGGTTGCGCATCTCGACGCCCTGGGCCATCGCTCCGTCGTCTACCTCGCAGGCGCGCACGGCTCGTGGATCAGCGAGCGCCGCTGGGGCGCCGTGCAGCGTGCGGCAGCCGCGCGCTCGATGTCCGTCGCGCAGTGGGGGCCTCACGCACCGACCATCGACGGTGGCCGGGCGCTCGCGCCCCGGATCCTCGACGAGTCGCATACGGCGGTGGTCGCCTTCAACGACCTCATGGCCATCGGCGCGATGCAGGCGGTGGTCCAGCGCGGCGGGGCGGTGCCGGGCGACGTCAGCATCGCCGGGTTCGACGACATCTTCGGGAGCGAGTTCATCGTCCCCGCACTCACCACCGTCCGCACGCCGTTCGAGGCGGCCGGCCGGAACGCCGCCGGGGCGCTCCTGCAACGGTTCGACGGCGTCTCGTGGGAGCCCGAGCTGCTCGGGACCGAGCTCATCGTGCGCGACTCCACGGGCCCGCGGCGCTGACGCGCTGCCCTCGATCAGCCCTTCCCCGCCGCACCGCACGGTGTTATCGTTCAGTCGAGTTATCGACCGATAACTCGACTCGAGCGCCCGCTCACGCACCACGGAGGTGCCGTCGACGATGACAGCCCCCACCCGCGCGCCCCTGCGCTACGCCGACCTGATCGACGATCTCCACCGGCGTCGCGAGCGCGCTGTCCGCGGCGGACCGGAACGCGCCCGCGAGCGTCACGTCGCACGCGGGAAACTCCTCCCGCGAGACCGGATCGACACCCTGCTCGACGACGGCAGCCCCTTCCTCGAGGTCGGCGCCCTCGCGGGCGACGGGCTCTACGACGACGAGTGCCCCGCCGGCGGGGTCGTCGCAGGGATCGGACTCGTGGCCGGCAGGCACGTCATGGTCGTCGCCAACGACGCGACCGTAAAGGGCGGAACCTACTACCCGATCACGGTGAAGAAGCACCTCCGCGCGCAGGAGATCGCCGCCGAGAACCGGCTTCCGTGCGTCTATCTCGTCGACTCGGGCGGTGCCTTCCTGCCGATGCAGGACGAGGTCTTCCCCGACCGCGACCACTTCGGGCGCATCTTCTACAACCAGGCGCGGATGTCGCGGGACGGCATCCCGCAGATCGCGGCGGTGCTCGGATCGTCGACCGCCGGCGGCGCCTACGTCCCCGCGATGAGCGACGAGACCGTGATCGTGCGGAACCAGGGGACGATCTTCCTCGGCGGACCGCCGCTCGTGAAGGCGGCGACCGGCGAAGTCGTCTCGGCGGAGGACCTCGGTGGCGGTGAGGTGCACACCCGCGTCTCGGGCGTCACCGACCATCTCGCGGAGAACGACGAACACGCGCTCGAGATCGTCCGGCGCATCGTCGCGACGCTCCCGGCTCCGACCCCGCTGCGTGAGGAACCTCTCGCCGTCGTCGCCCCCGTGGCCGACCCGACGACGCTCCCCGAGGTGGTGCCCGTCGAGCTCACCGTCCCCTACGACGCTCGGCAGATCATCGACCGCATCATCGACGCGGGCACGTTCTCCGAGTTCAAGCGGGAGTACGGCGAGACGCTCGTCACCGGCTTCGCCCGCCTTCATGGTCACCGCGTCGGCATCGTCGCGAACAACGGCGTGCTGTTCTCCGAATCCGCGCTCAAGGGCGCGCACTTCATCGAACTCTGCGATCAGCGCGGCATCCCGCTGCTGTTCCTGCAGAACATCACCGGCTTCATGGTCGGCCGCGAGTACGAGTCCGGCGGGATCGCGAAGCACGGCGCGAAGATGGTCAACGCCGTTGCCTGCGCTTCCGTCCCCAAGCTGACCGTCGTCGTCGGCGGATCGTTCGGCGCCGGCACTTACTCCATGTGCGGGCGGGCGTACTCGCCCCGGTTCCTGTGGCTCTGGCCCGGCGCGCGGGTCTCGGTCATGGGCGGCCCGCAGGCGGCATCCGTGCTGTCGACCGTGAGGCGGGAGCAGATCGAGGCGCGCGGCGAGCAGTGGTCGGCGGATGACGAAGCCGCCTTCCAGGCGCCGATCCGCGAACAGTACGAACAGCAGGGGAGTCCGTACTACTCATCGGCCCGCCTCTGGGACGACGGCGTCCTCGACCCGGCTGAGACGCGCGACGTGCTCGGGCTCGCGCTCGACGTCTGCCTCCGCGCCCCCTTCGATGCGCCGGGCTACGGCGTCTTCCGGATGTGATCCGTATGTTTTCCACCGTTCTGATAGCCAACCGCGGCGAGATCGCCTGCCGGGTCATCCGCACCCTCCGAGAGCAGGGCATCCGCTCGGTCGCGGTCTACAGCGACGCGGATGCCGGTGCGCGCCACGTCGCCCTCGCCGACACCGCCGTGCGGCTGGGGCCTGCTCCCGCCGCGCAGAGCTACCTCGACATCGACGCCGTCATTGCCGCGGCGCGGCAGACGGGCGCTGAGGCGATCCACCCCGGGTACGGCTTCCTCGCTGAGAACACCGCCTTCGCCGCCGCGTGCGAACAGGCGGGCATCGTCTTCATCGGTCCGTCGGCGGAGGCCATCCGCGTCATGGGCGACAAGATCACCGCCAAGCACGCCGTCGAAGCCCGAGGAGTGCCGACGGTGCCCGGGGTCGCGCGGGCCGGCATGACGGACGAAGAGCTGATCGCCGCGGCGGACGACGTCGGATATCCGCTCCTGATCAAGCCGTCCGCCGGTGGCGGCGGCAAGGGGATGCACGTCGTGACCGAACCCGAGCGCATGCCCGCCGCGCTCGCCGCCGCGAGACGTGAGGCGGCCGCCGGATTCGGAGACGACACCCTCTTCCTCGAGCGGTATCTCCAGAACCCGCGTCACATCGAGGTGCAGATCGTCGCGGATGCGCACGGCGCGACCGTGCATCTCGGCGAGCGGGAGTGCTCGCTGCAGCGTCGCCATCAGAAGGTCATCGAGGAGGCGCCGTCGCCCCTCCTCGATCCGCAGACCCGGGAGCGGATCGGGCAGGCCGCCTGCGAGACCGCGCGCAGCGTCGCCTACCGCGGGGCCGGCACGGTGGAGTTCATCGTGGCGGGCGACCGGCCCGATGAGTTCTTCTTCATGGAAATGAACACGCGCCTGCAGGTCGAGCACCCGGTCACCGAGGAGATCACCGGCATCGACCTCGTCGCCGAGCAGCTCCGCATCGCCGCGGGGGAGCCGCTCTCGTTCGACCAGGGCGATGTCCGCCTCCGCGGCCACAGCATCGAGGCGCGGGTGTACGCGGAGGACCCCTCCGCCGGATTCCTGCCGACCGGCGGCCGGATCCGCCGGGTGCGGCATCCCGAGGGGCGCGGCATCCGTGTCGACACGGCGATGGTCGACGGACTCGACGTGTCGGTGGACTACGACCCGATGCTGGCGAAGGTCATCGCCACCGCGCCGACGCGCGACGAGGCACGGCGGCGGCTGCTCGCAGCCCTGAGCGACACCGTCGTGCTCGGATTCGAGACGAACGTCGCCTTCCTTCGGGGGCTGCTCGAGGTGCCCGCGGTGGTGCGAGGCGATCTCGACACCGGTCTGATCGAGCGGGAGCTCGATTCCCTGATCGCCGTGGAGATCGACGACGACGTCTTCGCGCGCGCCGCCCTGCTGCTCGACGATGCGCTCGACCGCGCCGACGATCCGTGGCGACGGCGCGACGGGTGGCGGCTCGGACCTCCGGCGCCGCGCCGGTACGACCTGGAGTCGGGCGGTGAACGCCGTCTCATCGAGCTCCGCGGCACCGGTGGAACCCTGACGCTCTCGGTCGACGGCGCCGAACAGGCGGCCGCGGTGACCCCGGGGGCTGCCGGGGCGGTGAGCGTGCGCGTCGGCGACCGCACCGCGTCGGTGATCGCCGACGTGGGCGCCGACCGCGTGCGCCTGGCGTCGGACGGTGCCGTGCACGAGGTCCGGCGGCTGCGCGCGGACCACCGTCGCGGTGACGACGATGCCGTCGCCCCCGAACTGGTGTCTCCGATGCCGGGGGTCGTCATCCTCACCCCGGGCGCGGACGGCGCGACCGTCGCTGTCGGCGATCCGGTGGTGGTGGTGGAGGCGATGAAGATGGAACATGTGGTGCGGGCGGAGATCGCCGGCGTGGTCTCGCTGCGGGTCCGTCCCGGAGACAGCGTGACCCGTGGGCAGTCGCTCGCCGTCATCGCGCCCCCGACAGGTGAGGAGGACGGCGCGTGAACGACCAGAACGCCCGGCGTATCGTGCAGCGCGGGCTCTACTTCGACGAGCTCGACGAGGGCGCCGTGTACGTCCACAGCCCCGGTCGGACGGTGACCGAGGCCGACAACGTGCTGTTCACGACGCTCACGATGAACACGCAATCACTTCACCTGGATGCCGCCTGGGCCGAGCAGACCGAGTTCGGGGAGCGGCTGGTCAACAGCATGTTCACCCTCTCCACCCTCGTCGGCCTCTCGGTCGCGCAGCTCACCCAGGGGACCATCGTCGCCAACCTCGGATTCTCCGAGATCGCCTTCCCCGCGCCGGTGCGCCACGGCGACACCCTCTATGGCGAGACGCTCGTGGTGTCGAAGCGGCTCTCGTCGTCGCGGCCGGGGCAGGGCATCGTCGAGTTCGCGCACACCGCGCGCAACCAGCACGGCACGGTCGTCGCGACCGCGAGGCGTTCGACGCTCATGCGCTGCGCGCCCGCTGACCCGGCTCCCGGGGGCGCGTCGTGATCGCCGGGCCCGCCCTCCTGTTCTGCCCCGCCGACCGTCCCGACCGCTACGGTAAGGCGGCGGCGGCCGCCGACAGCGTCATCCTCGACCTCGAAGACGCCGTCGCCCCAGGAGACAAGGCCGCCGCCCGCACCCATCTGGCCGGTGCCGACCTCGACCCTGATCGCACGATCGTGCGGATCAACCCGGCGGAGACCGTCGAGTTCACCCTCGACCTCGATGCGCTCCGCGCGAGCCCGTTCCGCACCGTCATGCTCGCCAAGGCCGAGGATTCCGCCGCGCTCGACGCGCTCGGGGAGTACCGCGTGATCGCGCTCTGCGAGACGCCGGGCGGGGTGGAGAACGCGGGCGCCGTGGCGCGGCATCCGTCGGTCATCGGACTGATGTGGGGTGCGGAGGACCTGGTGGCGGGCATCGGCGGTCGCTCCAGCCGATTCGACGACGGCCGGTATCGGGACGTCGCACGCTATGCGCGGTCGCGGGTTCTGATCGCCGCCGCTGCCGCCGGCAAGGAGGCGATCGACGCCGTCCACCTCGACATCGCCGACATCGAGGGGCTCGCCCTCGAGGCGACGGATGCCGCGGCGTCGGGATTCGCGGCGACGGCGTGCATCCATCCCTCGCAGGTCGGGGTGATCCGCCAGGCGTACGCGCCGGCGGACGCCGACGTCGAGTGGGCGGAGGCCGTGCTGGCGGAGGCGGTCGGGCAGCCCGGGGTGTTCCGCTTCCGCGGTCGGATGATCGACGAACCCGTGCTGCGGCAGGCGCGGCGGACCCTGGCCGCGCGATGACCGACGAGGCGCCCATGACGTGGCGCGCGACGCAGAAGGCGAACCGTCGCGCCGAGCTCATGGCCGCAGCCGCCCGGCTGTTCGCCGAGCGGGGCTTCGGTGCCGTGTCGACGGCGGACCTCGGCGATGCCGTCGGGATGAGCGGGCCGGCGCTCTACCGGCACTTCGCGAGCAAAGAGGCGCTGCTGTGCGCACTGCTGCTCGACGCGAGCGGACGTCTGCTCAACGGGGGGCGGGCGCTGACCGCGACGATCGGCGATCCGCAGTGGGCGCTCACGGCGCTGATCGACTTCCATCTCGACTTCGCCACGACCGACGCCGATGTCATCCGGGTGCAGGACCGTGAGCTCGGCAATCTCCCTGCCGACGTCAACCAGCAGGTGCGCCGGCTGCAGCGCGAATACGTGCAGGAGTGGGATCGGCCCTTCGCCGTGCTCCGCCCGGATCTCGCCCCTGCGCAGCGGCAGACGAGGTTGTTGGCCACCTTCGGCCTGTTGAACTCGACCCCGCACTCCGCCGTGGCGAGCGCCGACGACACGAGGGGGATCCTCGCCGGCATGGCGGCGCGAGCGCTTCTGGGCGATTGACGGGGACCACCGGAAACGTCCCGATGGTGTTTCGGTGCGTCCCCGGTTTCGGTGGGGTTATCGGTGCGCCGGATGCGGGTGTGTCGGAGGGCTGAGGGCGCGTGCTGAACGGTCACCGAAAACCATCGTTACCGGTCAGTTCGCGCGATGACGTCCAGGAAGTCCCGTATGTGAGGGGGCGGAGTCGTCCCGGCCCAGATGGCGGTGAGCGGGCGGGTGATCTGGAGATTGTTGATCCGAACTCGCACGAGTCGGCCGGCGCGGGCGTCCTCGGACACGGCGAGGGAGCTCAACGCGCCGGGGGCTATGCCGGCCATAATCGCGCTGCGAACGCCGAGCGTGGTCGTCAGCACGGCTGCGGGCTCGGCTGCGAGGGGAAAGCCCGCCTCGGTGAGGGCGTTCTCGAGCGCTTGTCGGGTGCCGCTGCCGGTCTCGCGGAGCACCAACCCAGTGCCCGCCAGTTCACGGACGGACACCCGGCGGGTCTTCGCCCATCGGTGACCGTGCTGCACAACGACTTCGATGGTGTCGTAAGCAACAGTGACTGACCGGAGGCCGGCGGGAACGACAGGGGTCTCGATGAGCCCGAGGTCTGCGGTTCCCTCGCGTATGGCCTCGACGACCGTGCTGCTGTTGGCGGCTGTGAGCTGAACGACCGGGCCGTCATCGCCGTGAGAGATGCGCCACCGGGCGATCCATTCCGGTAGGAGGTGTTCTGCGATCGTGAGGCTCGCGGCGATGCGCATCATCTTCCCGCGATCCGTGCGGAGCGAATCGACAGCATCCGAGAACTCATCGGCCGCCGTCAGCAGCGTTGTTCCCCAGCCGACAATCAGCTCGCCCGCCGGAGTCAATCGCGAACCCCGTGCAGAACGCACCAGGAGTCGCACGCGCAAATCTTTTTCCAGTTTCCGGATGCGCAGAGACACCGCCTGCTGACTCACGCCCAACTGCGCGCTTGCCGCCGACATGCTGCTTTCCTTCGCGACGAGCGCCAAGACTCGCAGTGCCTCCAAGTCCGGCTCGTGGCGCATCTTCCGCCTCCCAGCCACAAGCATAACTTGTATAGCGGACCGTATCTGCCTCTACTCGCGCAAGCGAGTCCCAGGAAACGATGGATGCATGACCCATGCCCAGGACATTGCGACTGCCCGACCGGAACACACGCTGCTTGCCCGAGTCCGCGCGCTCCTGCCCGGGCTTGTCCTCTGCCTCGCCGCGGCCGGAGCATCGTACGGGGTCAGCCTGCTGCTGCCGGGAGTCAGCCCGCTCATTATCGCGATCGTGCTTGGCGTACTCCTGGCCAACGTCGTCCGGCTGCCAGCGGCAGCCTCCGACGGCATCGACTTCTCCGCGAAAAAGCTCCTGCGCGCCGGCATCGTCTTCCTCGGACTCCAACTGGTACTGACCGACATCCTCGACCTCGGAGCCCCGATGCTGGTCGTCGTCGTGTGCATTGTCGCCGGCGGACTGTTCGGCACCGTTCTCCTGGGGAAGCTGCTACGGGTTCCATCCGGGCTCTCGCTGCTCATTGCCTGCGGATTCTCCATCTGCGGCGCGGCAGCCGTGGCGGGCGCGGCAGGGGTCACCGATCCGGACGACGAGGCCGAGGAAGACACCATCACCGCGGTCGCCCTCGTGGTGATCTTCGGAACGCTGATGATTCCCCTCGTCCCACTGATCACGGACCTGCTTGGCCTGGGCTCCGAGACGGCCGGGATGTGGGCCGGGGGTTCCATCCATGAAATCGCGCAAGTCGTCGCCGCTGGAGGCATCATCGGCGGCGGAGCGCTCACGGTCGCGGTCATCGTCAAACTCGCCCGAGTGCTGCTGCTCGCCCCTGTCGTGGCCATCCTTAGCATCCGGCAGCGCCGTCTCAGCCGTACGGCAGGCGAACCCAGTCAACAGAGGTCGAGTTCGAAGCTGCCGCCCATCGTCCCGCTGTTCATCATCGGGTTCATCGCCATGGTGCTCCTGCGTTCCTTTATCCCTCTGCCGGACTTCGTGCTGACGACCGGCGGGCTGCTGCAGACAGGGTTGCTGGCTGCAGCGATGTTCGGACTCGGCTGCGGCGTCAAGATTCGGAACCTCATCAAGGTGGGCCTCAAGCCCTTCGCCCTGGCCGCGCTCTCCACCCTCCTCGTCGCCACCATCGCCTATTGCGGAGTCACCCTCGCCGGCTGAACATGGCTGGCACCAGGGCGTCACTACGCGCCGCAAACGATCGTTTGTGGGACATGCTCGCGTCCGTCGGCTGGATGCGTTCGCAAACCCGTGCCGTATCGAAACCCACTTATGGGACGTTTGGTTTCGGGTCACACTTTCGGACCATCAGGACGACGAGACCCGTCGTTCGCAGACGATCGCACCCACGGGCCGCTGGTCACGTGCTTCCCGGACGTGTGTTTCCAACACGTCGAATCCACCCTCCGCCAAGATCTGCCGCAGTTCTTGGGCCGGCCATCGAAAGGCCCGCACAACCGCGTGATCGAACGGCTCGAGGGAGTGCCCGCTGAAGAAGCCGAGGACGAGCTGCCCGCCCGGCCTGAGGACGCGTGCGAACTCAGCAATCGGCACCGCAATCGCGTCGGGTTCGTAGTGAATCGTGGAGAACCACGAGAGCACGCCGGCGAGGGTCCCATCGGCTTCGTCGATGGCGTCGATGCTTCGAACGTCGAACCGGATGCCCGGGTAGGTCGACCGGGCGTGATCGATGAACGAAGGCACGAGGTCGATGCCGCGCGCGTTGAGCCCGAGTTGAGTCAGGTGGTTGGTCCAGTGGCCCGGACCGCACCCCGCGTCCAGGACTCGTCCTCTGACGCGTTCGGCCCAGGAATCGATGATCTGTCGGTCTGAAGGGTGCACTGCTGACATCGAGCCGAGCAGCTCCGTGTACTCTGCAGCACGCGCGCCGTATGCCTCGGTCGTCGTCACCCGTTGAGGGTATCGATGGGGCGGTGTTGTAGGTTTCCGCAACCGCCCGAAACTGATCGTTTACGGCGCAGCCAACGTGGTGACGCTCGCTTCTAGGTCATCACCGCGCTCGGGTAATGCAGTTCGAGACCAGCTACTCGTTGGGGCATTCTCGCAGGGCTGTCTCATCGAACGTTGGGGCGGGACGGGCCTGCGCCTCTTCTGGGGTTTCAGCGATTCCGTTGCTCGCAATGTCGTCGATGAGCCAGTTCATTTCGAGGATTTCGTTGCGCTGTGCTGCACTGATTTCGGCGGCGAGTTCGCAGACACGGACGTCCTGGATCTGCGCACGCTCGGAGCGGGTGATGGCGAGGGAGTGGTGGGGGATCATCGCGTTCATCCACGCGGTGTCGTCCACGGTGATCTGACTGCGGTCAAGGGCGACTCCGCCGGCGAGCAGCAGGACGCTGGCGGTGGCGACGGCGATGTTCGCTTTGACGCTCTTGTACATGTTGAGCATCCACGCCAGCATCACCAACCCCATCGCACCGCCCATGGTCAGGGCCATAAAGACGCGGCTTTCGCTGAAGCGGACGTGGCTCCACTCCCAGGAGCCGACGAACATCACCCAGTACATGACAACCATCCCGGTGAGGATCATCGCCCCGAACCGGAGGTACATCTTCCAGGGCCTGGAATGACTCTGCTGGCTGTGATCGTCGGTCGCTGCGCTTTGGTCGTTCTGCTTGGGGTCGTGGTGGTCGTCCGCGGTCATGACGTCTCCTATTCGGTTGGGAAGGGGTGCGGCGACGCTGACGGGCGGGCGATTGCAGCATCGACCGTCCTGTCAGCGACCGCCAATGGCAGGTTGCGCTCACAGGGCGACTGCGAACCTGAGCCGACTTAGAGAGCGGCGAGAAGGTCGGTGCATGCCTGCTCGCAGCGGCGGCAGGATTCGGCGCACACGCGGCAGTGCGCGTGCATGTCTGCGTGCTGTTCGCACTCGGCGGCACAGGACGCGCAGGCGGTGCGGCAGGCTTCGAGCAGGGCGCGAACCGTCACAACATCCGGCGCGGTTTGGCGGGAAAGCACTGCACCGGTGGCGGCGCAGATATCTGCGCAGTCCGAGTTCTTCCGAATGCATGTAAAGAGCTCCGCGACCATGTCTTCTCCGAGGCATGCATCTGCGCAGGCGGTACATGCCTGGGTGCATTCGACGCACGCCTCGATACAGCGCAGAAGGGCGTCCTGTGCTGCGGCGAAACCGACTTTCGGGTGGGTGGCGAGCATCTGATCTGCAACAGTCATGGCTGCTTTCCTTCCTTCGGGGACCTTCCCCGCATGTGGTCACGCTAAAGCGAGGTCGAGGGTCGACGTAGGGGGTTGAGGTCTTTCGATGAATGGTGGTTAGGTGGAGGGCAGCAGGCTGAGTCCGCTGTCGTCGACGATGAGGATGTCGCCGGCGTCGGTGACGGTGATCGCTTGCGCGTTACCGTGCGCCGTGCCGATGTTTCGCCACGATGGATCGCGTGTCGTGCTGCTCCACAAGATGCCTTTGCTTCCCACGCCGATCAGTTGCTGGCCGTCCGGTGACACAGCGATGAGAGACATGATCGGGCTGTCTGGCAGCGGCACGAAGGTCGCCCCGTGGTCCGAGCTGACCTGGGGTCCGTCCGGCGTCGTAGCGATGATGCGTCCGGTGGCGTCGACGACGAGTGCAAAGGCGAGCAGGGTCGCCCCTGTGGAAGTCCATGTGGCGCCGAGGTCGGCGCTTGCCAGCATCTGGGCGCTGCCGGTTTCTTGTCCGTACAGCGTGCCGTCTGGTCCGGCGGTGAGCACGTGAAAGTCCTTCTCGCCGGTGAACGACACCGGCTCCCAGGTGGTTCCGCCGTCACGGCTACGGATGATGCCGAGGTTCCCCTCGCCGAGGTTCGACCTGAATGCCGGCGGTACGTCGCGCGTCACCATTCACAGCGCCGGGCCGATCGACTCTGACGCAGTGAAGGCCGCGGTCGAGGAGGCCGGCTACACCCTGGCAGGTAGCCCCGCATGAGCACGGTCGACGTCGAGCTCGATATCTCCGGGATGACGTGCGCATCGTGCGCCACCCGGATCGAACGCAAGCTGAACAAGCTTCCCGGTGTGGAAGCGACGGTGAACTACGCCACCGAAAAAGCACGCGTTCGCGGGAACGACGTCGACCCCGCCACCCTCATCGCCACGGTCGAATCCGCCGGTTACCAGGCAGCCCTACCCGCACCGCCGGCAAGCGATGACCACGCCGAGGAAGCGCGCAGCTCGGAGGGTGACGAGGTAGGGGCGCTGCGGCGCCGGCTGCTGATCAGCACTTCACTGTCGTTGCCGGTCGCGGTGCTGTCGATGGTCCCGGCGTTGCAGTTCGAGTACTGGCAGTGGCTGGCCCTCACACTCACCGCCCTGGTCGCGGTATGGGGGGCGTGGCCCTTTCACCGGGCCGCGGCGGTCAACGCCCGTCACGGCGCGGCGACCATGGACACCCTCATTAGCGTCGGCGTGATCGCCGCGTTCGGATGGTCCCTCTACGCACTGTTCTTCGGCGGGGCAGGCATGCCCGGGATGACGATGACCTTCACCCTCATCGGCACCCCGCAGGCCGGCGGCCACGAGATCTACCTGGAAGTCGCGGCGCTGGTCACCGTCTTCATCCTCGCCGGCCGGTACGCCGAAGCACGCGCGAAGAAGTCATCGTCGGAGGCGCTGCGGGCACTGCTGGAGATGGGCGCGAAGCACGCCACACAGCTCGTCGACGGTGCCGAACGGACGGTGCCGGTCGCGCAGCTTGCGGTAGGAGACACCGTGCTTGTCCGACCGGGGGAGAAGGTTCCCTCGGACGGGCTGGTGATCGATGGTTCCTCCGCGATCGACGCCAGCATGCTCACCGGAGAATCGGTGCCCGTCGAGGTCACTACTGGCTCCCGTGTCGTCGGCGCGACCGTGAACGTCGGCGGTCGCCTCACCGTAGAAATCACCCGGGTCGGCGCGGACACGGAGCTTGCCCGTATGCGCCGGCTGATGGAGGAAGCCCAGACCGGCAAGGCCAAGGTGCAGCGCATCGCTGACCGCGTGTCTGCCGTCTTCGTCCCCATCGTCATCGGACTGGCCGTGGCCGCGTTCCTCGGCTGGACAATCGCGGGAGCCTCGCTCGAGCTGGCCTTCACCGCGGCGGTTGCCACCCTGATCATCGCGTGCCCCTGCGCACTCGGGCTCGCCACCCCCACCGCGCTGCTGGTCGGGACCGGCCGCGGCTCCCAGCTGGGCATCCTGATCCGCGGACCGCAAGTGCTGGAGCAGACGCGCACCGTCGACACCATCGTGCTCGATAAGACCGGCACGGTCACCACCGGTCAGATGACCGTCACCGACATCCGCCCCGCCCCCGGCGTCACCCGCGACGAGCTGTTGCGCGTTGCCGCCGCGGTCGAGGCAGGGTCTGAGCACCCGGTCGCCCGCGCCGTCACCGCCACCGCCCCCACGGGCGCCTTCGCAGACAGCTTCGCGTCGCACGCCGGGTTCGGCGTCCAAGGGATCGTGGACGGATCCGCCGTCGTTGCGGGCCGGGCGTCCTGGCTGGCGCAGCAGTGGGGCATCCACCCGCCGGCCGAAGCCGCCGCCGAGGTGGGGGCTCTCGCGCCCGCTATCTCGTCGACTACCAGCTCGTCGAACGCCGTTCCGATGGCACCGAGTACTGCTTAACCGGGAGCGGACCGATCGTCGCTGTCGAGTAGGCCTCGTCGCCGACGAGTCGACGCGGGCAACTCGCGAGGTCGTGGCGGTGCCGTTACCCTCAACCCATGGCTCTCGCACTCGTGACCGGAGCTGCGCGTGCCGACAGCATCGCCGCCGGCATCGTTCCCCGCTTGGTGGCGGACGGGTGGGAGGTTGTGATCAGCGACCTGGGCAGCGGCGACTACCCGTGCGATCTGTCAGACCCGTCGGCCCCGACCGAGCTCATCGAACGGATCACGCGCGAGCGGGGTCCGCTGTCTGCCCTCGTCCTCAGCCATGCTCACGACGTGGAATCCGGCATTCTCGACACCACCGCCGCGAGCTTCGACATGCACGTCGCCGTCAATGCCCGGGCAACCCTGCTGCTCATCGCCGCGTTCGCTCGCGAAGTCGACGAGGGCGGTGGAGCGATCGTCGCATTCACCAGCGATCACACAACCGGCAACCTCCCGTACGGCGCATCCAAGGGCGCACTGGACCGGATCGTCATATCCGCTGCGCGTGAGCTCGGCGCAAAGGGCATTTCGGCCAATGTCGTGAACCCGGGTCCGATCGATACCGGCTGGATGGACGACGAGACGCGAACAGCGCTGACGGCGCACCACCCACTGGGCAGAGCCGGCACACCCAAGGACATCGCGGGCATCACCGCTTTCTTACTCTCTGACGAAGGGCGCTGGATCAGCGGTCAGCTCCTTCACACCGACGGCGGCTTCTCCGCGCGTTCTGAGGGCCAGCCCGAAGTCACGGGCACGTGGTGGATGGGAGGATGGGAGGATGCCGCACACCATCGTCGTCACCGGTGCCGGCTCGGGCATCGGCCGCCTCCTCGCAGAGCGCCTCGCCGCCCGCGGCGACCGACTCATCGTCACCGCCCGCAGCGCCGCTCGCGCCGAGGAGCTCACCGCCGCGCTGCCGGGATCCCGCGCCGTGATCGCCGACCTCGCGCAGCCTGAGCGGCTCGCAGCGGCGCTCGAGGCAGCCGACCTGCCCGAGCACATCGACGCGATCGTGCACGCCGCCGGCATCGTCGACCTCGGGCACGTCGCCGACCTGCCCGTCACGTCGTGGAACGAGCAGCTCGCCGTCAACCTCGTCGCGCCCGCCGAGCTCACCCGGCTCCTGCTGCTCCGCGTTCGTGCGGCGCGCGGCCAGATCGTCTTCGTGAACTCCGGCGCCGGGCTCACCGCGCATCCCGAGTGGGCGGCGTACGCGGCATCCAAGCACGGGTTGAAGGCGCTTGCCGATGCGCTGCGCGGCGAAGAGGCGCCGCACGGCGTGCGCGTCACGACGATCTACCCAGGCCGCACTGCGACCCCGATGCAGGCGAAAGTGCACGAGCAGGAAGGCGCCGCCTACGACCCCAGCGCCTGGATCGACCCGGCATCCGTCGTCACGGCCACCCTCACCGCCCTCGACCTGCCGCGTGATGCGGTGATCAGCGACCTCACGGTCCGTCCCGGACCGCGCTGATCCGAGCGAGACTCCGTCAGGCCGGCGACGGGTTCGCGAGCACCTCGGCGAAGACCGACTCGGCGGCACCGATGAGCAGTCGGTGCTCGGCGAGCTCCGCAGGGAGAATGCGCAGGTCCTCGCCGCACGCGGGCATCGCCTGAGCTCTCACGGCCTGAACCAGCGCGTCGTTGTCGAGCTCCGCGAGCACCGAAAGGAAGCCGCCCAGCACGATGGCTGACGGGTTGAGCACGTTCACCGCGTTCGACAGCGCGGTCGCGATGATGCGCCGTTGCCGATCGATCTCGCCGGCGACCGACGGCGTGCCCGCCGCTGATGTCAGAGCGGATGCCAGCTCTCGGTCGTCCGCCCGGGTGAGCCCGACGACGGCGAGGAGTCGGGCGCGGCTCACCTCGTCCTCGAGGACGCCGTCGCGGGCACGGCGATCGGCGAGGGTGGCGATGCCGGGACGGTTCTGGCCGAACTCGCCGGCGTAGCCGCCGGCGCCGAGCACCGGCATCCCGTTCACGATGATGCCGCCGCCGATACCGCTCGCACCGCCGTTGAGGTAGACGACCTGATCGATGCCGCGCGCGGCGCCGAACAGGTGCTCAGCGAGCGTGCCGAGGGTCGCGTCGTTGCCGACGACGACGGGGAGTCCGGTCGCCTGTGCGACGATGTCGCGGAGCGGCGTGTCGACCCAGCCGAGGTGCGGAGCGTCGCGGACGAGTCCGTCGTCGCTGCGGACCAGGCCCGGCACGGCGAGTCCGACGCCGAGAATGCGGGCGTCGGCCAGTTCGCTGGCACGCCAGGTGTCGACCTGCTCGGCGACGAGGCGAGCGGCGTCATCCGGGCTCAGCACGGCGTCCTGCGGCAGGACGACGACAGCGCGGATCTCGCGGTCGAGGCCGACGGCGGCGATCTCGAGGGCGTCCACTTCGGGGTTCACCGCGATCGCGACGACCCGCGGATGCACGGCGACCATGGGGGAGGGGCGGCCGACGCGGTGCGACGGATCCGGTGCGCGCTCCTCGACGAGGCCGAAGGTCACGAGCGTGCCCACCAAGTCGGCGATCGTCGACCGGTTGAGGCCGGTCGCTTCGGTCAGCGCGGCACGCGACTGCGGTCCCTCGCGGTGCACGATGCCGAGGATGCCGCCCAGGTTCGCTCGCCGCACGGACTCGATCGTTCGACCCTGCTCGCTCACGTGATCACCATAGCCAAGCGCTCCGCCCGCACCGAGGTTTGTTGCCCTCTGCGGCAAAATCGCGGAGGGAGCCCCGGCGTCCGGGACCCCCTCCGCGATGATCCGCGGTCAGGCGACGCGGCGCTTGCGGATCACCGACAGCAGACCGCCCGTCGTCACGAGGAGCGCGCCCAGCAGAGCGACGCCCCAGGGCAGCTGACTGCCGGTGGCGCCGAGCGCCCGCCCCGCCACCACCGTGATCGGAACGCGGATGTCCGCCAGCCCCGCGGAGGTCACGACGAGCGTGTGCGCGCCGAGCTCGAAGTCAGCCGGAATGGCCACCGTGAAGGCGATCTCGCCGTCCTCGTCTGCGGCGGGGATGCCGCGAACGACGATCGGGTCGCTGAACAGGGTCGCGCCGATCCGCTGCCCGGGCTCCAGGCCGCTCACGCGGACCTCGAGCTCGTCGCCGCGGGAGACCCGACCCGAGCCGACGTCGATCTGCGCCCACTCCTCGTCGGCCCCTGGTTCCTCCGGCTGACCGGGTTCGCCGGGTTCGCCGGGCTCGCTCGGCTGACCGGGTTCGCCGGGCTGACCAGGTTCGCCGGGCTCACCGGGCTCGCCAGGTTCGCCGGGTTCGCCGGGTTCGCCGGGCTGACCGGGTTCGCCGGACTCCGTCACGAGGTGCGCGACGCCCCAGCGGGCCGTGGTCTGGTAGCCCGTTCCGGTCGGCTCCGCCCAGGTGTGAACGGCGAAGCGGGAGCCGCCGCGTCCGTCGTTGACCTGGAAGTCGATGCCGTGGAACGTGTCTTCGCCACCGAGCGGCACGTCGCTCTGACCGCCGGACTGCCCGACGAGCGCGACCGCCGCCTCCACCACGTAGCCGTCGGCCGACCTGGCCGTCGCACTGTCGAGCAGGCGCGCCTGCTGCAGCGCGGCATCACCCGTGCCGAAAGAGACATCGTTGTCGGCAGTGATGCGGATCTGCGTGTCGTTCGGCCCGTAGGGGCCGTTCTTCGCGTTGCCGAGATCGAGGAAGATCTCCACGCCGTCGCGGTTCCACGGGTCGCTGTTGGACCCGTCGATCTCCGCGTCCGTCACCTCGAACAGGGCGTACAGCGTGTTGCCCCGCCACATCGTGCGCACGTCCGCCTGGGCGCCGTCGGCGCTGCCCTCGACGCGCGTCGCGGTGCGAGCCGTCGCGGCGTCCGCCCACGCGGGATCCACCTCGCCGTCGATCTCGACCTCGCCGCCCTGGGGGATCTCCAGGAACGATAGCGGCTCCAGGTAGGTGAGCCGGCCGGTCGCGCCCGCCTCGTTCCACGAGCCGACGACGTCGCCGCCGGCCACGATCCGCAGATCGAAGGCGGCCGTGGCGCCGACCGTCGGTGCGGTGTGCGGCAGGTGGATGACCGAGAGGAACTCCCCGTCGACCTCGGCCGTGCGTCCCTCGAGCGCGCCGTTCCCGCCGTAGCGGACCTCCTCGTCGCCGTACGTGAAGTCGATCCGGTCGGGCTCGACCTCGCTCCGCACCAACACCGTGAGGTGATCGTCGTTCCAGCGGGTCTGGAAGCCGCCACCGGCCGAGCCGATCAGCGTCTTCTCGGGCAGGTTCCGCCACGCGATCGACTCCGTGAAGTCGTCGTCGAGCGGGACGTCGCCGCCGAACACGTCCGCGGTCGTGACGAGGGCGGGGATGCCGTCCGCGTCGTCGATGGCGCCGTAGTACGCCGGCTTCGCCGCGAGGTCGCCCGTGAACAGCAGGGGCGCCTGCTCTGCGCGCCACGACCGGGTGTCCGTCAGACCCCAGACGGTGACGGCGAACAGCTTCTCGGCGGCGGGGGCCGCAGCGTGGTAACTGCGGAACAGCCGGAACGCGTCGCGGTAGTAATAGCCCTGCCGGATGATGTTCGGTTCGGTCGCCGGGTTGACGGTGACGTCGAGCTCGGTGACCTCCTGCGCGAGGCCCAGGCCCGCGAAGCGGTCGAGCGCACCCGCGAGTGCCGAGACGGGCGTGTTCACCGAGACATGGAACTGGTGCCCCACGCCGTCGATCGGGACGCCGTCATCCACCAGCCGGTTCACGAGCGCCGCGTACTGCGCGCCCTTGCGGTCCTGCTCGGTGTTGTAGTCGTTGATGAACAGCTTCACCGGGCGGTCGGTCCCGGGCGCGGCGTACCGGTCGTTGAAGGCCTCGTCGGCGAGCCGGAAGGCCAGACCGATGTACTCCTCGCCGAGCACATCGTGCCAGCGACTCGTGCGCAGGCCGTCCGGGGTCGCCTGGTCGGAGATGACCTCGTTGACGACGTCCCACGCCACGAGCGGGTTCGTCGGCGAGCCGAACAGTCCGTAGTCGTCCGCGATGGAGGCGGCGACATCATCGATGTGCGTCGCGAGACGGTCCCGCAGCAGCTCCTTGTCGGCGGCGGATGCCGTCAGCTCACGCCCGTCGGCATCCTGGAAGAACCAGGCCGGGGTCTGCGAGTGCCACAGCAGGACGTGCCCGTACAGCCGGAGGTCGTTCTGCTGCGCGTAGTCGAGCAGCGCGGTGGCCTGCGAGTGCCGCGTGAAGCGGCGATCCTCGTCGTACCAGGCCTCCACCTTCATGTGGTTCTCGGGGCTGATCTGGTCGAAGTGGTGCTCCAGGAGGTCAGCCGCCGACCCGGTCGTCTCGCGCTCGTCGATCGCGACGCCCACCGGGAAGTCGACGGTGTCCTTCAGCGGGACGAGGCTGAGGTCGATGTCGTTCTCCTCGGGCACCGCGACCGTGATCTGGTCGACGAGGAAGGTCGACGTGTTGCCGGAGTTGTAGCGCGCTTCGACGTACAGCTCGGCCGCGCTGTCGTAGCCGGGGATCGTGATGTCACCGCTCACGGTGGTCCACTCGCCGGCGGAGGCGCTGTCGGCCTGCAGCAGGTTCGTGAACGACACGGAGCCGCCGTTGACGGTGCGCATCGAGACGGTGAGGCCCTGTCCGCGGTCGGCACCCGGCGCGAAGCGCACCTGAGCGGAGAAGCGGTAGGTCTGGCCGGGGAGGAGCGTGTCGACGACGTCGAGCTGCATGCCGTCGCCCTCGTGCGTGCGGTCGGAGACCTGTGCCGCGTACGCCGTGCCCGCGGCGCCGCCCGCGACCGCCGAGACCGTCGGGTTCGAGTCGCCCGAGCCCGCGCGTGCGGTCCAGGCGCCGACGGTACCGTCGTCGAAGTCGTCGTCCACGAGGACGGTGCCGGGCGCCGGCGTGCCGGGCTCGGTGGGGTCGGTCGGGTCTGTGGGGGCGTCCGCACCGGGGGTCCCGGTGGGGAGCGTGAACTGCCATCCGGCGGCGAGACGCTCGTCGACGACGGTCCGGACGGCTTGCAGCGACGGGTCGCGGTCGCCGCCGCCGTCGTGGACGAGGACGACCTGCCCCGGCTTCATCGCGGTCCGCAGGTTGGCGGTGAGGACGTCCGCGTCGGTCTCCTCCCAGTCCGAGATCGTGTTCACGACGGCGAGGGGCTGCATGCCGAGCGAGACGGCGACGCCGGGCGTCGCGCCCCAGCTGCCGTTGGGAGCGCGGAAGAACGGCACGGCTGCGGTGGGGTCGCCCAGCGCGTCACGGATGATGCGCAGGTTCTCGACGAGATCGGTGCGGATGCGATCCGCGGACCACGAGCCCATGTCGGCGTACCCGGTCGTGTGGTTGCAGAGCGTGTGACCCTCGGCGACCATGCGCTTCAGCAGCGCGGCGCCCCCCTCGGCCTGGATGTTCTGACCGATGACGCAGAAGACGGCTGAGATGTCCTTCTCGCCGAGGTAGTCGAGCAGGGCCGCGGTCGTCGCGCCGTTCGGGCCGTCGTCGAAGGTGAGCGCGGCGACGTCTCCGGTGCCGAGAGCCGTCGCGACGGGAGTGGTGGTGGGATTCACCGCGCCGCCGGGGACGACGTCGGGATCGGGCCCGGGTTCGGTGGCGGCGGGGCCGGTGATCAGCACGTCGTCCACGAGAAAGGTATAGCCGCTCGTCCCGGCGATGTCGCCCGTGCCGAGGTAGATCTTCGTCTCGTCGGCGGCTGCCGCAGGGCTGGTCCAGGTGCCCGCGATCGTCGTCCAGGCATCCGCCGTCACGGCGCTGTTGCCGATCCAGCTGTAGCCGGGAAAGCCGACCCAGCGGGCGGACGTCGCCGGTGTGCCCGGCGCGAGCCGGACCTTCGCGCTGACGGTGTACTGCGTCTCCGGCTCGAGGACGCCGGGAGCGGTCTGGATGCCGACATAGTCGGCTGTCCGATCGTTGACGACGAGTGCGCCGTCGGCGAACGTCAGTGTCCCGGCGCCTCCGCCGCTCTGGGCGAGGCCGGCGCCGAGGGTGCCGTCGTCGAACGAGGCGGACACGATCGGTGGAGGCGGCTCGGCGGCCGCTGCGGCAGGGGCCAGGGGCGCGGCGATGAGGGCTGTTGCCGCGAGGACGGCGGAAACGGTCAGGCGTCGGGGGCGGGGGTTCACGAGCGCTCCTTTGCGCGGGTTAT
Source organism: Microbacterium marinum (assembly GCF_014204835.1). Classification (NCBI taxonomy): domain Bacteria; kingdom Bacillati; phylum Actinomycetota; class Actinomycetes; order Micrococcales; family Microbacteriaceae; genus Microbacterium; species Microbacterium marinum. Next base: position 3,094,778 of record NZ_JACHMD010000001.1, on the reverse strand, counting down.
TTGTCGGCGCCGCAAACATATGCAGGTCCGCCGCCCGCAGGACCTGCCGAGACGGAACCGTTACGAAACCTGAGCCCCGAGTTTCGGACGGTTCGCGCGATCCGGTGCGTCAGGCGGCCACGGGTGCCGAACTGCCTCGGACGACCAGACGCGCGGGCAGGTCGATGCGCCGAGAATCGGCGACCCCGCCTTCCGCGAGATGGAGCACCATGCGCGCCGCCTCGGCCCCCATGCGTGCGAGTGGCTGGTGCACGGTGGTGAGCTGCGGGCTCATCCACCGAGCCAGGGCGATGTCGTCGTAGCCCACCACCGAGAGATCCGTTGGCACGGCCAGCCCTGTCGCGGTCGCGGCGGCGATCACCCCCAGCGCCTGCAGGTCGCTGCCGGCGAAGACGGCGGTGGGCCGGTCCCGCCGCGCCAGGAGCTCACGCGCGTGCACTTCGCCGCCTGCCGGGAGGAAGGTGCCGAAACGCACCCAGTCCGGGTCGACGGGAAGACGGGCGGCGGCCATGGCCTCCCGGTAGCCCTCGAGGCGGGCGACGGAGCACATCATGTCGCGCGGACCGGTGATCGCGGCGATCCGACGATGCCCCAGCTCGATGAGGTGACGCGTCGCCGCGAACGCGCCGTCGCGATTCGCTGAGCCCACCGAGGGGACCCCGGGCGAGGGATCGCCTGACGGGGCGATGATGGCGAACGGCATCCCCCGTGCCCGCAGCTTCTCTCGCTGCTCCCGGGGAAGGTCGGCGAACATGAGCACGACGCCCGCCGGGCGGCGCAGCAGCACGCCGTCGAGCCACTCGTCCGCGGGGGCATGACGATCTCCGCTCACGGTGAGGATCACGGAGAAGCCCGCCTCGTGCGCGGTGCGCTCGATCCCGCCGGTGACCTCGAGCGACCAGCCCGCGTCGAGATCGGACAGGACCACTTCGATCGTGCGGGAGGGGGATGCCGCGGGGCGGCGCCGGTAGCCGTGGCTCTGCAGCAGCCTCTCGAGGCGCGATCGCGTGCCTGCCGAGACATCGGTGCGGCCGTTGAGGACCTTCGACACGGTGGCTTTCGAGACGCCTGCTTCGGCGGCGATCATCGCGAGCGTGACGCGGGGGTGATCGGACATCGGCTTCCTCACGTCGACGGGAGATGGCGGACCCGATCATGCCACCTCGCGCCGGAGGAATGGAGGGTTGGCGCGCCGCCGGGGATGGGATACGTTGTTGTCAGCAACATTTACCGGCTCGCGAAGGAGCGTCATGCCCACCCCCACCCCCGCCGACAAGTTCAGCTTCGGTCTGTGGACCGTCGGTTACAACGGCGCCGACCCGTTCGGTGGCCCGACCCGCCCCGCTCTCGACGTCGTGCACGCGGTCGAGAAGCTCGCCGAGCTCGGCGCGTACGGCCTGACCTTCCACGACGACGACCTGTTCGCCTTCGGGTCCACCGACGCCGAACGTCAGACGCAGATCGACCGCCTCAAGGGTGCGCTCGATGCAACCGGACTCATCGTGCCGATGGTCACGACCAACCTGTTCAGCGCCCCCGTCTTCAAGGACGGCGGTTTCACCGCGAACGACCGCGACGTGCGCCGGTACGCCCTTCGCAAAGTGTTCCGTCAGCTCGACCTCGGTGCCGAGCTGGGCGCCAAGACGTTCGTGATGTGGGGTGGCCGCGAGGGCGCCGAATACGACTCCGCGAAGGACATCCGGCAGGCGCTCGAGCGCTACCGCGAGGCCGTCAACTTGCTCGGCGATTACGTCACCGACAAGGGTTACGACATCAAGTTCGCCATCGAGCCGAAGCCGAACGAGCCGCGCGGCGACATCCTGCTGCCCACGCTCGGTCACGCCATCGCCTTCATCGACTCGCTCGAGCGTCCCGAGCTCGTGGGCCTCAACCCCGAGGTCGGCCACGAGCAGATGGCGGGCCTGAACTTCGCCGCCGGCATCGCGCAGGCGCTGTACCACGGCAAGCTCTTCCACATCGACCTCAACGGTCAGCGCGGCATCAAGTACGACCAGGACCTCGTGTTCGGTCACGGCGACCTGCACAATGCGTTCGCGCTCGTCGACCTGCTCGAGAACGGCGGCCCCGGCGGCATCCCCGCGTACGAGGGCCCCCGCCACTTCGACTACAAGCCGAGCCGCACCGAGGACGAGACCGGCGTCTGGGAGTCCGCGGCGGCGAACATGCGCACCTACCTGCTGCTCAAGGAGCGGGCGGCGGCGTTCCGCGCCGACCCCGAGGTGCAAGAGGCGCTCGCCGCGGCCAAGGTGGACGAGCTGTCGACACCGACCCTGAACCCGGGCGAGACCTACGACGACTTCCTCGCCGACCGTTCGGCCTACGAGGACTTCGACCCGGCGGCCTACTTCGGCGGCAAGGGCGGCGGGTTCGTCCGACTGCAGCAGCTCGCGACCGAGCACCTGCTCGGCGCTCGCTGACCCGCCCCGCCCCGTCGGAGAGTGACCTGATGGTCCTGGTGATGGGCGTCGATTCGTCGACGCAGTCGTGCAAGGTCGTGATCGCGGATGCCGCGACCGGCGCCATTCTCCGGACGGGGCGGGCCACGCACCCGGACGGCACGTCCGTCGATCCCGAGGCGTGGTGGATCGCGCTCCAGGCGGCGATCGCGGACGCCGGCGGAATGGGGGACGTCGCCGCCTGGTCGATCGGCGGCCAGCAGCACGGCATGGTCGCGCTCGACGACGCGGGCCGCGTCGTGCGTGACGCGCTGCTGTGGAACGACACCCGTTCGGCGGGCGCGGCATCCGACCTCACGACCGAGCTCGGCGCCGAGCAGCTCGCGCAGCGCAGCGGGCTCGTCCCCGTGGCATCCTTCACGATCACGAAGCTGCGCTGGCTGCGGGATGCCGAACCGGACAACGCCGCGCGGGTGGCGGCCGTCGCGCTCCCGCACGATTGGCTCACATGGCGGCTGCGGGGCTTCGGGCCCGACCGTCCCGACCTCGCCGAGCTGATCACCGACCGCTCGGACGCATCGGGGACCGGGTACTGGGACCCGTCCAGCGGCGACTACGACCGCGACCTGCTCGTCGCCGCCCTCGGTCGCGACGCGATCCTGCCGCGCGTGCTGCCGGCCCTCGGTCATGTGGCCGACGCCGACGGTCGCCGCGTCGCCCCCGGCGCCGGCGACAACGCGGGCGCGGCGCTCGGCGTGGGCGCCCGCGCCGGCGACGTCGTCGTCTCGATCGGCACGTCGGGGACCGTCTTCGCCGTCAGCGAGACGCGCACCGTCGACCCGACCGGAACGGTCGCCGGATTCGCGGACGCGTCCGGCCGGTTCCTGCCGCTCGTCGCGACCCTCAACGCGGCGCGGGTGCTCGATGCGACCGCGCGGCTGCTGGGCGTCGACCACGACGGCCTCACCGACCTCGCCGCCGCCGCTGAGCCCGGTGCCGGCGGCGTCGTCCTCGTGCCGTGGTTCGAGGGCGAGCGGACGCCGAACCTGCCGCAGGCGCGTGCGTCGCTGTCCGGCCTCTCGCTGGAGAACACGACCCGCGAGAACCTGGCCCGCGCCGCCGTCGAGGGGATGCTCGCGGGTCTTGCGACCGGCCTCGACGCGATCCGGGCGCTCGGCGTGACCGCAGAGCGCGTCCTCCTCGTCGGCGGCGCCGCGCGCAATCCCGCCGTCGCGGCCGCGGCCGCGCAGGTCTTCGACGTTCCCGTCGCCGTCCCCGCCCCCGGCGAGTACGTCGCCCGCGGTGCCGCGCTGCAGGCCGCGGCCGTCCTCGCCGGCGCCTGGCCGGAATGGTCCGTCGACATGGATCGGGAGGCCGCATCCGACCCTCGCCCGCTCGTGCGCGAGCAGTACGATCGCGTCGCGCTGCGCCGCGCGGAGGAGGCCCGCTGACCGGGCGTCACGCGCTCGTCGTCCGCGGCGGGTGGGACGGGCACCACCCCGTCGAGGCGACCGAGCTGTTCCTGCCGTTCCTGCGGGAGCAGGGCTTCGAGGTGCGGGTCGAGGACAGCCCGGAGGTGTACGCCGACGGCGCCGCGATGGCGGACGTCGACCTCATCCTCCAGTGCGTGACGATGTCGACCATCTCGCGCGAGGCGAGCAAGGGGCTGCGCGACGCCGTCGCCGCGGGCGCCGGGTTCGCCGGCTGGCACGGCGGGATCGCCGATTCCTTCCGCAACGAGGCCGACTACCTCCAGCTCGTCGGCGGCCAGTTCGCGACGCACCCCGGGCGTCAGCCCGACGAACGCCCCGGCGACGAACGCGACAACTACCTCGACTACGTCGTCGAGATCACCGATCTCGGCCGCGCGCACCCGATCACCCAGGGGATCGGCGACTTCGCGCTGCACACCGAGCAGTACTGGGTGCTCCACGACGACCTCATCGACGTGCTGGCTACGACGACGCATCCGACGCAGAGCTACCACCCGTGGCATCGGCCGATCGTGAGCCCCGCCGTGTGGACGCGCGAGTGGGGCGCCGGGCGGATCTTCGTCGCCACGCCGGGCCACTCACCGGACGTCCTCCGCCACCCCGATGTCCGCACCATCATCGAGAGGGGCCTGCTGTGGGCCGGCCGCACGCCGTAGGCATCGTCGGGCTCGGGGTCATCTCGCGCCAGTACCTCGACACGTTCGCCGCCGGAAGTGCCGTGCGAATCGTGGCCGTTGCGGATCTGGATGCCGCGCGCGCGGCCGAGGCAGCGGCATCCCTTCCGCACGCCCGGGCGATGTCGGTCGATGACCTGATGGCCGGTGGCGAGGTGCAGACGGTGCTCAACCTGACGATCCCTGCTGCGCACGCGGACATCGCCCGCGCCGCGATCGCGGCCGGCAGGTCCGTCTACGGCGAGAAGCCGCTGACGATGACGGTCGCGGAGGGGCGGGATCTCGTGGCGGCCGCGGATGCCGCCGGCGTGCGGTTCGGCGGCGCCCCTGACACCGTCCTCGGCACCGGGGTGCAGACCGCCCGCCGGCTCATCGACGACGGCGCGCTCGGGCGGCCGGTCGCGGCGACCGCGACCTGGATCTCGCCGGGGCACGAGGCGTGGCATCCCGCCCCCGACTTCTACTACGCGCCCGGCGGCGGGCCGCTGTTCGACATGGGGCCGTACTATCTGACGAGTCTCGTCCATCTGCTCGGGCCGGTCGTCGCCGTCTCGGGCGCCGGGCGCCGCATGCGCGCCGAGCGGACGATCGCGACGGGCCCGCGCGCCGGCCGGACCGTGCCCGTCGAGGTCGACACGCATGTCAGCGGACTCCTGGAGCACGCGAGCGGAGCGGTCTCGACCATCGTGACGAGCTTCGACGGCGTCGCGACGTCCGCGCCGCCGATCGAGGTGCACGGTGATGCCGGATCGCTCATGGTCCCCGACCCGAACATGTTCGACGGCGACGTCCGCATCCGCAGACTCGGCGGGGTGGACTGGGAGACCGTCGCGCCGTCGGCGGGCTACGTCGGCGCCGGTCGCGGCGTCGGGCTCATCGACGCGTTCACGTCGCCGACGGGCCCCCGCGCCGACGCTCGCATGGCGCTGCACGTCCTCGACGTGATGGAGAGCCTGCTGCGGTCCTCGCGCGAGAACCGCCGGGTCGAGATCGACACGCGCGTCGACGTGCCGCCCCTCGTCCCGCTGACCCCGCCGGAGCGCTGGCGGTGACCGTCAGCGGGGCCCCGATCCCGTCCGAACGGAAGACCGGAATGACCACTGCACGCGTGACCCTCGACCCTCGCCTGTCTGTGGGAGAGGTGGACCGCCGACTCTTCGGCTCCTTCGTGGAGCACCTGGGACGCTGCGTGTACGACGGGCTGTACGAGCCCTCGCATCCCTCCGCCGACGAGGACGGCTTCCGCACCGACGTCATGGCCCTCGTGCGCGAGCTCGGCGTCACCACCGTGCGGTACCCGGGCGGCAACTTCGTCTCGGGCTACCGCTGGGAGGACGGTGTCGGTCCCCGGGAGGAGCGTCCCCGTCGCCTCGACCTCGCCTGGCACTCCACCGAGACGAACGAGATCGGCCTCGATGAGTTCGCTCGCTGGGCGCGCAAGACCGACACCGAGCTCATGTACGCCGTGAACCTCGGGACGCGTGGCGTGCTCGAGGCGCTCGACGTGCTCGAATACGCGAACGTCCCCGGCGGCTCGTTCTGGTCGGACCGCCGCGCCGCGAACGGCACGCCCCAGCCGCACGGTATCCGGATGTGGTGTCTCGGAAACGAGATGGACGGCCCCTGGCAGCTCGGCGCGAGCACGCCGGCCGAGTACGCCGAGATCGCATCGAAGACGGCGAAGGCGATGCGACAGGTCGACCCCGGCGTCGAGCTCGTGGTCTGCGGCAGCTCGGGCGCGCAGATGCCCACGTTCGGCGAGTGGGAGCGTGTCGTCCTCGAGCGCACGTACGAGGACGTCGACTTCATCTCGTGCCACGCGTACTACGAGCCGAAAGACGGCGATGACGGCAGCTTCCTGGCATCCGCGACCGACATGGACCGCTTCATCGAGAGCGTCGTCGCGACCGCCGACGCCGTGGGGGCGGCCCGCGGCAGCGACAAGCGGATCAACATCTCGTTCGACGAATGGAACGTCTGGTATCAGTCGCGGTTCACCGAGGTCGACAAGATCACCGAGATCGACCAGTGGCCCGTTGCGCCGCGTCTGCTGGAGGACAGCTATCGGGTGATGGATGCCGTCGTCGTGGGCAACCTGCTGATCTCCCTCCTGCGTCACGCCGACCGGGTCAAGGCGGCGAGCCTCGCCCAGCTCGTGAATGTGATCGCGCCGATCATGACCGAGCCCGGCGGTCCCGCCTGGCGTCAGACCACGTTCTTCCCCTTCGCGGAGTCCGCCCGTCTCTCGCGCGGCCGCGCACTCGACGTCCGGCTCGACTCGCCCGAGTACGACACGGCGCAGTACGGTCGCGTTCCGATTGTCGATGCGGTCGCCACGCACGACCCCGCCACGGGGTCGACGGCACTGTTCGCCGTCAATCGCAGCCTCGACGAAGAGGTGACGCTCGAGATCGACCTCACGCTGCTCGGAGAGGTGACCACGATGACCGCGCAGGTGCTCGCCGACGACGACATGCACGCGCGGAACACGCTCGAGGATCCGGAGCGTGTCGCGCTCCGCGAGCTCCACCTCGACCGGAGCGCCGACGGCGTCGTGAGGGTCGCACTGCCGCGGGTGTCGTGGGTCGTGGTCACGCTGCGGTGATCTGGTCCCCAGAAGCCAAGAGGGCCCCCGCCGTGCGAACGGCGGGGGCCCTTGTGGCTCTCGAGGACTATGCGGACGTCGCACCCACGAGCGTCACCACGTCGGCCGTCGCGATGCGGGGCTCGTCCGGATCGATGACATGCACGGGGCCGGTGAACTCCACCGACGCGACCGTCTCGCGGTCCGCGCTGGACGGCCCGACCCACAGGTCGACGCGTCCCGGCTCGACGGCGCGGCGGGCGTCGCGTCCGGCATAGGCGAATCGGGATGCCGGGACCTCGAACCGCACACGTGCGGATTCGCCGGCGCCGAGCGTGATGCGGTGGTACGCGAGGAGCTGCGCGACGGGCCGCGTCGTGCTGCCGACCACGTCGTGGCCGTAGAGCTGCACGACGTCGGCGCCGGCCACGCGGCCGGTGTTGCGCACCGTGACGGACACGGTGAGAGCGTCGGTCGTGGCGGACTGCTCTGCCACCTCGATGTCTTCGTGTGAGAACGTCGTGTAGCTGAGACCGAAGCCGAACGAACGGACCGGCGTCGGGTCGGCGCTCGTGATGTCACTGCGACCGCCCAGCTTCGGGTGGAGGTAGGTGAAGGGCTGGGCGCCGGCGGACCGCGGCAGCGATACCGGGAGGCGGCCCGAGGGGACGGTCCGGCCGGACACGATGCCGGCGATGGCGTCGGCGCCCTCTTCGCCGGGGAAGAAGGCCTGGAGCACGGCGGCCGGGCGCTCCACACCGTCGAGGGCCCACCCGATGGCGTACGGGCGGCCCGAGAGGACGACCATGACGACAGGAGTACCCGTCGCGATGACCTCCTCGACGAGCTGTCGCTGCACGCCGGGCAGCTCGAGGTCGTCGACGTCGTTGCCCTCGCCGACCGTGCCTCGGCCGAAGAGGCCTGCGCGGTCGCCGACGACGACGACGGCCAGCTCGGCTCCCCGGGCAGCGGCGACGGCCTCGGCGATGCCGGACGGGTCGTCGCCTTCGACGTCGCAGCCGGCGACAGTCTCGACAGCGGCATCCGGGTACTCCGCGCGCAGCGCGTCCTTCAGAGTCGGGATCTCGATGCCCGCGGGAGTGCCGGGGTGGTGGGCGAGCACATGGTTCACGAAGGAGTAGCAGCCCATGAGCGCGTCGGACGAGTCGGCGTTCGGACCGATGAGAGCGATGCGGCGGACGGGAGCAGCGGGCAGGGCCCCGTCGTTCGACAGCAGCACGACCGACTCCGCCGCGAGCCGCCGGGCGAGGTCGCGGTGGCGCGGAGCGTCGAGGTCGATCTCCGTCGGCGCCGTGTCGAAGGTCTCATCCAGCAGCCCGAGCCGCTCCTTCTGCTCCAGGACGCGCAGCACAGCGAGGTCCAGGACCGACTCGTCGAGGATCCCGTCGCGGACGCGCTGCAGCAGCGGGGCGGCGTAGGCGTCTCCCGTGGGGAGCTCGACGTCGATGCCGGCGCGCAGCGCCAGCTCCGCCGCCTCGCCGAGATCTGCGGCGACACCGTGGGTGGACTGCAGGAACGCGACGGAGAAGTAGTCCGAGACGACGGGGCCGGCGAACCCGAGCGAGCCGCGCAGGACGTCACCGAGGTAGTGGCCGCTCGCGGCGACCGGCTCGCCGTCGATCTCGGCGTAGGAGTTCATGACCGAGCGGGCTCCGCCGTCACGCAGAGCCATCTCGAACGGCGGCAGGAAGACGTCGGCGAGCTCGCGGGGACCGGCATGGACGGGCGCGTGGTTGCGCGCCGCCTGCGACGCCGAATATCCGACGAAGTGCTTCAACGTGGCATCCACCCCGCTCGACTGCAGGCCGCGGACATAGGCGGTGCCGACGGTGCCGACGAGGTACGGGTCTTCGCCGATGCACTCGTCGACGCGTCCCCACCGTGGATCGCGGATGACGTCGAGCACGGGGGCGAGGCCCTGGTGCACGCCGAGCTCGCGCATCGACGCGCCGATCGCCTCGGCCATCTCGGCGACCAGTTCGGGGTCGAATGACGCTCCCCATGCGAGCGGGGTGGGGAAGGTCGCCGCCTTCCACGCGGCGAGTCCGGTCAGGCATTCCTCGTGCACGATCGCGGGGATGCCGAGACGGGTCTCCGTCTTGAGGCGCCGCTGCTCCTGCCAGAGCCAGTCGGCGCGCTCGACCGGGTCGACCGGCCGGGTGCCGTAGACGCGGGTCAGGTGCCCCAGCCCGTGCGCGGTGGCATCGGCGTAACGGGTGGTCGTGACCATCTCGTCGGCGAGTGGGGCGACGACCTCGCCGCCCTGGTCGACCCAGTAGCCGACGAGCTGCGCGGCCTTCTCGTCGAGCGTCATCTGTGCGAGCAGGTCGCGCACGCGCGCGGAGCCCTGCGTCGGGGAATCGGTCATGTCAGCCCTTCACTGCGCCGGTGAGACCGCCGACGATGCGCCGCTCGAACAGGCTGAAGAAGACCAGAGCGGGGAGCATGGACAGCGACGTGAACGCCAACACGCGAGCGGTGTCGACGGAGTATTGCGAGGAGAACGCCTGCACACCCAGGGGGAGGGTGAACTGCGCCTCGTTGTTGAGGATGAACAGCGGCAGGAGGTAGGCGTTCCAGCTGCCGATGAAGGCGAGGATGCCGACCGTGATGACACCCGGGACGGCCAACGGCAGCACCATGCGCCAGAAGAACGACAGGCGTCCGCAGCCGTCGAGATAGGCGGCCTCCTGGATCTCGTCGGGGATGGCGCGGAGGAACGGGACCAGGATGATGATCGTCGTCGGCAGTGCGAACGCGATCTGCGGCAGGATGACCCCCGGAAGGGTGTTCATGAGTCCGAGCGAGCGCACCACGATGTACAGCGGCGTGATCGCGACGGTGATGGGGAACATCAGGCCGGCGGCGAAGAGCGCGTAGAGGACACCCCGGCCGCGGAAGCTGTACCGAGCGATGACGTAGCTGGCGGCCAGTCCGAGTGCCACGGCGCCGACCGTCGTCGCGAGGGCGACGAGCGTCGAGTTGCCGACCTGGCTCCAGAACTGTCCGCTGGTGATGACGCCGACGTAGTTGTCGATGTTCCACGGGTCGGGGAATCCGGCCGGGTCCACCGTGATCGCGGAGTTCGAGCGGAAGCCGCCGATGATGATGTAGATCACCGGTCCGAGCATGAGCGCGATGACGAGGAACGCGATGAAGTAGACGGCGGGGGAGCCCCACGGCAGCTTCGGACGCGGCGCGCGGCGCGGGGCGGCGCCTGCCGGTGGAGCCGTGGTCAAGGTCATGGTGGCGCTCACTGAACGCCCCTCTCTGTGATGGCACCGGCGGTGTCGCGGCGGAGGACGGAGCGCTGGTAGATCAGCGCGACGATGAGGGAGATCACGAAGATCACGACGGCGACGGCGTTTCCGTAGCCGAAGTTGCCGGCATTGCGGCCGGTCACGACCATGTAGATCGCCATCGTGTTGGTGCCAGCGACGGAGGAGACGTACTGCCCCCAGATGATGTAGACGAGGTCGAACAGCTGGAGTGCGCCGATGATCGACAGGAACGCCCAGATCCGCAGGGTCGGGGCGAGCAGCGGCAACGCGATGCGGCGCTGGATCTGCCAGTAGGAGGCGCCGTCGATGGCGGCCGCCTCGTAGAGCTCCTCGGGGATGCCCTGGAGCCCGGCGAGGAAGAGGATGACGGCGAACCCGACGTACTTCCACGTGAGGATCGCCATGAGTGTCCAGATAGCGATCGACGGGTCGGCGAGCCAGTCCTGCGCGAGGCCGCCCAGGCCCAGCTTCTCGAGCATCCCGTTGGCGGCGCCGTTGGTCGACAGCAGGAGGCTGAACCCGGTGCCGACGACGACCTCGGCGATGACGTAGGGGACGAAGATCAGGACGCGGATGACCGACTGGCCACGCATCTTCCGGTTCAGCAGCAGCGCCAGGAGGATGGCGATCGGTCCCTGCAGGACGATCGACATCAGGACGATGAAGCCGTTGTGGGCGAGCGCGCTCTGGAAGTTCGGGTCGCTGAAGATCGTGATGTAGTTCTGCAGACCGACGAATTCCGTCGCCGGGCCGAACCCGGACCAGCGGAAGAACCCGTAGTAGGCCGCCATGGCGACCGGCAGGATGACGAAGCCCAGGAAGAACACCACGGCGGGTCCGGCCAGCAGCAGCACCTCGAGGCGCCCCGCCCAGCCGAGACCGCGCGGCTTGCGGCGTACTCGCGGCACGGACGGGGGCGGCGTGATGCCGCCCCCGTCGTGCTGCGCGAGATCGGATGCGTCCGTGTCGGACATCTCGCGGGTGTCCATACTCAGCCTTGCGCGCCTGCCGCGGTCACGGCCTCGATGAACTTGCCCGAGTCGCTGTTGCCCGCGAGCAGGTCGACGACCGCCACGTTGAGCGCGTTGCCCACGTTCTGGCCGAGGACCGTGTCGAGCCACTGCGACACGAACGGAGCGTTGTTGTACGCCTCGAGGATCTGCTGCAGGTAGGGCTCGGTGACCTCTTCCTGTGCAACGGAGTTGACCGGCGGCGACTGGAAGGCCTGGTAGTACGCCTTCTGCTGCTCGGAGCTCGCGATGAAGTTGAGGAAGTCGGCGCACTCCTTCGGCGCCTGCGCGGCGCAGGAGTAGCCGTCGACGCCACCCATGATCGAGCCGGGCTCGCCATCACCGCCGTCGAGCTCGGGGAAGGGGAACCAGGCGAGGTCGGGGAGCGGCTTCTCGTCCGGAGTCAGCGACGCGATCACGCCGGGGTTCCAGGCGCCCATGAGCTCCATCGCGGCCTTGCGGTTGGCGATGAGGCCGGCCGAGCTGCCGGCGCCCTGCTGGGCGGCGGTGGTGAGGAAGCCCTCGTTGAACGGCTCCGTCTCCGCGAAGTCGATGAGGTCGTCCGCGGCCCGCGTCCAGCACTCGTCGCTGAAGTCCTTCGAGTCGCCGGTCTCTTCGATCACCTTCGGGCTGCACTCGCGGATCGCGAAGAAGTAGTACCAGTGCGCCGCCGGCCACGCATCCTTCGCGCCGAGGGCGATGGGCGCGATGCCGGTGCCCTTCAGCTCGCCGACCGCGTCCTTGAGGTCGTCGATCGTGGTGGGGTTCTCGGTGATGCCCGCCTCGTCGAAGGCGTCCTGGCTGTAGAAGAAGCCGCCGGGCAGGACCGACAGGGGCATCGCCCACACCTTGTCCTGATACGTCTCAGCGGCGAACGAACCCTCGGAGATCTCGCCCCGGATGTCATCCGAAATGAGGTCCGTGAGGTCCATCAGCTGGCCGGCGTTGACCATCGCGGTCATCTTGCCGCCGCCGCGCTGTAGGAAGATGTCGGGCGGATCGCCCGCGTTGAGCGCCGTCTGGAGCTTGCCGTCCATGTCTTCGTTCTGGACGGACTGCATCTTGATCGTGACGCCGTCGTTCTCCTCTTCGAATGCCGCGATGGCGTCCTTCCAGAACTGCTGGCCGGGGCCGGTCGTCGAGTTCTGCCACAGGGTCATCTCGACGTTGCCGTCGCTCCCCGTGTCGCCGCCCCCCGCGGCACATCCGCTCATCACGAGCGCTGCGGCGGCGAAGGCCGCGGCCCCCATTGCGAACCGTCTGGTCCTCATGTGATCACCATTCTCTTCGTTGAGTGCACGCTCGGTCATCGAGGTGCCGATGGCCCGACGGTGCATGTCGGGTACTTCGCCATTCTGAGAATTGTTGCCGCTGGCGTCAAACGTTTTCGAAAAGGTTTTCCATCGGGGTACGCTTCGGTCCATGAAGCGCCGTGCGACGATCCACGATGTCGCCGCCGCGGCGGGCGTGTCCGTGGCGACGGTGTCCAAAGCCGTCAACGGTCGGTACGGTGTGGCGCCCGACACCGTTCAGCGGGTCCTGACGGCGGTGGCCGACCTCGGGTATGAATCGAGCCTCGTCGCCAGCAGCATGCGCGCGCGGCAGACCGGCGTCGTCGGCGTCCTCGTCGCCGACTTCGAGCCGTTCTCGGCAGAAGTCCTCAAGGGCGTCGGTGCCGCCCTCCGCGACTCCCGGCTCGACCTGCTCGCCTACAGCGGGTCGCGGCAGGTGTCCAGCGAAGGGTGGGAACGCCGCTCGCTGAGCCGCCTCAGCGGCACGCTCGTCGACGGAGTCATCATGGTCACTCCCACGGTCGTCAACGTGTCCGCCGAGGTTCCGGTGGTCGCGATCGATCCCCACACCGGTCCCGCCGATCTGCCCACCGTAGAGTCCGACAGCTTCGCCGGAGCGCGGCACGCGGTCGCCTACCTGATCTCGCTCGGCCACCGCCGCATCGGGTTCGTCGCCGGCCGCCCCGACCTGCGGTCGTCGATGCTTCGGGAAGGCGGGTATCGCCGTGCACTCGACGACGCCCGCATTCCGTTCGACACCACCCTGGTGGGCGTCGGGAGCTACGACCAGGACATCTCCCGCGAAGCGGCGACACGGCTGCTCCGTCGCCACGACCGCCCCACGGCGGTGTTCGCCGCGAACGACGTGTCGGCCCTCACCGTCGTCCGCGTCGCGCACGAACACGGGCTGTCCGTCCCTCGCGACCTCTCCGTGGTCGGCTTCGACGATGTCCCCGACGCGTCGCAGGCGACCCCGGCCCTCACCACCGTGCGCCAGCCGATGCAGCGTCTCGGCGCCGAGGCCGTCACTCTGCTCCTCGAATTGATGGGCGGCGGCACGCCGGAGCAGACCCACTTGCGCCTGCCCACGGCGCTCGTTCCGCGCGCCACGACCGCGCCACCGCAGCTCACAGCACCCTCGTAGGCCGCCCCCGTACCGTCGGAGCCATGCCCACCCCGCTCGACGAGCAGCAGATCACCGTGTCGGCGGCATCCCTCCGGGCGATGCGCGACGAGTTCCAGCGTTTCCTCATGGAGTATCGCTTCGGGCTCCAGGAGGTGGAGACCAAGATCTCGATCCTCCGCGAGGAGTTCCACGAGATGCACGACTACAACCCGATCGAGCACGTCTCGAGTCGGGTGAAGACTCCCGACAGCCTCGTGGAGAAGATCCAGCGCAAAGGCATCGACCCCGACTTCGAGTCAATCCGCTCCGGCATCACCGACATCGCAGGCATCCGCATCACCTGCAGCTTCGTGACCGACGCCTACCGGCTGTTCGACCTCCTCACCGCGCAGGACGACATCCGTGTGCGCGAGGTCAAGGACTACATCGCGGTGCCGAAGGAGAACGGCTACAAGAGCCTGCACGTCATCGTCGAGGTGCCCGTGTTCCTCTCGACCGGTCGGGTCGACGTGCCGGTCGAGGTGCAGTTCCGGACGATCGCGATGGACTTCTGGGCCAGCCTCGAGCACAAGATCTACTACAAGTACGAACGCCAGGTTCCGGCCGATCTCCTGGCGGGGCTGAAGGATGCCGCGGACACCGCCGCCGAGCTCGATGCCCGAATGGAGCGGCTTCACCGCGAGATCCGCGGCGGGCAGCCGCCGCAGCCCGAGGGCGCGGGCGCGGGCGCAACGATCTTCGTCTGACAGTGCGGCTCGTGCGGGTCGACAATGGGACGATGACGGATGCCACGACCGATGCGATCCTGAACGCTGCACGCGAGCGGCTGGCCGGATCGCCGCGCGAGCGGCTGGGCGACTGGGCGGCATCCCGTCGATTGCTCGGCCTGGGTCGGGCGCCGCGCATCGTGCCCGTCACGGACGCCTGGCATGTCGGGGTGCTTCTGATCGGCGATGACCGGGTGTTCGCGACGGGGGAGATCCTGCGCGCGCGTCACGATGCGGTGCGCGGGTACACCGCCGAGTCGCAGCGTGCGCGCTCCGATCGTGCCGCCGCAGCACATCGGGGCGGTTTCGCGGAGGGGGAGGTCGTCCACCTCGGGTGGGAGGAGCTGGACCCCGCGGCGGTCGACCGAGGTGAACGCTCGGGAATCCTGTCCCTCGCGGCGGGCGTCCCGCAGGTGCGATGGAGCGCGTCCGGAGCGACGCGTGCTCTCGCGGAGTACCTCGACGATCTGCTGTCGTTGCGCTGAGTCGATCTCCTGCCTCGCGAGGACGTCGTGTCAAGGGCCCCAGCCCGGACACATAGCGTGGATAGTGTGGCCTTCCACCTAACTGGGGAGAACGCATGCAGGTATGGCCCGGATCCGCCTATCCGCTGGGAGCCACCTTCGACGGGAACGGGACGAACTTCGCCCTGTTCAGCGAGGGCGCCGAGAAGGTCGAGCTCTGCCTGTTCGACGAGAACGGTGAGGAGACGCGCGTCGAGCTGATCGACGTCGATGCCTTCGTCTGGCACGCCTACCTCCCGTCGGTGCAGCCGGGGCAGCGCTACGGCTACCGCGTCCACGGCCCGTACGACCCGGCGAACGGTCAGCGGTTCAACCCGAACAAGCTCCTGCTGGACCCGTACGCGAAGGCGGTCGACGGCCAGATCGAGTGGGACCAGTCGGTCTTCAGCTACACCTTCGGCGACCCCGACTCGACCAATGACGACGACTCGGCCGCGGCCATGATGAAGGGCGTCGTCGTCAACCCCTACTTCGACTGGCAGGGCGACCGCCAGCCGAAGACGCCGTACGCCGAGAGCGTCATCTACGAAGCCCACGTGAAGGGCCTCACGATGACGCACCCCGACATCCCCGAGGACATCCGCGGCACCTACAGCGCGATCGCGCATCCCGTGGTCATCGAGCATCTCAAGAAGATCGGTGTGACGGCGCTCGAGCTCATGCCGGTGCACCAATTCGTGAACGACTCGACGCTGCAGGAGAAGGAGCTCTCCAACTACTGGGGCTACAACACGATCGCGTTCCTCGCGCCGCAGAACACGTACTCCGCCGCGGGCGGCGTCGGCCAGCAGGTGCAGGAGTTCAAGGCGATGGTCCGTGCGCTGCACGCCGCGGGCATCGAGGTGATCCTCGACGTCGTCTACAACCACACCGCCGAGGGCAACCACATGGGCCCGACGCTCTCGATGCGCGGCATCGACAACGCGGCGTACTACCGCCTCGAAGACGACGACAAGCGGTACTACACCGACTACACCGGCACGGGCAACAGCCTCAACGTCGGCAACCCGCACACGCTGCAGCTCATCATGGACTCGCTGCGGTACTGGGTGCTCGAGATGCACGTCGACGGCTTCCGATTCGACCTCGCCTCCACGCTCGCTCGCGAGTTCTACGACGTCGACCGACTGTCGGCGTTCTTCGAACTCGTGCAGCAGGACCCGGTAGTGAGCCAGGTGAAGCTGATCGCGGAGCCCTGGGACATCGGCCCCGGCGGCTACCAGGTCGGCAATTTCCCGCCGCAGTGGACGGAATGGAACGGGAAGTACCGCGACACGGTTCGCGACTTCTGGCGTGGCGAGCCCTCCACCCTCGGCGAGTTCGCGCTGCGGCTCACCGGGTCGGCTGACCTGTACGAGCAGGACGGGCGTTGGCCGGTGGCATCCATCAACTTCGTCACCGCCCACGACGGATTCACGCTGCGCGACCTCGTCTCGTACAACGAGAAGCACAATGAGGCCAACGGCGAGGACAACAACGACGGAGAGTCCCACAACCGGTCGTTCAACCACGGCGTCGAAGGTGCCACGGACGATCCCGAAATCCTCACCGTGCGGGCGCGCCAGCAGCGCAACTTCCTCGCGACGCTCCTGCTCAGCCAGGGCGTGCCGATGATCTCGCACGGCGACGAGCTCGGCAGGACCCAGGGCGGCAACAACAACGGCTACGCGCAGGACAACGAGATCACCTGGATCGACTGGAGCTCCGTCGACCAGCCCCTGGTTGAGTTCACCTCGGTGCTCGCCCGGCTGCGGCGGGACCACCCGACGTTCCGACGCCGGCGCTTCTTCGACGGACGTCCGGTGCGTCGCGAAGAAGGCTCGCCGCTGCCCGACATCGCGTGGGTCCGCCCCGACGGCTCGGAGATGCAGCCGGAGGACTGGGACTCGGGCTTCGGCCGCGCCGTCGGCGTGTTCCTCAACGGTGACGGCATCCGCGAGCGTGACCGCCGTGGCGAGGAGATCCACGATCGTCACTTCTTCGTGTACTTCAACGCGGGCGATGAGGCCGTCGACTTCACCATCCCCACCGCGACGGCGAGCCCGCGCTGGGAGGTGCTGGTCGACACGGCCGGCGGGGCGGCGGACAGTCCCGTGATCGAACCCGGCGGTTCGGTGACGGTCGGGGCGAAGGCCCTCGTCGTCCTGCGCGACCACGAGGAGGAGATCGTCGAGTCCGACCCGTCGGTGGCGGCGTCGCTCGCAGCCCTCACGGGAACGATCGATGTGATCCCTGCGCAGGCGCCTCCGGCCGAACTGCCGCACTGACAGCCGACCCTCTCGACGGAACAGAAGGATGCCGTGACCCGCTCACCCCATCGCCCGGCGCCCGTATCGACCTACCGGCTGCAGATCCGGCGCGGATTCGACCTCAACTCCGCCGCCGAGCTGGCGGACTACCTCCGACAGCTCGGCGTGGACTGGGCGTACCTGTCGCCCCTACTCACGGCGACGAGCGGATCGGATCACGGCTACGACGTCGTCGATCCGACGACCATCGACCCCGAGCGGGGCGGCGCGGCGGGCCTCGATCGCTTCTCGGCAGCCGCGCGTGACGCGGGACTCGGCGTGCTCGTGGACATCGTGCCGAACCATCAGGGCGTCTCCGACCCGAGGCAGAACCCATGGTGGTGGGACGTGCTCCGGCAGGGGCAGGCGTCGCCGCACGCGGCGGCGTTCGACATCAACTGGGCGCTCGGCGGACGGGTTCGACTGCCCGTCCTCGGCAGTGAACTCGAGGTCGCCATCGACGCCGGCGAGATCACGATCGACACGGATGCCGGTGTCGTGCGCTACTTCGACCATGAGTTCCCGCTCGCGGACGGGACAGGGGAGGGGCCCGTTGCGGAGGTGCTCGAGCGGCAGCACTACGAGCTGCTGTTCTGGCGACGCGATGCCGAGCTGAACTACCGGCGGTTCTTCGCGGTGACGACGCTCGCCGGTGTCCGCGTCGAAGACCCCGCGGTCTTCGACGCGACCCACGTCGAGATCGTCCGCTGGATCCGCGAGGGACTCGCCGACGGCCTGCGGGTGGATCACCCCGACGGACTCGCCGACCCCGGCGGCTACCTCGACCTGCTGGCCGCCGCGACCGGCGATGCGTATGTGCTCGTCGAGAAGATCCTCGAGCACGGCGAAGACCTTCCCGCCTGGTGGGCGACCGACGGCACGACCGGGTACGACGCGATGGCCGCTCTCGACTGGGTGCTGACCGATCCGGCCGGTGAAGCGCGGCTGGCTCGTCTCGACGCGCACCTGCGCGGCCGCGATGAGCCGGACTACGACGATGTCGTCCATGAGGCGAAGCTCGCGTGGGCGACCGGCGGACTCCGGGCGGAGCTGCTGCGGCTGACGAACCTCGTCGCTCCCGCGGACCGGGGCGGCGCAACGGACGGGGGGTGGGAGGACGCGCTCGCCGAGATGCTGGCCGCGTTCCCGGTGTACCGCGCGTATCTCCCGGCGGGAGCGGATCACGTGGCGGACGCGGTGTTCACGGCGTCCGAACGTCGGCCCGATCTCGCGCCGGTGTTCCGGACGATCGCGGCGCGACTTGCCGTCTCCCCGGAGGGCGAGTTCACCCGCCGCTTCATGCAGCTCACGGGACCCGTCATGGCCAAGGGCGTCGAGGACACCACGTTCTACCGCTGGACGCGGCTCACCTCGCTGACCGAGGTGGGCGGCGACCCGCACCACTGGACCGCCGGAGTGGACGCGTTCCACGCGGCATCCGCTCGCCGCCAGTCGACGTGGCCGAAGGCGATGACGGCGCTGTCGACGCACGACACGAAGCGCAGCGAAGACGTGCGGGCCCGGCTCGCGGTGCTCTCGGAACTGCCGGAGCGCTGGGCCGAGGTGCTGGGCGAGCTGCGCGCCGTCGCGTCGACGGACGACGGCCCGCTCGACAACCTGCTCTGGCAGGCGATCGTCGGGGCGTGGCCCGCGAGCCGCGAGCGACTGCACGCGTACGCCGAGAAGGCGTCGCGCGAGGCGGGGTTGAGCACGACGTGGACCTCTCCCGATGAGGCGTTCGAGGAGCGGATGCATGCGATGGTGGATGCCGCGTTCGGCGACGCCCGTCGGATCGTGGAAGCGTTCGTCGAGGAGATCACCCCCCACGGTCGGTCGAACTCGCTGTCGATGAAGCTGCTGCAGATCGCCGGTCCCGGCGTCCCTGACGTGTATCAGGGCACGGAGCTCTGGGACCACAGCCTCGTCGATCCCGACAATCGCCGCGAGGTCGATTTCGAGGAGCGGCGGCGCCTGCTGGCCCGTCTCGACGAGGGATGGATGCCGGGGATCGACGCATCCGGCGCGGTCAAGCTCCTGGTGACCTCGAGGGCCCTGCGGCTGCGTCGAGACCAGCCCGAGCTGTTCACGCGGTACACGCCGATGACCGTCGTCGGTTCGGCCGAAGAGCATGCCGTCGCGTTCGACCGCGGCGGCGCGGTCGCCGTGGCCACCCGTCTGCCCGTGGGCCTCGCCGCCCGAGGCGGCTGGGGCGACACGCTGCTGCTGCGCCACTCGGGTCCCACGGTGGACGTCCTGACCGGACGTCGCTTCGAGGGCACCGCGGTGCGGCTGGCGGAGCTGTTGGAAACCTATCCGGTGGCCTTGCTCGTGCCGGTCGACGAGATCCAGGAAGGGAACGTCTCATGATCGAGGTGTGGGCTCCGCGTCAGGAGCGGGTGCGACTACGTCGCCCCGGGCGGGAGGACGTCGCCCTGCACGCGGCGGCGGACGGCTGGTGGCGCGCCGACGTCGAACTCGCGGACGGTGACGAGTACGGGTTCGTCCTGGGCGACGCCGAGAGCGTGCGACCCGACCCGCGCTCGCGGCGTCAGCCTCGGGGCGTGCACGAGGCGTCGGCCTGGTACGAGCCGGCATCCTTCCCCTGGACCGATGGCGACTGGACCGGCCGGCAGCTGGCGGGAGGGCTGATCTACGAACTCCACCTGGGCACGTTCACCCCGGAGGGGACGTTGGATGCCGCGATCGCCCGATTCGATCATCTCGTCGACATCGGGGTGACCCACATCGAGCTGCTGCCGGTGAACGCCTTCAACGGAACGCACAACTGGGGGTACGACGGTGTGCTCTGGTACGCCGTGCAGGAGACCTATGGCGGACCTGCGGCGTATCAGCGATTCGTGGATGCCGCGCATGCGGCGGGCCTCGCGGTGATCCAGGACGTCGTCTACAACCACCTCGGCCCGAGTGGCAACTACCTGCCGGAGTTCGGGCCGTACCTGCGCGACGGGTCGCGGAACACATGGGGCGACAGCCTGAACCTGGACGAGTCGGCGGTGCGCGAGTTCATTGTCGAGAACACGTTGATGTGGCTGCGGGATTATCACGTCGACGGTTTGCGGCTCGATGCCGTGCACGCCCTGCACGAGTCCGGCGAGCAACCGGTGCACATCCTGCAGGAGATCGCGGAGCGTGCCGATGCGCTGAGCGCGCACGTCGGGCGGCCGTTGACGTTGATCGCAGAGAGCGACCTGAACGATCCGGTGATGTTCCTGCCACGCGAGGCCGGCGGGTACGGTCTGGCGGCGCAGTGGTCGGACGACTGGCACCACGCCGTGCACGTCGCGCTCACCGGCGAGACGGTCGGGTATTACGAGGACTTCGCCGATCCCGAGGCGCTGCCGAAGGTGTGGACCGAGGGGTTCTTCCACAACGGGACCTACTCGTCGTTCCGTGAGCGGGATCACGGCAAGCCGGTGCCCGACGACGCGGCATCGTGGCGCCTCGTGACGTACGCGCAGGATCACGATCAGATCGGCAACCGTGCGGCGGGCGACCGTCTGACGGCGACGCTGTCGGCCGATCGGCTGGCGATCGCGGCGGTGCTGACGCTGACCGCGCCGGGCACGCCGATGCTGTTCATGGGCGAGGAGTGGGGCGCGTCGACGCCGTGGCAGTTCTTCACCTCGCACCCCGAGCCCGAGCTCGCCGAGGCGACGGCGAAGGGGCGGATCGCAGAGTTCGTGAAGATGGGGTGGGACGAGAGCATCGTGCCGCTGCCCAATGATCCGGCGACCTTCGAGCGGTCGAAGCTCGATTGGGACGAGCGGGAGAAGGGTGAGCACGGTCGTCTGCTCGACCTGTATCGGAGTCTGGCCCGGTTACGGCGCGAGCGGCCCCAGCTGACGGATCCCGGTCCGGGTGGCCGGGATGCGGAGGTCGAGGTGCGCGAATCGGGTCGGCGCTATGTGCTCCGGCGCCGGGATGTGCGCATCGTCGTGAACCTGACGGATGAGCCGTGGGAGGTTGCGGGCGGTGACGTGTGGATCGCGACGCGCGAGCCCGACGCCGCGGGCGAATCCCTCGTCATCGCGCCGGAGTCGGCGGTCGTCATCGGTCGGTGAGCGGGCGGCGGGCTCAATAGGGTGCTCGGCCGTCGTCGTGCGTGGGTGCGGCAGGGGTGAAGGCGACGGCCGGGGTGGGTGCGTCTTCGCGGTAGGTCCTGCCAAGGGGTGAAGTCCATTCGAGGACGCCACCCTTGAGTTGTCGGACCCTCCAGGCGGTGAACTGCTTCATCGAGTGGTGGCGTTGGCAGAGATGCGCGAGATTCGTCGTTTCCGTCGCCCCGCCGAGCGCCGCGTCGTGGGTGTGATCGACTTCGCAGCGGATCGCCGCGGTGCGGCATCCGGGGAATCGGCAGTGCTGGTCGCGGGCTTGCAGGTACCGGCGCATCGCACTGGGTACTCGGTACGAGTCCACGGCGAGCACGGTGCCGGTGATCGGGTCGGTGACGAGTCGTTCCCACGTGGGCGTCGACCCGGCGAGCAGCCGCGCGGTGGTCGGGTCGATGGGGGAGCGGCCGACGAGGTCGCACGCTTCGTCCGCACCCGCGAGCGCCAGGGCGGGGATGACGACCTGCACTCGTGCCCGGATCGCACCGAGCGGACCCGCGGTCGTGTCGCGCGTGTCGTCGAGGGCGGGCGTGCCCGCGAGGAGCAGGTCGGCGAACACATCGGCACGGACCTGGTCGGCGGACCGGGCGTCGGTCGTGATCGCCTCGTGCCGGTCGTGGGCGTCGATCCCCGCGTCGTCGACGGCACCCGCAGTGCGGTCGCCGCTTGCGGCATCGGCCCGCTCACCGCGGGTGTCGATGATCGCCCGCGCCATCTGTGTCAGCCGATCATGCACGCCCTCGACGATTGCCGTCGGAAGCGTCGCGACCAGATCGGACATCCCATCGCGCCCAGGGAGGACCCGTACGCACCGTCCCGCGGTCGCCTCCGCGTGGCGTTCGGTGAACGACCGCGGGTGCATCCGCTGCGCCAGGATCTCGAGCTCCGCTCGCACGCGGTTCGGTGTATCCCGCTCGCACCGGGTGATCGCCGCGGTCTCGAACTCGGCTCGCAGCTCCGGCGGAACGACCGACCCGGTCTCGACGATGACGAGCACGTGGCCTCGCGTGATGGCACCCGTCTCCCACGCGGCCAGGGCGCCCGGGAAGTCCTCCACGATCACGCGGGCATCGCTGATCCGGCGTTGCACGGTCCGGTCGGCGACCCGCATCACGCCGCCGAGTTCCGCCGCGATCGATCGGAGGATCATGTCGTGCTCTCGCACCCGACCCGGCGACCCCGCCGACTGGGTCTCCGCGAGCCGACCCGCCGCGGCGAGCACCCGGATCTCACGGATCTGCGCCGCCGCGACCTGCCGCCCGGCGGACTCGACCTCATGCACGAACCCAGCCAAAGACGCGAGGAACGCGTCCGATCCGGGAGTCTCCGCCGTGCTGGTCATACCCTCATTCTGGTGAGGGCCTCCGACATTCCCGCCCGCATTTCCACCACCCGAAACGCCCGATCAGATGAGAGATCGCTCATCTTCACGCGCGGCCCAGAGGCGGGCCGATCCGCCCCGTGGTAGGCCGATGCGCGCGTGTTGTCAACGATGCTGACCCATCCACGCTCCGCGCATACCGTGAACCGCATGATGAGTTCCGCCGCGGCATCCCGTTCCGACATCACCCGTCAGATCGTCGTCATCTCGGCAGTCGTCTTCATGATCATCGCGGCCATGTTCGGCGCCGGCGTGCTCGGGGGTACACCCGTGCAGGATCTGCAGGGCGGCGCGTTGTCAGCGAACGCCACAGTGCTCGCGCCGGCGAGTTCCGCGTTCTCCATCTGGAGCCTCATCTACCTGTTCATGATCGCGTACACCGTGTGGCAGGCCCTGCCCTCGCAGCGCGACAGCGAACGTCAGCGTCGCGCGGGCTACCCGATCGCCCTGACCGCCGTCCTCAACGGAGCGTGGCTCCTCGCCGCGCAGTTCACGACCCTGATCCTGACGGTCATCACGATCGTGCTGCTTCTCGCCGCGCTCGGGGCGACCATCCGGATCCTCGTGCGCACCCCGCCGCGGACGATCGCCGAGACCCTCTTCACCGACGTCACCGTCGGACTGCACCTCGGATGGGTGACGCTCGCCACGGTGGCCAATACGACCGCGTGGCTCACTGCAGAGGTCGCCCCGAGTTCATGGGCCGAAGTCGCCGACGCGTGGGGCATCGCGGTCCTCGTCGTGGTGGTGCTCATCGCCGGTGCCACCGCGATCGCCACGGGCGGACGACTCGCTCCGGCGCTGGCCTCGGCATGGGGGCTGCTCTGGATCGGTGTCGGTCGATTCTCGGGCGAACCCGAGTCGACTCCCGTGGCCATCGCTGCGTGGGTCGCGGCCGCCATCGTCGTGCTGGTCCCGCTCGTCATGTGGGCGACGGGTCGCCGGGGCGAGCTCGCCCTGCGCCGCTGACGCGCGCCGATTCAGAACGCTGTCGCGAAAGCGCGCAGAAGGCGCTGCGCTTCGAGGAGATCCGCGGCGAGCACGCGCTCGGCGACGAGGTCGTACTCGCTCGCGTCGAAGTATCCGTGGTTCCGGTAGATCGTCATGCGTTCGGTGAACGCGACGCCGGTCGGCTCGGGGTGGAACTGCGTTGCGTACAGGCGATCGCCGACACGGTAGGCCTGCACAGGACAGTCGTCGTTCCGGGCCAGCAGAACCGCGCCGTCCGGCAGCCGTGCCGTCCCCTCCTTGTGAGCGGTCAGGGCCGTGAAGGCCGGGGCGATGCCGCCGAAGAGGGCATCGACGCGTCCGTCATCGGTCAGCTCGATCGATGTGGGGCCCGTGCCCTCGGGATAGTCGCGCGTCACCTCGCCGCCCAGAGCACGCGTCGCGACGCCGATCCCGAAGCAGGTGAACAGCGCGGCAGTCCGGCCGGCAGCGGCCTCGAGTGCCACGGCCTCGAGCCCCGCCTCGATCTGACGCTGCGCCGCCGACTTCGCGGCGTCGTCGTCGGTGGTGTTGAACGGGCTGCCTCCCACGACGAACCCGCGCCAGCGGGTGAACACGTCGGCCGGGAGCGGCTCCTCGACCAGGTTCCAGCGCTCGAGACCGTCGGCGTCGAGCTGCATCGCCGCGGCGAACGACGCATACTCCCCATCCGCGGCATCCACCTGCGGGCGGACGCAGAGGTAGACGAGCGGAGCCATGGGTCGATTCTAAATCGCCCCCGGGGCCCGACCCGGCGGCGTCAGCGCGAGGAGTTCGCGGTCCGGCCGCGCACGATCCCCACGAAGGCGTCGACCAGGGGGGTCGTCGCATCGACCGGCCACGCGAGGGCGACCGACGAGGTCGGTGCGCCGACCAGCGGGCGGAACGTGACGTCTTTGCGGTGATGGAGCCGGGCCAACGACATCGGCACGACCACCACTCCGACGCCCGTCGCCACGGTCTCGATCGCCTCGCCGGTCGTGGCGGGGTTATCGAACCGAGGCGATGCGGTTCCCTCGAGACGGATGCCGAGGACGTCGTCGCCCGGCACGATCACGACCTCCCCCTCGAGGTCGGCCTCGGTGAGCTCGTCAGCGGCGGTCAGCGGGGAATCCACGTCGCAGACCACGACGGTGACCTCGTCGTAGAGCGGAATCACATGGAGACCGTCGGCGTCGAGGGGAAGCCGGACGATCGCCGCATCCACCTCTCCGCGGGCGAGAGCGGAGCGCTGATCCGCGACCGTGAGCGAGGTGAGGTCGAGGGCGACATGCGGCATCCGCTGCTTCCACGTGTCGATCCACTTGCCGGGGGTCGCTCCGGGGACGGCGCCGAGGCGGAACGGGCCCGCGGGCGTCGGTGTCGCCGGGGCCTCACGGTCGTTCCGCTTCGGGGTGCTCTTTCGGGCGGAGCCGCCGGACGGGCGGGCGCCTCCGCTCCGGGAGCCGCCTTTGCCGGCCGCTCCGCCTCGGCGTGGCGATCCACCCCGACTGGACGATCCACCGCGCGCTGCCATGGGCTCAGCGTAGCCGCGACGCCTCCGCATGCCGGTGTCGGTCAGCCGCAGGCGCTCCAGCCGCCGGTGCCGTCTCGCCGTGCGGCATCCTCCTCCGCAGCGAACAGCTCGGCGTGGGCGACGTTCGGCTCGATGCGGAGCGCGACGGCGTGCCCCTCGCGGACGAGCGTCGCGTTCACGAACTCGCCCTCCCGCGACCAGAGGTAGACCAGGAGGCGGTCGTAGCGATCGCGTGGCTCAGCATCCACGTCGATCCACACGCGGGATCCCTCGGGGAGCAGATCGCGCAGCCGGTCGCGGGCCGCCTCCGCCCCGCACTCGGGCGTCGGCGTGCCCTCGGGGGTGTCGATGCCGATCAGGCGCATCCGCACGGATTCCGTGGTCCCGGCGACCCGCCGCGCCCCGGCATCCACCGGTCTCGCCTCGATTGTGTCTCCGTCGAAGACGTACTCCACCGTGAACACGGATGCCGAGTCTGGCAGCGCCACGTTCTCCGTCGTCTCCGGTTGCGCCCGTCCGCCCTGACCCGTCAGGACGGCGAAGAGAACCAGCGTGAGAAGCAGAACGCCGGCCGCTCCGAGGAGCAGCCGGCGACGGGTGGACATGGGGCGATGCTAACGGCGTCTTCCGACGCCATCGGCTCAACGGCGGTCAGGCTGCGAGTCGCAGACCGCGTCGGTCGGTGGCGATCCGCTCGCCGTCGCCGACGCTCTCGTCGTCTCCGATGAGCGATTCACCGGCCACGCGGGCACCCGCGCCGATGAAGGTGCGGACGCCGATCTTCGCGCCGGGGCCGATCGCCGCGCCGGGGCCGATGTGCGCGTGGGGGGCGATCTCGGCGTTCGGGCCGATCACGGCATCCGGCTCGATCCAGACGCCGCGGCCGATGTGTGCGCCGGCGGCGATCTGGGCGCCGGGTTCGACGTAAGCCCCTGCTTCGACGAGCGCGCTCGGGTGCACCTTGGCGCCGTTCGCGATCAAGCCGCGTCCGTTGACGTGCTTGCGGTAGCGCAGCGTCTCGCCTCGGTCGTTCTCGATGTCGATGTAGTTCTTACCCACGGAACCTCCTTGCCGGGTACAACGCGCGTACGTACATTTCATTCCCTCAGATGGATGCGAAACACGGGGTTGACCGCGAGGTATATAGGGTGTTGCGGTGACCGACGCCCGAGACCCGCTCTCCGACCCCGCCGCAGCGGGGGATCTCTCCCCGGCGGGTGATGCCATCGACGTCGCCGCACCCGAAACGGGCCCGTCTCTCGTCTTCGAACAGAAGGCGGCGCCGCACACCCTGCTCGACGATGTGGTGGGCTTGCTGACGGGAACGTTCACCGTGTCGCTCGGGCTGTTCCTCCTCGACCTCAGCGTCGCCGTCACCGGGGGCACAGCGGGGCTCTCGCTCCTGCTCGGCCACGCGGTGGCATGGCCGTTCTGGGCCCTCTTCGCCGCGGTGAACCTGCCTTTCGCGGCGCTCGCCGTCTGGAAGCGGGGCTGGGCGTTCTCGCTGCGCACCGCCGTCTCCGTCGCGCTCGTCTCGGGCTTCTCTGTGGTGATCGAACGCCTCCTGCAGGTCGAATCGATAGACCCCGTCTTCGGCACCCTCGCCGGCAACCTCCTGGCGGGAATCGGCCTGCTGATCGTGTTCCGTCACGGGTCGAGCCTCGGCGGCATCAACGTGGTCGCTCTCGTGATCCACGACGCCACCGGCATCCGCGTCGGGTGGACGATGATGGTCTTCGATGTCCTCATCATCCTGCTCGCACTGCTCGTCGTCCCCTGGCCGAACGTGCTCATGTCCGCGGCCGGAGCCGTCGTGTTGAACATCGTCCTGGCACTCAACCACCGGCCCGGCCGCTACATCGGGCACTGACGTGGATATCGGCGGCGTGCGTCTGACCGGTCGGCTCATCTGCCGGTCGGAGGAGGAGGCCGACGTCGTCCGCCGCCACCTCGCCGAGCACATCGAGCTGACGCTCGCCGAACCCGGCTGCGTGCGATTCGAGATCACGCCGCTCGGCGGGGGCCGGGCGTGGTCGGTCGAGGAGCTCTTCGTCGATGAAGCCGCGTTCCGCGCGCATCAACGCCGCATGGCCGACAGCGAGTGGGGCAGGGCGACGGCGGGGCTGGAGCGCCGCTACCGCATCGTGGGTCTTTCGTCGGACTGAACTCCGAGAGGCGTCACGGCTGACAAACCGGACACCAGAAGATGATCCGCTCGCTCGTGGCGCGCGAGCCGAGTTCCGAACCGCGGATCAGCGTGCCGCAGCGCCGGCAGGGCTTGCCCTCGCGGCGGTAGACCCAGGTCTGCTGCCCCGGCCGGTTGTCGCCGGTGAAGGTGCGCCCCTGTCGATCGCGGTTCGCCTGGATCATGCGTGCGCCGGTCTCGATCAGCCCGGCGACGTCAACCTCTGCGGCCAGGGCGGTGGGACGGATGCCGCGCACGAAGAGGAGCTCGTTCGCGTACTCGTTGCCGAATCCCGCGACGTTGCGCTGATCGAGGAGGGCGACGTGGATGGCGCGCTGATCCGCCGCGACGCGTGCTGCCGCGTCTGAGGGATCCCAGTCAGCGGCGAGCGGATCGGGGCCGAGGTGCCCCACGACCCGAGCTTCTTCGGCCGTCGGGAGGACTTCGACCATCGCGAGCTCGAAACCGACCGCGTCGGCCGGCTTCGTGCCCACGATCGCGCGAGCCTGATACGCGGGCGCCCGCCAGCGTTGCCCCGGTCGGTAGACGTGCCAGCGGCCCTCCATCTTCAGATGGGAGTGCAGCGTCTGATCACCGATCCGCATCAGGAGGTGCTTACCGCGAGGGACGACGCCGTGGACGACCTCGCCCCGCAGGTCGGCGACGGCGCTGCGGGGCACGCGGATCTCGAAGCGCGTGACCTCGTGGCCTGCGAGCGCTTCGTCGAGCCGACGGGCCGCACGGAAGACGGTGTCGCCCTCAGGCATGCTGCGGTTCCCGTGACCCACGACGCAGCGTGAGGCCCTTCGGGGATTCGACGAAGCCTGCGTCGCGCAGCGCCCGACCCGCCGGGTGGGAGTAGACGAACGTGCCGCTCACCTGCTCGATGGTGAGTGTGTCGAGGCGGTGCGTCCTCACCGTCTCGACGAGGCTCCGCGCGGCGGCGGCAAGAACATCCTCGGCTTCGGTGAACACGAGGGCGGTGCGACCACCGCGCTCGAGGTACAGGACGAGCGCGCCGTCCACGAGGACGACGAGGCCTCCCGCCTTCCGGCCCGGTCGGTGCGTGACGCCCTCGAGCGAGGGCCAGTTCAGCGCCGCACCGTAGGGGTTCGCCGGATCGGTCGCCGCGAGCGTCCGCGCGGCGAGCGGTGCCGGCTCGGGCACCGAGGCGAACTCGCGCAGGCGATCGACGGTGGCCGAGGTCGCGAACTGCGCGGCGCCGAGCTTCTCCACGAAGTAGCCGCGTCGGCAGTGCCCGGCATCCTCGAATCCCGCCAGGATCCGGTACACCTGGGCGAACCCGCCGGGGACGCCCTCTGACTGCACCGATCCGCGGGTGACGACGCCGTAGCGTTCGAGCAGGAGTCCCGCCGTCGCGGTCGCGCGCAGCGTCGCGTCGTCGTCGGGTGTCGGGAGCAGCGACCAGCGTCCGCCGACGAGTGCGGGGCGCTGCGGCGCGGTCCTGCCGGTCGCCGCGAGGGGCGTGCCGCGGAACATCCGGGTGCGGGGCGTCCGCCGCGTGACCCGGTGGGCCTGAGCCCCGCCGCCGAGCAGGCTTCGCACCGGGGCGAAGGTGTCGTTGGTGACCCGCCCCGACCAGGTGAGGTTCCACAGTGCGTCGATGACGGTCTGTTCGTTCGGCGCCTCGACCATGCCGGCGAGTTGCACGGCGAAGTACGCGCCGCCGGCCGTCAGGGCGTCGAGGATCGACTGCTCGAAGGGGGTCACCTCGTCGGCCGACGGATCGAGGGTGAGTGTCGCCGCGTCGGCCGGGTGGAGGGCGATCCACCCGTCGCGCCCGGGCAGTGAGCCGTGCCCCGACCACAGCACCTCGCCGGTCGCGGTGAGCTCGTCGAGCAGAGCGGGGGAGTAGCCGCGCACCCGGGAAGGCAGGATCAGCGATTCCCACGCGCTCGCCGGCAGCGGGACCCCCGCCAGCTGCTCCACGACCGCCAAGACTCCGTCGACGCCCTCCAGCGGACGCGTCAGGTGCTGCCACACCGGCAGGAAGCGACCCAGAGCCTCGGGTGCGACAGGCTCGACACTGCCGCGGATCGCGGCGAGGGAGCGCATCCGGATCCGCCGGAGCACTTCGCTGTCGCACCACTCGAGATCGTCGGTGTGCGCGGAATCGGCGGGCAGGAAGAACCCGCTCGCGAGCCGCCCCTGCGCCTCGAGGCGTTGGAGCGTCTGCCGCGCCACGGCCCCGCCGATGCCGAGCCTCGTCGCGACCTCCGACGTCCGGAACGGACCGTGCGTCCGTGCGTACCGTGCGACGAGGTCGGCCAGCGGGTCGGGGAGCGGTTCGACGAAGGCGGTCGGGATGCCGACCGGCAGCGCCGCGCCGAGGGCGTCACGCAGTCGACCGGCATCCTCGATACCGGCGACGCGGACCTCGCCGCCGATCGTGACGCGGATGGCGCGCCGGGCGTCGACGAGTTCGGCGAGCAGACCGGCTGCTTCGGCCTCGGTTGCGGGCGCGCGCGTCGACGACGTGTCGGACTCGGCTTCCGCCGCGGGGGATGCCGCGGCATCCGATTCGCCCTCGAGGAGAGCGCCGGTAGGGCTCTCGAGCCTCTCGGCGACTTCCTTCGCGGAGAGTGGTCCCAGCAGCCGGAGGAGGTCGGCGACACCTTCCATCCCGCGGACGCGCCGGGTCGGATCGAGGCGCTGGAGCTCGCGCTCATACTGTGCAATCACGCCGGGATCGAGCAGCTCGCGCATCTCGATCTTGCCGAGGAGTTCGCTCAGCAGCGCCGGATCCACCGACAACGCGGCCGCGCGCCGTTCGGCCAAGGGGGAGTCGCCCTCGTACATGAACGCGCCGACATATCCGAACAGCAGGTCGCGTGCGTACGGTGACGGCGAGCTCGTCGTCGTCTCGACCAGTCGGATCCGGCGGTCGCCGATGCTCCGTGCGATGCGGAGCAGCGCCGGGAGGTCGTAGACATCCTGGAGCACTTCGCGCAGCGTCTCGAGGATGATCGGGAACGTCGGGTGTTCCTTGGCGACTTCGAGCAGCTGTGCCGATCGTTGCCGCTGCTGCCAGAGGGGCGAACGCTTGTTGGGGTTGAGGCGCGGCAGGAGCAGCGCGCGGGCGGCGCATTCGCGGAAGCGCGACGCGAAGAGCGCCGACCCTCCCACCTCGGACGTGACGAGCTGTTCGAGCTCGTCGGGATCGAAGACGAAGAGGTCGGCTCCGGGAGGTTCGGCGTCGGTGTCGGGAACGCGGGCGATGATGCCGTCGTCGCTCGCCACGGCGGCGCCTTCGACGCCGAGGCGCTCGCGGATGCGTGCATTCACGGCCAGCGCCCACGGCGCGTGCACATGCATGCCGTACGGGGAATGCAGGATGACGCGCCAGTCGCCGACCTCGTCGCGGGACCGCTCGACGGTCAGCGTCTTGTCGGTGGGCAGACTGCCGGTGGCCTCGCGCTGCTCGCCGATGTAGGCGAGCAGGTTGCCGATCGCATTGTCGTCGAGGCCGGACTCCCGGAGCCGCTCGGTGGCCTTCTCGGGCTTCGCTGTAGAGAGCTCGCGCGAGAACTTTCCGAGCGCCTCGCCCAGCTCGGCGGGCCTGCCGAGCCCGTCGCCGTGCCAGAACGGGAGCTTGCCCGGCTGGCCGTATGCGGGCAGCACGTTGACGCGGTCGTGGGTGATTTCGACGATCCGCCAGCTCGTCGTGCCGAGCGTGAACACGTCGCCGACACGCGACTCGTAAACCATCTCCTCGTCGAGCTCACCGACACGGGCATTGCGAGTCTCTCCGGAGATGAAGACGCCGAACAGGCCGCGGTCGGGGATGGTGCCGCCGCTGGTGACGGCGATGCGCTGCGCACCCGGCCGGCCGGTGACCGTTCCGGCATCCCGATCCCACACGACGCGGGGGCGCAGCTCGGCGAATGCGTCGGACGGATACCGTCCGGCCAGCAGGTCGAGCGTCGCCTCGTAGGCCGAGCGGGGAAGCGAACGGAAGGGAGCGGAGCGCTTGACGGTCTCGAACCAGCCCTCGACGTCGAGGGTGCCGACGGCGGACGCCGCGATCGTCTGCTGCGCGAGGATGTCGAGCGGGTTCTGAGGAACGGCGATCGCCTCGATCTGCCCGGCGAGCATGCGCTCGGTGACCACGGCGGTGTGGAGGACGTCGCCGCGATGCTTGGGGAAGAGCGCGGCGCGGCTGACCTCGCCGACTTGGTGGCCGGCGCGACCGACGCGCTGCAGACCGGATGCCGCGGACGGCGGTGCCTCCACCTGGATCACGAGATCCACGGCGCCCATGTCGATGCCGAGCTCGAGGCTGCTGGTCGCGACGACGCAGCGGAGCACCCCGGACTTGAGCTCGTCTTCGACCTGCGCGCGCTGCTCCTTCGAGACCGAGCCGTGGTGCGCCTTCGCGAGGATCGCCTCGACGCCCGCCGAAGCTCCGGCCTGCGCCGCCCTGACCGCTCCTCCAGACGGCGCATTCGCGCCGCCCGGAGCCTCTGCTACCGGGACCCTCATTGCGGCGGGCACCGTCTGGTCGGCGAAGTCGATGCCGACCCGCTCCGCGTAGATCTCGTTAAGCCGTCCCGTCAGTCGCTCGGCGAGCCGCCGGGAGTTGGAGAACACGATCGTGGAGCGGTGCGCGAGGATGCGGTCGACGATCGCTTCCTCGACATGCGGCCAGACCGATCCCGTCATCTCCGAGGACTGCGGGGGTGTGTACCAGTCGCCGCTGTCGCCGTCATCGTCGTCGGGGTCGACGCTCTCGCTCTCCGCCTCCGCCGCGTCGCCGGGCGGGGGCGGCGGGTTGGTCATGTCGCCGATGGGAACGACGACCGACAGATCGAAGGCCTTGCTCGCCTTGGGCGCGACGATCTCGACGGGCGCTGCGCCGCCGAGGAATCGCGCCACCTCGTCGATGGGCCGGACGGTCGCCGACAGGCCGATGCGCTGCGCCGGACGATCGAGCAGCGCGTCGAGCCGTTCGAGGCTCACCGCGAGGTGTGCTCCGCGCTTGGTGGCAGCGACCGCGTGGACCTCGTCGACGATGACGGTATGGATGCCGCGCAGCGTCTCCGCCGCCTGCGACGTCAGCATCAGGTAGAGCGACTCCGGTGTCGTGATGAGGATGTCCGGCGGGTCCGCGAGCAGCCGGCGCCGATCCGCCGACGGTGTGTCGCCCGACCGCACGCCGACGGATACGTCCGGCGCGGGCAGGCCGAGCCGCCGGGCCGACTGGCCGATGCCCACGAGCGGCGACCGGAGGTTGCGCTCGACGTCGACGCCGAGGGCTTTGAGGGGCGAGACGTAGAGGACCCGGGTGCGGGGGGCGCCGGCATCCGCCCGCTTCTTCTTCTTGTCTGACGCCGGGGCGGGCTCGTTCGCCTTGTCGCGGAAGATGCGGTCGAGCGCCCAGAGGAACGCGGAGAGGGTCTTGCCCGATCCGGTCGGCGCGACGACGAGAGCGTGCTTGCCCGCCGAGATCGTCTGCCAGGCGCCCGACTGCGCGTTCGTCGGCGCCGCGAAGGCGCTGCGGAACCAGTCCTGCGTGGCAGGGCTGAACCGTTCGAGCACGTCCGACATCCGACCATCATCGCGCGAACCTCCGACATCGCGGTGGGGGTTGCGGTGGGGCGTCACCGCGGCACCGCTCACACCTCGGTCATCACCCCGTCCCGCAACTCCAGGGTCAGGTTCGGGTCGATCCGCGCCAGAAAGGCGTCGTCGTGGCTGACGACCAGAACCGCACCCCGGTAGGCGGCGATGGCCTCGACGAGCTGGTCGACGGTGTCGAGGTCGAGGTTGTTCGTCGGCTCGTCGAGCACCAGCAGGTGCGGCGCCGGCTCCGCCAACAGCAGCTGCGCCAGAGCGACCCGGAAGCGCTCGCCCCCGGAGAGCGCCGACACGGGCCGGTGCACGGCGTCGCCGCGCACGAGGAACCTCGCCAGCCGATTCCGCAGCTCGACATCGCCCGCGCCCGGCGCCGCGGTGCGGATGTTCTCCAGGACGGATGCCGCTTCGTCGAGCCCGTCGACCCTCTGCGAGAGGTACCCGACCCGGTCGGTGTGCGCGACGGCGTGTGCTGAGTGCAGGGGAATCGCACGGTCGGGTCGCCCCGCGGCGGCCTCAGCACCGGCTGGACCTGCATTCGGCGCATCGTCCGCACCTCCCGCCGACGCGACGAGCCGCTCCAGCAGCGTCGTCTTGCCGGCCCCGTTCGGGCCGATCAGCGCGACGCGTTCCGGCCCCTGCAGCACCCACGACCGCTCGCCGTCGCCGAGGGTGGCGATGCGACGACCCGACCCGACCTCGGGGTCGGGCAGATCGATCCGCACCGCGTCATCGTCGCGCACCCGCCGACCGGCGGTGTCGACGGCTGCTCGCGCGGCATCCACCTTCTCATTCGCCTCCATGCGCAACCGCCCCGCGGTCACCTGCGCGGCGCGCTTCTTGGCGCCGAGCACGATGCGCGGCGCCGACCGCTCGAAGGCGGCCTTCTTGCCTTGCGCGTTCCGGGTCGAGATCGCGGACTCCACCTGCTGCCGATCGCGCTTCTCCCGTTTGAGGAGCTGTCGCGCGGCCGTCTCCGCCTGGGCGGCCGCGGCCTGCTCGGTGTCGAGCCAGGCGCGCCACTGCGAATAGGGACCGCCGAAGACCGACAGGTCGCTGCCGTACAGCTCGGCGGTGTCGTCGAGATCCTCCAGGAGCGCGGTGTCGTGGCTCACGACGATCAGCGTGCCGCGCCAGCCGCGCACCAGCTCGCGGACGCGTGCGCGGGCGTCGCGGTCGAGGTTGTTGGTCGGTTCGTCGAGTAGGGCGATCTCGGCGCCGCGCAGACGGATGCCGATGAGCGCGGTGAGCACAGCCTCCCCACCCGAGAGCTCACCGACGCGGCGGTCCAGCGCATCGGCCGGGAGGCCGACCTCCGCGAGTCCCGCGCGCGCCCGCGCCTCGACGTCCCAGTCGTCGCCGACCGCGTCGAAGTGACGCTCATCCGTGTCGCCGCGCTCGATCGCGCGGACCGCGTCGAGCGCACGTGCGACGCCGAGGAGCTCGGCGACGCGGCGCCCCGTGTCGAGGGTCAGCTGCTGCGGCAGCAGATCGACGCGCCCGCTCGTCGAGATGGTGCCCGACGTCGGTTGCAGTCCGCCGGCGATGAGGGCCAGCAGGGTGGACTTCCCCGATCCGTTGCGACCGACGAGGCCGGTGCGGCGCACGCCGAAGGCGCCGGACACGTCGCTGAGCGCGACGGACCCGTCGGGCCAGGTGAAGGACAGGCGGTCGAGGGTGACCGCAGAGGTGAGGGTATGGGGCATGAGCGCCTCCCGTGTTCAGGGGTGCGCAGACGCGTGTGCCCACGATCCGCGACGCAGCGCTCGATGCGTCCGGGCAGCACCGAGGTGCTGCGTCGAAGGGCGACGGTCCGCGCTGGTCGATGATCTGATCACCGGGCGGACCGTCGGATTCGTCCTCGAGGAGGGTCGACGGGTCAGCGCGGGATCACAGCGCGATCGCGTCGATTGCCTTCAACGGCTCTTCCTCACACTCGGGACAGGACGTCGACCATGGTAGCGACGACGGCGAACGGATGCCAGAGGTCGGCGCCTCCACTCGGCACCGACCCCTGGCATCCGACCCCATGGTCACACCGGTTGGTGCACCCAGGTCCGCTCGTCCCCCGTCCAGCGGTTGACTGCCGTGGGCATGCCGGACGCCTGCTCGTACATCCGTGAGAACGCCGGCGCGAAGGCGTCGTTCACTCGGTCCAGGCGGTCCTGCTCCTCGCGGATGCCGGGCATCTCGGCGCGGAACGACGCGATGACGGCGTCCTCGTCGATGAGCGTGAGACGGCCGTCGAGGACGGTGGTGACGCCGTCGACCATCACCCGGACAATGGAGGATCCGTTCTCGCTGTAGACCAGGTGATTCTCGAGCCGGTTCGTCGGCAGGAAGGCGAGCGTCTCGGTGTCGAACATGACGAGATCTGCGCGCTTACCGACCTCGATCGACCCGACCGAGCCGTCCAGGACGGCGCTGCGCGCACCGCCGATCGTCGCCGCACGCAGAACCTCGTCGACGGTCGACCAGCGGGTCAGGTCGGGTTCGGTCACTTTGTGCAGCAGAGCGGCCGTCTTCATGACCTCCATGAGCCGGGGGGTGTCGCTCGAACTGCACCCGTCTGTGCCGAGACCCAAGTTGACCCCCGCATCGTGGTAGCGCCGCCAGGGCAGCACACCGGAGCCGAGCTTCAGGTTCGAGATCGCATTGTGCGAGACCGACGTGCCGCGACGCGCGATGCGTTCGATGTCCTCGTCGGTGACCCAGATGCCGTGAGCGAACGTCGTCCGCTCGCTCATGGCGCCGATCCCATCGAGGTGTTCGACGAGGGTCTGTCCGCCGTAGAGCTCATCGCCGGTGACCGCCTGGGTCTTCGTCTCCAGGACGTGGATGTGCACCTCCGCGTCGTACTCCGCGGCCAACTCGGTCGCGCCGACCAGCAGGTCGTCGGTGCACCGCTGCGGCCCGGATGGCGCCAGCATGTACCGCACCCGTCCGCCGGCCGCCCCGTGGTGGCGCTCGAAGGCCGTCCGCGAGTAGTCGAGGTACTCGTCGGCCGACAGCACGGGTTGTGCCCGCACCTGACGCACGAGGTCGTCGGGGAGCCAGTCGGCCACGAAGGGCAGTGTGTCGACGAACGGCCGGTTGATGACGTGGCCCGACACGTTCGCCCGGATGCCGATGCTTTCGTACGCGCCGGCGACCGCGGCGAGCTGGTCGAGGTCCTGCCCCGGGGTTTCGAGGACGTCGTCGACGAGCGTGGTGACGCCGTTCTTCATGGATTCCATCGCGAACATGAGTGTCCGCAGGCGCACGATGTCGGGACTCGTCGGTGTCCCACCGAGGATCGGGTAGGCGTAGAGCATCCAGAGCTCGAGCGGCATGTTGTCGTAGCGACCTTTGTAGAGGTACTCCCACGAGTGCGTGTGCGCGTTGACGAACCCCGGCGTGACGAGCATCCCGGTGCCGTCGATGACCTCGTCGCCGACCTGGGCGGGGAGGTCCGTGCCGATCTCGGTGAAGACCCCCCCGTCGATCCGGATGTCCCGACTCACCGGGGTCGATCCTGTCGCGGCATCCATCGTGATGACCTGTGCGCCTCGGATGAGGGTGCCGGTCATGCGGACACCTCCGTTCCGACCGTGGTGGATGCCGCGTCGCCGACGACGGCGTCCGTCGGGGCCTTTCCGAAGCGACGCGCGAGGGCGTGGCAGACGGGAGCCGCGATGATCGCGACGACGATGCCCTGTACGGCGGGGCTGCCGATGCCGGTGAACGCGCCGAATGCGGCGGCCGCCGTGCCGAGCAGGTAGGCGACGATGCCGGGCCACACGAACATGCCCACCCTGGTCACGTCGGTGCCGGGGTCGCGTCGACGCCACACGAAGAGGTAGGT
This sequence comes from Microbacterium marinum, assembly GCF_014204835.1. Lineage (NCBI taxonomy): Bacteria > Bacillati > Actinomycetota > Actinomycetes > Micrococcales > Microbacteriaceae > Microbacterium > Microbacterium marinum. The sequence goes on along the minus strand of NZ_JACHMD010000001.1, from coordinate 3,057,663 downwards.
GCCGATGATGACGCCGCCGAGCGGCGGGATCACGGTGCCCAGGGTCACGAGGAAGCCGGTGAGAGCGTTCGCGACGCCCGTCACGGCGAGCGCGATTCCGACGATCACGCCGATGATGATGAACGGTCGCTTGTCGTTGCGGTTCGCGAGCTCGGCGCCGGCGACCCCGAAGGCGTAAGCGGTGTTGTCGTTCGTGGTCCAGAGGTTGAACGTCAGCAGCAGGACGCCCATGAGCGCGAGTCCCATCGTGAACAGGAGCGCCGTGAAGTCCGGTTCGCCGAAGGCGATCGCGCCGATCCCGCCGAAGACGAGCATCGCCGTCTCGATCACCAGGAGGACGCCGAGGCAGATGAGGAAGGCAGTGCGTGGGCTCTTCGCGAACCGAGTCCAGTTGCCTACCTGCGTGCCGCCCGAGATGAACGTGCCGATCATCATGGTGATCGCCAGGCCCGGCGACAACGTGCCGTCGCCGCTCGTGGCGAACATGGCACCCCATCCGCCGACCTCGTCGACGGAGACGACCGTGATCCAGATGCAGAGCGCGAACATGAGCGGGACCGACACCCAGGAGAGGATCTCGATGCCTTTGAATCCCCAGTACGCGGTCGTCGCCATCACCAGGCCGCCCACGATCGCCAGGGGCCACGAGACCTCCCAACCGATCGCGGACGCGAGGAGGTCGGCGAAGATGCCGACGGTGATGCCGTACCACCCGATCTGCGTGCCGCCCAGGACGATTGAGGCCCACTTGCCGCCGACCCGTCCGAGCGACAGTCGGGCGAGGAGGACCGTGGAAAGCCCCGTCGCGGCACTTGTCGCGCCGAGCGTGGCGATGTAGAGGGCGAGCACCACCGACGCGACGGCGGCGAGCCCGACGAACGCGGCGAACCCGAACGCACCGGCGACCTGGCCGCCGGTGACCATCGTCGGGGTGAAGAAGATGAAGCCGGCGACGACGACGAGGATGGCGAACCATCCTTGCCGGGCGCTGTGGGGGACGCGGCCGAGCGGGTAGTCGCGGTCGACGCGCTCCGGGGCGGCGGATGCCGCGGTGGTCGAGGTCATGAGCACTCCTTTCCGAGTGGTCACATCCCACGCGTCCTGTGTTTCGATCCCGTTGCACGGCGCAGAAGAGTGGATCCGGTGACAGCGGGCCGGGTCGGGGGGTGTGTGAATCTCCACCTGTCCGAAACGACGGTGTCATCGGAGGGAAATCGGCGGGTCGTACGGTGACGACGTGCTCCCGACCCAATCGCGCCTCGTCGCGGAGGTCGACGTGCTCCGGGTGGGCGATCTCCTTCGCTGGGGGCACCCGCGGATCGATCTCGTCGGCGAGTCGGTGGGTCTCGACCGCGCCGTGCGGTGGGGGTTGCCCACCGACCTGCTCGACCCATCGCCGTATCTGCGTGGCGGGGAGCTCGTCCTGACGTCAGGGATTTCGATTCGGGATGCCGCGTCTCAGCGTGCGTTCGTGCGGTCGGTCCGGCGCACTCGTCCCGCGGCCATCGGCTACGCCTTGGGAGTCGTGGAATCGGCGGTGCCTCCGGCGTTGATCTCAGCGGCGAACGCCGCGGGGTTGGCGGTGCTGTCGGTGCCTCCAGATGTGCCGTTCGTCGAGATCACCCGACGGATCGCCCACGAACAGCAGCGGCACGACGCCGAGGAGCTTGCGCGGGAATCGGTGGGAGCGATCTTCGACATGGTCCGCCGCGGCCACGCCAGCGCTGTCGTTCTTCGCGAGCGCCTCATCCACGTGCTTGGGGACGTCCCCGGGGTGTGGGTCCTGGCAGCAAGGGGGCGCGTGCTGCGCCCCCTTGACTCGGCTCTGGTGGGAACGACCGGCGGATTCTCCGTCGCTGTCGTGCCCGCGACGCAGCCAGGTCCGCCTACCGACGATCTGCTGGCGGGGGATGTGGGGTGGAGCGGCCCGGTCGATCCGGCCGCCCTCGCGGGAGCGTTGCGTGAGGCGATCGCGGCGGCGTCCCTCGCGGCACGGCACGGAGCGCCTCGGGGCCCCCGAGATCTCGCGACATGGGAGGGTCTCATCGAGCGACTCACTCCCGAGCAGCTCGCTCCATTCCGCGATCGCCTGCTCGCCCCTCTCATCGACTATGACGCACGTCACCGGACCACCCTTCTCGAGACGGTCGAGCGATTGTGTCAGCGAGACGGATCCGTCATCTCCGCGGCGAGCGATCTCTTCGTGCACGTGAACACGGTGCGCAAGCGGGTGGAGCGCATCGAAGCGTTGACCGGGCTCAACCCGCTGGAGACCCGGGGCCGGGCGGCCTTCCTCGTGGCGCTCGTCGCTCGAGGAGCCGGGGCCAGCTGATCGCCGCCAGCCGCTTCTCGAGGAACACGCGAACGTCGGCGAGTTCGTCCTCCGAGACGCTGTGGGCGAGGTCCGCGTAGACGCGACCGCTGAGATCGACGTGATCGGGAAGCCACTGCGCGGTGTGGGCGACGAGGTCCGCCGCGATCACCTCGTCCCGCGAGCCCCGGCCCCAGAACACGGGCGGCCGGGCCGCGGCGAGTTCCTCATCCCCGTCCACCGCGCCAGGCAGCGCGAACCCCGCGAGCACCACCGCGAAGGCTGCGGCGTCCGGGCGCGTGCGGAGCGCCTGAAGCGCCATCGCGCCGCCCTGCGAGAACCCGAGCAGACCCACCGGCGCGGCATCCCCCCGCACGTCGTCGAGCCACTCGAGTAGCCCGGTCACCGCGGCGGCGACCTGGTCGGGGTCGCGGCGCTGCGGCCCGTCGATCGGGAACCAGGAGTGCCCCGGCACGGGGAACGGCGGCGACAGCGGTGCGCGGACGGATGCCACGACGAAGGCGTCCGGCAGATAGGGGAGGAGCCCGAACAGGTCCTGCTCGTTCGAGCCGTACCCGTGCAGGAGCACGAGCAGCGGCCGCCCCGCGCGTTCGTGAGGCGGCGCAGACCAGAGCACGGCGTCGGGATCGAGGGAAGCGGCGGCGACCATGGCTCCATCCTGCCGCAGGGTCCCGGTCGCGTGGGTGGGCGCCCGGCCCGGCGTCGGGCGCCCCGGCATCCCCTCGGGTATACATGAGGCATGGCCGTCCGCACCCCCGATCCCGACCCCGACGAGCGCGACGACGACGGGTCGCAACGGGATCCGCTGCGTGATCTCGGGGCGGCATTCGGGCGGTCGGAGCGGCAGAGCGCCGACGCGTCCTTCGGAACGCCCGGCGGCGGAGCGGCGGGCAACCCCGCCTGGCTCACCGACGTCGAACTGGCCGAGGCGCGACGCCGGCTGCCGATGCTCTACGTCGAGGCGATCCCCGTCCGCACCGACGGGATGGGCGCCGTCACCGAGATCGGTGTGCTGCTGCGCGCGACGCCGATCGGCGAGATCACCCGCACCATCGTGTCGGGGCGGGTCCGCTACGGCGAGACGGTGCGCGATGCGCTGTTCCGTCACCTCGAGAACGACCTGGGGCCGATGGCCTTCCCGCTCCTGCCGCCTCAGCCGGTGCCGTTCACCGTTGCGGAGTACTTCCCGATCCCGGGCGTCAGCGCGTTCCACGACGACCGCCAGCACGCCGTCTCTCTCGCGTTCGTCGTTCCGGTGACCGGCACGTGCGAGCCGCGTCAGGACGCGCTCGAGGTCACCTGGATGACCCCCGAGGAGGCGTCCTCCGACGCGCTCGCCGCCGAGATGGAGGGCGGCCGGTCGACGCTGCTCCGTCTCGCGCTCGCCTCGGTCGGCGCGCTCCGGTAGGCCTCAGCCGCGCGCACCGCCGGTCAGCCGGGCGAGTTCCGCGATGAACGCGTCGACGTCGGATTCGGTGGTGTCGAACGAGCACATCCAGCGGACCTCGTTCTTCGCGGCATCCCAGTCGTAGAAACGGAACGTCTCGCGGAGCGCATCGGCGACACCGTCGGGGAGTGTCGCGAAGACACCGTTCGCCTGCGTCGGCTGGCTGAAGGCCACGCCGGTGATCGATCCGTCGGCGATCCCCGCCTCGACCGCCGCCCGCAGACGCGCCGCCATGGCGTTGGCGTGGCGCGCGTTGCGCAGGTACAGGTCGCCCTCGTACAGCGCGATCAGCTGCGCCGAGACGAAGCGCATCTTCGACGACAGCTGCATGTTGAGCTTGCGGAGATAGGGGAGGCCCTGGGATGCCGCGGGGTCGAGGACGACGATCGCCTCGGCCGCGAGCGCGCCGTTCTTCGTGCCGCCGGCGCTGACGAGGTCGACACCGGCATCCTTGGTGAAGGCGCGGATCGGCAGGTCGAGGGCGGCCGCGGCGTTGGACAGGCGCGCGCCGTCGAGGTGCAGGCGCATGCCGCGGGAGTGAGCGTGGTCGGCTAACGCCCGGATCTCGTCGGGGGTGTAAAGGGTGCCGAGTTCGGTGGACTGCGTGATCGACACGACGAGCGGCTGCGCGCGGTGCTCGTCGCCCCAACCCCACGCTTCCAGGTCGACGAGCTCGGGGGTGAGCTTGCCGTCGCCAGTCGGGACGTTCAGAATCTTGATGCCCGCGACCTTCTCGGGTGCGCCACCCTCGTCGACGTTGATGTGGGCGGTGGATGCCGCGACCACGGCGCCCCACCGGGGCAGCATCGACTGCAGGCCGGTGACGTTCGCCCCGGTGCCGTTGAAGACCGGGAACGCCTGCGCGTCTTCGCCGAAGTGGTGCGCGAAGACCTCCTGCAGCCGTGCGGTGTACACGTCTTCGCCGTAGGCGATCTGGTGGCCGTCGTTGGCGGCAGCGATGGCCGCGAGCACGTCGGGGTGGACCCCGGAGTAGTTGTCGCTGGCGAAGGAACGGACCGTGCGGTCGTGGATCGTCGTCACCGTCCCAGCCTAGATCGAGGCGGGCTGGCGTCGGCGGCGCGGTGCACTCCGGTGCCGCGCCGCCGTATGCGCGTGGATGGGTCATTGTCGATGTCGGAGCCGCGACCTACCCTCGGACCCATGACCGACGCTGAGTCGCGTTCTCCCACTCCGGCCCGCACCGTTCCCTCGAACGGAATGCGGACGTTCCTCCACGTGCTGGTGAACACCGCGGTGGCGAACGTCACGACGAGCTTCCTCTGGTTCGCGCTGACCTTCTGGGTCTATCTCGAGACGAAATCGGTGCTCGCGACGGGCATCATCGGCGGCGCGTACATGCTGCTCCTCGCCGTGTTCGGGATGGTGTTCGGCACCCTCGTCGACCGCTTCCGCAAACACTCCGTCATGGTGTTCTCGGCGGTGTTCACCCTGGCCGCGTTCCTCGCTGCCGGGGCCATCTACCTCGCGCAGCCCGAATCCGCGATCCTCGACCTGGGGCGTCCGTGGTTCTGGCTCTTCGCCGGCGTCATCCTCACCGGCGCGGTCGTCGAGAACCTCCGCAACATCGCCCTCTCGACGACCGTCACCCTCCTGGTGCCCACCGAACGCCACGCGAACGCGAACGGCCTCGTCGGGACGGTCCAAGGCATCGCCTTCATCGTCACGAGCGCGCTGTCGGGCCTGGCCGTGGGCATCGTCGGTATGGGCTGGACCCTGGTGATCGCACTCGGTCTGACCGCACTGCCGCTCGTGCACCTCCTGATGCTGCGCATCCCCGAGGAGCGCCCCGTCCCCGACCCGGGGTCGAAGATCCTCGACGTGCGCGGCGCCGCCGCGGCGATCCGCGCCGTGCCCGGCCTGTTCGCCCTGATCCTCTTCTCCACCTTCAACAACCTCGTGGGCGGTCTGTACATGGCCCTCATGGACCCGTACGGGCTCGAGCTCTTCGCGGTCGAGATCTGGGGCATCGTCTTGGCGGTGACCGCCACCGGCTTCCTCATCGGCGGGGGCATCGTCGCCGCGAAGGGGCTTGGTCGCAACCCGATCAGGACACTCTTGCTGGCGGTGGCGGGCATGGGCCTGCTGGGAGCGGTGTTCACCCTCCGGGAGTGGTGGTGGCTGTACGCCCTCGGCATCTGGGCGTACATGACGCTCGTGCCGATCATCGAGGCGGCAGAGCAGACCGTCATTCAGCGCGTCGTCCCGTTCGAACGTCAGGGTCGTGTCTTCGGCGCCGCGACGGCGCTGGAAGTCTCCACCGGCCCGATCACGTCGTTCGCGATCGCGCCCATCGCTGAGTTCTGGATCATCCCGTATCTGCGGACGGCCGAGGGGGAGCGCGCGTGGTCATGGCTGCTCGGCGAGGGCGAGGTGCGGGGGATCGCACTCATCTTCCTGGTCGGCGGGCTCGTGATGGTGGCGGCGGCCCTGGCCGCCTTCCTCACGCGCTCCTACCGGATCCTCTCCGCCGAGTACGCCACCGCACCGTCCACGGTCGCAGCCGAGGACGGCACGCCAGCGCACGCCCCACCCTCCTCCCGGCACGCCGCCGGAGGAGTGGCGGGCGACTGAGCGCTCAGTCGTCGGTGCCGCGGATGCCCGCCGTCGACGCGATCACAGGGCGCATCTTCTTCTCGAGCGCCTCGAAGAACATCGACAGCGGGAACTCGTCGTCGAGGACCGCGTCGGTGTAGCCCTTCGGCGGGCCGGCGAGCACGTCGTCGGACAGCCCTCGCGCCCACCGCGACGCGGGGTGCGGCGTCACCGTCGAACGCACGAGGTCGTAGGCGGCCAGCCAGTGCGCCACCTTGGGTCGGTCGATCGACTCCCAGTACAGCCGGTCGATCGCGTCCGCGAGCTCGATGACGGCATCGGGAACGCGCTCCCACTCGAACGCGAGCGACGTGTCGGTCCAGTGGAGAACGCCGCGGCGGTGCAGCCAGGCGAACAGCAGCTGCCCGCCCAGGCCGTCGTAGTTGCGCTCCCGCGTGCCCGTGATGGCGAAGCGGAAGATGCGGTCGAAGATCACGGCGAACTGCACGAGGCCCGCCTGGTCGAGCGTCTCGGCCTCGATGCTCGTCAGCTCGGATGCCGCGGAAAGGCGCCGTTCGATGGCGACGCACTCCCTGAAGGCGGTGAGGTCGCACCGGAGCTCTTCCAGTGAGTACAGGAAGTACGGCATCCGCTGCTTGATCATGAACGGGTCGAACGGCAGGTCGCCGCGCATGTGCGTCCGGTCGTGGATCAGGTCCCACATCACGAAGGTCTTCTCGGCGAGGGCCTGGTCGTCAAGGAGCCGAGCGGCGGCGTCGGGGAGATCGAGGCGGGTGATCTCCGCAGCGGCGCGGACCACCCGGCGGTAGCGAGCCGCTTCACGGTCCTGGAAGATCGCGCCCCACGTGAAGGTCGGAACCTCGCGCATCGCGACGGTCTCGGGGAAGAGCACCGCAGAGTTGGTGTCGTAGCCGGGTGTGAAGTCGAGGAGGCGGAGCGACACGAACAGCCGGTTCGTGTAGGTCGTCTCGACCTCGGCGATGAACTCGGGCCAGATGACCTCCACGAGCACCGCCTCGACGTGGCGCCGACGCGACCCGTTCTGCGTGTACATCGGGAAGACGACGAGGTGCCGCAAGCCGTCGACGCGGTGCTCCTGCGGCTGGAACGCCGTGAGCGAGTCGAGGAAGTCGGGAACGCCGAAGCCTTCGGCATCCCATCGCTCGAAATCGGCGACGCTCGCGCGGAGGTAATCGCCGTCGTGCGGGAAGGCCGGTGCGAGGGCACGGATGCCGGAGATGATGGCGTCGACGTGCGCGCGGGCCGATTCGTGGTCTTCCGGGCGGGGAACCGAGCCGTCGGCATCCTGCAGTGCCTGCAGAGCCGTGGCGGCGGACTTCAGGAGGCGCCACGCGTGGGAGTCGATGACGGCGCGGGGGTCTTCGACCACCTCGGGCATTCCGATGATCGTCGGGGTGGGGGTGACGGTGCTCATGTATGACCTCCTTACGGCATCGAGGGACGGTTTCAGCGCGATTCTACGGGAAGATTTACGGCGTATGCGACCTTTGTGCAGGAAGAAGCGCGCGTGGTTCGGGTGCGGTAACGTCGCACCGTGGCATCCGACGACCAGACATCCGCCCGCGCATTCGGCGACGACGCGGATGCCGCGATCCTCCGGGAGCTCGCCGTGAACGCGCGGGCCACCCTCGCCGACCTCTCCGCCGTCTCGAAGCTGTCGGTGTCGGCCACCCAGGCCCGGGTGCGTCGCCTTGAGGCGAAGGGGGCGATCACCGGGTACCGCGCGATCATCGACCCCGAGACGGTCGGCAAGCCGCTCGCCGCGTTCGTCGAGATCACGCCGTTGGATCCCGGTCAGCCCGACAACGCACCCGAGCTGATCGCCCACCTCGATGAGATCGAGGCGTGCCATTCCATCGCGGGGGATGCCGCATACATGCTGTTCGTGCGCGTCGCGACGCCACGCGATCTCGAGCGCCTCATCCGCGACATCCGTTCCGCGGCGTCGGTGAACACGCGCACGACGGTCGTGCTGCAGTCGTTCTTCGAGCATCGCCCGCTCGGTCCTGCCTGAGCCCGCCGGCGGGGTCGCCGTGCTGTCAAGAGGTGGCCACCCGAGCGACGGCCGGCTTAGCGTGACGGGATGAGCGAGAACCCGATCGGCGCTGAGGTCCTCGTGATCGCGAACTCGCGTTCGGGCGCCTCGCTCGGGCGCCCTGACCGGGTACCCGACGTCCGGCGCCGGCTGCCGGGCGCGACGGTGCACGAGCTGGGCGAGAACGAGACGCTCGACGACGTGGTGGCGAAGGCGGTCGCGGGGTCAGACGCGCCGCGTGTGCTGGCCATCCTCGGCGGGGACGGCTCGGTCTCCCGCGCCGCTCATCTCGCGCGCCGGCACGACCTCACCCTCCTCGTGCTGCCGAACGGAACCTTCAATCACTTCGCGCGCTCGGCCGGCATCGAAGACGTCGACGCCGGACTCGACGCGTACGAGCACGGCGCGGTCCGCAGCGTCGTCGTCGCCGAGGTGCGCATCGACGACCGAGATCCCGTCACTGTGCTCAACGCCGTCTCCCTCGGCGCATACCCCGAGCTCCTGGTAGAACGCGAGCGCCGCTCGAGTCTCGGCAAATGGTGGGGCGGTGCCGTGGCCGCGTGGCGGGCCCTGCACGACGCACACGCCGTCGGCATCGCTCGACGCGGACGACGAGCCTCGGTCTGGTCGGTGTTCATCGGTGTGGGGCGCAACGATCCCGAGCGCATCGCCATGATGCAGCGAGCGACGCTCGACGACGCCGTCGTCGACGTCCGCATCCACCACGCTCGCGGAACGCGCATGCGGGCGGTGGCATCGCTCGCGTTCGGCCGACGCTCGATCTCGGTGCTGCGCGCGGTCCGCCTCATGCCGCCGGCATCCGATCTCGAACGGATCGTGTCGGCAGACATCGACCTCGAGGTCCGCGCCGGGAGCGCCCCTGACATCTACGTGCACGACGGCGAGCTCGAGCAGGTCGGACAGGACGGGTTCCGCCTGCGCGTCTCGGCGATCGACCAGGGGCTGCGCGTCTACCTGCCCGGGCGCTGACGCACGATACATCGCTGGGTGGATGCCGCCTGGCGCGCCGCCGCGTAACGTCGAAGGGTGTTCCGCCAGCTCCGCCCCCTCCAGGTGGTCTTCGACGTCCTGGTCGCGCTCGGCTTCGCGCTCGTCGCGCTGCCGGCCGAACTCGTCACGTCGGCTGCCCCGGGGACGGAGTGGGTCGCCGTCGTCCTCGTGCTCATCATGGGCGCGGCGGTGGCGGTTCGCCGACTGTCGCCGGGGCTGTCGCTCGGCGTGGCGTGGACTGGCGCGCTGCTGCAGATGACGGCGGAGCGGAACCCCGGCTTCGTCGACATCGCGATCTTCGCGGTGCTGTACGTCACGGCGGCGTACGGCTCGCGCGTCGTGTTCTGGGCGGGCCTCGCCTCGGTCGGCGTCGGCTCGGCGGCGATCACGATCTACCTGTTCCGCTGGGGTCTCATCGGCCAGTTCTCGTGGTCCGACCTCCCCTCCGCCGTCGCCATTCTCATCGCGGCGCTGTTCGCGCTGGGGCTCGCGTGGACCAGCGGCGCCCTCGTGCGCAACGTCCTCCGTGGCCGCGCCACGCGAGCCGCACAGGTGCGCGCCGAAGCCGAGACAGCGGCGGAACAGGAGCGCACCCGGATCGCGCGGGACATGCACGACATCGTCGCCCACTCGCTCGCCGTGATCATCGCGCAGTCCGACGGCGCTCGCTACGCCGCCGCGGCCGATCCCGCCGCCCAGTCGGCGGCGCTCGGCACGATCTCGACGACGGCGCGGTCGGCGCTGTCGGATGTCCGCCTGCTGCTGACCCAGCTGCGTCACTCCCAGTCCGACGGCCCGCAGCCGACTCTCGCCGATCTCGAACAGCTGTACGCGCAGGTGCGCGCGGCCGGGGTCGAACTGCGTGTCGACGTCGATCCCGCACCGCGCGGGGAGGTGCCCGCGTCCGTGGAGCTCGCGGTCTACCGCATCCTCCAGGAGGCACTGACCAACGCCCTGCGCCACGGCAGTGGTGGACCCGTCGACGTATCGCTCGCCTGGTGGGGCGATCGCGTCGATCTGCGGGTGCGCAACGAGGCGGCATCCGAACCCGGCGCCGAGCGCCGGGTGCCCGGGCACGGCCTCATCGGCATGCGCGAGCGCGCGCAGCTGATCGGCGGCCGCCTCGATGCCGGTCCCGACGGCTCCGCGTTCGTCGTGTCCGCCACCCTTCCCGTTCGTGCGGACGATGGGCTGAGCGCCCCCGCCACTGATTCCCCGCGAGAGTTCTCATGACCGTGATCCGTGTCGTCCTGGTCGACGATCAGGCGCTTTTCCGTGCCGGCATCCGCATGGTGGTCTCGTCGCAGCCCGATCTCGAGGTGGTCGGCGAGGCGTCCGACGGCGCGCAGGCGCTCGAGGTGGTGCGCGCCACCCGCCCGGACGTCGTGCTGATGGACATCCGGATGCCGGTGATGGACGGCCTGACCGCGACGGCGACGCTGCTGGGCGACCCCGATCCGCCGAAGGTGGTCATGTTGACGACGTTCGACCTCGACGAGGCGGCGGCGCGAGCGATCCAGCAGGGGGCGAGCGGATTCCTCCTGAAGGATGCCGATCCGGAGTTCCTCCTCGCGGCGATCCGCACCGTGCACGCCGGTTCGTCGGTGATCGCCGCCGCCGCGACCCGACAGCTCTTCGCTTCCCTCGGGCAGCCCACGCGGGCCGTGCCTCCGGCGTACGCCGACCTCACCGATCGGGAGCGGGAGATCTTCGCGCTCGCCGCCCGCGGGCTGTCGAACGCCGAGATCGCCGCGCGCGAGTTCTTGTCGGAGGCGACGGTGAAGACACACGTGTCCCGCATCCTCGCGAAGCTCGCGCTGCGCGACCGCGTGCAGCTCGTCGTCTTCGCGTTCGAACACGGCCTCGCCTGACGCCGGAGGCGGATCATCCTCGCGATGTACGTGCGAGCGACGAGCGACCGACGCGAGGAGATGCGTGTCCTTCGTAGCGTCGAAGACATGCAGATCACCACCTCCGACATGGGCCTCGCCGCCCGCGTCCAGAACCTCACGAAGACCTTCGGCGCGGGCGAGTCGACCGTCCGCGCCCTCGACGACGTCACCGTCGGAATCCGTCGCGGCGAGTTCACCGCCATCATGGGCCCCTCCGGATCGGGCAAGTCCACGCTCATGCACATCATGGCGGGCCTCGACAACCCGACCGCGGGGCGCGTCTGGATCGGAGACACCGACATCACCGGCCTCTCTGACATCGACCTGACCATCCTGCGCCGCCGCCGTGTGGGCTTCGTGTTCCAGGCGTTCAACCTCGTGCCCACCCTCGACGCGATCGGCAACATCATGCTGCCGTTCGACCTCGACGGGCGCCGGCCCAGCGCGCTGGAGCGTTCGCGCATCGACGGTCTCGTGGAGACCCTCGGGCTGACCGCCCGTCTGCGCCACCGTCCGCATCAGCTCTCGGGCGGCCAGCAGCAACGCGTGGCCATCGCGCGAGCCCTCGCCACGTCGCCCGACCTGCTGTTCGCCGATGAGCCGACGGGGAACCTCGACTCGCGCTCGGGCCGAGAGGTGCTCGCGCTGATGGCGAACGCCAGCCGCGACCACGGCCAGTCGATCGCGATGGTCACCCACGATCCCGTCGCCGCCTCGTACGCCGACCGCGTGCTGTTCCTCGGTGACGGGCGGATCGTCGCGGACAAGCCCCGGCAGACCGCCGAGCAGATCTCCGCCCACATGCTCGCGGCGGAGGCCGCAGCGTGACCGCCACGACGACGGTGCCGGCGCGACCGGCCGCCCTGAGCGAGCCAGCGCCGAGCAGCCGATTCAGCTGGCTGCGCGAGCGCGGCATGGGGGCGACCGTCCTCGTCGCTGCGATCTCTACGGCCTTTGGAGTCGTCCTCCTCTCCGCCACGGGGTACATCGCCGCGGTCTTCCGGGCCAATGAGGAATACGGCGACTCCGGAACAATGGCGGCGGTCATCGGCATCCTCAGCATCATCCTGCTGGCGGTCGCCGTCTACGTGGCGGCGATCGTCACGGCGAACACCTTCGCGACGATCATCGCCGGCCGCACCCGGCGCATCGCGCTCCTGCGTCTGATCGGCGCGACGGCGCGGTCGCAGCGCACCGAGGTCGCTCGCCAGGGGTTCATCGTGGGCGCGATCGGCGCCATCGTCGGGCTCGTCGTGGCGACCGTGGGGACGGTCGTGGCGATCCCGTTCCTGGACCGGCTCGTGGGCGTCGCCACCGACTACGCGGTGCTCCAACCCGCTCTCCTCCTGCCGGCCGTCTCGGTGGCTCTCACGACCTGGGCCGCTGCGTGGGCGGGTTCGCGGCGCGTGCTGACCGTGACGCCGCTGCAGGCCCTCGGCGGATCCGTCGAGCAGACCCACGACGAGCTCGCTCACCGGCGCGGGCGCAACGGTGCGAGTCTCACGCTCGGGATCATCGGCGTCGCTCTGATGGTCGGCGGCATCCTCCTCGGCATGCTGTCGCCGATCGGTGTCGTCGTCGCCTTCTTCGGCGGACTCTTCTCGTTCACCGGGGTGACGCTCGGCGCGACGGCGATCATGCCGCGACTCCTCCACGCCACAGGGCGCCTGTTCGGAGACTCGGTCACGGCTCGCCTAGCCGCGCAGAACGCCATCCGCTACCCCGAGCGCTCCAGTCGGATGGCGATCGGCGTCGTCATGGGGGTCGCTCTCGTGGTCATGTTCGCCGTGGCGTCCGAGTCGGCGAAATCCCTCGTCACGGCCTCGGGCGGCGGGACCCCCGACGTCGCCTTCGAACAGATGATGGATTCGTTCTCGACGGTCATGATGAGCCTCGTCGCCGTCAGTGCCGTGATCGCGGCGGTCGGTCTCGTGAACCTCCTCACGATCGGGGTCGTGCAGCGCCGCCGCGAACTCGGCCTGCTGCGCGCGCTCGGGCTGACCTCGCCTCAGATCCGCCGCATGGTGCTCATCGAGGCGGCGCACGTCACCGTGACCTCCCTGGTCTTCGGGCTCGCGCTCGGAATCGCCTACGGCTGGGTCGCGGCGCAGTCGCTGCTCGGCTCGGTGGCCATGCCCCCGCTCTGGATGTCGCCGACGTTCGTCGCTCCGGCCATCCCGTGGCTACCGGTCGTGATCGTGATCGTCGCCACCGCCGCGCTCACCCTGGTGGCTGCGGTCGTGCCCACCCGCATCGCGACGCGCACGGCGCCGGTCGAGGCGCTCGCCGACTGATCGTCAGCGGTCTGCAGATCCGGGCCCGCCGTCCCCGTCCCGGGGTGCGGCGGGCTCGGTCGTTGCGGCGGTGTTTGCGGCTTCGGTGCTCGCGGCGTCCGGGGTCGGCTCCGGTTCGTACGACCAGGTCGGCGCGAGGGCGCGCAGGCGCATCGCTCGGTACTGCCACGTCGCCCACAGGAGAGGCCAGAGCGGTCCGGCGGCGATGCCGCCGATGACGAGACGATCGCGCCACAGTGTCTTGTCGGGGTGGCCGGGGACAGCGCTGACCGCCATCTGGTGATCCCAGACGTCGAGCTGGGAGAGGGGGCCCGTCAGCGGGATGCCGCTGTCGCGCAGGATGCGAACGGGGCCATGCGAGTCCTCCGTGTAGCGGTCCTCGACGTGGATGAGCTGGCGTCCAATGTCGAGGGCGCCGAGCGCGCGCAACTGGACGGGAACGTCGGCGCCCGACTCGAGCGAGGTCGCCGGCTGAGCCTCGAGCGGCACCATCTCGATGAGCGGGCCGTACAGCTCGGCGATGGCTCGGGAGGAGTGGAGGGCTCGCCAGGCGGCATCCGGTGTGCAGTCGAGTTCGAGCTTCAGAAGGATCCGCATGGGTCGAGTCTCGCATCGGACGGTTCGACGGAGTACTGTGGGAGCGCTCCCATCCTCATTTCCCGAAGGACCGCCATGCCGCTCGACCCCGCCATCGAATCGGGCGACCGCTCGCACACCCTCGCCCCCGTCGAATCGGTCGCACAGATCTCGACCCTCCTCCTCGACACGGATCCGACCCTCGACCCTGCGCTCGCGCGGACCGCGCGTCAGGCCGCCGCCGAGGGTGTCGTACTCCTCCGCAACGACGGCACGCTGCCGCTCGAGGGCCACCGGGTAGCCGTCTTCGGCCGTGTGCAGATCGACTGGTTCGCCGTCGGGTACGGCTCGGGTGGAGACGTGAAGGTCCCCTACATCTGGAACCTGCTCGCGGGCCTGCGCGACGCCGGCATCCAGGTCGACGGCGAACTCGCCGACCGGTACGCGTCGTGGGCGGCGACCCACCGGCCCACCTTCACCGCAACGTGGGGCCAGTGGCCGCACCACTTCCCCGAAATGCCGATCTCCGCAGGCGACGTCGCGGCGGCGGCCCTGCGCGCCGACACCGCCGTCGTCGCGATCGGTCGCGCGGCCGGAGAGGCGCGGGAGAGCGTGCTGGAACCCGGCAGCTACTACCTGACCGCCGACGAGCGTGCCCTGCTGGATGCCGTCACCGACGCATTCGCGCACACCGTCGTCGTGCTCGACGCCGGCAACGTCATGGACCTGTCGTGGCTGGCCGACTACGACCGGCGCATCGGCGCCGTGCTGTACGCGTGGCAGGGCGGGATGGAGGGCGCCCGCGCCGTGGCCGGTGTCCTCGCCGGAGAGCTCGCGCCCAGCGGGAAGCTGACCGACACGATCGCGCGGCGCTACACCGACTATCCGAGTGCGCCGAACTTCGGGCACCCGGACGCGAACGAGTACGTCGAGGACGTCTTCGTCGGATACCGCTACTTCGAGACGTTCGCCCCGGAGCGCGTCCTCTTCCCCTTCGGCTACGGCCTCGGTTACACGACCTTCGCCGTGACGGTGGTCGATCAGGAGAAGGATGCCGCGTCGCTCCGGCTGACGGTCGAGGTGACGAACACCGGGTCGCGGGCGGGCAAGGAAGTCGTCCAGGTCTACGCGGGTGGCCCCGACGGCGCGCTCGGCAAGCCGGCACGCGCGCTCGTTGCCTTCGCCAAGACGGCGCTCCTTCAGCCGGGCGAGCGTGAGCGGCTCGAGCTGACGGTCCGTCGCGACCACCTCGCCTCCTACGACGACGGCGGCGCGACCGGGCATCGCAGCTGCTGGGTGCTCGAGCCGGGTGAGTACCCGGTGTTCGTCGGCACCGACGTCCGCTCGGCGGCGCAGGTGGCGGCCTTCCACGTCGCGGATTTGCACGTCGTCCGGCGGCTGACAGAGGTCGCCGCGCCGGTCGTCCCCTTCGAACGTCTCACGCTCGGCCGTGAGGTCGACGGCTCGGCGGTGATCGCGCGTGAGCCGGTACCCACCGCGACCGCGTTGCGCCGTGATCGCATCACGGCAGGTCTCCCGCGGGAGATCACTCCGACCGGCGACCGGGGGATCGGGCTCGACGCGGTCGGGTCGGGCGCGGCATCCCTCGACGAGTTCATCGCCCAGCTGAGTGACGACGAGCTCGCGCTGCTCGCGCGCGGGGACGTGACGATGCACAGTCCGCTCGGCGCTCCGGGCAATGCGGGAGTGCTCGGCGGGGTGTCGGAGTCGCTGCGCGCCAAGGGTGTGCCGCCGATCACCACGACGGACGGACCGAGCGGGCTTCGGCTGTCGGCGTACGCATCGCTCCTGCCCTCGGGCACCGCGCTCGCCTCGACCTGGAACACCGATCTCGTGCGCGAGCTGGCGGCGCTGCACGGCGAGGAGATGCTCCGGAAGGGGTCGGACGTGCTCCTGAGCCCGGGGATGAACATCCACCGCGATCCGCTGTGCGGCCGCAACTTCGAGTACTTCAGCGAAGACCCGGTGGTCACCGGCTCGATCGCCGCGGCCGTCGTGGGCGGCGTGCAGTCGGTCGGGGTGTCGGCCTGCCCCAAGCACTTCGCCGCGAACAACCAGGAGACCAACCGCACCCGCAACGACTCGCGGGTGTCGGAGCGCGCCCTCCGGGAGATCTACCTGCGCGGTTTCGAGATCTGCATCCGCGAGGCGAAGCCGAAGACGCTGATGACCTCGTACAACCAGATCAACGGGGTCTGGGCGCACTACCACCACGACCTCGTCACGACCGTCCTGCGCGACGAGTGGGGCTACGAGGGCGTCGTCATCACCGACTGGTGGATGGAGGATGCCGTCGACCCCGACTTCCCGGCGCTTCGCGACAACGCGTACCGGGTGCGGGCGCAGGTGGACGTGCTCATGCCCGGAGGCGTGAAGACCGAGGCGGGACCCCAGTCGTACGCCGACGACACGATCCTGGAATCGCTGGCTGCGGACGACGGGCTCACGCGTGGTGAGCTGCAGCGGACCGCCGGAAACGTCCTGCGGCTGGCGCTCGCGCTGAAGCCGGTCGTCGCCGCTCGTACCCTGGAGGGATGACCGACTTCACCCAGTCCCGGTACCAGCTGCGTTTCGACTGGGGCGTCGCGGGCCTGCGGCGACTCGGCCCTTCCGATGTCGTCGTCGTGGTGGATGTGCTGCGCTTCTCGTCGACGGTGTCCGCCCGCGTCGCCGCCGGCGAGACGGTGCCGCACGACGAGAGCGCGCACGCCGTGTCGCTGAACGGTGCCGCAGTCGCCTCCGCGGCGGCGGAGCAGGGCGCCGTGGTGATGCTCGGCTCCCTCCGCAACGCTGCGGCGGTCGCGGCGGCGGTGCTCGTCGAGCAGAGCGCGCGCGGGGCCCGAACGAGCGTCAACATCGTCGCCGCCGGCGAGCTGTCGGGGCGCGAGCCCGGCGCCGAGCTGCGGTTCGCGGTGGAGGATCAGCTCGGCGCCGGTGCGGTACTCGCGGCGCTCGAGGCGCGGGGCGTCGACCATTCGTCGCCGGAGGCAGCCGCGGCATCCGAGGCCTTCCGCGGACTGCGGGGAGCGGTGCGGCACCTGTTGACCGCCTGCGGTTCGGGTCAGGAGCTGCTCGCCGAGGGCAAGCGCGATGAGGTCATCGCGGCAGCGACGATCGACGCCGACGATGCGGTGCCGGTGCTGCGGGATGGCGTGTGGTCGCGCGCGTGAGCGGGATCAGCGGGGAGCGAGTGCCGCTCGCCGTGTCGCCGCGCTGATCTCGCGACGACGCCAGCTGATGAGATGACGCTCGTCGAACGTCGGCGCGCAGATCGCGCACGACGTCGCTCGGGTCGCGCGCCGGTGGCGGTAGGCGATGTGGCCGGCGGGGCAGACGCCGACCCAGGGCGCCAACTCGGTGGCGGTCTCGCCGCGGTGCGTCACCCCTCCGGTGTAGCCGAGGCTGCGGGCGATGCGCTTCCAGTCCGCGCCGTGCCCGGCGGCGGGGCCGGCGAGGGCGTGCGCGATCTCGTGGAGGATCGTCTGCCGGTTCGTCTCGTCGTCGTAGCGGGCGGAGAGGTATCGCGACAGCGTGATGCGCTTGCGCAGGTAGTCGCAGGCTCCGGCCCGGCGCTTGGCGTTGTCGAAGGCGAACGACCACGAAGCGTCGAGGTGCGTCCGCAGGAGCTCCTCCGCCTCGCGGCGGACGTCGGTCGGGTCGGTCATGCGACGACGGTAGAGGAGGGGTGGGACACTCAGCTGGCGACCGAAGCGCCGGCGCGTCGCCGGTCGGCGGCCTCGATGGCGAGGAGGGTCGATTCGAGCTGCTCTTCGGGGGCGCCCGCTTCTTGGCGGAGGAACAGCGCCTTCTTGAAGTCGGCTCGCGCCGAGGGGTAGTCGCCGGCGTCGTACGAGGTCTTGCCGCGGTGCTGGCACGCGAAGGCCGCGAGCGCCGCCCAGCCCTGGCCCTCTGCTTCTTCGACGCACATGTTCAGTTCGTGGATGGCGGCGGCGTAGGCGCCGCGGAACTGCTGGATCGTGGCGTGGAGCACGCGGGCGCGCAGGAGGTCCTTGCGGGTGCCGGCCATGCGCGCGAGACGGACGGACTGCTCGGAGACGACCAGCGCGTCGTCGAGACGGTCGAGGACCTTCAGCAGCCAGACGCGCTCGAGCATGGCGGCGAGGCTGCGCTGCTCGCCGAGCTCGGCGAGGCGGTCCCGGCACTGGTCGAGGTCGACGATCTCGCGAAGGGTCTCCGGGTCGTATCCCTTGATGTAGCTCACGGCGACTCCTCCCGAACGCACCCGACGTGTCTGTCCAGTGTCGCCCGAGCGAGGCGGATGGGGCGAAGGGCGCGCCGCGCGCTCAGCGTTCGAAGACGGATGCCGCGGGCTTGGGCGACGGCTGCGCGTCGGCGTCGGTGACGATGCGGGCGCCGCGCGCGAAGGTGTCGAGCTCGTCGCCGTGCGCGACCTTGGCGGGGTGGGGGCCGGCGGCCATGAGGCGGGGGAGCCACTCCATCGGGAGTGGTGAGGCGGAGGCAGCGATGACGATGTTGCCGAATCGTCCGCTCTTGAGCGTGCGCACCTCGGCGAGGGCGACGACGTGCTCGAGGACGGAGCGCACGGTGGCGACCTGGCGGCGGGCGAACGCGAGACCGTTGCCGTCGGCGATGTTGATGAGGAGAATGCCGCTCGGGGCGAGGAGCCCGGCGAGGATGCGGTAGTACTCGACGGTCGTGATGTGGGCGGGTGTCTGGGCTCCGGCGAAGACGTCGGAGACGATGAGGTCGACGATGCCGGTGAGGCCGGCGGGGAGGCGGGCGGCGACGTCGCGGGCGTCTCCGATGCGGACGCGGAGCTGGCCTGTGCGGGGGAGGGGGAGGTGTTCGCGGACGAGGTCGACGAGCGCCTGTTCGAGTTCGATGACCTGCTGGCGGGAGCCCGGTCGGGTGTGCTCGACGTAGCGGGGGAGCGTCATGGCGCCGGCGCCGAGGTGCACCGCCGTGAGGGGCTGGCCGGGGAGCCCCAGCTGATCGATGACCGCGCCCATTCGGGCGACGTATTCGAAGTGCAGGTGGGACGGGTCGTCGAGGTCGACGTGCGACTGCGGTGTCGTCTCGACGACGAGTTCCCACCCGCCGGCGAAGCGACCGGGGATGATCCGCGCCGATCGGCCGTCGGAGAGTCGCACGCCCGGGACGTCGTCGGAGTCGCGCGTTCGGGCCATTGCTCCACGCTAGCCGGTCGCTCAGAAGGGTGCGGTGCCGGTGTCGATGTCTCGCGGGGGTGCGGCAGGGGTGAAGGCGACGGCCGGGGTGGGTGCGTCTTCGCGGTAGATCCTGCCGAGGGGTGAGGTCCATTCGAGGACGCCACCCTTGAGTTGTCGGACCCTCCAGGCGGTGAACTGCTTCATCGAGTGGTGCCGTTGGCAGAGATGGGCGAGGTTCGATGTCTTCGTCGCGCCGCCGAGCACCGCGTCGTGGGTGTGGTCCACTTCGCAGCGGATCGCCGCGGTGCGGCATCCGGGGAATCGGCAGTGCTGATCGCGAGCTTGCAGGTACCGGCGCATCGCCGACGGCACCCGATACGAGTCCACGGCGAGCACGGTCCCCGTGATCGGGTCGGTGACGAGTCGTTCCCAGGTCGGCGTCGACCCGGCGAGCAGCCGTGCGGTCGCGGGGTCGATGGGGGAGCGCCCGACGAGGTCGCACGCTTCGTCCGCACCCGCGAGCGCCAGGGCGGGGATGACGACCTGCACTCGTGCCCGGATCGCACCGAGCGGACCCGCGGTCGTGTCGCGGGTGTCGTCGAGCGCGGGCGTGCCCGCGAGCAGGAGGTCGGCGAACACATCGGCACGGACCTGGTCGGTGGAACGGGTGTCGGTGCCGATGACGTCGCCATCTGCCCGCTCACCACGGGTGTCGATGATCGCGCGCGCCATCTGGGTGAGCCGGTCGTGTACCCCTTCGACGATCGCCGTCGGGAGCGTCGCGACCAGGTCGGACATCCCGTCCCGCCCGGGCACTACCCGCACACCGCGCCCTGACGCGGCCTCCGCGTGCCGTTCGGTGAACGATCGCGGGTGCATCCGCTGGGCGAGGATCTCGAGTTCGGCGCGCACCCGGTTCGGGGTGTCCCGCTCGCACCGGGCGATCGCCGCGACTTCAAACTCGGCTCGCAGCTCCGGCGGAACGACCGACCCGGTCTCCACGATCACGAGGACGTGACCGCGGGTGATCGCACCGGACTCCCACGCCGCCAACGCGCCCGGGAAGTCCTCGACGATCGCGCGGGCATCGCTGATCCGGCGTTGCACGGTCCGGTCGGCGACCCGCATCACGCCGCCGAGTTCCGCCGCGATCGAGCGGAGGATCATGTCGTGCTCCCGCACCCGACCCGGCGACCCGGCCGCCTGGCTCTCCGCGAGCCGGCCCGCCGCAGCGAGAACCCGAAGTTCACGGACCTGCGCCGCCGCGACCTGTCGCCCGGCGGATTCGACCTCATGCACGAACCCGGCCAAGGACGCGAGGAACGCGTCCGATCCGGGAGTCTCCGCCGTGTGGGTCATACCCTCATTCTGGTGAGGGCCTCCGACATTCCCACCCGCGTTGTCGCCACTTCAACCCCAGGCCAGATGAGAGAATTCTCACCCGTGGCATCCTCTCGACCTCCGCGGGAAGACAGCGCGTGCGACCGTCGAGCGGAGCGTCAGAAACACGATTGAGACCCAGATGTAACCGCTACGGCGGGAACGGCGGGGTAGCGTCGGGCGCATCCCCTCGGCAGGCGTACAGTCGCGCCCGCCGACGAGCCTTACGGAAGGTGCACAGCACATGCTCTCCACTCACAGAAAGCGGGTGGTCGCGAGCGTCGCGACGCTCGCAATCGGTGCGCTCGCGCTCAGCGCGTGCGGCAGCCAGCGTGGTGGCGGCGACGACAACGCCGCCCCCGACGACGTCGACGGGACGTTCGTCTTCGCCGCGTCGGCCGACCCCGCCAGCCTCGACCCGGCATTCGCCCAGGACGGCGAGACCTTCCGCGTCTCGCGTCAGATCTTCGAGGGCCTCGTCGGAACCGAGCCCGGAACCGCCGACCCCGCACCGCTCCTCGCGGAATCGTGGGAGTCCAGCGAGGACGGTCTCACGCACACCTTCACCCTGAAGGAAGGCGTGACCTTCCACGACGGCACGCCGTTCAACGCCGAGGCCGTCTGCGCGAACTTCGACCGGTGGTTCAACTGGGAGGGCCTGGCCGCCAGCGAGGCGCTCGGCTACTACTACAACAAGCTCTTCAAGGGCTACGCGTCGAACGCCGCTGACGCCGTCTACAAGTCGTGCGCCGCCGACGGCGACGCCACGGCGACCATCACCCTCAACAAGCCGTTCGCCGGGTTCATCCCCGCGCTCTCGCTCCCCGCCTTCGCGATGCAGTCGCCGACGGCGCTCGAGGAGTACGCGGCCGACGAGGTCGGCGGCACCGCCGAAGCCCCGACCCTCAGCGAGTACGCGACCGCCCACCCGGTGGGCACCGGTCCGTACGAGTTCTCGGAGTGGGCCCCGGGCGAGCAGCTCACGCTCACCGCGTACGACGACTACTGGGGCGAGGCGGGACAGATCGACGAGATCATCTTCCGCGTGATCGACGACCCGACCGCCCGTCGCCAGGCACTCGAAGCCGGCTCCATCGACGGGTACGACCTCGTCGGGCCCGCCGACACGGCCGCGCTCGAGGAGGACGGCTTCACGATGGTCTCCCGTCCCCCGTTCACGATCCTCTACCTCGCCTTCAACCAGGCGATCGAAGAGCTCCAGGACCCGACCGTGCGCGAGGCGCTCTCGTACGCGATCGATAAGGACGCGCTCATCTCCCAGGTCCTCCCCGAGGGCACCGAGAAGGCGACGCAGTTCATCCCCGACAGTGTCAACGGATACAACCCCGACGTCACCACGTACGACTACGACCCCGAGAAGGCCAAGCAGCTCCTCGCCGAGGCCGGGTACGACGAGTCGAACCCGCTGACGCTCGAGTTCAACTACCCGGCGGACGTCTCGCGCCCCTACATGCCGGACCCGGAGCAGATCTTCACCGTGCTGTCGAAGCAGCTCGAAGAAGTCGGCGTCGTCACCGAGCCCGTCACCGACACGTGGAACCCGGATTACCTCGAGAAGATCACGGCTACCGCCGATCACGGCATCCATCTGCTGGGATGGACCGGTGACTACAACGACACCGACAACTTCGTCGGCGTCTTCTTCGGCCAGAAGTCCTCGGAGTGGGGCTTCGACAACCCGGAGCTGTTCGCAGCCCTCGATGAGGCCCGCGGCATCCCCGACCTCGAAGAGCAGTCCACGCTGTACCAGGACATCAACGAGATGGTCGCGGAGTTCATCCCCGGCGTCCCGCTCGCTCACCCGGCCCCGACCCTGGCCTTCGACCCCCGTGTCGAGAGCTACCCGGCCAGCCCCGTGAACGACGAGGTCTTCAGCGAGATCGTCCTCACCGAGTAAGACGTACCAGGCGGCATCCGTCGCCTGACCGGTGCGGGGCGGGGGTCATCCCCGTCCCGCACCGCCCATCGAAAGCGACACTGTGCTCCGAACCATCGGCAAACGGCTCCTGCTGCTGATCCCCACCCTGCTCGGCATGAGCATCCTGCTGTTTTGGTGGGTCCGCTCACTCAAAGGCGGGCCAGCCGTCGCCCTCCTCGGCGAGAAGGCGACCCCCGAGGCCATCGCCCGGGTCAACGAGCTCTACGGATTCGACCGACCCATCGTGGAGCAGTACTTCACGTGGATCGGGCGCCTCCTCACCGGCGACTTCGGCAACTCGATCCAGACCGGGCGACCGGTGCTCGAAGAATTCCTGCGCCGCTTCCCCGCGACGATCGAGCTCTCGGTCGCGGCGCTCATCATCGCGGTGGGCGTCGGCGTGCCCCTCGGGTACTGGGCAGCGCGACGGCACGGCAAGGTCGCCGATCACGCCGCCGTCGTCTTCAGCCTCATCGGCATCACCATCCCGGTCTTCTTCCTGGCGTTCATCCTGAAGTACTTCTTCGCCGTCCAGCTGGGATGGCTGCCGTCCGATGGCCGCCAGAACCCTCGCATCGACGCGACCCACTACACGAATTTCTACGTGCTCGACGGCCTGATCACCGGCGAATTCGATGCCGCGTGGGACGCGATCCTGCACCTCGTCCTGCCCGCCCTCGCCCTCGGCACGATCCCGCTCGCGATCATCGTGCGCATCACCCGCGCGTCGGTCCTCGAGGTGCAGAACGCCGACTACGTCCGCACCGGAAAGGCCAAGGGCATCCCGGGCGCGCTCCTGCGGAACCGCTTCATCCTCCGGAACTCGATGCTCCCTGTGGTGACGACCATCGGCCTGCAGGCGGGGCTCCTGCTCTCGGGCGCGATCCTCACCGAAACGGTCTTCGCCTTCCCGGGCATCGGCTCGTTCCTCGCGAGCGCCATCTTCAACCGCGACTTCCCGGTCCTCCAGGGGTTCATCATCTTCATCGCGATCGCGTACGCACTGATCAACCTGATCGTCGACGTCTCTTACAGCCTGATCGACCCGAGAGTGAGGGTCTCATGAGCGCCGTCCTTCCCCCCGCTGCCGACGGCAGCGCCGCCTCACAGGCGGGAGTCGACCTCGCCCCCGCCGCCGGCGGAGCTCCGCGCGGTGGCTTCTGGCACGACGTCTTCCGCCGCCTGCGCCGCAACCCGACCGCCTGGATCGGGGCCGTCATCGTGTTGCTGTTCGTGCTGGTCTCGCTGCTCGCGCCGCTCCTGGCGCCGTACGCCGAGACCGCCCTGCCGGGTGCGCGCCAGATCACACCCACCTCCATCCCGGGCCCCGGCGAAGTCGACGGGTTCCCCCTCGGACTCGACCGCTTCGGCGGCGACGTGCTCTCCAAGCTCATCTGGGGCGCGCAGTCGTCGCTCCTCATCGGTGTCGTCTCCACGGCGTACGGACTCATCGGCGGGATGCTGCTGGGCCTCATCGCCGGCACCTTCGGCGGCTGGGTCGACAACCTCATCATGCGACTCGTCGACATCCTGCTCTCGGTGCCGAGCCTGCTCCTCGCCGTCTCGATCGCGGCCATCCTCGGCCAGAACCAGAACTCGGTCATGATCGCGATCGGTGTCGCGCAGGTGCCGATCTTCGCGCGCCTGCTCCGCGCCTCGATGCTCCAGCAGCGCTCGGCGGACTACGTCCTCTCGGCGCAGACCCTGGGCCTCGGCCGCGGCCGCATCACGATGAGCCACGTCCTCCCCAACGCGGTGGGCCCGGTGATCGTGCAGGGAACCCTCTCCCTCGCGACCGCCGTCATCGACGCCGCAGCCCTGTCGTTCCTCGGCCTCGGCGGTGGACGGCCGGAAACCGCGGAATGGGGGCGCATGCTCACCTACGCGCAGGCCGAACTCGCGATCGCCCCGTGGCTCGCGTTCCTCCCCGGCATCTGCATCGCCGTCACCGCGCTCGGGTTCACACTGCTGGGTGAGGCGCTGCGTGAGGCCATGGATCCGCGGACGCGCGGGCGCTGATCCCTGGCGGCTGGTACCGCTCCGCGATCCCGCCGCGGTTGACGCCGCTTCGCGATCCCGGCGCGGTTGACGCCGCTTCGCGATCCCGGCGGGTCGGACAACAGGGCCCCTACCCCGACTGTCCGTCCCACCGGGATCGCTTCGCTGCCCGGACGGGCGATTGTCTGCGGGGCGCGTTCGCCGTGCGAGAGGAAGCGTCGTCAGACGGCGATGTCGAGTTCGTTGCCGGGGATCGAGGCGAGCAGGTTGCGCGTGTAGGGGTCGCGGGGGTTCGTGAAGATCTCTTCGCTGGATGCCGCTTCGACCAGCTGCCCGTCCTTCATGACGCACACGTAGTCGCTGATCAGCCGCACGACGGCGAGGTCGTGCGAGATGAAGAGGTAGCTGAGGCCGTACTCGTTCTGCAGGTCGCGGAGCAGCGTGAGGATCTGGTCCTGCACGAGCACGTCGAGCGCGGAGACCGGCTCGTCGCAGACGATCAGCTCGGGCGACAGGGCGAGCGCACGGGCGATCGCAACGCGCTGACGCTGCCCACCCGACAGCTCTGACGGGTATCGGCGGAGCGTCGACTCCGGCAGGGCCACATCGTCGAGGAGCTTCCGCACGCGCGCCGCACGCTCCTTCGCCGAACCGCGCTTGTAGAACTCGAGCGGCTCCGCGATGATCCGCTCGATCGTGAACATCGGATTCAGCGACGAGTACGGGTCCTGGAAGATCGGCTGCACCTTCTGGCGGAACTCGCGCAGCTCCCGCCCCTTCAGCGAAGCCACATCGACCCCGTCGAAGCGGATGATGCCGTTCGTCGGCTCGACGACCTTCAGCATCATGCGAGCGGTGGTCGTCTTGCCCGACCCCGACTCGCCCACGATGGCGACCGTCCGGCCGCGGGGAATCGCGAAGGAGACGTCCTTGACGGCAGCGAAGTCATCCTTCTGCCCGCGCACCTTGTAGAGCTTGGTGAGGTCTTCGACCTCGACGATGTTGTCGCGGGCGGATGCCGCGGGCGCCGAAGTCGCGGCATCCCCCGCCGAGGAGGGGGCGGCGAACGCCTCGGGGCGCAGTCGCGCGACCGCGACGGACGGCGCGGCCTGCACCAGCGACTGCGTGTACGGATGCTGCGGGCTCTCGAGGATCTGGCGGGCCGGTCCCTGCTCGACGATCCGTCCGCGGTGCATCACCACCACCCGCGACGCGCGCTCGGCGGCGAGACCGAGGTCGTGGGTGATCAGCAGCACCGACGTGCCGAGCTCGGTGGTCATGCGGCCGAGCTGGTCGAGGATCGTCTTCTGCACGGTCACGTCGAGCGCGCTCGTCGGCTCGTCGGCGATGAGCAGGCGCGGGTTGCACGCGAGGCCGATCGCGATGAGCGCGCGCTGGCGCATGCCGCCCGAGAACTCGTGCGGGTACTGCTTCGCCCGGTCCGCGGCATTCGGCAGACCCGCGGCGGCGAGGGTCTCGACGACCTTCTCGTCGACGTCCTTCTTCGTGGCGAGCCCGTGCGCGAGGAGGGTTTCGGCGACCTGGGTGCCGATCTTCGACGTCGGGTTGAGATTCGACATCGGGTCCTGCGGGACGAGGCCGATCTCGGCGCCGCGAACCGACCGCATCGTCGCCTCGGACGCTCCCACGAGCTCCTGGCCGTCCAGCCGGATGCTGCCCGCCGACACGCGACCGTTCCCGGCGAGGAGGCCGATGATGGCCATCGCCGTGGTCGACTTGCCCGACCCCGACTCGCCGACGATCGCGACGGTCTCGCCGGCGGCGATGTCGAGGTCGACGCCCTCGACGGCGTGAACCGTCCCGTCAATGGTCTCGAAGTCGACCGCCATGTCGCGGACCTGGAGGAGGGGGGCGCCGGCGCCGGGGGTCGTCTCGAGGGGCATGGGTTCCATCCTGCCCCGTGGCATCCGTTCCCGCACCGATTGGCGCGGGGCTTTACGGACTCGTAACGCCGCGATCAGCCGTCGCGGCGTGCACCGTCGGCGGGCTGCACCGTGAACACGTGCGGTTCGGCGTGACCTGCCGCGGCGAATGCCGCCACGACGGCCGCACCGACGCGCTCGACGTCGCCCCGCTCGACGAGGGCGATCGCCGCGCCACCGAACCCGCCGCCGGTCATGCGGGCGCCGAGTGCGCCGTGCGCCAGGGCGGTCTCGACGGCGAGGTCGAGTTCGGGGACCGAGATCTCGAAGTCGTCGCGCATCGATTCGTGCGACGCGTAGAGCAGGTCGCCGATCGCACGGGGGCCCTTCTCGCGGAGAGTGGCCACCGTGTCGAGGACGCGCTGGTTCTCGGTGACGATGTGGCGCACCCGCCGGTAGGTCACCTCGTCGACGAGCTCCGCCACGCGGGGCAGCTGATCGATCGTCACATCGCGCAGCGCGGGCACCCCCATCGCCGCCGCGCCGCGCTCGCACGCCGCGCGACGCTCGCCGTAGCCTCCGGTCGAGTGCGCGTGCGAGACGCGTGTGTCCATCACGAGGAGTTCGAGGCCCGCCCGGGTGAAGCCGAGGTCGATCACCTCGGCCTCGAGGCTGCGGCAGTCGAGGAAGGTGCCAGCGTCGGGCCGGCCCAGCATCGACGCCATCTGGTCCATGATTCCCGTCGGGGCGCCGACCGCCTCGTTCTCGGCGGTGCGTCCGGCGCGGGCGAGCGCCACCCGGTCGAGGCCGAGGCCCCACACGTCGTTCAGCGCGGAGGCCGTCGATCCCTCGATGGCCGCCGAAGACGAGAGCCCGGCACCGACGGGGACGTCGGAGGCGAACGCGAGGTCGACCCCGCTGACGGATGCCGCATCGACTCCGGCTGCGGTCAGCAGCGCCCACGCGACGCCGAGCGGGTATCGGGCCCACTCGACGATCTCGTCGCGGCGGGCGGGGAACAGGGCGTCGAGGTCTTCGAGGGCGACCTCGACGGGCACCGGGTCGAAAGTGGAGACGACCCGGATGCGCGCGTCGCCGCGGCGCCCGAGGGCGACGGAGGTGCGATGCGGGATCGCGAAGGGGAGCACGAATCCGTCGTTGTAGTCGGTGTGCTCACCGATGAGGTTCACGCGGCCCGGAGCCGACCAGAGGCCGAGCGGCTCGTCGCCGTTCAGGGAGGAGAAGAGGGCGTAGGCCTCGCCGGCAGCGGTCACAGCGTGATTCCTTCGATTGCAGTGCGGAGGCGTGCCGCGGCATCCTCCGGGGGGATGTCGCCGATCCAGGCGCCCATGGCGGCCTCGGATCCGGCGAGGAACTTGAGCTTGTCGACGGCGCGACGGGGGCTCGTGAGCTGGAGGCTCAGACGCACGGTGTCGCGTCCGACGCTGACGGGGGCCTGGTGCCACGCGGCGATGTAGGGCGTCGGCGTGCCGTAGAGCGCGTCGAGGCCGCGCAGCAGTCGCAGGTAGAGGGGCGCGAGTTCGTCCTTCTCAGCGTCGTCGAGCGCCGCGAAATCGGGCACGTGGCGGTGCGGCAGCATGTGGATCTCGATAGGCCACCGGGCCGCGAAGGGGACGAAAGCGGTCCAGTGCTCGCCGCGCAGCAGCACGCGCGGGCCAGCCTGCTCGAACTCGAGGATCCGCTGGAACATGTCGGGCGCCGTGCGGTCGATGGAGTCGAGCAGGCGTGTGGTGCGCGGGGTGACGTACGGGTACGCGTAGATCTGGCCGTGGGGGTGCTGGAGGGTCACGCCGATGGCTTCGCCGCGGTTCTCGAAGGGGAAGACCTGCTCGATTCCCGGGAGCGCCGACAAGGCGGCGGTGCGGTCTGCCCACGCCTCTATGACGGTGCGCGCGCGGGTGACGGTCTGCGTGCCGAACGACCCGGTGCGCTCGGGGGAGAAGCAGACGACCTCGGTGCGCCCGACGCTCGTGCGGGTGCGGCCGAGCCCCAGGTGGGCGAGGTCATCCAAGCCGCGCGGAGGGTCGACTGCTGCGGGGGCGTCCTCGGTCGCGTCGGCGAGGGCCGGTCCGAAGGAGGGCGACTTGTTCTCGAAGACGGCGACGTCGTAGACCGAGGGGATCTCCGAGGGGTTGGTGCTCGTCTGCGGCGCGAGCGGATCGAGCTCGGCGGGCGGCAGGAAGGCGCGGTTCTGTCGGGCTGCGGCGATCGACACCCAGTCGCCGGTGAGGATGTCCTGACGCATCGTCGCGGTGTCGGGCCGCGGCGCCAGGTCGCGCGCGTCGATGGCGCGCTCGGGTCCGAGGGTCGTGCCGGGGTCGTCGAAGTAGATCAGCTCGCGACCGTCGGCGAGGCGGGTGCTGCGCTTCACGACGCCCGCGCCGAGCGCGGTGGTCGTCGCGGGGGTGGGCTGCGACTCCGGAGTGTTCACGTCAACACGCTAGCCGAGGCGCTGTGTTATCGTCAACATCACGCGGATCTCCCGAGTCGTGTCCGGGCCGCGCCGGGAGGATGCCGTGCAGCGACGCGTCTCGATGGCCGACGTGGCCGCGACAGCCGGCGTGTCCGGCCAGACCGTCTCGCGCGTCGTCAACGGCAGTCCGCGCGTCGACCCCGAGACCCGCGCCCGCGTCGAAACGGCGATGGCCGACCTCGGCTATCGCCCGCACCGCGCCGCGCGCGCCCTGCGCACCGGGCGCTCCGGCACGATCGGCGTGATCGTCGCCACCCTCGCGACGGTCGGGAACTCCCGGATGCTCGAGGCCGTGGCATCCGCCGCCGCGCAGCGTGAGCTCGCGGTGACCCTCATTTCGCTCGCGGAACGGGCCGACATCGCCGCCGCCTTCGATCGTCTGCACGACCTCGGTGTCGACGGGGCGATCGTCCTTAACGAGGCGACCGCCATCGCGCAGGGCGTGGTGCCGCCAGAGGGTCTCGCGCTCGTCGCGGTCGACTCGCCGGGAGGGTCGTTCGCGACGGTCCACTCCGACCACGCGGGCGGCGCCGAGGAGGCGACGCGACGGTTGCGGGACGCCGGTCGTCAGGCGATCGCCCACGTCGCCGGCCCCGAGGGATCGTTCGCCGCAGCCGAGCGTGAGCGCGGCTGGCGCGCAGCGCACGACGGGGCGCCGGCGCCGGAGCCCGTGCGCGGCGACTGGGGCGCGGCATCCGGTCATGCCGCCGGAGTCACCCTCGCTGCGCACGCCGACGTGGACGCCGTCTTCGCCGCGAACGACCAGATGGCGCTCGGTGTCCTCCGCGCGCTCGCCGAGGCCGGACGCGACGACGTCGCCGTGATCGGATTCGATGACGTGGCGGATGCCGCGGACTACCGCCCGCCGCTGACCACCGTCCGGCAGGACTTCGCGGCGCTGGGTGAGGCCGCCGTCGCCGCGCTCGCGGCGACGCTCGACGGCGCGCCGCCCACCCGGACGGTCGTCCCCACGACGCTCATCGCCCGCGCCTCCGGCTGACGCGCCCGCGCGCCCCCTCTCGCGAGCGCACCGCGTCTCGCGCGAGCGAGGCCCGTTCGCTGCGCTCGAGAGCGCCCCTCCGCGCCGACAGCGCCCGGTATTGCCGCGCAAGAGGCGACGCGCTCGGCACAAACCGGCGCATTCGCGACCGGGCAGCGCGCGGCGACAGTCAGCGCGCGGCAGCGCCAGCCAGCGCGCCGGTCAGCGCGCGGCGCGGCGGGCGTCCCAGCCGGTGCGGACCATCTCGTCGAGCGTGTAGCGCATCTTCCAGTCGAGGTCGCGGGCGGCGAGTTCGCCGGTGGCGACGATGCGGTCGGGATCGCCGGCGCGACGCGGCGCGATCTCGGGCGTGAAGTCGATCCCGGTCACGCGCGCGACGGCATCCATGATCTCCCGCACCGAGAGGCCGTTCTGCGAGCCCAGGTTGTACGCCGGCTCGACGGAGCGCCCGTCGGCAAGGCGCTGCGCGGCCACGACGTGGGCCGAGGCGATGTCGGCGACGTGCACGTAGTCGCGCACGTTGGTGCCGTCGGGGGTGTCGTAGTCGTCGCCGTTGATGCGCGGCGTCTTCCCCTCCAGCAGCATCTCGAACACGATCGGGAAGAGGTTGTGCGGGCTGGTGTCGTAGACCGTCGGGTCGCCCGAGCCGACGACGTTGAAGTAACGCAGCGACGTGTGACGCAGGGGAGTATCGGATGCCGCGGTCGCGACGCCCTGCGCGGCGATCAGCCATTCGCCGATCAGCTTCGACTCGCCGTAGGGCGAGGCGGGGCGCTTGGGGAGGTCCTCGGTGACGAGGGGCACGTCGGGGGTGCCGTAGACGGCGGCGCTCGAGGAGAACACGAGGTTCGAGACGCCGGCATCCGCCATCGCCGCCAGGACCACACGGGTGCCCTCGACGTTCTGTTCGTACGTGTGCAGGGGACGCTGCACCGAAACGCCCGCGTACTTGAAGCCGGCGACGTGGATGACGCCCTCGGCGTCGTGCTCGCGCAGGGTGTCGGTGACCAGCTGCTGGTCGAGGATCGTGCCACGCACGAAGGGGACACCCTCGGGAATGAACGACTCGTGGCCACTCGAGACGTCGTCCAGGACGACGGGGTTCAGCCCCGCCTCGGCGAGCGCGCGGACGATGTGTGCGCCGATGTATCCGGCGCCTCCGGTGACGAGCCAACTCATGGTCCCGAGCCTACTGGGGTGACGAGCACGCTCCCGACGGATGCCGCGCGGTCAGGACCCCAGCCCGCTCAGGACCCCAGCGCTCAGGACCCCAGCGCGGCGGCGACCACGGCCCGGGCCTGCTCCTGCACCTCGGCGAGGTGCTCGGGACCCTTGAGGCTCTCGGCGTAGAGCTTGTAGACGTCCTCCGTGCCCGACGGGCGTGCGGCGAACCACGCGAACTCGGTCTGCACCTTCAGGCCGCCGATCGCCGCGCCGTTGCCGGGCGCGTGCGACAGCTTCGCCGTCACGGGGTCGCCGGCCAGCTCGCTCGCCGACACGGCGTCGCCCGACAGCTTCGAGAGCGCGGCCTTCTGCTCCGCCGATGCCGGGGCGTCGACACGCTGGTAGGCGGAGGAGCCGTACTCGGCCTCGAGCTCCGCGTACCGCTGCGAGGGGGTCTTGCCGGTGACGGCGAGGATCTCGGCGGCCAGCAGGCACAGCAGGATGCCGTCCTTGTCGGTGGTCCACACGGTGCCGTTCTTGCGGAGGAACGACGCACCAGCGGATTCCTCGCCGCCGAACGCGACCGAACCGTCGATGAGGCCGGGCACGAACCACTTGAAGCCGACCGGCACCTCGACGAGGGTGCGCCCGAGCGACGATGCGACACGGTCGATGATCATCGACGAGACGAGGGTCTTGCCGATCGCGGCATCCGCGGGCCACCCCTCGCGATGGCGGTACAGGTAGTCGATCGCGACGGCGAGGAAGTGGTTCGGGTTCATGAGACCCGCGTCGGGCGTGACGATGCCGTGCCGGTCGGCGTCGGCGTCGTTGCCGGTGAGGATGTCGAACTCATCGCGCCGCGAGACGAGCGAGGCCATGGCCGACGGGGACGACGGATCCATGCGGATCTTCTCGTCCCAGTCGAGGGTCATGAACTTCCAGGTCGGGTCGACCTCGGGGTTCACGACGGTCAGGTCGAGGCCGTAGCGCTCGCCGATCAGCGCCCAGTACTCCACCGAGGCGCCGCCGAGGGGGTCGGCGCCGATGCGCACGCCCGCCCGCGCGATCGCCTCGACGTCGATGATCGAGGCCAGGTCGGCGACGTATCCCTCGCGGAAGTCATAGTCGCCGAGCGCATCGGCGTCGATGTCGGCGTGGCGGACGCGCTTCACGTCGGCGAGCCCGCCTTCGATGAGGGCATTCGCGCGTTCGGCGATCCAGCCGGTGGCGTCGGTGTCGGCGGGCCCGCCGTGCGGCGGGTTGTACTTGAAGCCGCCGTCGCGAGGCGGGTTGTGCGAGGGGGTGACGACGATGCCGTCGGCGCGGCCCGGGTCGCCCTCGGCGCGACCGTGGTTGTACGCGAGGATCGCGTGGCTGAGCGCGGGGGTCGGCACCCACGCGTCGCGCGAGTCGACGCGGACGTCGACGCCGTTCGCGACGAGCACCTCGATCGCGGTGCGCTCGGCCGGCAGGGACAGCCCGTGGGTGTCGCGTCCGAGGAACAGGGGACCGGTGATCCCCTGCGCGGCGCGGTACTCGACGATCGCCTGCGTGGTGGCGAGGATGTGGTCCTCGTTGAAGCTCGTGGACAGCGACGAGCCGCGGTGTCCGCTCGTGCCGAACGCGACGCGCTGCGCCGGGACTGCGGCATCCGGCTTGCGATCGTAATAGGCGGCGATCAGCTCGTCGACATCGATCAGGTCAGAGGATTCGGCTGGCTGTCCGGCGCGGCTCATGCACTCAGTCTGCCAGGTGGTGGCCCGCACGGGTCGTTCGTGTCGGAGCTCTTGCGGTGATCACCAGCGTGTGCTCAGCCGGGCGGCGGATGCCGCGATCGCTCAGCCTGCGAGATCCGCCGCCCGCGCGACCACCGCGTCGAGCACGGCGCGGAGCGCGGGGGAGTCCGCCTGGGTGCGTCGGTGCACGGCGAGGATGTCGCGCGTCGACGCGGGCGCGACGGTGGGGATCGCGACGAGGTCGGGGCCGAGCTCGCCTCGCCCGAGCCGGGGGACGAGGGCGACGGCGACGCCGGCACGGGCGAGTTCGAGGTGGTTCTCGAACTCCATCGACTCGTGCACGATGCGCGGCGCTCCGGACACCCCGTCGAAGAGGCGGCGCAGCCATTGCCGGCAGATCGTCGCGTCGAACGTCGCGACCCACCGCTCGTCGCCGAGGTCTTCGGGGCGGAGCTCGGCGCGGCCCGCGAGCGGGTGGCTCCGGTGGAGGATCACGTCGGCCACGTCGGTGAACAGCGGCGTCGCGACGAGCGGTTCCGGCAGCGACAGCGCGACGCCGCCCCACTGGTGCACGATGCCGAGGTCGCGCTGGCCGGATGCGACGAGCGCGACCGTCTCCCACGGCTCGCTCTCGCGCAGCGGCAGGCGGAGGTCGGGGTGGGCGTCGGCGAGCTCGGCGAGCAGGGGAACGAGCATGCCGCGGACGACGGTCGAGAACGCGGCGAGCCGCACCTCGCCGGAGAGGCTCCCGTGCGCCTCGCCGGGTGCCTGCAGGTCTGCGCGAACGCGCTCCAGGTCGGCGAGGATCGGCGTCGACGCGACCACGAGCCGCGTGGCGGCCTCGGTGAGGACGACGCCGCGCCCGGCGCGTTCGAGGAGCGCGACCCCGATGTCGCGCTCAAGGCGTTTGACCTGCTGCGAGACCGCCGAGGGCGTGTATCCCAGGACGGATGCCGCAGCCGCGACGGATCCGCTGGTCGCGATGGTCCGCAGTGAGACGACCGCCTCGAGATCGATCATGCAGAGATGCTACCGAATCCAGCGCAGAAAGCATTGCTTGTGCTTCATTGTTAGACGGGATGGACTGACGCTGTGACCCGCCGAGACATGCTCCTCGCCGCCGCCGTGGCATCCCTGTGGGGATTCAACTTCGTCGTGATCGACTGGGGGATGGCGGGGATCCCGCCCCTCCTGTTCGTCGCGATCCGCTTTGCCGTGGTGTCGCTCGCGGTGCTGTTCGTCCCGCGGCCCCAAACCGGGTGGCGCGCGGTCGTCGGGGTGGGCCTGTTCATGAGCCTCGGCCAGTTCGGGCTGCTCTACACCTCGATGGCGCTCGGACTCAGCCCGGGGCTCGCCGCGCTGCTGCTGCAGGCGCAGGCGGTGCTCACGATCGTCATCGCCGCGTGCGCGCTTCGCGAACGTCCTACACCGCCGCAGGTCGTCGGCGTGGGGCTCGGCGTCGTCGGCCTCGCGATCGTCGCCTTCGGCCGCGGCGGTGACGCGCCCGCGATCGCCGTCGTCCTCTGCCTCGGCGGCGCACTGTCGTGGGCGATCGGCAACGTGATCGCGCGCCGGGCGGGAACGGTTCGCGGGGCCGGGCGGCTCGGATCGCTCTCCCTGACGGTCTGGTCGGCGCTCGTCGTGCCGGTTCCGGCGCTCGCGCTCTCGTTCGCGATCGAGGGCCCCGACCGGATCGGCTCGGGTCTCGCGGCCTTCGGGTGGTCCGCGACGCTGTCCACCCTGTATACGGCGGTGCTGTGCACGATCGTCGGCTACGCGATCTTCAACGAACTGCTCGGGCGCAACCCCTCAGCGGCGGTCGTTCCGTGGATACTCCTCGCACCGATCGTCGCGATGGCCTCGGCCGCCGTGCTGCTGGGCGAGGTGCCCACAGCGGCCGAATCTATCGGGGGAGTGATCCTCGTCGTGGGTGTGCTCGTCACCGGCATCCGTCCGCGTCCCGCGCCGCCGACGGCACGGATCGAGCGGGAGAGGCAGGCCACTAGGCTGTCCGCGTGACACCCGAGTCCCCCGCCGCCGACGTCGATGCTGCGCCCGTCCGGCGCACGTACAGCTTCCTCGGACCCGCCGGCACCTTCACAGAGGCGGCCCTCGCGCAGGTCCCCGAAGCCCGCGACCAGAACTGGCGCCCCGTCCGCAACGTCGGCGAAGCGCTCGCCGACGTCGTCGAGGGGCGATCGGATGCCGCCATGATCGCGATCGAGAACTCCGTCGACGGCGGCGTCTCGACGACCCAGGACGCCCTCGCGACCGTCCCCGGGCTGCGCATCGTCGGCGAGTACCTCGTCCCCGTCGAGTTCGTGCTCGTCGCGAATCGCGGCGTGCGGCTCGAAGACGTCTCGGTGATCGCCGCGCACCCCGTCGCCTACGCCCAATGCCTCGCGTGGCTCTCCGCGCAGCTGCCCGAGCACTCGCACATCCCGGCCACGAGCAACGTCGCCGCGGCCGTCGGGATCGTCGAAGGCGCGATCAACGCCGACGCGGCGATCGCGCCTCCCGGCATCCTGAAGCTCCACGACCTCGACCTGCTCGCCGAGAAGATCGGTGACAACCCTCATGCGGTCACCCGCTTCGTGCTCGTGAGCCGCACGGTCGCGCCGCCCGCCCCGACAGGCGCGGACAAGACGTCGCTGATCGTCGAACTCCCCGAGGACCACCCGGGCGCGCTGCTCGAACTGCTCGAGCAGTTCGCCACCCGCGGGATCAACCTGTCGCTTCTGGCCTCACGTCCGATCGGCGACGCCCTGGGCCGGTACCGGTTCGTCATCGATGCCGACGGTCACATCGAGGACGAGCGGATGGCCGACGCGCTGCTGGGGCTCCGCCGGTTCTCGCCGCGCGTGCTCTACCTCGGCTCTTACCCGCGCGCCGACCGCGCGATCGTCCGCTATCCCGACCGCTACTCCGACGACGTGTTCGTGGAGGCGCGGGACTGGCTGCGCGGATTGGTCTCGGGCGAGCCCGAGGCCTGACCACGCGCCTCGCCGGCCGCCGTCAGGCGGCCAGCAGCTCCAGCGTGCGGATCCGGGATGCCGCGGCATCCATCGGCTCGTCGTCGGTCGCGGCGGCGACCGGCGAGATCATGACCTCGTCCACGCCGTAGCGCGTCGCGAACTCGGCGAGACGGGTGCGGGTGTCGTCGGCGGTCCCCACGAATGAGCGCGAGAGCATTGTCTCGAGCACCGGCGCGGCGAGCCCGTCCACGGCTTCTGCAGCGGCGGCCTGCTCGACGGTCTCGAGGGCGACCAGCGGACGACCTCCCCGCAGCCGCGCCATCATGCGCGCCTGGGGGAGCATCTGCGCGCGGGCCTGCTCGTCGGTGTCGGCGACCACCGCGTTCGCGGTCAGGAAGGTGCGGGGAGCGGCCAGCGTTTCGGAGGGCTGGAACTGCGTACGGTACAGCTCGAGCGCGCGGTCCAGACCCTCGCCGGAGAAGTGGTTCGCGAAGACGTAGGGAAGCCCCATGCTCGCGGCCAGCTGCGCGGAGTAGTCGCTCGACCCGAGCAGCCACACTTCGGGCGCGGTCGTCGCCGCAGGGGTCGCGTGGACGTCGTAAGTTCCCCCCGAGGTGAACCGCAGCGACGCGCCTTCGGGGGAGACCAGCGAGTGGATGTCGCGGATGTGCTGGGGGAACCGCTCGACGTCGCTCGTCGTGCCCGACTGTCGCAGCAACTGCGTGATGACCGGATCGGACCCGGGCGCGCGACCGATGCCGAGGTCGATGCGACCCGGCGCCAGGGCCTCGAGAGCGGCGAACTGCTCCGCCACCACGAGCGGCGAGTGGTTGGGCAGCATCACGCCGCCCGAGCCGACCCGAATGCGGCGCGTGCGAGCGGCCGCGGCGGCGATGAGCACCGGCGGGGTGGTCGAGGCGACCGCGGGCATGTTGTGGTGCTCGGCGAACCAGTAGCGCCGGTAGCCAAGCTCATCGGCCCGCGCGGCCACCGCGAGAGACGCGGTCACCGCCTGCGCGCTGGTCTGTCCGGTGCGGACGGGGACGAGGTCGAGAACGGAGAGGGCCGGGGTCGCAGTGCTCATATCCTCCACTGCAACCCCGGCCCGGTGCGTCGCATTCCGCGCCGCACGGTCAGCTCACTTCTTGATCGCGACCGCCCGTCGTGGGAGTACCGCGGCCGCGGGTCGCGAGATGAAGGCGCCATCCGTCGTCAGGACGTGCGCGACCGGGACGCCTGCTTGACCTTCTCGTACGCGGCCAGCGCGTCCTTCCGGGTCGCGCCGAGGTCGACGATCGGCTGCGGAGGCTGCCCGTCCTCCGCGCGGTACTCCGGCGCCCACTCGCCGACGTAGTGTCCTTCGGCGTCGAACTTCTTCGCCTGCAGCTCGGGATTGAAGATCCGGAAATAGGGTGCCGCGTCGGCGCCCGACCCGGCGACCCACTGCCAGTTGAACGGGTTGTTCGCCGCGTCGGCGTCGACGAGGGTGTCCCAGAACCACTCCTCTCCGCGCCGCCAGTCGATCATGAGGTTCTTGATGAGGAAGGATGCCGTGATCATCCGCACCCGGTTGTGCATGTAGCCGGTGCGCCAGAGCTCCCGCATCCCGGCATCCACGATCGGGAAGCCCGTCCGGCCCCGTTGCCAGGCGCGGAGCGCGGCGGGGCTCAGCCGCGGCCACGGGAAGGCGTCGAACTCGCTGCGCAGGTTCTTCGTCGCGAGGTCGGGGAAGTGGAAGAGCGTGTGCCACGCGAACTCGCGCCAGCCGAGTTCGGAGAGGAACCCGCTGGAGTCGCCGGATTCGATGCTCGCGTGCCAGATCGTGTGCGGGCTGAGCTCACCCCAGCGCAGACGCGGGGAGAGCAGCGAGGTCGCCCCGGCGCTGGGGCGGTCGCGTGCCCGATCGTACGAGTCGACGTCATCTCGCAGGAACTCGCGGAGGCGGCGGCGAGCGGCCGGCTCCCCGGGCTCCCACGTCTCGCGCAAGCCTTCCGCCCAGTCGGGTTCGGTGGGCAGCAGGTCCCAATCGGCGAGGTCATCGGATGCCGGGGTCCGGCTTGGGCCCTGGATCTTGCGCGGCTCGGGGAGCGGTGAGCGCGGGGCGGGCTGGGCGAGGCAGGCCCGCCAGAACGGGCTGTAGACGGAGAAGTGGGTACCGGCTCCCGTCGTGATCGTCCACGGCTCGAACAGGAGCGAGCCCGCGAAGGAGCGGACCTCGAT
Source organism: Microbacterium marinum (assembly GCF_014204835.1). Taxonomy (NCBI): domain Bacteria; kingdom Bacillati; phylum Actinomycetota; class Actinomycetes; order Micrococcales; family Microbacteriaceae; genus Microbacterium; species Microbacterium marinum. The sequence continues at coordinate 3,019,518 of NZ_JACHMD010000001.1, read as the reverse complement.
GCCGTCGTCTCGGAGCGACTGCTTCAGGCCGGCGTCGATGTCGCGCTCGGGCCCGCCGTATCGCCGGTTCCAGAAGACGGCGCCGGCGCCCAGGTCCGCGGCGGTCTCGCGGACGATCCGGTCTGCGGGACCTCGGCGGAGAATGAGGCGACCGCCGCGTTCGCGCAGCCGCTCCTCGAGCGAGGCGAGTGAGTGGTGGAGCCACCACCGGGCTGCCCCGCCGAGGGGACGGATGTCGCGGGACTCCTCGTCCAGGACGTACAGCCCGACGATCGGCTCGTCACGGTCGATCGCCGCGCGCAGCGCGGGGTGGTCGGCGAGCCGGAGGTCGTCGCGGAACCAGACGATCGAAGGAGACGGCATCCCCTCATCCTGGCCAGCGGCACCCGCTGGCGCCGCCCCTTGACGGATGCCGACGGATCGGTCAGGCGGTGATGCGGTGGCCGCGCGGCACGGCGAGGGTGAGGGCGCCGGCGGCGACACGGACGGCGACGTGGGTGGCCTCGCCGAACTCGTCGCCGTCGAGCTGGACCGGGTGGGCCTCTTCGGCAGCCAGGTCGATCCCTGTGCCCTTCGTGTAACGGACGGAGTTGTCGGCGGTGCGGAGCGAGAGGATCCGGCGCCCCGCGCGGAACTTGCGGAGCACGCTGTTGTCCCACGCCAGACGTCGCCACACGAGTAGCCACCCGAACGCGCTCCGCGGCTGCAGGATCGCGATGTCGAGTTCGCCGTCGGTGATCGAGGCTTCGGGGATCAGCTCCAGGCCCGCGGGCAGCGACCCGCAGTTCGCGAACAGCACGCTCTGCACATTCGCCCGGTGCAGACGATGCTGCGGCACCTGGTACATCACCGGGAAGGGCTTCGCCTGCGCGAGCGAGCGGGCGGCGCCGTCGACGTAGGCGACCCAGCCCACCTTCTTCTTCAGGTCGCTACGGGTGTTCGCGATCATCGCGGCATCCAGCCCCATCCCGCCCATGACGACGAACGCGTGCTCGCCCGTTTCGCCGTCGGGTCGGCGGATGCGGGCGAGGCCCACGTCGATCGCGATCGTGTCGCCGTCGAAGGTGGCCGCGACCATCGCCTCCGTGTCATCGAGGGGCAGGCGGAGGTTCCGGGCCAGCAGGTTGCCGGTTCCGCTCGGGACGATCGTCAGCGGCACCTTCTTCCCCGTCATCGCCTCGCTCACCGCACGCACGGTGCCGTCACCGCCGGCGACCAGCACCGCGTTCACTCCCTCGTCGAGGGCCTGGCGCGTGACGTCGTCACCGAGGTCGTCGACGGTGGTCTCGTAGAAGAGGGGCTCCGACCATCCGGCATCCTTCGCGAGGGATGCCACGAGCTCGCGCAGTTCGTCGCCGTCGACCTTGGTCGGGTTGTAGACCAGCGCCGCCTTCGGGTTCGGTCTGCCCGGCTCGTCGTCCATCGGCTCGGGCTGCCCCGACTCGTCGACCCGGCGGGCTTCGCCCGTCTCGCCGTCGGTGGTGTCGGGGGAGACGTCGCCCGGTTCGCGGATGACGTCGCCCTCCTCGGTCGGGTCGTGCTCGTCGTCGGGGCCGGTCGTCGTGCCCTGGTCGGTCGCCATGCGTACAGAGTAATGATCGCGATCGATCGGTCCGCGCCCCTTGCGCGACGGCGCGAGAGCGCCCATGGGTCTGAGAGTCCGTGCGGAGGCCGCGACTAGACTCGGGATGTGATCGATCTCGCTCTCCTCCGTGACGACCCCGCTCTCGTGAAGCGCTCGCAGGAGGCGCGCGGCGAATCCCCCGACACCGTCGACGCCGCCCTCGAAGCCGACCGCGAACGCCGTGCCGCGATCGCGTCGTTCGAAGAGCTTCGCGCGGCGCAGAACGCCCACGGCAAGACCGTCGCCAAGGCTCCCAAGGAGGAGAAGGCGGCCCTCGTCGCCCAGGCCAAGGAACTCAGTGATCGGGTGAAGGCGGCGCAGCAGGCAGTCGCTGCAGCCGAGGATGCCGCGACGGCTGCGCTCGCGAAGATCGAGAACATCGTGCTCGACGGTGTGCCCGCCGGCGGTGAGGCAGACTTCGTGACGCTTCGCACCCACGGCGAGCCGGTCGCGTTCGACTTCGAACCGCGCGATCACCTCGCGATCGGCGAACTGCTCGGAGCCATCGACATGGAGCGGGGTGCGAAGGTGTCGGGGGCGCGCTTCAGCTTCCTGACCGGAATCGGCGCACGACTCGAACTGGCGCTCATGAACCTCGGCATGGAGCGTGCGCTCGCCGCGGGCTTCATCCCGATGATCCCGCCGACCCTCGTGCGTCCGGAGGTCATGCGCGGCACCGGATTCCTCGGGCAGCACGCCGACGAGGTGTACCACCTCGACGACGACGACCTCTACCTCGTCGGGACCAGCGAGGTGCCCCTCGCCGGGTACCACATGGACGAGATCCTCGACCTCGAGGCGGGCGCGAAGCGCTACGCGGGCTGGTCGACCTGCTACCGGCGCGAAGCCGGCTCGCACGGCAAGGACACCCGCGGCATCATCCGGGTGCATCAGTTCAACAAGCTGGAGATGTTCGTCTACACGACGCCGGAAGACGCCGAAGCCGAACACGAGCGTCTCGTCGAGATGCAGGAGCGGATGCTGCAGGACCTCGGCCTCGCGTACCGCGTCATCGACGTGGCCGCCGGCGATCTGGGCTCCTCCGCAGCGCGGAAGTACGACGTCGAGGCGTGGGTCCCGACCCAGGGCGCCTACCGGGAGCTCACGTCGACCTCGAACTGCACCACCTATCAGGCGCGCCGTCTCGACATCCGTCACCGACCGGCGGTCGAGGGCGGGGGCGCCCGCACGGCTCCGGTCGCAACGCTCAACGGCACGCTCGCGACCACCCGCTGGATCGTCGCCCTCCTGGAGACCCACCAGCGCGCCGACGGCTCGGTCGTCATCCCCGAGGTCCTCCGCCCGTACCTGGGCGGCCTCGAGGTGGCGGAGCCCGTCGCGTGAGCCCGGAGACGGAGCCCGCCGCGGGCGAGGTCGAGGTCGTCGAGCCGGGTGAGGCCGCGGACGTCGTCGACGAGATGGCCGAGGATGCCGCGGCATCCCCTCGCGAACGACTCCTGATCGCGCTCGACATCGACGGCACCGTCCTCCTCGAAGACGAGTCGTACAGTCCCGGCGTGGTCGACGCGGTCGCCGACGCCCAGAACGCTGGTCACGAGGTCATGCTCGCGACGGGGCGCTCGTGGGAGGGCACCCGCCACATCCTCGCGCACCTCGCGATCACGCCCGAGTACGCCGTGTGCTCCAACGGCGCGGTGATCCTGAAGCGCGTGGGAGACGGCCCCGAGTACGAGCGCTTCCACACCGAGCAGTTCGACGCGACGGAGGTGCTGCGGCTGCTGCGTGACCACCTTCCCGACGCCCACTACATGGTCGAGCTGCCCGACGGCCGGCGCCTCTACACCGACCAGATGGACGACTGGAACCTCGCGCGCGCCGACCGCGTCCCGTTCGAGGAGCTGTCCGCGCAGCCGGTCTCGCGCGTGGTCGTCGTCTCCGAAGACGACACCGACCACGACTTCGTCGAGCTCGTCTCCCGCATCGGCCTCAACGAGGTCTCCTACGCCGTCGGGTGGTCGGCATGGCTCGACATCGCCCCGCAGGGCGTCGACAAGGCGACGGCCCTCGAGAAGGTGCGCGACTGGCTCGGGGTGCCCGCGGCATCCGTCATCGTCATCGGCGACGGTCGCAACGACATCGGCATGTTCCGCTGGGCCCGTGCGCACGGCGGCCGGGCGATCGCGATGGGGCAGGGGCCGGAAGAGGTCCGCATCGAGGCGTCCGAGTCGACAGCCTCGGTCACCGAAGGCGGCGTCACCGCGATCCTTCGCGGACTCTGACGCCCGGTTCGTCTTTCAGCGGCTGTCCAGGCGTTCCCGCGAGAATGGGTGCTGTTCTGGGGTCGGCTAGACTCGACGCCGTTCGTCGTGCGCCGTGAGGCGCCGTCGGGAGGGTTGTCCGAGCGGCCGAAGGATCCGGTCTTGAAAACCGGTGGGCAGCAATGTCCCGTGGGTTCGAATCCCACACCCTCCGCAGTGTCTGAAAGGTGATCCGTGAGCGCACAGCCCGAGGCGAAGGCGTCGAAGTTCCGACGCCAGCCCGTTGCCCGTCACGGTGTGCTGTCCTCGCCGAACCCGCTCGTGCAGGTGCTGACGATCCTCGGGGCGATGCTCGCCGTCGTGGTCGTCAGCGTCGGCGCGGTCGGCGCGTTCTATGTGTGGGATGCCGCGCGGGCCCTGGGTGACAGCGGTGTCTCGATCGGTGATGACGGCGAACTGCCGCCTCACATCGGCGAGATCGAGGGCGGCGTCAACATGCTCGTCGTCGGAACCGACTCGTGCGAGGGCCAGGACCTCAAGCTCTTCCCGCGCTGCGCCGACGACGACGGCGGTGAGCGTAACGACGTCACCATGCTCGTCCACATCAGTGACGAGCCCCGCCGTGTGACGGTCGTCTCCTTCCCCCGCGACATGATCGTGCCGATCCCGTCGTGCGAAGACCCCGAGACGGGCGGCTCGTATTCCGCGATGAGCGCCCAGATGATCAACGCGTCGTACATGTACGGCGGCCTCGGGTGCACCGTCTCGACCGTGGAAGAACTCACCCGGATCGACATCCAGTTCGCGGCATCCATTCGATGGACCGGTGTGATCAACATGTCCGACGCCATCGGCGGCGTCGACGTCTGCGTCAGCAGTGACATCTCCGACCGGCACACCGGCCTCTCGCTGAAGGCGGGCGAGAACACCCTGGTCGGTGCCGAAGCCCTGCAGTTCCTCCGCATCCGTCACGGAATCGGAGACGGATCCGACCTCGGCCGCATCTCGAACCAGCAGCAGTTCATGAGCTCCCTGGTGCGCAAGCTCCAGTCCGGCGAGGTGCTGTCGAACTACTCGACGCTCCTGAACCTCGCGAACACCGCCGTGCGCCAGGTGAACGAGAAGCAGCTCGTGCTCAGCGAATCGCTCACCAACCCGCAGCGGATGGTGCAGATCGCGATGGCAGTGGCCGATGTGCCCTACGAGGACATCGTGTTCGTGCAGTACCCGACCGTGTACGCGCCCGGTGGTGGCCGTGTGCTGCCGGTGACCTCGGCGGCGGACGTGCTCTTCACCGCACTCGAAGAGAACAAGCCGATCCGCGTGACCGGCAACGCGAGTGGCGGCAACGGTGTCGAGGTCGTCGGCGAGGCCGAGAAGCCGACGCCCACCGAGACCAGCACGCCGGCCCCCACGGAGAGCGCAGAGGCGCCGTCATCGGAGGCTCCGGACGCGGGTGAGACGCCCGACGCCGAGGAGACCCCCACGCCGACCGAGACGGGCGAGGCCGTCGACCTGCCGTCGGAGATCACGGGTCAGTCCGCCAACCAGGTCACCTGCACCGTCGCGGAGCAGTGATCGCCGGTTCGGCGTCACCGCGTCGAACGGTTATGCTTGCGGGGTGCATCCGCGCGTCGGATGCCTGGAGACGTCGCATAGTCAGGCCTAGTGCACCACCCTGCTAAGGTGGAGTCCCCTCACGGGGACCGAGGGTTCAAATCCCTCCGTCTCCGCCATTAATGCCCCGGCCCTCCCTTGGAAACACTGGGATCGCGGGCCATGGCTTTCGCATAGAGTTCGGTTTTGCGTAGGGATTGTGTAAGACCGTGGAGTCAGAGCTTTGTGCGAAGTCTCTGACTCGCCCCGGCGCGTCCGGAGACATGATTCCTTGGATGGATCTGTCTCATGGGACGTCCCTGTAAGTATCCGCGCGAGCTTCGTGAGCGCGCAGTCCGTATGGTCGCCGAGCTGCGGCCCGACTATCCGAGCGAGTACGCGGCGATGACCGCGACTGCGCAGATGCTCGGCATCGGGTCCCCGGAGACGATCCGGACCTGGATCCGCCGCAACCAGGTCGACGCCGGCGAACGGCCCGGCGTCACAACCGAGGCCGCGGAGGCGATCAAGCGACTCAAGCGGGAGAACGCCGAACTACGGCGCGCCAACGAGATTCTGAAGGCGGCCTCGGCTTTCTTCGCGGCCGAACTCGACCGGCCACAGAAGCGATAGTCACGTTCATCGAGGACCACAAGGACCGTCGCGACGGTGGTCTGCGGTGGGGTGTCGAGTCGATCTGCGACGTGCTCACGCAGCACGGCGTGAAGATCGCCCCATCGACCTACTACGACGCTCGCGGTTGCGGTCCGTCGCCTCGTGAGGTGTCGGATGAGCGGTGGAAGCCGATCATCCTCGGCACCTGGGAGAAGCAGCGGAAGGTGTTCGGCGCCCGCAAGCTCTGGCTCCGGTTGCGGCGCGACGGGCATGACATCGCCCGCTGCACGGTCGAACGGCTGATGCGGGAGCTCGGGATCGCGGGTGTGGTCCGCGGGAAACGCAAGCGTCCCGTCGACACGGCGCTTCGGGAGAGCAGGCCGGCTGACCTCGTCGCCCGCCACTTCTGGCGGTTCCGCACCTACCAGCTCTGGGTAGCCGATTTCACCTACGTCTGGACGTGGTCCGGATGGGTCTACGTCGCGTTCGTGTTCGACGCGCACTCCCGCCGCATCCTCGGCTGGCGCGCCGCCACGAGCATGACCACCCCGCTTGTGCTCGACTGCCTCGATATGGCGCTGTGGACCCGCCGTCGCGAGGGCGTCGCCGGGTTCGCGGGGCTCACGCACCACACCGACGCAGATGAGATCGTCGCGGCGCTACGGGCGCACGCGTCGCCGGTCGAAGCGGCGGGCCTGGCCAGGTACTTTAAGACAGGTCCGGGTGAGTACGGCGAGGGCGATCGATTCCTCGGCCTGCATCTGAGCACCGTGTCTGCGATCGCGAAGGAGAACCTCGGGCTGCCGGTGGCCGAGCTCGAGCGCCTGCTCGAGAGTCCCTATCACGAGGTGAGGACCACGGCTCTGAGCATCATGCATCAGGAGGCCTCCCGGGCGCGGACCGTCGAGGCCCGGCGTGCCGAGCTCTTCGAGCTGTATCTCCGACGCCATGACCGGATCAACAACTGGGACCTGGTCGATCTCGCCTGCCGATGGGTGGTCGGAGGGTACCTGATGGACAAGCCACGAGACATCCTGTACCGGCTGGCGCGCTCGGCGAATGTCTGGGAACGCCGAACAGCCATGGTGAGCTGCTGGGCCTTCATCCGGGCCGGCCAGGCCCACGACGCCGTGGCGATCGCCGAGATCCTGGTCGACGATCCGCACGACCTCATACGCAAAGCGACGGGCTGGATGCTGCGCTCGATCGGCGAGGTAGACCCGCCAGTCCTGGTGGCATTCCTCGACCGGCACGCTGCCTCGATGCCGCGCACGACTCTGCGCTACGCCATCGAGAAGTTTCCGCGTGACGAGCGCGCGCAGTGGATGAGCGTGAGAGCCAAGCATGCCGGGACGCCCAGAAGCGCGGCGAAAGCGAAGCCGCAACGCGACGCCGCTCCCCTCGTGTGACCGATCCGCAGCCGCGCGCTGTCCACGCCCTCGTCCTACCGGCAGCAGCAGCGTCTATCAGCGCGCCGCGACGATGCCCGGCGGCATGCCCACGCCGATCATCTCCTCGTGCAGCACAAGTGCTGCGGCGCCGAGCGCCGGAGCGTCGCGGACGCTGACGGACGCCTGGACGATCACCGGTGGCCTGCCCCGGCGGCGCGATCGCTCGTCGAGAGCAGTCTGGATGCCGGTGATGAACAGCGACATCGCGCTGCCGAATCCGGTACCGGCCAACACGATCCGCTCCAGATCCAGCATGTCGGTCATGCTCGCGGCCGCGGTTGCGAATGCATTCACCGATGGCGCGAGCGCGGACACCGCGACGGGATCGCCTGCCACTGCCGCAGCGTTGAGGCGTGCGGCACTAACCTGCCGGCCGACCGCGGAGCTGTAGCGGCGCAGTGAAGCAGCCGGTCCTGCCACCGCGACAAGGCACCCTCTGGCTCCGCACGTACAGGAGGGACCGGCGGGGTCGATGAGCATGTGACCGAGGTCGCCCGCGTGACCGTGCGCACCGCGCAGCGTGCGACCCTGCAGCACGGCGCCCACACCGATCGCATCTTCCATGAGGATGACGGCGAAAGCCTCCGAGTCGGCTACGGCCCCGCTCCACCGCTCGCCGATCGCCGCCGCGATCGCCTCGCACTCCGCGACGGCGTCCACGGCGGTGTACTCGACGAGCCGGTCCTGCAGGGGGAAGGATGCCCACGCTTCGAGAAGTTCCTGGGTGTCCGGCGACTGTCTGAACCCGTCGAACGAACCAGGCACGGCGACGCCCGCGCCAACGACGAGATCACGGTCCAGCCCCAGCGAGTCGATGAGGTCCAGAAGGCCTATGGCGAGGCGCTCGATGTACTCGTCAGGATGCGCCCGGCCGATGCCGGCCATGCGCGACCGGCCGACCACGGCTCCCCACATGTTCGACACCACGAGCACGGTCGAGCCGAATCCCAGCTGGATCCCGACGCCGAAGCGCGCGCCCGCGTCGACCTCCAGCAGCACGCGGCGCTTGCCGCCCGTCGATTCCCCCCTTCCGGTCTCGAGGACGAGGCCGTCCTCGAGCAGCCGGCGGACGACATTGGTCATCGTCGCAGCAGTGAGGCCCGTCGCCTCGGCCAGCTCGCCTCGGCTGATCGGGCCGCGTGTGCGGATCGCTTCAAGGATGAGTCCACGCGTGTTCGTACGTTGTGCGCGGACCGCATCGGACGCCTTGATCATGCACTTCCCTTCACGCCTGCCGACGGGGGGGCGACGCTCAGTGTATCGATCGCACACGGCGGTGAGCGCACTGCATGAGTGACTAATTTCACTTGCTTTATAAAGTCCACTAGAGTCGGCCCATATTCCCGACGAGGAGAACCACCATGCATCATGACCTGGCCACCGGCTGGACTGTCCGTCTCGTCACGGGCGAGGCACCGGATGACCTGGCGAGCCGCCTGGATGCCGTGCCGGCCGAAGTCCCCGGAGTGGTGCACACCGATCTGCTCGCGGCCGGGCTCATCACGGATCCTTTCGTCGACGACGCCGAGGCATCGCTGCGCTGGATCGGCGAGAGCGATTGGGAGTACCGCACGAGCTTCGACTGGTCCGACACGGGCGACACCCGCGTCGACCTCGTCGCAGAGGGTCTCGACACCGTCGCCCACGTCGAGCTCAACGGCGTCACCGTTGCTCGCACCGTCAACCAGCACCGCAGCTATCGGCTCCCCGTCGCAGAGCTGCTGCGCCCAGGCTGCAATGACATCGTGATCACGTTCCGCTCACCGTATGCCTACGCACGCGAGCAGGAGGATCTGCTCGGCAAGCGTCCGCACTCGTACGAGAACCCCTTCAACGCCATGCGCAAGGCCGCATGCAACTTCGGCTGGGACTGGGGTCCCGACCTCGCCTCGGTCGGGATCTGGAAGCCGATCGGCATCCACTCCTGGTCCGGCGCGCGGATCGCCGCGGTGCGTCCCCTTGTCGACGTCATCGACGGGGTGCCGACCGTGACCGTCCATGTCGACGTCGAGTGGGCTGACACCGAGCCCGCAGCCGGCGCGGAGCTCGCGGTCGAGGTGGCGGGTCAGACGGCGCTCGTGGCCCTCGGCCCCGGGCAGACCTCTGCATCCACAACGATCGACGCGCCCGGCGCCGCCCTGTGGTGGCCGCGTGGCTACGGCGAGCAGACCCGTCACGAGCTCGACGTGCGCCTGCTGAGCGAAACAGGCGACGAGCTGTCCCATTGGACCCGCCGGATCGGGTTCCGCAGCGTCGAGATCGACGTCGCGCCCGACGAGCAGGGCAGCGCGTTCCGCATCATCGTCAACGGTGAGGACGTCTACATCCGCGGCGCGAACTGGATCCCGGACGACGTGTTCTTCCCGCGCATCACTCGCGACACGCTGCAGAAGAGCATCACCGATGCCCTCGAGTCGAACATGAACATGCTGCGGGTCTGGGGAGGGGGCATCTACGAGTCGGAGGACTTCTACGATCTCTGCGACGAGAACGGCATCCTCGTCTGGCAGGACTTCCTGCTCGCCTGCGCAGCCTATGCGGAGGACGACGCGCTGTGGTCGGAGTTCGAAGCCGAGGCCGTCGAGGCCGTGACCCGACTCACCGCGCATCCGAGTCTCGTGGTGTGGAACGGCGGCAATGAGAACATCTGGGGCTACATCGATTGGAACTGGCGCTCGCAGCTGGGTGCCATGACCTGGGGCGAGGGGTATTACATCGATCTGTTTCCTCGCATCGTCCGGCAGCTCGCGCCGAACACGCCCTACTCCGAGGGCAGCCCGTTCTCGTTCAGCCGCTACGTGCACCCCAACGACGATGCGCACGGCACCATGCACATCTGGGACGTGTGGAACCGCGTCGACTACACCCACTATCGCGACTACCGGCCGCGGTTCGTGTCGGAGTTCGGCTTCCAGGGGCCGCCCGCCTGGTCAACCCTGGAGTACGCCGTACACGACGAGCCGCGCGATCCTTTCGGTCCGAACATGCTCGTGCATCAGAAGGCCGATGACGGCAACGGCAAGCTGCAGCGCGGCCTCGGCGAGCACCTGCCGCAGCCGGACTCTTACGAGGACTGGCACTGGACGATGCAGCTGAATCAGGCGCGGGCGGTGGCCTACGGTATCGAGCATTTCCGGTCGCTGTTCCCGTTGAACCGCGGATCGATCGTCTGGCAGCTGAACGACTGCTGGCCCGTCGTGTCCTGGGCGGCCGTCGACAGCATGCGCCATCGCAAGCCGCTCTGGCACGCGCTCCGACGCGTCTACGCCGACCGGCTGCTGACGATTCAGCCCCGCGAAGGGGCTCTGGTTGCGGTGCTGCACAACGACGCCGCGGAAGCCCTGTCGACGACCGTGACACTGACACGCCGCTCGCTCCTCGGCGAGATACTCGCCCAGGAGCGAATGCCCGTCGAGGTCGATGCCCGCAGCGCGACAGTGATCACCGTTCCCGCATCCATCGCATCCGTCGCCGACTCTTCCGCCGAGTTCGCCGCCGTGATCGCAGACAGTGGCGAGCGGGCATTCTGGTATTTCGCCGAAGACCCTGCACTCCTTCTGCAGTCGGACGCCGTCGCTGCGTCCGCGACAGAGGTGCCTGGCGGGTACGCGGTCCGCGTCGAGGCTCGGAGTCTGGTCAAGGATCTGACGGTCCTCGCCGACAAAGTGGATGCCGGGGCCCGGGCCCAAGACGGGCTGCTCACACTGCTGCCGGGCGAGGTCGCGGAGATCCGGGTTCAGGCCCGGCCCGGCCTGGAACCCGCGGCGTTCACGGATCCGAGGGTGCTGCGCTCGGCGAACGATCTCTGCGATCCGCGGAATGCGTGATACTGCTGAGCATGATCACGAGGACGAGGAGCGCCGCTGACCGGGAGCGGACGGCGGTCGGGCTCGTGCTGCGCCGGTCGGTGAGGACGCTGGGGATCGAGGCCTTCTACAACGACTTCATGGCAGGCCTCGAAGACGTGCTCACTGCGCACGACTGGGCACTCATCCTGCAGGTCGTGCCCGATATGTCATCTGAACTCGATGCCTATCACCGCTGGCACGAAAGCGGCCGGGTCAGCGCGGTCCTGCTGGTCGACGTGCTCGTCCCAGACGACCCGCGGCTGGAGCTCGTCGACGAACTCGGTTTCACAGCTCTGGCGCTTGCACATCCCGACGACGCCGGTGGCCATGCCGTGTTGTGGACTGACGAGTCTGCGGTGATTCAGGGGGCCGTCGACCACCTCGTCGCGCTTGGCCACCGGCGCATCGGCAGAGTCGCCGGTCCCGCCGGATTTTCGCATACCCAAAGAAGGACGGCGGCGTTTCTTTCAGCCGTGGTCGACGCGGGCGGCTCACCGTCGGTGGTCAGTGCCGACTTCTCGCGGGAGGGCGGTGCGGCCGCCGTCAACGAGTTGCTGGACGTCGACGGCGCCCCGACGGCGATCACGTTCGACAACGATGTGATGGCCGCAGGTGCCGTCGAGGGTCTCACCGCGCGCGGCGTACGCATCCCCGAAAATGTCGCCGTGCTGGCCGGCGACGATTCCGTGCTCTGCCGCATCACCCGCCCGCCGCTGACTGCCATGAGCCGTGACATCCATGCATTCGGCCAACTGTCTGCCCGGACCCTGCTGCGGCTCGCCGAAGGCGGAGCGCGCACCGTCATCGAGGCTGACCCCCCGGTGCTGATCGTCCGCGATTCCACCGCGGTACCGCGCTGATCGTCACCCGGATATGCGAGAGGGCGCACCTTCCGGGGGCCCTCTCGGACTCTGTGCGTCAGCCTTGGAAGGCGTCCTCCATCCGCTTCAGCAGATCCTCTGGACACGCGGGATCTTCTCGAGGACTTCTTCTCGAAGATCGGTCAGGTGAGCTGACGGCTCTCTTCGACGACCGCCGCCTCGAACACGAACTCGCGCGCCGCCTCGGCGATCGCCGCGTGACCCTCAGGGCTGGGGTGGACACCGTCCTCTGTGAGACGGGGCCGCCACAGCCCGGGCTCGGCCTCGACGGCTGCGGCGAGATCGAACACGGCGTCGAGCGGGGCGGGAACGGTCCGCAGCCAGTCGTTGATGATGAGGCGGGTGTCATTGCCGTGATCGAGCCGCTGCCCCTCGAGCGTGTGCCAGCCGTCGATGCTCGTCGTCGCGGGCGGCACCGTGGTCGCGATCAGGCGCGGCGCAACGGTGGCCAGCACGCCCCAGTGATTTAGCATCCGCTCTCGCACCTCCTCGACCCCCGGCCCCCCGCAACGGATGTCATTCGTGCCGAGCGCCGTGATCACGGCGGTCGGCAACGACCACTGCACCTGCGCCAGCCGCAGCGCCAGCTGCGCCGGTGTCATGCTGTTCTCGAGACGCGCGCCGCTGACCGAGATGTTCATCACATCGCTGCGTCCGTCGAACCGGCGGCGCACCCAGCCGAAGTGCTCGGCGCCGCCTCGGCGGTCGCCGAAGCCGACCCCGTTCGAGTCGCCCACCACGAGCAGCAGCGACCCTGCAGTCGGTCCCTCGGCGAGCAGCTGCCACGGCCCGTATCCGTAGACGGATGCCGTGGGCACGGCCCGGCCGCGAAGGTCTCCCACCGCGACCCCTTCCCCCGAGGAGGCGTCTGTGCTCGAACCGAGCGGGAACCGCCCGCCTCGCGCCACTGAGACGACCGTGCAGGTCGACAGTCGCATCCGATCCGTCCCCACACCGCCGTGCGGATCGAGCGGCACGGGGTCGGACAGCACGGTCTCTCCTGGTTCGATCCTGACGTGATCGCGTCCGTCGAACGTCACCGGCAGGATGCCGCCCGCCCGCACCTCGGCACGGACCCGGATCGGGTCGGTACCGGGCAGGCTGTCGCCGTCGGTGTCGTACCAGTTCGCGAAGACGAGCCGGATGCTGTCGGCGGGCCTCAGCAGCTCGTGCGTGAACAGCGTGCTGAGGGTCTGCGTCGTGCCGTCCGAGAGGTTGCGGCCGTCACCCACGCGCACCGGCTGGTGCGTCGTGGACGCGATGGGGACGAGCGCGCTCATCCCTTCAGTCCGCCGGCGAAGCCGTGGATGATGTGCCGCTGCAGGAAGAAGTAGACGATGAGCACCGGCAGCGCCGCGATCACCATGCCGGCGAAGATCAGGCCCCACTCACTGGCGAACTCGCCCTGGAACGAGAACACGGCGACAGGCAGCGTGCGGTTCGCCGAACCGGACACGTACAGCAGCGGAGTGAGGAAGTCGTTCCAGATGTTGATCGCGTTGACGATGATCACGGTGCCGGTGACCGGCCGCAGCAGCGGGAACACGACATGCCAGAACGAGCGCCACCAGCCGGCACCGTCGATGCGCGCCGCCTCTTCGTATGTCGACGACTGGGCCCGCAGGAACCCGGTGTACAGGAACACCGTCAGGGGCATCATCGACCCCGCGTAGAAAATGATCAGCGACCAATAGCTCTGCAGCAGACCGGCGTCGCGCATCAGGTTGTACAGCGGCACCATGCCGAGCTGGCCGGGGATCATCAGGCCGAGCATGAACAGCATCAGCTTCGGCGTGCTGGTGCGGCGGTTGCCGCGTGCGATGGCGTACCCCGCCATTGCGCCGACGATCACGACGAGGGTGATGCTGACGCTCGTGATGAGCGCGCTGTTCAGCAGCGCCCGGCCGAGGTTCGCCTGTGACCACGCCGTGGCGTAGTTGTCGAGGAACAGCCCCTTGGGCAGGGCGACCGACGACTCGGCGATCTCGACCGGCGTCTTGAACGACATCGTCAGCATGATGTACAGCGGGAACAGGTACGCCACGGTCACCAGGACCATGACCACTTCGAGCAGCGGACGACCGTAGCCGTGTCGGATCCGCCGTCTGCGGGGCGCAGCCTCGCTCTTCGGGACAGTGAGGGTCATGGTACTCAAGCCTCCTGCTCCCCTCGGCGGGTCATGCTCATCTGCACGAAGACGATGGCTGCGACGATCATGGTCAGTACGAGGGCGATGGCCGAGCCGTAGCCCTGCTTGCCGTACACGAACGCCTCCTGGTACATGATGAGCGACAGCGTCTGGGTCGATACCCCGGGGCCGCCGCCGGTCATCACGAAGATCTGATCGAACAGCTTGAGCGACGAAGTCATGGTGAGCACGGTGGCGATCGTGGTCGCCTGGCCCAGCAGCGGGCGGGTGATGCTCCAGAACCTGCGCATCGGCCCCGCGCCGTCGACAGCGGCGGCTTCGTAGAGCTCGTCGGGGATGCCCTGCAGTCCGGCGAGGTAGATCACCATCGACATGCCGACGTGATGCCAGATGACGCTGCCGATGATCGACCACAGGGCGATGTTCGCGTCACCGAGCCAGCTGGCCTTGAAATCACCCAATCCCAGGAAGTCCATCGCGGAGTCGAGCGGACCGTTCGGCGTGTAGATGTACTGCCACAGCAGACCGGTGATGATCGGGGGCAGCATCATCGGGGCGAAGAAGATGGTGCGCAGCAGGTTGCGTCCGCGGATGGCGCTGTTCAGCGCGACCGCCAGCAGCAGACCCAGCGTGGTCTGCACGATCGTGAGGGTGACGGCGATCGTGAGCGTGTTCAGCAGCGCGGCGCGAGCGGCCTCGTTCTGCAGGATGGTGACGAAGTTCTCGAAACCGACCCAGTCGCCGCCGCGCAGCGTTCTGGCGTCGGTGAAGGCGAGCACGCTGCCCGCGACGCTCGGGTACAGCACGACGACGATGTAGAAGATGAGGGCCGGCAGCAGAAACCACTGCGGCACCCGGTTGAGGCGGAACACCCGGTTCTGCTTGCGGGCAGGTCGCTCCGAGGAGCCCTGCGCCTCCGCAGGGCTCCTCGGGATGGCGGTCATCGTCAACGCTTGACTCCGGCATAGGCGGTGTCGAGGTCGGCGAGCAGCCCGTCGATGTCCTTATCGCCCTGGACGACCTGCTGCAAGCCTGCCATGAGCGCCGCGGCGACCTCTCCGCCGGGCCAGATGTGGTTGGCGAACGGCGTGGTGCGCTCCTCATCCAGGTAGACCTGGATGGCGGTGTTGAGCTGGTTGTCGACCGGCGTCGCGTTGGTCAGCGCGGGGATGGCGCCCTGCGCCTCGGCGAATGCCGCCGCGTTGTCGGGCTGGGAGATGTGGTCTAGGAACGCGAGAGCGGCATCCGGGTTCTCGGTCTTGCTGCTGACGACGAGGAAGTCGGGGCTGAACGGGATGAACGTGTCGTCAGCCGAGTTCGTGGCGGGAAAGGCGAAGATGCCCAGGTTGTCCCAGCCGCCCTCGGTCATCTTGGCGAGGTTCGGCGAGGCGCCCGAGGGCATGATGACGATCGCGGCATCGCCGTTGCCGACCGCCTGCATCGCCGGGTCACCAGGGGTGCCGAGCGGGTCGGCGGTGGTGTAGCCGTCGTCGATCAGGCTCACGATCTTCTCGAAGGTCTCGCGCCACCCGTCCGACTCCGCGAACGTGGTCTTGCCTGCGTCGAGCTCTTCGTAGAAGTCAGGCTCGGCGCCGTTGACCAGGGAGGCCGAGAGCGCGTAGGTGATGAACTGCGTCACGTAGTTGTCGGCGAAGCCGAGCGAGATCGGCACCTTGCCTGCGGCCTTGAGCTTGTCGGAGACCTCGATCAGCTCATCCCACGTGGTGGGCGGGGTGACGCCGACCTCCTCGAAGACGCTGATGTTGTAGAAGGCGAGGATGGCCTGCCCGAACGTGGGGTAGGCGTAGGTGCCACCCTCGTAGACCTGCAGCGAGTCGAACGCCTTCGGCACGTTCGCGGTCCAGTCCTCACCGGAGAGGTCGCGCACGGCGCCGATGGCGGCGAGGTTGAGCACCGAGGACGGTGCCGCCCAGCCCGGCGCGGAGCGGAAGATGTCGGGTGCGGTCCCGCCGTTGATCTGCAGCGAGAGCTGCTCGTTGAGCGCGCCCGCCTCGGCGAACGTGGTCTCGAAGCCGACCCCGGTCTCCTTCTCGAACGATTCGATGAGCGCGCCGATGCCGACGTCGCTCGTGGTGGCGATGCTCAGCTCCCCACTCACCTCACCGGTGCTGTTGGGCGCCTCCTCGCTCTGCGCGGAGCAGCCCGTGAGGGCCAGCGCCGCGACGAGTGACACCCCGGCGAGCCGGGTGAGACGACTCGACATGAACTGTGACATGCGATCCTCCATTGGATGATTGGTAACTCGGGTCGTGCAGGACGGTTAAGAGGAAGCCGGTGGTCCGGCGCTCTCGGGCTTCGCGGGGAACTCGATGATGATCTTCCCGGCGAGGCGTTCGGGGTCGGTGAGCTCTTCGAAGGCCGCAGGACCGTCGTCGAGCGGGACCGCTCGCTCGATCAGCCGATCGAGGGTCTCGGGCACCGTGGCCGCCCAGGCCGCCGTCTCGGCGAATTCCTCGGCGGTGTAGCAGAAGGCGCCGACGAGCGAGCGCTCCTGTGTGGTCAGGGGGTATGCCTGCAGTTCGACGGCGGGCGCATCCATCCCGACGAGCACGACCGTGCCACCGGGAGCTGTCAGTTCGAGCGCGGTGAGGATGGTCTCGCTCGCACCGACCGCGTCGATCGCGGCATCCGCTTCTCCGGCGCCGAGCGGGGCGCTCGCGGTGAACGGATCGAATGTCTCTGCGCCGATGTCCTCGAGCAGCCGCCGGCGCGCCTCGCGCGGTTCGCCGACGATCACGCGGGCGGCCCCCAGACGGATGCAGGCGAGCGCGGCGGCCTGACCGATCGGTCCTCCGCCGATGACGGCGACGGTGTCTCCAGCGCTCACGCCCGCGCGCCGGGCGGCGTGGTAGCCGACGGCCAGCGGCTCGACGAGTGCCCCGTGCAGCAGGATGCCGTCGAACGGGATGAGGTTGCGCTCGGGCACGACGAAGAACTCCGCGAAGGCACTGGACAGAGTCGGGTCGACACCGAGCACGCGCCGCTGCGGGCAGATGTGCTGCTGGCCGCGTGCGCACCAGTCGCACGCCTGGCAGGCAAGCGTCGGATTGACGACGACTCGCTCGCCCCCCGTGAAAGATGTCACGCCTGCGCCGACGGCATCCACGGTGCCGACCGCTTCGTGACCCATGACCTGCCCGGGAAAGCGCCGGCCGTTTGCGCCGGTGAAACCGTGCAGATCCGAGCCGCAGATGCCGACGCCGTGCACACGCACCCGCACCTCGCCATCGCCGACGACGGGGACCGGCCGCTGCGCCACGACCATGCGACCGTAGTCCTCGAGGACGAGCGCGCTCATCGTCGCCGCCGGGGCGGCGGCGTGCGTCGCGGTGGTGGGGAGGGGCAGAGACATTGTTCACCATTCTGTTCCACATCTGGAACCGGATTTTCATATGCTGTATCGTGCAGACTAAGCCCGAAAGCCGACGCGGCGCAAGCCGCACTCGCCGTAGCTATCCGGCAGGACCGCCGGGCGCTCGGTCGAGCAGCGGTTCGGTGGACATCGCCGATGGGTGCCCAGTAGGGTTCCCAGTACCGTTCAGCCAAAGCAACAGCCATTCGACATATCGAACGGAAGATGAATGCCAGACGACGCCTCCTCGAAAATCACCGCGCCGGCCGCAGACCGGGCCCTGCGCGTTCTCGAACTGCTCGCGGACGCCGAAGAGGGCCAGACCCTCACGACCATCGCGTCGAGCCTGGGACTGCCCAAGTCGAGCGTGCATCACGTGCTGGGAGCCCTCATCGATCGCGGCTGGGTGGAGCGCGACGCCGACCTGCGGCTGAGTCTGGGACTGCGCGCCTGGGAGGTCGGGCAGGCCTATGACCACGCGCAGACGCTCAGCCAGCGGGCACGAGGCTTCATGGACGAGGTGCGCGACCAGATCGACGAGACGGTCCGCCTGGCCGTGCTCTCCGGACAGGGGCAGGTGTGCATCGCCAAGAGCCCCGGTTCGCACACGCTCGTGTTCGACCAGCGCATCGGCGCGCGGCTTCCCGCGCACGCCACCGGACTCGGCAAGGCTCTGCTCAGCGGCCTCGACGAAGCCCAGCTCGACGCCCTCTACCCCCACGGCGAGCTGGAGCAGTTCACCGAGACGACCATGGCCGACCTGTCCGCGCTGAAGGCTGATCTGGTCCGCGTGCGGGAGCTCGGCTACGCCGAGGATCACGGCGAGTACATCCTCGGCATCCGCTGCGTCGCCGTGCCCGTGCTCTCCCGAGACGAGCAGATCGTCGCGGCCCTGTCGGTCAGCGGACCCGTCCACCGTTTCGACGACGAGCACATTCACGCCGCACTCACGGCTCTGCAGGACGCCGCACAGAAGCTCCGGAAGCGCATCAGCGATGACATCTCGCAGTCCTGAGCGCATTCCGGCCCGCGCGCGACGTCTCGCGTCGGAGCTGGCGACCGTCACCCTCGAGACCTCACTCAAGCCCTTCGACGCCTTCGACGACGCCTCGCTGCGCGCCGGCGTCGAGGAGATGTTCACGCAGTGGAGCACGCTGCTGGCCACCGCCGCCGAGTGCTCGCTGCTGCTGTGGATCTCGGACGGCAGCGAGATCCTCGACTGGGCGGGCGACCTCGACGCGCCCGTCGTATGGGCCGACACCATCGGCTTCAACAACGTTGACGCCGAGCCCTACGGCGAGCACAAGGAGCCCGAGCGGGTGGCGGTGCGCTACCGCGACGATCCGCCCGCGCTCGACTACGACCGCATCCGCTCGCTCGTGCGGATCATCCGCGAGACCGGCGAGCGCCGCGGCATCCCGACCCGCGTCGGCGCCACCTTCGACCCCGGGCCGGAGTTCGCGGCCTCGGCGTTCAAGTTCCGCCGGCATCCTGAGATCCTCGCCCGCGGCGCCGATGTCGGTATCGGGCCGATCATCGAGATGGTGCGCCATTTCTCGGTGCTCGACGGCGACGACCATCACTATGCCGCGTACCCCGACGGCATCCCCGCCGGCACCCGCTTCGGCGAGTTTCTCGGGCGGCAGGCCGAGGACTACCTCGCAGCGATGGGCTTCGACTACCTGTGGCTGTCGAACGGCTTCGGCTTCAGCGGCTACGCCTGGTCGGAGCTGGGCGAATCGTTCGACGGGGCGGAGTTCCACACCGACCGCACGGCTGGCCTGCGGGCGCGGGCGCTGGAGTTCTGGGACGACCTGCGCCGCGAGCTGTCCGTGCCCATCGAGGTGCGCGGCACGAATCAGAGCGCCGGCATCGACATCGGAGCCGACAGTGTGCCTGCCCTGGAGATCTACGAGCGCGGCCACATCGCCGGTCCGCCTCCGAACTCACCGTGGGGTCCGCTGAACGAGGACTTCGGCATCGAGATCTGCGGGTACCTGTCGCGCATCGCGATGCTGCCGAGGGGCTCAGAGGGGTACCGGTTCCGCTTCTACGCCAACGACCCGTGGTTCTGGCAGCAGCCGTGGTGGGACTTCTATCACCGCGAGACCTTCGACATCCACCTGCCGCTGAGCGTCGCCCGGGTGACCGGCGACGGCATGATCCAGCCGCCCCGCGAGGTGAACATCCTCTCGATCGACACCGCGCATGGCGTGCTCGACGAGCGGTGCGCGCGTGAGGTGGGCACCGCGATCGCCATCGACCTCGAGACCCGGCCCGACGCGGCCGGCCCGCTGGTCTGGGTGTATCCGTTCCGGGAGTACCACGAGGCCATGGCCGCCGACCCCGAGACGATCGCGCGGCCGTACGCGGAGGACTGGTACCTGTCCGCGGCGATCACCGCGGGACTGCCGCTGAACACGGTCGTCAGCACCGATGAGGTCGCCGGCGCGCAGAGGTCGGGTGCGCTCGCGAGCAGCATCCTCATCGTGCCCGCGGGCGCGCTCACCGCGCACGTCGTCGCCGCGCTGCACGCACACCGGGATGGTGGCGGTGACGTCGTCGTCTACGGATCGCTGCGTGGGGTGTCCGAGGAGGCGCTCGGGCTGCTCGGGCTGGACCGGGCGGATGCGGGCGATGCCGCGGCGGTCGTCGAGGGCGACCTCGCGCTGGTCACCGACCTCGTCGGCGACCGTCTGCCGGGCGGGCGCCGCGGGATGCTGCGGCACAACGCTCTGCTGTCCGACGGGCCGATCGATCTCGTTCATCCGGTCGACGGCGTTCGGCTGCTGGCCCGGGTGCGCATGCCTGCCGGGACCGAGGCGCCGTACGCGACCGTGCACGGCGGTGACGAGGGCACTGGAGCGCCGGGGGCGGCGATCTGGGTGCGCGGCTCGGCGCCGTTCGACTACTCCGAGGCCGATGAGCGCGGCGTGCGCCACCGCGTGCTCGTCGACCGCGCACGCTTCGACGACAGCGCGGCGCTGCTGCGCGATGCCGTGGCGACGCTCGGCGTCTCGGTCGCGCACGAGCTCCGCTCGGCGGACGCCGCGCGTGCTGTCCTCGGCATCCGTCGTCATGCCGGGGCCCACTGGCTGAGCGGGTACGTGCCGGATACGACTGTGCGGCTGCGCTTGTCGCTCGCGGACGGAGCGCCGCTGCTGACCCATGCCGAGGCGTGGTACGAAGACGGGGTGGCGACGTATCAGCTCGCGAAGTCCGTTCACGCCGAGTGTCGCGTGTTCGTCACCCAGGAGGCTTCGGGGATGATGCGCTGCCGCGAGATCGCCCCGTTCCCGGCGGACCGCACGCGCGGCCTGCGCGTCGAGGGACTGACGAACGCGCGCGTGATCATCGCTCTGCCCCCGGGTTCCGCCGCGGGAGCGCGCGTGGAGACGCCGCTGTCACCGGATGCTTTCGTGTTGCGGGTCGACGGCACGGACCGAATCGAGATCCGCCAGGTCTCCGGCCACCTCAGCGTGGCCTGGCAGGAGTGAGCTGCCGCGCACACGGTCGCCGGTGCTGATCACCGGGCACGCGGTCCGGCTCGAATGCGCGCACCGGCCCGGTGCCGGGGTGGTCAGCCTCGGCACCGGCGGCAGCGCTCATCGCTCGGCGACGATCTCCTGCCGCTGAGACCCGAGCCCATCGATGCCGAGTTCGACGACATCTCCGGTGCGGAGGTACGCGAAGCGGCCCGACAATGCGACTCCCTGCGGCGTTCCGGTGTTGATGAGGTCGCCGGGCTCCAGACGCATGTACTGCGAGAGGTGGTGGATCAGATGCGGGACATCGAAGATCATGTCTGCGGTCGACGAGTGCTGACGCGATTCGCCGTTCACACGCGACCACAGCGTGAGGGCATCGAGCGCGGGTGAGTCCTCGAGTGGCACGAGGTAGGGCCCGAGCGGGTTGAACGTGGGTGCGCACTTGCCCTTGCTCCATTGGCCACCCGATTCGGCGACCTGCCACGCCCTCTCGCTCACGTCGTGGCTCACCACCAGCCCCGCGATCACCGAGAGAGCCTCCGCGGCAGAGGCGAGACGGTGTGCCGGTCGCCCGATGACGACGCCCAGTTCCACCTCCCAGTCCAGCTTCGCGGCGCCCGTGGGCAGTTCGACATCGTCGTCCGGCCCGATGACGGTGTTCGGGTGCTTGAAGAAGATGATGGGCACTTCGGGTGGACTGTCGCCGGACTCGGCCGCGTGCGCGGCGTAGTTCTGACCGACGCACACGACGGCGGTCGGCCGGGCGATCGGCGCTCCGCGGCGCAGCGCGGCGTGGTCGAGCTCGGGCAGGGTGCGGGCGTCGAGTGCTGCTCGGACTCTGCTGATGCCGTCGGATGCGAGGAAGTCGCCGTCGATGTCATCCGTGATGTCACGCGCGTCGAAGACACGACCCTCGTCGTCCTCGACTGCGGGGATCTCGCGCCCCACCGGACCCAGTCGTAGCAGTTTCATCAATGATCTCCCTTGTCGCGGCTCATTGGCGCGGGCAGTGGACGGACGGATTCGAGTCGACCGGTGCGCGCCGCCGTCTGCAGCGCGTCGATGAAGGCGACCGTGGCTGCCGCGGGACGGACCGGGGACGGGTTGGGTCCACCCCCGAGGATGCTCACGAGCGTGGACACGGGGCCTGCAGCCGGGTACGGGGCTTCGTGATGCGATGGCGCGGCGCAGCGCATGCCGCCTTCGGTCGAAAGGGTCGCTCGGCCCCACAGCAGATCGTGGCTGATCGATCCCTGATCGCCGATGTAACGCACGACCTGACGCAACGCGGCCCCGTCGGCCAGGGCACCCGTGGACGTCCCCGCCCCCTTCGCGCCGCCGCTCAGCGCGAAGACGAAGGCGTCGTCGACATCGACCGCGGTGCCTCGGTTCGCCACGATCCCGGCGACCCGCGTCGCCTCCTGGCCGAGCGACGACAGCGCGGCGGCGACGGCGTGCGACAGCTGCGTCGCCGCCTGACCGCCGTTCTCGGCCGAGTAGGCGGATCGTGAGTCTTCCGCGTGCGCGCGGTACAGTCGGCCGGCACGGGAGCTGAACTCGATGGCGACGTGGAGCAGCTCACCGATCAGCCCCTCGTGGAACCACTCCCGCACCCGGGCCGCCGCGTTGCTGAACTGCGCGGTGTAGCCGACCAGCAGGGGGACTCCGGTGCGTTCCGCTGTCGCGACGAGAGCGAAGGCATCGTCGACCCGGGTCGCGAGGGGCTTCTCGACGAGGACGGCGATGCCCCGCTCGAGATACGCAGTCGTCAGCTCGGCATGCGTGGCGTGCGGGGTGGCGATGACCACCGCGTCGACGTCGGACATGTCGGGAGATGTTGACCACGATGCCGCGTCGAAGCGTGCGGCGGCCTGGGCTGCGCGCTCGCCGTCGATATCCACGATGCGTGCCAGTGCCACATCCGGGTGAGCCGCCAGGGCAGGAAGATGGTGCGCCTGCGCCCACTCGCCCGCGCCCAGGACAGCGATACGACGGATCATTCGGGCTCCTCGAAGAAGAGGCGGCGCGCGTTGTCGCCGAGGACGGCGCGCTGCTCGGCGGGGTCGAGCACGGCTGCGACCGCCTCGAGATGGACACGCGGATCGAAGCCGCGCCGCTGCGCGACGGGGTGATCCGACCCCCACAGCACGCGCAGCGGACCGAACAGGTCGACGGCGGCGCGGGTTCGCGCCGCCAGCGTCCGTGCGGAATCGGCAGCGGATGCGTAGTACGCGCCGGATGCCTTGACGTAGACGTTGTCGCAGGCCGCAAGCGCCCGCAGGTCGTCGACGTCGTCATGGCCGCTGAATGCGAGATGGTGCAGGACGATCGGCAACCCGGGGTGTCGGCGCGCGGCGCCGATGACGGCATCGCGCCAGCCCGGTGGCGCGTGAAGACTGAGCGGAGTGGCGTGCTCAGCGAGCAGAGCGAGCGCGACGTCGGTCGCGGGCTCACCGAACCAGCCGTCGTCGGCGTCACCGAGGTAGTGCGCGACCGCCTGCGGGCGCATCTCCCGCAGGATCGCGCCGAGACGGGCGTCCGCGTCCGGAGCGTGGTAGGTGGGGAGCCAGCGCGAGTCCCAATCCGCCGCGATGGCGAACACCCCGTCGAACGCCGGGGCCTGAGCGGTGAGCCATTCGTTGTTGTCGCTGTTGCCGGTCAACCGCGCCGCGACGACGAGTGCTGACGAGACGCCCCACGACACCAGTTCTCGCCACGCGCGCTGCAGCGACGCGTGCTCCTCCGGCTGGGCCACAGCGGGTTCGTAGGGCCAGGTGCGCCAGGCGTGGCAGTGGGAGTCGATGATCATGCGAGGCCGACCTGCGCGGGGTCGATCCCGACGCCCGGACCGTCGCGGACCGTGGGCACCTCTGCAGTGCCATCGACACCGACGAGCACCTCGAGCCATGCACCGGGCCCGAACGCGTTCACCAGGTGCGTAGCCCAGGGCTGCAGGCCTGCAGCGTGCGGTGCGAACAGCATCCCCGCGTCGACGGCCTGCCGACCCAGAGTCCGGGCGACTTCGAGTCCTCCGCACCACGTGACGTCGAACTGCGCGACATCCACGCAACCCGCCTCCACCAGGCGACGCCCTTCGCGCAGTGTGAAGACATGCTCGCCTGACGCCACTCGCGCCGGCAACGTCGTCCGCAGCATCCGATGCCCGTCGACGTCGAGCGGGTGCAGTGGCTCCTCGATCCAGTCCAGACCGAGATCCGAGGCACAGTGGACGACACGCCTGGCGAACTCGGCATCCCACGACATGAAGCAGTCGATGGAGAGCGGCACATGCTCAGGGACGCGCTCGCGCGTGGCCTCGAGGTCGGCGATCACGCGCGTGATCGCCGACCGGCCGTCGGCCGGGCCGAACCGGGCGGGGATCTTCACGGTTCGAGCCCTGGCGATCAGCTCGGGCTCGAGGACGTCGAACAGCGAGTGATCCGGGACCGTGAGGTAATAGGGAACATCCGATTCCGATCCGCCCAGCAGGCGCACGAGCGGGAGTCCCGCCGCCCGTGCGGCAAGGTCCCACAGCGCGAGCTCCACGGCGGCGATCCCCATCGAGGCGATGCCGCCGGCAGCATACGGCTGGGTGGCCCGGTCCAGCTCGGCCACTCGTTCCGAGATGGCCAGTGGATCCCGGCCATGCAGCAGGCCGGCGAGGTGTTCGAGGATCAGTGCCTCTGTGACACGACCACCGCGGGACTGTCCGATGCCCCAGACCTCGCTGTCATCCGTGCGCACGAGCACCCAGATGAGATCGGCGCCGGGGCCGCGCCATGACGACCGTCGTTCCGCATGGCGGGGGAACACTCCCATGGGCGTGGAGATGCGGGTGTCATCCAGGCTCGTTCCGCGGGTGAAGGGCGCGACGGCTGTGACGACCTTGGTGATGCGCATGCCGGCTCCCTGCTGCATCCGTGCTGACTCCTTGAATAGGACAACGTAGTGGGCTTTCTCGCCAGATTCAATCTGTGGATCCGCGATTCGGCATATCGAACCGCGGATCCACAGTTCGCGATCACTCGATCCGCAGGATCGCGCTGCGCCACTTCGGCAGGTCGATGGAGATGCCGCGGGTCCACAGCGTGTTCGCATCCCCCCGGTACCGCGTCTCGCCGGACTCATCCACGAGAGAGAACACCCCATCCCGGCGAACGCGGGGAAAGATGCGCTTCTTGCCACCGGCGCCGCTGCGGCGATAGACCACGAGGTGCTGAGGACCGTACACGAGCTGCAGGTGCGCGCTCGTCCGGCGATCCTCGGCGACTCCCGCCTTGCGGAGGAAGGAGCCCAAGGCGTTGGTGGTGAGGGCCTCCGCGTCGTTCAGCCAGAGGATGGGCCTGTCGAAGCCGTCCCGTTCGAGCACCTGCCGCACGCGCTGGTCGAGATTCCGGCGGTCCGCGACGACCGCCTTGTAGTCGAAGGCCGCGTCCATTCCCTCCACCTGTTCCAGTCCGGATGGCACTTGGGTGAGCAGCGTCTCGATGATCTCGTCGTCCGTCAGCAGATGCCAGATCGGCAGGTGCAGGTCGAGCGCACGGCGGACGAAGGGAACGACGGCGAAGTTGTGCCCGTTAGCGGGCGGCACTGCTGCGGGATTCTGGATGAATGCGACCTCGGCGCCAGACCAGTCGACAGGACCAGCCGAATATACGGCCGAGAAACGGCGATAGTGCTTTTCGAACAGATCCTCAAAGGGCACGAAGTCGTTGAGGTTGTGCCAGAGGCTCCAGTGCAGCTGCCCGGCGGCACCCGCTGCGTAGTACTGCACCAGGCCCGCCTCCATCATGTAGTCCGCCGCCTGGACGCGATCCATGTCGGGCAGGAAGGAGTCGAAGCCATAGTGACCGCCCTCACCGTTGTAGACCGGATGCTTCGACGTCGAGTACGGGGCGAACAGCGCTGGAATGGCGTAAGCGAAGGTCGCGTCGATGTCACGGGCCAGCCACGGCGAATGGCGCGTCGGGGCGTCGGGGCGCGTCGGCACCGGCGCATTGGGCAGATAGTGATGAGGCGCATTCGCGTCCACCACGTTCGAGAACTGCCACGTCGGCGCCGCGGTGGAGACGTCGTGCCCGTAGGCGGGAGGCATCGCGAAGGTCAGGCGATCTGGGTCGCCCGCCTTCACCGCCAAGGATGCTTGCTCCGTCAGTCGCCGCCAGTTCGACTGAATCGACATGTATGCCGCGTGCGGCTCGTTGTGCGGGACCTCGATACCGAGGACGTTCGGTGACCCCTTGTAGTGAGAAGCGATCCACGTGAGGGATTCGAACAGCACGGTGCGGTGCTCAGCATCCGCCAGGTCGAGTTCACCGCTCTGCGTGGACGAAGGAGCGAGGTAGGAGATGGCCGTCCCCGGCTTCCCTGTTCCGCGATCGGCGGGCGTGCCTCCCTGCCAGTAGTCGTAGGGGTCGGTGGGAAAGCGGTGCCAGTCGAAGATCACGCGGATGCCGTGCTCGCCGGCACGTGCGACGAAATGGTCAAGCATCTTGATGAACTCGGTGTTCAGCCCGCGTTTGCGCAACTCACCCGCCCACCCGACGTCGCCGGGGAAGACGCCCTTCGCCGGTTGCACCAGGCTCACGGCGAGTGGCACTCGGATGGCACCCAGTCCCCAGCTGGCCATGAGGCTGATGTCGGCATCGAGGCTCGACCACAGCGCACGACGCGGATAGCTGAGAAGGAACAGATCGTAGTTGAAGCCGGTGAACCCGAACGGAGAGTCGCGATCCCGGAACTTGCCGTCATGGATCGTTATCGGCGTCAGTTCGCGCGGCGCGCGGACCTCGACAAGGAACGCCTGTGAGACGCCGAGATGCTCGATGCGGATCTCGGCCCGCCCCGGGGCCACCGGCGCGAGGGTGCCGAACCTGTCGATCGTGATCACCGCGTTGTTCGAGGAGCTCAGTCTGGAGTGCTGTGTGACGTCACGCGCTTCGCGGTCGGGGTACGTGGCCCGCACCGTGAGGGGAACCGGGTCGGCGTCGCCCACCAGCAGCACCGGCAGACCCGAGGTCTCGAGGGATGCAGGCCTCTGCTCTTGCACGAGGTGATCGACCTGCACGTCGTCGACCCAGAGGTCACCCGTCGGGTCTGCGGCGTTGGCGAGGTGCTCCTTCCAGACTTGGATCTGGAGTGTGACCGCGTCGGAGAACCCGACGATGTTGTTCCACCTGTCCATCTCGACACCGACCCACGTTCCGGGCGTGGGCTGCACGGCGGCATACGCCTGCCTGAGGACTCGCCCTCCGCTGACGAGTCGGACGGCGACGCGAGTGACATTGCGAGCGGTGACCTTGAATCGGACCTTCGTGATATCCAGGTGGTCCAGTGACTTGATCAGCGCCACATACCGTCCGGATTCCGAGAAGTCCGCCGTAAGCCGCCCCGAGAAAGCGCCCTCGGCGGCACGCTCCTCATCTCGCACGAATCCACCTGCTGCGGTTCCGTACTCGGGGCCGAATGACACCGACCACGGCTCATGCCGGGACTCGAACCTGCCGACGATGTCGGTCCATGTCGTAGGGTCGGCGGCTGCAGCCGCCGACATGGGCGCTCCGAAGTTGCCGAGGACGGATGTCGTGACGACCGCTCCCATGCCGATGAGCAGGGTTCGTCTTGAGAAGTCGATGGCCATGCCGATCTCTCCATTGTGATCCGTGGTGCTGGACGGTTGTCGGCCTGAGCCTAGTGCGAAAGCACTCTATTGTTCAATAGGTTCAACGTGGGTTCCATATGTGGAACAACCCGACGAACGTCCCCTGTCTCTTCACCGGAGAGACGCGCGAACCGGAAGGCCCTTGCTGTGGTTGATCTCCGCGCGGGCCGCCGTCCACACGCGTCAAGGCACGCCAACGGGAGTCGAGCAATGCGGGTCGGAGCAGCATTGGCGCGGGGCGCGAAGGCAGCGTGGTCCGTGCCCGCGAGGCGGAGTTCGCGGAGATGGAAGGGAATCTCGAGCGCTTACGGGCCTGGTGTGGTCAGCGCGCTGATGAGGCTTTCCGCCGCCGAGTGCAGGTGCTCATCGAGCAGGCGGGCGGCGAGATCCGAATCGCCGACCTGCACGGCATCCAGGATCTCGGCATGCTGTCGGGCGATGACGGAGGCCCCGAGCAGCCGCCGCTCCTGCACTTGAGCCATGCACAGTCGGACCTCGTCGAGCACGCTGCGGTACATGCGGGCGGTGCGCTCGCTGCCGAGCGCGTCGATGAGCGCGGTGTGGAAGCGCAGGTCGGGGTCGACCGTCTCGGCGCTCGGCCCCGGGGGCATTGCCTGGATCTCGGCGTTCGCGGCGATCGCTGATGCCGGGATCGTGCGAGAGGCCGAGAGCTCACGCAGGGCCGCGCTCTCGAGCCGCGCCCGCGTGCGATACACATCGTGCACGGTCGCCGAATCGATGTCGACCACCCGCGCGGTGCGGTGCGCGATGCGCACGAGCAGTCCCGCCGCGACGAGCTGCTCGATCGCGGCCTTGGCGCTGGGGCGGGCGACTCCGTAGGCCTGGGACACCGCCGCCTCGGTGAGCGGTTCCCCCGAGCGGATCTCGCCCGCGAGGATGCGGGTCCGCAGCCGTGCGGTCACGGCGTCGACCACGCCGACGACGTCCAGTGCTGCCTCCGGGATCGCTGCCATGCGCTCAAGTCTAGCGATCGCCCGATCCAGCGGTATACTTGTCAGACAATTCACGTCGCCGTCGAGGAGGATCCGTGCGGACGTCGCTCACCTTCCCGCTGGATCGCGCACTCCTGTCGCCCTCGACCGAGGTGAAGGATCGGTCGATCGATCGGTTCGCGCAGGCTCATGACGCCTCGCACTACCTCCTGGTCCCTGACGCCGTGCTCTCGCCGTCCTCGGCATCCGATGTGGCGGATGTCTTCCGCGCGGTCCGCGCGGCCGGCCGTACGCTGACGTTCCGCTCGGGAGGCACGAGCCTGTCCGGCCAGGGGGTGAGCGGGGACATCCTCGTCGACACTCGCAGCGCGTTCCGGAACATCGCGGTCGAGGATGACGCGCGCATCGTCCGAGTCGGTCCGGGTGCGACCGTGCGCCAGGTCAACACGCGCCTCGCGCGTTTCGGTCGCAAGCTCGGTCCGGATCCGGCCAGCGAGATCGCCTGCACGATCGGCGGTGTGATCGCGAACAACTCCAGCGGCATGGCCTGCGGCACCGTGGAGAACTCCTACCGCACCGTCGAGTCGCTGCTACTCGTGCTGCCCAGCGGAACCGTCCTCGACACCGGTGCTCCCGACGCGATCGAGACGCTGACCGCCGTCGAGCCGGCGATCGCGGAGGGACTGCTCGCCCTGCGGGAGCGGCTGCTCGCCTCGCCGGAGCGCGTCGAGTTCGTGCGCCGGCAGTTCTCGATGAAGAACACGATGGGTTACGGCATCAACGCGCTGCTCGACTTCGACGACCCGGTGAAGATCCTTGAGCACCTCGTCATCGGCTCTGAGGGCACGCTAGCCTTCGTCGCAGAGGCGAGGTTCCGCACGATCGAGGTGCGCCCGGCGATCGCGACCGGTCTGCTCGTGTTCGAGACGCTGTCGGACGCCATGGCCGCCCTCCCCCGGCTCGTCGAGCTCGGGCTCGCAACGATCGAACTGCTGGATGCCGCCTCGCTGCGCGTCGCGCAGGGGCTCAGCGACGTGCCGCGCGCGATCGCCGACATCCCGGTGGATCAGCATGCGGCGCTCCTCGTCGAGGTGCACGCGGCGGACGCGGATGCTCTCGTGCACGGCGCCGACATCGTGCTGTCGCACATGCGCGCCCTTCCGCTGGTCGTCGAGGCCGGGCTCACGACGGATGCTGCGGAACGCGCGGCGCTCTGGCACGTCCGCAAGGGTCTTTATACGGCGGTCGCGGGTGCGCGCCCGTCCGGCACGACCGCGCTGCTGGAGGACATCGTCGTGCCGGTGGACCGTCTGCTGTTCACGTGCGAGCGGCTGATCGAGCTGTTCGAGGAGCACGGGTACGACGGCTCGGTGATCTTCGGACACGCCAAGGACGGCAACGTGCACTTCCTCCTGAACGAGCGCTTCGACGATGCCGACAGCATCGCGCGCTACCGGCGCTTCACGGACGACCTCGTCGAGCTCGTGCTCGGTCAGCAGGGGTCGCTCAAGGCAGAGCACGGCACCGGCCGCATCATGGCGCCGTTCGTGCGGCGCCAGTACGGCGACGAGCTCACCGACCTCATGTGGGGCATCAAGAAGCTGCTCGACCCCGACGGCATTCTGAATCCGGGAGTCGTGCTGTCGGAGGATCCGGAGTCGTACCTGAAGGACCTCAAGCGCGTGCCAACCGTCGAGAAGGAGGTCGACCGCTGCGTCGAATGCGGGTACTGCGAGCCGACCTGCCCCAGCAAGAGCCTCACGCTCACCCCGCGGCAGCGGATCGTGCTCCGCCGCGACATGGCCTGGGCGGAGGAGCAGGGTGACACTGAGCTCGTGAAGGAGCTCCGCGTCGATTACGACTACGACGGTGTGCAGACATGCGCGGTCGACGGCATGTGCGGTGTCGCTTGCCCCGTCGACATCAATACCGGTGACCTCGTGCGGCGGCTGCGCGCCGAGCAGGCGTCGTCCGTCGCGGACGGCCTCTGGGATGTCGCCGCCAAGGGGTGGAGAGCGGCCGCGCGCGCCGGCGGACTCGCGCTCACCGTGGCCGATGCGCTTCCTGCACCGCTCGTCACCGGGGTGACCAAGGTTGGACGCGCCGTGCTCGGTGCCGACATCGTTCCCCTGTATGACGCGGGGCTGCCGGGTGGCGGATCGAAGCCGCTTCGGGCGGACAGCCCGGCGGACGCCGAGGTCGTGCTGTTCGGCGCGTGCATCGGCACGATGTTCGGCCCGGAGGATCACGGAATCGGCTCGAGGGACGCCCTGCGCGAGCTACTGTCGCGCGCCGACATCCCTTTCGTCGTCCCGCAGGATGCTGGTGGGCTCTGCTGCGGGACGCCCTGGAAGTCGAAGGGGTACCTGTCCGGATATGACCGGATGACCGACCGCGTGCTCTCCTTGCTCTGGAGCGCCAGTCGTGGCGGCGAGCTCCCGGTCGTGTGCGATGCGGCATCCTGCACCGAGGGACTCCATGTCATGCTCGCCAAGGCCGCAGCCGCGCATCCGGAGTACGCGTCCCTGGTGATCGAAGACGCGACGACCTACGTGGCGCGCGAGGTGCTCCCGAAAGTGGAGGTATCGGCCAAGCTCGACCGCATCGCCGTGCACCCGACATGCTCGACCACCGCGCTCGGTGCCACCGGCGCGCTCACGGCGCTGGCGTATGCCGTGGCCGACACCGTCTTCGTCCCCGAAGGGTGGGGATGCTGCGCCTTCGCCGGCGACCGAGGGATGCTGCACCCCGAGCTCACCGCGAGTGCGACCGACGTGGAGGCGTTCGAGGTCGCGGCAGCGGCGGACGATCTCGGTGGCTTCGATGCGTACGTGTCGGCCAACCGCACGTGCGAGATCGGCATGAGCCGCGCGACCGACCGGCCATATGAGCACGTGATCGAAGTACTCGAGCGCCTCACGCGACGGTGAGTACCCGCAGGGCTCCACCCTGCCAGGTGGAGTCCCTGTAAGGGGACCGAGGGTTCAAATCCCGCCGTCTCCGCAGAACTTCTTGGCCCGGTATCCCCTGAAAACACTGGGAGACGAGAGCGCGAATCGTTGGACGGCGAGAACCTCGAGCGGGGACGAGTACCGAGCAGCGTTCTGATCTAAAAGAGTGGCGAAAGATGTTTGCGAGGCTTTTCCAACGCGGCGAGCGCGCAACGAAATGAGTATCTGAGATTGTGAGACTCATGAAGGCAGTTCAGCCGCGCGGAAAGCGAGGCGGCAGGCCACCGGGCGGAGTGGGATGATGACGGGATGATCATCGTCGGGCTCGTGCTGGCAGCCGTCGCCGCCGCCATCCACGTGTACATCTTCTTCCTCGAGTCGATCGCGTGGACCGGAAAGGCCGCGCAGAAGACCTTCGGCACCGATCAGCGAACCGCCGAGGTCACCAAGCCACTCGCGTTCAACCAGGGGTTCTACAACCTCTTCCTCGCGATCGAGATCGTGCTCGGCATCGTGTTCGTCGCGATCGGGTGGAAAGCGGTCGGCGCCACTCTGGTGTTCGTCGGCGCCGGGTCGATGGTCGCCGCCGGCCTCGTTCTGCTCCTCTCCGACCGCACGAAGACGAGCGCAGCCCTGAAGCAGCTGGTCCCGCCGCTCCTGGGCATCGTGGCGCTGGCCATCGGAATGGCGCTCTGAACCCGTGAAGCTCGCTGTCATCGGCGCCGGTCAGATCGTCGCCGACTTCCTCCCGCACGCATCGGCGGTCGAGGGGCTCACCGTCACCGCCATCCTCGGCACACCGCGCAGTCGCGAGAAACTCGATCGGCTGGCCGCCGAGTTCGGCATCCCCACCGCTCACACCGACTACGACGAGTGCCTCGCCGATCCCGAGGTGGACACCGTCTGGATCGCGCTGCCCAACGCGCTGCACTTCGATCACGCCCGACGGGCGCTCCTGGCCGGGAAGAACGTCATCTGCGAGAAGCCGTTCGTCCTGCGCGCGGCCGAGCTCGCCGAACTCCGACAGCTGGCGACGGAGCGCGACCTCATCCTCGTCGAGGCGATCAGCAATCAGTACCTCTCCAACGTCGAATGGATCCGCCAGAACGTGGGCAGGCTCGGCGATCTGCGCGTCGTCCAGTGCGAGTACTCGCAGTACTCGTCGCGATACGACGCGTTCCGGGAGGGAAAGGTTCTGCCCGCGTTCGATCCGGCGATGGGCGGCGGAGCGCTCCTCGATCTCGGCATCTACACGCTTCACATCGTGGTCGGGCTGCTCGGCTGTCCCGAGTCTGTGGACTACGCCGCGCACATGGAACGGGGCGTGGACACCTCGGGCGTCGTGACTCTCCGCTACGGCGACCTCACCGCGGTCTGCGTGTGCGCGAAGGATTCGCCGGGTCCGTCGCGAACGAAGATCCAAGGGACCGAGGGTTCGATCGTCGTCAACGGCGCTCCGAACGTCATCCCCACGGTCGAGCTGCACCTGCGCGGCGAAGAAGTCGAGATCATCGATCGGAACGCGCACGAGCATCGGATGGTCGAGGAATTCCGGGCCTTCACGCGCATGATCGGCGAGCACGACATCGTCGAGCGCGACCGCCGACTCGATCACAGCGCCGCAGTCCTCGATGTCGCACTCGCGGCGCTCGACTCCGCGGGCATCGCGTTCGCCGACCAGGAGAACCGCTCATGACCTCATCGCCTCGCCTCGACCTCGAGGTCGATGAGACCTCGGCATCCTTCCGGGCGGGGAATCTCGAACTCGGGCGGTACGTGATCGTCCCGGATTCCCCCCAACTCGAATCGCCGAAGCCGTACCTCGACCCGCTGCGGACCAGGGCGGGCCACGTCGTCACGCTGTTCCGCCCCTGGGATCACGTGTGGCACAAAGGGCTCGCCTGGTCGCTGCCCGTCGTGGGTGACGAGAACTTCTGGGGCGGGCCCACGTATCTCCGCGGCGAGGGCTACCGCCAGCTCCCGAACAACGGCGCCCAGGTCCACCGCGCGGTGAGCGAGGCGACGGTGGTCGACGGCGTGGCACGGTTCGGCCACACGCTCGACTGGACGGCCCAGGCCGGCGCGCGCCTCTTCACCGAGGACCGCACCCTCACGGCGCGACTGCTGGGCGGCGACGCGTGGGCCCTCACGATCGAGATCGGCATGACCAACGACACGGATGCCGCGATCGCGCTCGGCTCGCCCACGACGCGAGGTCGCGAGAACGCCGGGTACGGTGGGCTCTTCTGGCGCGGACCCCGCTCCTTCACCGACGGCGTTTTGGTCACGGCGACGGGAGAGGGGACGGGCGCGGAGTTCCGCGGCCGCCGCTCCGAGTGGATGGGTTTCGCCGGCCGGCACGACGTTATCGATGCGACGTCGCTCGTCGTCATGGTCGACGGTGCGGACAACCCGAACCACCCGCCGCAGTGGTTCGCCCGCTCGGAGGAATTCGCCGGACTGAATCCGGCACCGTTCTTCAGCGACGAACTCGAGATCCCCGTCGGCGGCACCGCGACCTTCCGGTACGCGATCGGCATCGCGGATGCCGGGTCGGAGCGCGCCGCATCGCTCGCCGACGAGCTACGCGCGATCCTGTGAGAAGTCAGTCGATCCAGCCGCGCGCCCGCAGCCACTGCTCGCACGCCGTGGTCCAGCCCTCGGCGGTGCCGGCGTCGGGTGCGAGACCGAGGCCGTGCACACCGCTCTCGTAGACGTGGAGCTCGTAGGGGACGCTCTGCGCCGACAGGGCTGAGGCGAGAAGCAGGGAGTGCGCGACCGGCACAGCCTCATCGTCGGCGGTGTGCCAGATGAAGAAGGGCGGCGTGTCCGCGGTGACGAGGCGGTCGGCGGAGGTCTGCGTGCGCAGGATCGGCGCGGCGTCATCGCCGAGCAGTTGGACGCGCGACCCTCGATGGGAGTCGAGCTCCATGGACACGACGGGGTACGCGGTGATCGCCAGGTCCACCCGCTCGTCGGGTGTCGCACCCGGCGCCACCGCCGCGAAGGCGGCCGCGTGCCCGCCCGCCGAGAAGCCGAGCAGTCCGACTCGGGTCGCGCCCTGCGACCGCGCGGCGGTGATCGCCCCGCGGATGGCGCGCAGCGGTTCGGGGTGGCGGGTGCGGACGGGGTAGGCGAAGACACTCGCGGTCAGCCCCAGGTCGCGCAGCCACTGCGCGACGGGCTCGCCCTCGTGGTCGGCGTGACGCTCGTACCCGCCTCCGGGAAGAACGATGATGTGGTCGCCGTGCGGCATCCTGCTCCCTCTCGACGTCGATGCGGTGCGTCCGAGCCTACGTGAGAAAACGTTCCCCCTCCCGGGTTCGTCCCGGGCCGTGTGGGGTATCGGTTCAAGTTGGGGCGACGACGTCCGCGACTGACACGTCGAAGACGCGGGCGCAAGCCCCTCCCTTCCTCCTGTCATCCCCGCGAGGCTCGCCGGGACCCCAGGAGGACTGATGAAGGCGATGACCTATCGCGGGCCCTACAAGATCCGCGTCGACAGCAAACCCGATCCCGTGATCGTCCACCCCAACGACGCGATCGTGAGGGTCGAGCTCGCATCGATCTGCGGCTCCGACCTGCACCTCTACCACGGCATGATGCCCGACAC
Source organism: Microbacterium marinum (assembly GCF_014204835.1). NCBI lineage: Bacteria > Bacillati > Actinomycetota > Actinomycetes > Micrococcales > Microbacteriaceae > Microbacterium > Microbacterium marinum. Next base: position 2,984,096 of record NZ_JACHMD010000001.1, on the reverse strand, counting down.
CCGGGTGGGCCACACGTTCGGCCACGAGTTCGTCGGCCGCGTCGAGCAGGTGGGCCCGTCCGTGCAGAACCTGTCGGTCGGGGACCGCGTCATGGTGCCGTTCAACATCTCCTGCGGGTCGTGTTTCTTCTGCGCGCGGGGGCTCTACTCGAACTGCCACAACGTGAACGCGAACGCCACCGCGATCGGCGGCATCTACGGCTACTCGCACTCGACGGGCGGATACGACGGTGGTCAGGCGGAGCTCGTCCGTGTGCCGTTCGCCGACGTGGGGCCCATGGTGATCCCCGGCGACATCGCTTCGGAGGACGCGCTCCTGCTGACCGATGCGTTCTCGACGGGATACTTCGGTTCACAGCTCGCCGACATCACGGAAGGCGACACGGTCGTGGTGCTGGGGGCGGGTCCCGTCGGCCTCGCGGCGGCGCGCTCGTGCTGGCTGATGGGTGCGGGCCGGGTCATCGTCGTGGACCACATCCCGGACCGCCTAGAGAAGGCCGCGGAGTTCGCCTTCGCCGAGACCGTGCACTTCGGCCGGGAATCCGACATCGTTCTGGCTCTCAAGAAGATGACCGACGGCCTCGGGGCAGACGCGGTGATCGACGCGGTCGGCGCGGAGGCGGACGGCCATGTGCTCCAGCACGTGACAGCCGCGAAGCTCAAGCTCCAGGGCGGATCGCCGGTGGCGCTGAACTGGGCCATCGATGCGGTCCGGAAGGGTGGGACCATCTCGGTGATGGGCGCCTACGGACCGCTGTTCAGCGCCATCAAGTTCGGCGACGCCATGAACAAGGGGCTCACGATACGGGCGAATCAGGCGCCGGTGAAGCGTCAATGGCCCCGGCTGCTGGAGCACATCCGGGCCGGCCACATCGCCCCGCGCGACCTCATCACGCACCGCTTCGAGCTCGACGACATCGCCGAGGGCTATCACGTCTTCTCGTCGAAGCTCGACGGGATCATCAAGCCGCTCGTCACATTCGGCGCCTGACCGGAGCAAGAGGAGGAGACATGCCTTACACCGCAGACAAGCCCGGTGCTGTTCCCGACCCCGAGGAGCTGCGTCGCCGCATCCCGGGCTGGGGTGCCGATCTCGACCCCGCCGACCGTCCCGCGTTCCCCCGCGAGCAGCCGGGCATCGACACGGGAGCGCGATGGACGCTTCCCGAGCAGCAGCCGCACGGCGCCGGACGTGAACGGTCCATCGAGCACGAGCGACTCACGCCCGTTTTCGGAACGGCGCAGCCGTTGCACGGGGTGTCCGGCGCGATCCGGCGGCTCGCTTACACGAGGTACAGCGAAGCTCAGACCGCGCACTGGATGCTCCTCGTCGCCGGCGACAGGGTGGAGGCGGCGGGCGCTCACCTCCGCTCTCTGTTCAGCCGTCGACCGGACGAACCGGTGACGCAGTCGGGCGTGCGGGGAGAACTCGGACGGCGTCCGGTGGCTTCTCGACTGGGTCAGGGTCGGGTCGATCTGAAGCACACCTGGCTCGACCCGGTGCTGGTGGTGGGCCCCTGGGTCGCCGCAGCGTATGTCGCGTTCCGGCTCGGGCGCGCGGTGTTCCTGCCTGCACAACGTCGCTAGGCGGCGCGGAGCGCGGTGGCGGCGCCCAGTCTTCCGACGCCTCCGCGGGGTACGCTGTGCCGTCGGTCGCAGAGGAAGGCAGCATGGCGCGCACACGGAGACGCTCCCGCTCACGCAGGCGGCGCTGGCGTTCCCTCACGCGTGGCGCGGCATTCATCGCCGCACTGTTGCCGCTGGCCGCGCTGACGATCCTTGCTGTGCACTATGCGGGCCTCGTGACCGACAACGAGGAGGTCGCTCCTGTGCGCGCGCCACTGCCCGCGCCTCCCGCGCAGGCCGCGTCCGGTGCAGCCGCGGGAGAGGGGGAGCCGTCGGACGAGCTCGCGGTTCGTGTGCCGGACCCGCAATGGGTCGAGCGGGTCGCCGAGGTCACCGGCATCCCGTCCCGCGCACTTCAGGCGTACGCGAGCGCCGACCTGACTCTCGCGGCGGAGCAGCCGGACTGCGGAATCGCCTGGAACACGCTCGCCGGCATCGGGTCGGTGGAGTCCGGGCACGGCAGTCACGGTTCGTCCGTCCTCGCCTCCGACGGATGGGTCAGCCCGCGCATCGTCGGGCCAGCGTTGAACGGCGACGGCGTCGCTGCGATCCCCGACACCGACGGTGGAGCGTGGGACGGCGACGATGTCTGGGATCGAGCGGTCGGTCCCCTGCAATTCATTCCGGAGACCTGGCGGCACTGGGGGGCAGACGGCAACCTCGACGGGGTCCGCGACCCCAATCACATCGACGACGCGGCACTCGCCGCCGCCCGGTACCTGTGTCAATCGGGCTCGATGGACGGGACCGAAGCATGGCGGGCAGCCATCCTGCGGTACAACCCGCTGACGGCCTACGTCGACTCGGTCGCCGCGCGCGCCACCGAATACGCGACACTCGCGCTGGAGTGACGCGCGCCGTTCGATCAGTCCTTGCGATTCAGGGCAGAACTCGAGTCGGCCGAGTCGGGATCGACACCCGGTTCGATGCCCTCGACGGGAACGCCTTCGTCATGCGCTGCAGCGTCTGACGCCGCCTCGATGGGGTCCTCATCGGGCAGTTCGCCCCCGGGAATCGGTTTGGTCGGATCATGCTGGTCGCGGTGGTCGGTCATGTCTCCTCCTTCTCACGGATGCCACGACGCTAAGCGCCGAGCTCATCGCCACGGAGGGGGTTGACCACCTGATGCGAACCGGACAAGGGAAGGCCCCGGCGATAAGCCCGATCGCCGGGGCCTGTTCATAAGCGTGGGAGTTGATCGGTGACCCGAACACCTTTCGTCTCGACCGTGCCGCCTACTTACCTTGCACGAACACGCTAAACGAGCATGGCGGTCAGGTGAGAGGCATTGACTTTCCGAGTTCGGCCCTGCTATATCTCCGGGGCGTGAACAGCCATGAAATGCGTTGTCAAGCCCCTCTGTGGTGGGCATCCGCCGACGGAGGGTGTGATGACACCGCGGTCATCGAGACGCTCACCGACGAGCGACTCCCGCGATATTCATGGAGGTCGTCACCATGCCCCCGGACCCGGCTGATCGCATCCGCATCCATCCCCTGGGCGAAGGTGCCTGGCGGGTGTGCGATACGTCGGTGTCACCGAACGACGCGGAGAGCGTCCTCGCATACGTCGAACGGAAAGGTGAGCGATACCGCGTGACCTGGGTGCGCGGTGGTCGCAGCGCCGTGAGCTTCGAAAGTCTCGACGACATCCTTCGCGCCGCAGCCGCTCGCGTGAACGCGGAGACATCACGGCGTCGCAAGCCGGTGACCATCGCCCATCGTCCGCCGCTCGCAGCCATCTGAGCGGGGTACTCGACGCGCATCCGGCTGTCAAGGACTTGGTGCATCGACGACTCTGGGCGATGTTGGTCAATCAAACCAGTGCACGCCGTAGCCCGACGGAGGCAGACCCGATGAAGCGCATCGACATCTCGTACGGTGGCCAGTGGTTCAGCATCGGCAACCGCTCCCTCGAGGATGTGCACGAAGAGATCCGGGCGGGAATCCTCGCCGGGCACCATTGGCTCGAGGTGAACGACGGCGAGGGTCAGCCCCGGCCCGCATATCTCTCCATCTCGCCCGGGGTGCCCATCGCCGTGGTCCCGACCCCCGAGCCGCACGATCCGCCGAGTGAGACCGCCGTCGACGTGCTCGACCCCGAGATCGCCGGTCCGCCGCCGGAGTGGACCGGTCCCACTCTCCGCCCCCGCAGCTGACGTGCGATAGACGCGGCATCGGCACAGGTCAAGGCCTTGTCGTGCCTGGCGGCCACGTCGCACAGTGATGTCATGGACGACGACCAGAAGGACATCACCCGCGAAACCCCCGCGCAGGCACGACCGGGCGACCACTACGGCCAGCATGAGCCGACGGATGCCATCTCGGTGAGCGACACGCAGTCCGACCGAGCCGGCGATCGGATGCAGGATCTGCCCGCCATGTCGCAGAACCGGGCGGACGTCTCCGAGAAGATCGAGGGCGTCCTGGTTCAGACACGAGCCGACGTCACTGGTCACGATGACGTCGACGCCCGTGCACTGCTGGCCGAGCGCCTCGGTCAGGCGGGCATCGCCCTCACCAGCGACGAGTTCGACGAGATCGCCCGGCGCCTCTGACTCGCACGAGTGCGGCGGCGTTGCCTACAGGAGAGAGATCTCCCGAGGGAGCTGCGCCTCGGCCGCCACAGCAGCGGTGAGGTCTTCGCGCAGGTAGCGTGCGTAACCCTCGGGGGCACGGCCCTGCGCGCGCCCGCTGGTTCGGACCCACGCGGCATCCGAGGCCACGACGCGTGCGCCCGCTGACCGCACGCGGTCCATGAGCCGCACGTCTTCGTGTGCGGGGATGCCGGGGAATCCACCGGCGCGCAGGAGGACGTCGGCGCGGAGGCCGAGGTTGGCACCGTGCACGTGGCCGTTCGCCGTCCCCGGGGTATGGGTCGCCCACCACGCCTCCGTCTGCTCGGGACTGAGGTCGTCGAAGTTCGGGCGGACCGTGCCGACCACCGCGTGCGCGCCGCGGCGTGCGAGGGCGAGCTGGTGGGTGAGCCAATGCGGCGGCACGGAGGAGTCCGCATCCGTGTGAGCCGTCCAGACGTGTCGGTGGCCGACGTCGACGAGCTCTCCGAGCCCGGCGGCGACGCCGGCCGCCCGTGCGACGCCGACACTCCGAGCGTCGGTCTCCACGACGCGCACCCCCGCCGCCCGCGCGATCTCCGCGGAATCGTCCGTGCAGGCGTCGAGGACGACCACCACCTCGATCCGCTCCACCACGCCGCGAGCGGCGAGTGTCGCGATCTCAAGCGAGGCGAGACACGACGCGAGGAGTTCCTCCTCGTTGTGCGCCGGCACCACGACCACGAGCGCATCGATCCGGCGGCTCACGCGAGGCCCTCCGCCGCGGCGACCGAGGGGACGCCGTAAGGGGTCCAGGCCTCGAGGATGAAATCCTCCTCGACGTGCCGGGCGAGGCGCTGCAGCCCGCTGCGCCCGATGGCCCGGTGCACCGCTGCGGCATCCAGCACGGCGTCGGGGATCGTGCGCCGCCAGTGGCACGCGATCACCACCCCGTCCTCCCGCAGCCCCTCGACGATGCGTTTCACCGCCGTCGTCAGATCGTCGTGAGACCAGTAGTAGCCGAGCTCCGACAGCACCACGAGATCCCATGTGCCCTCGGGCCAGTCTCCCGGGAGCACCCGCTCCTCGACGATCGCCTCGGGCACGCGGTCGCGCGCGCGGGCGACGGCTGTGGGGGAGGCGTCGACGGCCACGATCTCGTCGGAACGTGCCGCCAGTTCGGCCGTCAGCGCCCCCGTCGCGCACCCGAGTTCGAGGGTCCGGGAGAAGCGCCGCCTCGGGAGGGTCGCCGTGAGCAGGGCGCGCTTGCGCTGCTCGTACCAGCGTGAGTCGAATCCCCACGGATCGTCGTGCGTCCGGAAGTACTCCTCGAAGCGCTCGGGATCCACCGAGGGTTCCGGCGCCGCACTCCCCGCGTCGATGAAGAGCTCATGATCGCGTTGGAAGTGGGCGAGCATGCTGCCGTGCAGGATCGGGTCGTCACGATCGCCGCCCTGCTGCGAGGAGTGCTCCGCGATCGCAGCCGACTTCGCGGCGATCGCGCGCGGAGTCAGGGCGAGACGCTGCCAGGGACCGGGATCGGGGGATGCCGGGTCGCCCCAGTGCCAGTACCAGATCGGGATGCCGATGACGCGAGCACCGTGCGCGATCGAACGGACGGTCTCTCCCAGCACCCGATGATCGCGGTGACCGTCGCCCCACCACGTCACGGCGATGAGGGTGTCGTCGGGGTCGAACGTGGCGAGCTCGGCGGTGAGCAGGGAAATCAGCCGACGGGTGTTCTCCCGCAGGCCCCCGTCAGGGAGCGCGAGATGCCGGACGCGGGCGCGTGGCGCCAGTCGGTACAGGGCGGCGGTCAGCTCTCGACGTCGTTCCAGACCGGCTCCACGCCGCTCGGGATCGGCGGCCTCGCCGTCGGTCGCGACGATCACGGTGATGTCGAGGCCGGCTGCGGCTGCGGTCGCGAGGAGCCCGCCGGCGCCCAGGGTCTCATCGTCGGGGTGCGCGGCCACGACGACCAGACGCGACTGGGTGAGGCTGAGAGGCTCGGCGTCGATGTCGACGGAGCGCCACGACGTCTCGGGCGTCCCGGGGTCACGGTGATCGAACGCGACGCTCACGATCGCACCGCCGCAACTCCCAGTCGCGCCAGATCACGCTCGGCGTGATGCTGACGGAGGTAGATCCGGAGATCCGCGACGCGGCCGGCATGGGCGGCATCGGTCGTCAGCGGTGCCGGGCCGAGCGCGCGATCGGCCAGGGCGATGATCTCCTCCGCGGCGTCGGCCACGACGGCACGCACACGAGCCGCCAAGAGCTTCGATGCGGCCGGGTCGGCGCCGGCGTCGATCCGCGCCGCGGCGTGTTCGAGAGCGAGCCGGGCGGTCCACTGCGCGGCATCCGCCCGTCCGGCGTAGACGTGCGCGGCCTGATCGGCACGCTCGCTGCGTGCGGCATCCGCGATGGCCGTCACGAGCGGTGCCGCACCGCCCCACCAGATCGCGGCGACGCCGATGCCGCCCCAGCTGAAGCCGGGTCGGTGCAGGTACCACCCGATGTCGCCGATCGGCTGGACCGGTGCCGCGTCGAAGTCGACGGGTGCGCTGACGACGCGTTGCAGTCCGCGCGAGACCCACGGGCCGGTGCGGGGGCGCACGCCGGGGTCGCGGAGGTTCACGGCGAACAGCTGCCGGTGCTCGTCGTCGACCCAGGCCGTGACCAACGCGTGGCTGAGCGTTCCCGCGAGCGAGCACCACGGCTTGGTGCCGGACAGGCGCCAGCCGTCGGACTCCCGACGAGCCTGCAAGTGCACTCCCGCGCCCTCGGCGGCGAACACGCCCCAGGTCGCGGGAGAAGCGGCATCCGACATCCCGTCCAGCCGCCCGAGGTCGGCGCCGTCCGCACGGGCCTGGGCGAGGATCGCGATCGCATCGAGGTGCGGTTCCACGATGCGAGCGGCTTCGACGCTCCGTGCAGCGAGGCCGGCGAGGGCATCCCAGAGGACGAGCGTCTGACCGCGCCCGGGAAGCGGCAGTTCCCCGCTCGCGTGCGCGGCGACGCGGAGGATCTCGGCAACGTCGGCATCGACTGGGACGGAATCGAGCGGGGAGGCCTCGAGCGCGCTCGAGGCAGGGGTGTGCGGCATGGGTCCTCCACCGCACAGCTTCGCGTCCACCGGCGCGATCCGTGCGGGGCTTGACGCGCTCGCCCCGACTGGTTATCTGGCAGTTATCACCGGGCTCTGATGGGCGCAACCCCGATGCCGCCAACCCGCCGGGCGTCTAGCGTTCACATCACAAACACACACCTGTGAGAGAAGGGACCCCCGTGGCCACGACGACGCAGAAGAAGACCGACTCCACCCCGCGCAACAACCGACGCGCTTCCGGAGCCCGCCTGACCGACGAGCAGAACGCCGAACGCGGATTCTCCGCATCGCAGGCGCTCAGCGACAACCTCCAGAAGGTTCTGGTCGATCTGCTCGAACTCGCCTCGCAGGGCAAGCAGGCGCACTGGAACGTGGTCGGGAAGAACTTCCGCGACACCCACGTGCAGCTCGACGAGATCATCGACGCCGCGCGCGGCTTCAGCGACACCGTCGCCGAACGCATGCGAGCCCTCCACGCCGTGCCCGACGGGCGCAGCGACACCGTCGCCGAGCAGACGACGCTGCCGGAGTTCCCCCACGGCGAGGTGCTGACCACCGACGTCATCGACCTGATCACCGAACGCCTCGAGGCGACGATCGGGACCTGCCGCGACGTGCACGACGACGTCGACGAAGAAGACCCGACGAGTGCCGACATCCTCCACGAGATCCTCGAGACTCTCGAGCAGTACGCCTGGATGGTCAGCGCCGAGAACCGCACTCCGCGTTAAGAGCAGGCATGGGCAAGTTCATCTACGAGGGTGCCATCAAGGTCGATTTCGACGATCGCGAACTCGCCCATCTTCAGCTCGTGATCGGATCGAAGCTGGCGCGAGGGGAGTCCTTCCACTTCACGTGGAAGGACGACCCCTCGATCGGCGACGGGCGCACCAGCGTGTGGCTGCATCCTCGCTGCACGCTCGTTTTCAAGTTCTACCGGGCCGGACGGCCGCAGCTCAATCGAGCGTGGATCGAGGCCCTCGCCTCCAGCGCGAACTCGCCGACCGGTCTGACCCTCGTGCCCGAGCCCACCCGGGCCGCGGACGACGACCGAGAGGCGGCGCTGCTGTGAAACGAATAGACATCCACTACGGCGGGGAACTGTACAGCGTGGGCGACACGTCGTACGAGGAGCTCGTGGAGCAGATCCGCCAGGCTCTCGAGAACGGCCACGGCTGGATCGACGTCAACGATGGCGAGGGCGCTCCTCGCCCCGCGCATCTGCTGATCGCGCCGGGCGTACCGATCTCGCTGATTCCGATCCCGGAGCCTCCCGGCGATGAGCAGGGCGAGGTCGACCCGGCGGTACCGTTCAGTCCGAGCTGACGGCGGAGTCGTCCTCGAACATCTGAGGGTCGAGTTGGATGCCGCCGGATGAGTTGGCGGATGCCGCAAGTTCCTCAATCCACTGCCGGTTGAGCTCGGGCGGCTCCGGGTGGTCGAACACGAACCGCAGCGGGATCGATGGGTGGAGCCAGATGGTCGTGCGGCCGCGCGGGAAGTCGTCGGGGTGCTGCCAGGAGACGGTGAAACTCTCCGACCTCCGCAGCTTTGTGGAGATCACGATCTTCAGGTGAGCGAGTGCGCGGTCTTCAATGCGGATGGGCATCGCCGAGCCGCCGTAGTAGATCAAGCCCATGGCCCCACCATAATGGGAGAGCGCACGCGGCGGTGTCGCGGCGCAGAGAGGATTCCGGTGGGAAAGTTCATCTACGAGGATTCCATCAAGGTCGACTTCGAGGACCGCACGCTCGCACACCTGCAGCAGGTCATCGGCAACAAGCTGCGACGCGGGGAATCGTTCCACTTCACGTGGCGCGACGATAAGAGCATCGGGGAGGGGCGGACCTCCGTCTGGCTGCACCCGCACGCGTCGCTCGTATTCAAGTACTACGGCAGCCGCCAGTCTCGCATCAACCGTGCGTGGTCGGAGGCCCTGATGTACACGGCGAACTCGCCCGCGGGGCTGCACCTGGTCCCCGAGCCTGCCGACGTGGGAGAGGGTGAGCCCTCGGCCTGATCCAAGGCGACGCATTCCGGGTGGTAATCCTGGGTGCAAAAAAGTGCCGCAACGCGCTGTTCTGCTGGGGCTGGATCAGCGCGCTGCGGCACGGGCCGCCGGCGTGGGGGCGTGCCGGCGAAGTCAGACCAGGAGAGGCTTGGTGCCGAACGCGGCCGTGAACTCGGCGGCGAGAGCCTCTTCGTAGGCGTCGGCTTCGTCTCGCAGATCGCCGTCCATCAGGCCGCCACCTCGGTGCGGGCCTTCTGGGGGCGGGCTGCGGACAGCTCGGGGATGTCGATGTCGGCGTCGAGGACAAGCCCGCCGTTCGAGGTCGCCTGGTCCGCCATCTCGCGGAGGGTTGCGGGGTTCAGCGGCATCGCCTCTGCCTGGTCGTAGACGAAGCGCAGCGGGATGGCCGGCTGCAGCCACAGGGTTGTGCGTCCCTGACCATCGGACTCCGTGCCCTTCCATGAGACGACGAAGCTTTCACTGCGGCGCAGCTTCGTGGTCGCGACGGCGGCGAGGTGGGCGAGGACGCGGTCCGGCATGACGATCGGCTCGTCGACGTTTCCGTAGTACAGGCTTCCCATGACTTCCTCCTGGTGTGGTCTTGCGGTGCTGTTTGTCAAACGTGGGTGGAACGGCGGCGGCGGCGCAGCAGCCCGTCGAAGAGCCCGCCTCGCCACCAGTCCCGCTGTTCGGGGACGAGCGCGACGCCCAACTGAGCGAACGGTGCGTTCACGGGCTGGTAGATCGTCGTCATCATGTCTCTCATCCTAAATCACTAGCTAAGCAATACATCTAGTGGCTTTCACATCTCTTGTCTATCATCATTTCTGACAAAGCACGCAACTTTCACAGTTGCGAGATATGATGGGAAACATGCCGATGACCATGATCGATACCCCGAGGCCCGCACCCGCGACCGCCGGGCTCGTCGACGCCTCCCGCGGGACGGCGACGTGGCACGAAGTCGAGAAGGGCTTCTGGGTCGGCAACATCCCCGGCCGGTTCCTCGGAACGGTTGAACACGGCCACACCGGTTACATCGCCCGAGATGACACCGGTGCCAGGGTAGGTAGGTACTCGGACGCGGTGGAGGCTCGCGCTGCACTGAGTGAACGAGGGAAAGAGCCGAGGAGCTGACATGCCTCAGTCGATCGTTCGACACGAACATGTACATCTGTATGCGGCGCAGCCGCAGACCGACGCCGGCCGTGAGCTGAGCAACGCGATCCTGGAGCTTCGCCACGCGGAGCAGGTGCAGGCCGATCGCTCGCAGCGCATTTCCGGTCTCGGGGGGATCGACCTCTCCGCGTTGCGCTACCTGGTGCAGGCTCGGCGGGAGGATCGTGAGGTCAGTCCGAAGGATCTGATCGTCATGCTCGGCACGTCCAGCGCCACGGTCACGAACGTCATCGAGCGTCTCGTCGGCAAGGGATACGTTCTCCGCCAGCAACACCCGACCGACCGCCGCGCCCATTACCTGGTGCCTACGGATGCCGCGACGGCTCTCGTCGACGAGGTGTACGGCGGCCACCACGGCGCCGTCGTCTCCGTCATCGACGACCTCGACGAGGAAGCGGTGGTCACCGCCACCGCAGTGATCCGGCGCATCGCCGTCACGCTCGACGACCTCGCGAAGCGGTCCTGACCCGCACCCCCACCGTCACAACGACGAAGCCCGCACCCCCTCGAGGCGTGCGGGCTTCGTCGTTGCGGCCTCACAGGGCGCTGTGGGCGCCCAATCGGTGCCAGGTGCGGTTGTGATAGACGAGCGCGTCGCCGTGCTCGCCGCCCGCGACGTCGCGCGAGACCTGGGACTGGAGCGCGTGCGCGGCCACGACCGTGGAACCGCCGGCATCCATGCGGTCGATGACGGCGCACCGGACCCACGCGCGCACATCGTGGTAGACCGGCTCGCCGGTCACGAGGCGCGACCAGCGGTGGGTCTCGGCGAACCGATCCACGCCGCTGGTCGCGCCCAGTCGAGCGATGTCGATGTCGTGTGCGTCCAGGAGGTGGACGACCACGGTCTCCGCGCGGGCCAGCACCGCCGACGCTGACGACTGGGATGACACGGAGAAGATGAGCAGGGGAGGCTCCGCGCTCACCGACGACACCGAGGTCGCGGTCAGCGCGACCGGCCCGTCACCCGCGTCGGCGGTGATCACCGCGACACCGCCGGGATGACCGCGGAAGACGGCCTTGAACTCCTCCGGGCTCAGCGACGCGCCGAACGAACGCTCGCGGGCCTCGGGGGTGACGGCAGCAGAGGACTGACTCATGCTCCGCGACGTTAGCGACCGATGCGCGCCGATGCCGCCTCGGAGGTCGCCGCGACGTCATATGCCGACATGCGGGTACACACATCGACACAACGTCGCGCCGATGACGGGGAGCCGGTTTCATCGGTGATCACCCCACCCCCGCTGATCGGCAACGAACGGAGCGCACTCATGCCTCGGCACCTCACCTTCGGCGTCATCCTCACCGGTACCGGCGGGCCCGGCGAGCACAATCGCTGGCTTGACCCGGAGATCCCCGGCGATGCGAGCGTCGACCTCGACTGGTACACCGAGCAGGCACAGGCCGCCGAAGCGGCGGGCCTCGACCTCGTCTTCATCGTCGACAGCCAGTTCATCACCCCGGACTCGCCGCCCCACTATCTGAACCGGCTCGAGCCGCTCACCCTCCTCTCGGCGCTCGCCGCGCGCACGGAGCGTATCGGGCTCGTCGGCACCGCGACGACGTCGTACAACTCGCCGTACAACCTCGCCCGCCGCTTCGCGTCGCTGGACCTGATCAGTCGGGGCCGTGCTGGATGGAACGTCGTGACCAGCGGGGATGCCGGGACGGCAGGCAACTACGGACTCGACGAGCACTACGACTATGCGACCCGTTACGGCCGCGCGGCCGAGCACATCGAGGTGTCGCGGGCTCTCTGGGACTCCTACGAGGACGACGCCTTCCCCCGGGACCGGAGCACCGGCGTCTTCCTCGACCCGGACAAGCTGCACACGACCGACCACCGCGGAGAGCACTTCCGCGTCGCGGGTCCCCTGAACATCGAACGTTCGCCGCAGGGCCAGCCGGTGATCTTCCAGGCCGGCGACTCCGATGAGGGACGAGACCTGGGCGCGAAGTACGCCGACGGCATCTTCACCCACGCGGCATCCATCCCCGCCAACCGTGCCTTCGCCGACGACATCCGGGCTCGGGCCCGCGCTTTCGGGCGGAACCCCGAGCACGTCGTGATCCTGCCGGGAGCGAAGATCATCGTCGGCGACTCCGACGAGGAAGCCCGCGACGAGGAACTCGCCCAGCACCGGCTGTCGAACACGTTCGAGCAGGCCCTCGGCGAACTCGGGCGTCCCTTCGGCTGGCACGACTTCCGCCAGTACGACCTCGACGCACCGTTCCCCGACGTCCTCGTGCACGCCGAACGGAGCTTCCGCACGCAGGCGACGTCGATCGTGGAGCACGCCACCCGCGAGGGACTCACCCTCCGTCAGGTCGTCGAGCTGCACGCGGCGCCCCGGCGCTCGCCGTTCGTCGGCACCGCGACCACGGTCGCGGATGCGATCGAGGAATGGTTCCGGGCGGGAGCCGCCGACGGCTTCAACATCTACGTGTCCAAGCCCTCGCAGTTCCGCCGCTTCATCGACGAGGTCCTGCCGGTCCTCCGAGCGCGGGGTCTCGCCCGCGACGGCTACACGGGCACGACGCTGCGCGAGCACCTGGGGCTGCCCGTCCCGGCGAACCGCCACACCGCCGAGCGTGACACCGCCGCCGTCGCGGCGCGACAGCCGGCATCCGTCTGACCTTCCTCCCACCCCCCGACCCGCACGGAGACCTTCATGACCCGCACGACCCGACGACTCTCCTTCCTCGCCGCCACCGGCACGGCAGCGATGGTGCTGAGCGCCTGCGCCTCCGGGGGAGGCGGCGACCTCGCCGCGTCCGAGGGCGAGACCGAACTCACCCTCGCCCTCGCCCTGCCCACCTCGTGGGACCCGGTGACGAGCCGGACCGGCTACGACATCAACACGATCTCGCTGCCCTACGCGTCGCTCACCCGACTGGACGAGAACGGCGACGTCGAGCCCAGCCTCGCCGAGTCGTGGGAATACAACGAGGACGGCACGGAGGTCACGTTCACGCTCCGGGAGGGACTGACATTCAGTGACGGGGAGCCTGTGGACGCCGCCGCCGTCAAGGCGTTCTACGACCGAGGCACCTCGCAGGAGGACTCCCACCTCATCGACCAGCTCGCCGACCTCGAGGAGGTGACGGTCGACGACGACCTCGACGTCACCTTCCATCTCGCCGAGACCGACTATCAGATCCCGTACTTGGTCGCGGGTCGGACCGGCGCCATCGCCAGCCCCAAAGCCGGGGAGGACCCCGCTGAGCTCGCGATCTCGCCCGTGGGGGCCGGCCCGTTCATCCTCGAGGAGTTCGTCGCCGAGTCGCACGCCACCTTCGTGAAGAACCCCGACTACTGGGATGCCGAGAACATCCACATCGACAAGCTGGAGCTGAAGCCGCGTCTCGATGCATCGACCGTCGTGGCATCCATTCAATCCGGTGCGGTGGACGCCGCCGTCATCCCGGCGACGCAGGTGCAGGCCGCGGAAGCCGCCGGGATCACCGTGACCGTGGAGACGGCCCTGACCTCCAGCGACGCGTCGATCAATCTCAATCAGGCGCCCTTCGACGACCCCGCCGTGGTCGAGGCGCTCCGGTACACGTTCGACCGTCAGGCCTACGTGGATGCCGTGACGGCAGGCCTCGGCTCCGTCACCCATCAGCCGTTCCCCGAGGGATACCTCGCCTTCAACCCCGAGGTCGAGGACCTCTGGGACTACGACCCCGAGAAGGCGAAGCAGATCCTCGCCGATGCCGGCTACGGCGAGGGCGACCTGTCGATCACCATCACCGCTCAAGCCGGCGGGGAGGTCGCTGCGGAGCTGACCCAGGCGCAGCTGAAGGCGGTCGGGATCGCCAGCACCATCGAGGTCGTGCCGGCCGGGTCGACCACCTGGCAGGACGAGGTCTACGTGGCCAAGTCGCCCCAGCTCGCCCTGGACGGCACGATCGGTCGTGAGTCGCCCGTCGCGAACCTGCTCGCCACGTACGGGCCGGAGGGGATCATGAACCTCAGCGGGCCGCACGCGTCCGACGAGTTTCTTGAGGCGCTGGACGCGGTCCGAGCCACGCCGCTCGACGACCCGGACTACCAGAAGGTCCTGTGGGAGGCCGTCCGCATCGGCGTCGAGCAGTCGCCGACCAACTACCTCTACAACTCGCCGTGGATCTTCGCGACGAGCGACAAGGTGGGCGACCTCAACCTGCTGCCCTCCCAGGTCCGCTGGGAAGGCGTCGAGATCGACGGCTGATCCGATCATGTCGACCACCGACACCGCCACGGCGGTCGCCGCCCGACCCTCGCGCCCCCTCGGGCGTCTGCGGGCCGGGCGCGCGGCGCGCCGCGCACTCCTCATCGTCGGCCGAGCGCTCGGCATCGTCGTGCCGGTGTTCGTGCTCGCGACCATCGTGACGTTCGCGCTGGGGGCGGCGAGCGGACTGAGTCCCGCTGCGGCGCTGTCGGGCGACGAAGCCAGCCCGGAGCGCATCGCGGCGATCGAGGCGGAGCTGGGTCTCGATCAGCCGATCATCGTGCAGTACTTCGCGTGGATGAGAGGGCTGCTCACCGGCGATCTGGGGGTGAGCTGGTACAACCACTTCCCGGTCGCCGGACTGATCGGAGAGCGGTTCGCGATCACCGCCTCGATCGCCGGGCTCGCGCTCGTCCTCGCCATCGTGCTGGGTGTCGGGCTCGGCGTCCTCGCGATCGCCTTCCGCGGTCGTGCCGTCGACCGCGCCGTCACCGCCGTGTCGACCGGTCTGTCGACGCTGCCGCCGTTCGTCGTGTCGATCGGGCTCATCGTGCTGCTGAGCGTCTGGCTGCGGCTGCTCCCGTCATCGGGATATGTGCCGCCGACGGAGGACCCGGTGCTCTGGTTGAAACTCATCCTCATGCCGGCGATCGCGCTGAGCCTCGACCCGGCGGCCGAGATCGCCCGTCAGCTGCGGACCGGTGTCGTGCACGTGTACGAGCAGAACTACATCGTCGGCGCGCGCGTCCGCGGCCTCTCTCCCGCGCGCATCCTGTGGGTGCACGCGATCCGGAACGGTGCAGGGCCGACGGTGGCGATCCTCGGCATGAAGATCCCGACGCTGCTCGGCGGCGCCGTCGTGACCGAGACGATCTTCAGCATGCCCGGGTTCGGGATGCTCGCCGCCGACTCGGCGCTGCGCGGCGACGTTCCCGTCGTGCAGGGCACCCTCGTGGTCGCGGTCGTCCTGGTTCTCGCGTTCAGCCTGCTCGTGAACGGTCTGCTCGGCTCCCTCCAACCCGCCACCAGACGAGAGGCGCGTGACGCATGACCCGGCTGCTCCGATCGACGTCCGCGAAGGTCGCCGTTGCGATCCTCGCCCTCGTCACCGTCCTCGGCCTGTTCGGCCCCCTCCTCGCCCCGCACGACCCGCTCGCGCAGGACACGTCCCGGATCCTGCAAGGACCCTCGGCCGCGTCGTGGCTCGGCACCGACGCCCTCGGCCGCGACGTGCTCAGCAGGCTGCTCGAGGGGGCACCGATCTCGCTGACCGCGGCCCTGCTGGCTGTCGTCGTGGGCCTCGTGCTCGGCGTCGTTCCCGGCCTGCTGTCGGTGCACCTGGGTCGGGTCTTCGAGTGGACGACCCTCCGTCTCATGGACACCCTCATCGCTCTGCCGTTCCTCGTCTTCGCGATCGCGATGACGGCGCTGCTGGGCAACGGGGTCACGCAGGCGATGGTCGCCGTCGGCATCCTCATCTCCCCGGGCTTCTACCGCGTCACGCGAGCCGCGGCGCTCAGCGTCGCCCAGTCGCAGTACGTCGAGGCCGCCGTGCTGGTGGGGGCATCGACCGGGTGGATCCTCCGCCGCCACGTGTGGCGGCACGTCCTCCCGGCCGTCGCCGTCACGACGGCGAGCATGACCGGGGCCGCGCTCGTGATCGTCTCGTCGCTCACCTTCCTCGGCATCGGGGTCGTGCCGCCCACCCCCACCTGGGGCGGACTGCTCGCGACCGATCTGCAGTACCTGTACGCGCGGCCGTGGGGCCCGGTCGTCCCGGGCCTGCTGATCGTCCTCACCGTGTGGGCTCTCAACGCGCTCGCCGACGCGCTGCGCGACGCCTCGTCGGCGAAGGCGCGTCGCGACGACGCGGCATCCGAGGCGGACGAGACCACCCCCGCACCCGCACTCGTCCCGGAGGGAGCACGATGACCGCCACCACACCCCTGCTCGAGATCGCAGGGCTCCGCATCAGCGCGGCAGGCCGCCCCGTCGTGAACGGCGTCGACCTGGTCGTGGGCCGAGGCGAAAGCGTGGGGATCGTCGGCGAATCGGGCAGCGGCAAGTCGTTGACCTGCCGCGCCGCGCTCGGCATCGTGCCTGACACGCTCACCGTCAGCGCCGACCGCCTCGCCTTCGACGGCATCGACCTCGCGGGCCTCTCCGAGCGGCGATGGCGTGCCGTCCGCGGCGGACGGATCGGCGCCGTCTTCCAGGACCCCGCGTCGTACCTGAACCCCTCGCTCACCGTCGGTCGGCAGCTCGCCGAGGTGCTCCGCGTCAAGACGCAGCGCTCCCGGGCTGACGCGCGGCGCGAGGCGGTCGACGCGCTCGACCGCCTCGGCCTCCGCGACCCGGCCCGGGTCGCGACCCGATACCCGCACGAGCTGAGCGGCGGGATGCTGCAACGCGTGCTCATCGCCATCGCGATCATCGAGCAGCCCGACCTCCTCATCGCAGACGAGCCCACGACGGCGCTCGACGCGACCGTGCAGGCCGAGGTGCTCGACGTCCTCGCCGACCTCCGGCGGGACAGCGGTCTGGCGCTGCTGTTCGTCTCGCACGACCTCGCCGTGGTCGCCCAGGTGTGCGAGCGGATCCTCGTGATGAAGGACGGGGTCGTCGTCGAATCCGGCGCAACGGTCGACGTGCTCGCCGACCCGCGGCATCCGTATACGGCGTCGTTGATCGCAGCGCACCGCGAATACGGCCTCGACCGCATCCGACACGGGGAGGACGTCCGTGTCTGAGCCCATCGCACGCATCGCCGACGCGACGGTCGGCTACTCCCGTCGCACCCCGATCCTCCACGACGTCTCGCTGGAGATCGGGGCGGGGGAGGCCGTCGGTCTGATCGGCGAGACCGGATCGGGCAAGACCACGATCGCGAGGACCCTGCTCGGGCTGACATCGGTCATCTCCGGCACCGTCACCGTCGGCGGCCACGACCTCGCCGGTCTCCGCGGGCGAGCGCTGCGCGGGTTCCGCCGGCAGGGCGTCGTCCAGTACGTCTTCCAGGACCCGCAGCGGAGCCTCGACCCCGACCTGCCGGTCTCCGACTCGGTCGCCGAGGGCCTCGACGTTCGCGGTCGGATGCCCGCGGACCAGCGTGCCCGGCGCATCGCCGACGCGCTGACCCTCGTGGGCCTCGATCCCGCGCTGGCGCGGCGGGTGCCCGGCGACCTCTCGGGCGGGCAACGGCAGCGCATCGCTCTGGCCCGCGCGCTCGTCCTCGAGCCGCAGCTGCTGATCCTCGACGAACCGGTGAGCGCGCTCGACGCCGCGAACCGCGTGCACGTGCTCGATCTGCTCCGACTCTCCTCGGTAGAGCGCGGCTTCGCGCAACTGTTCATCTCGCACGACCTCGGCTCCGTCGCCGGCGTGACCGACCGTCTCGCCGTCGTCTATCACGGGCGCATCGTCGAGCAGGGTGCCACCACGGAGCTCATCGCCCGCCCGCGGCATCCGTACACGAGACTGCTCGTCGAATCGGCGCCCACCCTCGAGACCGCGGGCGCCGACCGGGAACGCCGCGCAGCACTGCGCGCGGAGGTCGCGGCGGGGCTCGACTGACCGCTGCGTCCGCAACAGTGCGCAACAACTCCGCGGCGCCCCTGTCGCCTCCGATGGAATGGACACCATGACCGCCACCTCCCTCGCCCCTGCCCTCTGGGAACCGCCCGCCGCCGTCCGCGTGCGGGGCGCCCTCGCCGTCATCGCGGGAGCCGGGGAAGGCGTGCGCGTCTACGAGCGCTTCGGCAAGCGGCTCAGCTCCGACGGGTACACCGTGGCCGTGTTCGAGACGGCGCAGGCGACGGATGCCGCGACATGGCTGGCCGGCGCGAGTGTCGAGCCGCGCGTGGTCGTCGGCTCCGACCTCGGGGCGGCGGCGGCGTTGCGCCTGGCCGCGGAGTCCCCGATCGACGGCGTCATCGTGGCGGGTCTCCCGTCGCCCGCCGGAGCGGCGGAGGACGCGGGCGCCCCGGAGGCGCGAACGGCCTGCCCCGTGCACCTCGGAGTACTGGGTGAGGCGGGCGCGCGAGCGACGACGCCCGCACCGCACATCGATCTGCCGGGCGCCGAGGAGTTGGCCGCCCTGACCTCGCCGGTCCTCGCGGTCCACGGCGGCGCCGACCCCCTGACGCCGCTGGCCACGGCGCGCGAGGCGCTCGCCGTCGTCCCGACGCTGGAGTTCGTCGAGACGGTCGGCGGGCTGCACGATGCGCTCAACGACCAGTCGCACCGCTCCGTCGCCGCGACGATCGTGCTGTGGCTCGAGCGTCTGCGGGGTGCCGGCGTCGAGGCTCCGATCGTGCGGGAGGTCGCCGCGTGAGTGACGGATTCGCCTCGATTCAGGTGCAGGCCGGCTACACGCCGGGCACCCCGCAGAACGCGGTCGCACCGCCGATCTACCAGACGACCGCGTACGAGTTCGCGTCGCTGCAGGATGCCGCGGACATCTTCGCCCTCCGGAAGGTCGGCAATCTTTACAGCCGGGCGGGGAACCCCACGCAGCTCGTCTTCGAGGAGCGGGTCGCCGCGCTGGAGGGCGGCCGCGCGGCTGTCGCGGTCGCGTCGGGCCAAGCGGCGGTCGCGATCACGCTGCTGGCGTTGGCCAAGTCGGGCGAGCACATCGTCGCGGCACGGCAGCTCTACGGCGGAACGGTCGATCTGCTGCAGGACACGTTCGCCGACTGGGGCATCGAGGTCGATTTCGTCGATCAGGACGATCTCGACGCGTGGCGGGCCGCGATCCGCCCGACGACCCGCGCGCTGTTCGCCGAGTCGGTGACCAATCCGACCGCCCAGGTGCTCGACGTCCGCGCGGTCGCCGACATCGCCCACGCCGCCGGTGTGCCGCTCGTGGTCGACAACACCGTGGCCACGCCGTTCCTGCAGCGACCGGGTGAGCACGGCGCCGATCTCGTCGTGCACTCGGCGACGAAGTACCTCGGCGGCCACGGCACGTCGATGGGCGGCGTCGTCGTCGACATCGGGTCCTTCGACTTCGGCGCCGAGCCGACGCGCTGGCCGCAGCTCACCCAGCCGTACGCGCGCGTCGGCGACGTCGTGCTCTGGGAACGCTTCGGCCCGTCGGGACAGGCGTTCGCGGCCCTCGTGAAGACGAAGTACGTCCACGACCTCGGTCCTTCGCTCTCGCCGTTCAACTCCTTCCAACTCCTTCAGGGACTCGAGACGCTCGATCTGCGGATCGCTCGTCACACGGCATCCGCGCTCGCCGTCGCACAGTTCCTCGCCGAGCACGCGTCGGTGAGCGCCGTGCACCACCCGGGGCTCGGGTCGAGTCCGTGGGCGGATGCCGCGGCCCGCTACCTCCCGCGCGGTGCCCCCGCCGTGTTCGCCTTCGACCTCGAGCCGTCGGGGGACACCGACGCTGATCGGTCGCGCGTGCACCGATTCGTCGACGGCCTCCGCCTCGTCAAGCTCGTCGCCAACATCGGCGACGCGCGCAGCCTCGTCGCGCATCCGGCATCCATGACCCACAGCCACCTGACGGACGAGCAGTTCGCCGAGGTCGGCATCTCGAAGACGACGATCCGGCTCTCGATCGGACTCGAAGACCCCGCCGACATCATCGCCGACATCGCTCAGGCGCTCGCGGCATCCGACCCCCACGCCTGAGGAGGCGGCACATGAGCATCGACCTCGGCTATTGGACACCCGTCTACGGCGGCTTCCTGCGCAACGTCACCGACGAGGAGGGGATGGCGGCGACCTGGCAGTCCATTCGCGACATCTCCGTCACCGCCGACCGACTCGGGTTCCACACCACCCTCGTGCCGGAGCTATACCTCAACGACCGCAAGGGCCTCGAGGCTCCGAGCCTCGAGGCATGGTCGCTCTCGTCCGCGATCCTCGCCGTCACCGACCAGCTGCGCGTCATGACGGCCGTCCGTCCCGGGTTCCACCTGCCCGCCGTCCTCGCCAAGACGGTGTCGACGCTCGACTCGATCGCTCCCGGCCGGATCGCGCTGAACGTGGTCGCCGCGTGGTGGGCCGAGGAGGCGAAGCAGTTCGGCGGACGCTTCACGACCCACGACGCCCGCTACGTGCAGGCGGAGGAGTTCGTGCAGGTGCTGCGCGGGCTCTGGGAGCGCACGCCATTCGACTACGACGGCGACTACTACCAGCTCGAGGGGACGATCGTCGAGCCGAAGCCGTCGTCGTCGCCGGTGATCTTCGCCGGCGGCGAGAGCGAGGCCGGCAAGGAATCGATCGCCCGCTTCTCGGACGCGTACGTCATGCACGGCGGCACCCTCGACGAGGTGCGCGCGAACGTCGCCGACATCAATGAGCGATCGCAGCGCATCCACGGGCGCGGCATCCGTGAGATCGGGATGCCGGCGTACGTCATCGTCCGCGACACCGAGGCCGAAGCGCAGCGCGAGCTGGAGCGCGTCACCACGGTCGACCCGAACTCCCCGGGGTACGCCTCGTTCGAGGAGTTCCAGCGGAACTCGAAACTCTCGCTCGAGCTCACCAAACGGGAGTATTCCGTCGGCACCCGCGGCCTGCGGCCGAACCTCGTCGGAACGGCCGAGCAGGTCGCGGAGCGGATCCACCAGTACGCGGATGCCGGGATCACCCTGCTGCTGATCCAGTCGTCGCCGCTGAAGGAAGAACTCGAGCGCATCGCCGAGCAGGTGTTCCCCCTCGTCCCGCAGAGATCCGCCGCCCTCGTCCGATGACGGGATCGACGGTCGCGGGCCTCCTCGGGTACGCTGGCGGTGTGCTGACCCGTCGTTGTTGTTGTCGCTGAGCGCCGTTCCCCGGCGCCTCCTCCGCGACCCCAACGACCTCCGCGCCTCTGCGTGCGCGGCACCCCGTCAGGAAGAAAACACGTGCGTTACGCCAGTCACATCGCCGATCTCGTCGGCAACACCCCCCTCGTTCGTCTGAACTCCGTCACCGAGGGCATCGCTGCCACCGTCCTCGCCAAGGTGGAGTACTTCAACCCGGGCAGCTCGGCCAAGGACCGCATCGCGCGGAACATCATCGACGCCGCTGAGCGCGACGGACTGCTCCAGCCCGGCGGCACCATCGTCGAACCCACGAGCGGCAACACCGGCGTCGGTCTCGCGCTCCTGGCTCAGCAGCGCGGCTACCGCATGATCTTCGTCGTCCCCGACAAGTTCGCGGGGGAGAAGGTCGCCGTGCTGAAGGCGTACGGCGCCGAGGTCGTCATGACCCCGACGAGTGTCCCGCCGGAGCACCCCGACTCGTACTACAGCGTCTCCGACCGCCTGGCCGCCGAGATCCCAGGGGCGTTCAAGCCCAACCAGTTCGCCAACCTCAACGGCCCGCGCGGTCACTACGAGACCACCGGCCCCGAGATCTGGCGCGACACCGAAGGTCAGGTGACGCACTTCGTCGCCGGCGTCGGCACCGGCGGCACCATCAGCGGCACCGGGCGCTTCCTCAAGGAAGCCACCGACGGCGAGGTCGTCGTCGTCGGCGCCGACCCGGAGGGCTCGATCTACTCCGGCGGAGACATCCACGGATACCTCGTCGAGGGCGTCGGCGAGGACTTCATGCCCGCCACCTTCGACCCCACCGTCGTCGACGGCTATGAGCGTGTCGGTGACGCGGAATCGTTCGCGATGACCCGTCGCCTCGCCCGCGAGGAGGGGCTGCTCGTCGGCGGCTCGTCGGGCATGGCCGTCGTCGCGGCGCTGCGGGTTGCCCGCGACCTGCCCGCCGACGCGGTCGTCGTGGTCCTGCTGCCCGACCACGGCCGCGGCTACCTCAGCAAGATCTACGACGACGACTGGATGCGCGAGCGCGGATTCGCCGTCACCACCGATTCCGAGACCACCGGGAGCCTCGCATGAGTGCACGATCCTCCGCCCGCGGCTTCGCGAGCCTCGCCGTCCACGCAGGTCAGGACCCCGACGCCGCAACCGGGGCAGTGATCCCGCCCGTCCACTTCTCGACGACGTACGCGCAGGACGGCATCGGCGGGCTTCGCGGCGGCTACGAATACGGCCGCAGCGGCAACCCCACCCGCACCGCGCTGCAGACCCAGCTCGCGGCGATCGAAGGCGGCGCGCACGCCCTGTCGTTCGCCTCGGGCCTCGCGGCGGAAGACGCGCTGCTGCGCACAGTACTCCGTCCCGGCGACGAGGTGCTGCTGGGGAACGACGTCTACGGCGGAACATTCCGTCTCATCTCCCGCGTCCTCGGTGACTGGGGAGTGGGTCTGCGTGTGGTCGACATGAGCGACCTCGACGCGGTCCGCGCGGCCGTCGCCGAGCGGGCGCCCCGCATCCTGTGGGTCGAGACCCCCTCCAACCCGCTGCTGCGCATCACCGACATCGCCGGGCTCGCCGCCGTCGGCCACGACGCCG
The DNA here is from genome assembly GCF_014204835.1 of Microbacterium marinum. NCBI lineage: Bacteria > Bacillati > Actinomycetota > Actinomycetes > Micrococcales > Microbacteriaceae > Microbacterium > Microbacterium marinum. Next base: position 2,961,034 of record NZ_JACHMD010000001.1, on the reverse strand, counting down.
GTGCGCTCGTCGTGGTGGACAACACCTTCGCGACCCCGGCACTGCAGCGTCCGCTCGCCTTCGGCGCCGACGTCGTCGTCCACTCCACCACCAAGTACCTCGGCGGCCACTCCGACGTCGTCGGCGGCGCCCTCGTGCTCAATGACGACGCGCTCGCCGAGAAGATCGGGTTCGTCCAGTTCGCCGTCGGCGCCGTGTCCGGCCCGCTCGACGCGTGGCTCACCACCCGCGGCATCAAGACGCTCGCGGTGCGGATGCGCCAGCACAGCGAGAACGGTCTCGCCGTGGCATCCTTCCTTCAGAACCACGAGCGCGTCGCCCGGGTGTACTACCCCGGACTCGACTCGCACCCGGGTCACGAGCTCGCCGCGCGGCAGATGTCGGGCTTCGGCGGCATCGTGTCGCTCGCCCTCGAGTCGGGCGAGGCGGCACGCCGCTTCGCGGAGTCGCTGCAGCTGTTCACCCTCGCCGAGTCGCTCGGCGGGGTGGAGTCGCTCGTGAACTACCCTGACGCGATGACGCACGCCTCCGTCCGCGGGACGGAGGCGGCTGTGCCCGTCGAGGTCGTGCGTCTCTCGGTCGGCATCGAGGATGCCGCCGACCTGCTCGCCGACATTGAGCAGGCCCTGCAGGCCTGACGTCGGCCGGTCCGTGGGGCGAGGTCCACGCCGGCAACGGCGGCTCGTCCGTGGGGGGAGGTCCGTGCACAACGGCGGACCGCGCCGTGCGACACGCCGCCAGGCGTCGGCGCTGGCGGCGTGGCATGGCAGCGGATCCGCCGTTGTGCACACCGGCCGGACGGGTGCCGCGTCGCGGCGTCGGATGACGGGTACGCCGGATGCCACGTCGCCGGCCGATAGCGTGGCGGCATGACGTACGCACAGTGGGCGGTCCTCGGGGCCGGCGCGATCAGCTCCGACTTCATCGAAGGGCTGCGGCACTCGAAAACGGGACGGCTTCACGCCGTCGCTGCCCGCGACGCCGAGCGCGCCCGCGAGTTCGCCGGCGTGCACGGGGCGGATGTCTCGGGAACCTACGACCAGATCCTTGCGCGCGACGACGTCGACGCGGTGTACGTCGGCACGGTGCACACGACGCACGTCGACCTCGTTCTCGCTGCCCTGGCCGCGGGCAAGGCGGTGCTGTGCGAGAAGCCGCTCGGCGTGGATGTCGAGCAGACGGATGCCGCGCTCGCGGCGGCCGCAGCGGCAGGACTCCCGCTCGTCGAAGCCTTCAAGTACCGGTTCGGTCCGTTCCCCGACCGGATGCGGGAGCTGGTGGCGACAGGCGCGCTCGGGGAGATCGGGCGGGTGGAGTCCTCGATCGGGTTCGACGCGCCCACCCGCAGCGGTCGGCTCTTCGACCCGGCGACGGCGGGAGGCGCGATCCTCGACGCGGGCTGCTATCCGGTCTCGCTCGCGGTGGGGGTCGCGGCCTGGGCGGGGGAGGACGTGGCATCCGCACGCATCGTGTCGGCCGAGGGGGCGATCGGTGCGACCGGAGTGGACGAGGTGGCGTCTGCGGTCATCGAGATCGGTGCCGTCACTGCACGCGTCCGCACCGCGATCACCGAACAGCTGCCGCGGGTCGCGACGATCATCGGGTCGTCGGCCGTGCTCGAGGTTCCGAACGTCTGGGGGAGCCGGATCGAGAGCACCGGCATTGCGACCCTGCACCGGACCGGCGGCGCCTCGGAACAGGTGGAGACACAGACGGTGCAGCCGATGGGCGCCGAGGCGGACGCGGTGATCCTGGCCCTGCGGGAGGGGCGAAGCGAGGTGCCCGAGATGCCGTGGGTTCAGACGCGAGCGACGGCTCGACTGCTCGCGCAGTGGCGGCGGGCGCTGGGCTGACGCGCCCGGCCGGTCACGACGACCGGCGGCGCCACCACCGTCGCGGCTGTGCGGGCGTCTCCGACGAGGTGGATGCCGCGGCCTGCTCCGTCGCGCGGGCAGTCCGCCGCTCCCGCCACCGTGTCACCTCGGTATCGGGGTCGCGGGTCGGGGTGACGACCGGGGGCCCGCCCTGCAGCTGTCGGCGCGCCTCGACGACGCGCCGGGAGAAGTCGAGCGTGTACTCGCGGACGTCGTCTTCGCGGGTCATGGTGTCGACGTGCGCGTCGAACTCGGCGTGCTCGATGCGCAGGCGAAGTGCCGGAGGGCCGAGGCCGGTGAGCTGCTCGGTGCGGATCTTCCGGCGGATCCACCAGTCGGGATCGTTGGTCGCACCGAGGCCTTCGATGGGTTTGCCGGCCCCGGGTGGGTCGTCGAACTCGCCGCGGCGGATGGCCTGCTGAATGACCGTCTCGACGTACAGGACGCGGTCGTGTGCGGTCGGGGTTCCCGCATGCCCGGTGCCGGAGTCGGCAGGCCGCTCGTCCGAAGGGTTCTCGTCGTCGGTTCCGCCCGAGTCCCGATCGGTGCGGTAGCGGGCCGCGGCAAGGCGGGGATCCTCGCTCCGTCCGCGGTCGTCGGCCATTCATCCAGCGTATGACGGGAGATGCTTGCGCTGGCGTTGCCCGGTATGCATATACTCAGAAAACACATACCCGGTATGCAGCGAGGAGCACGATGTCGGTTCGTTCGAGCCTCTTGGCCATCCTGGATCAGGGCGCCTGCTACGGCTATCAGCTCCGTGCCGAGTTCGACCGACGCACGGGGTCGACCTGGCCGCTGAACGTGGGGCAGATCTACAACACCCTCGAGCGACTGGAGCGCGACGGCCTCGTCGAGAAGGGCGACGTCGACGAGCAGGGGCACGTGTACTGGCAGATCACGGATGCCGGTTCCGCCGAGGTCCGCGAATGGCTGGCGGCTCCGGTCGAGCGAGCTCAGGGCACGCGTGACGAGCTGGCCATCAAGCTCGCCGTCGCGGCTACTCTGCCCGGCGTCGACCTGACGGCGGTGATCCAGACGCAGCGCCGCGCGTCGCTCCGCCAGCTCCAGGAGCTCAACCGGGCGAAGTACGCCGGGGCGAGCCCTGACGGCCCCGAGGAGCTGGCGTGGTCACTGGTCGTCGACTCGATGATCTTCGCGGCGGAGGCGGAGGCGCGCTGGCTCGACCACACCGAGCAGCGACTGGCCCAGCACCCGCGCCGCACGATGGGGCTGGAGCTGTCGACCGAGACACCCAAGCGTGGCCGACCCGCGCGGTCCGAGGCGACGGAGGCCGTGCGATGAGCGTTCCCGTCCTCCAGCTCGTGGGGGTCACCCAGCAGTACGGCGAGGGGGAGACCAGCGTCTCGGCCCTCTCGGGTGTCGACCTCTCCGTCGACAAGGGTGAACTCGTCGCGATCATGGGGGCGTCCGGTTCGGGCAAGTCGACGCTGCTGTCGATCTCGGGCGGTCTCCAGAAGCCCACCACGGGCGAGGTCATCGTCGAGGGGACGTATCTGTCCACGGCATCGGCCCGCGACCTCGCGCAGCTGCGGCGGCGCTCCCTGGGTTTCGTGTTCCAGGACTTCAATCTCATCCCGACCCTCACGGCTCTCGAGAACGTGACGCTGCCGCTGGAGCTCGACGGCTTCCGAGCCCGTGCGGCGCACCGTGCGGGTCGGGATGCTCTTGCCTCGGTGGGGCTCGAGGACAAGCTCGCCTCGTATCCCGACGACCTGTCCGGCGGCCAGCAGCAGCGCGTCGCGATCGCGCGCGCCGTCGTCGGCGGACGCCGCCTGATCCTCGCGGACGAGCCCACCGGGGCCCTCGATTCGGTGACGGGCGAGCAGGTCATGAAGATGCTCCGCGCGCGGGTGGACCAGGGCGCCGCCGGCATCCTCGTGACCCACGAAGCCCGGCACGCCGCGTGGGCGGACCGCATCGTGTTCTTGCGCGACGGCCGGATCGTCGACCAGTCGCAGCGCGCCGGCGCCGACGCGCTGCTGGCGGAGGCGTGATGACGACCTGCAGAACTCCACCGGATCGTGTCGTGGACGGCACATTCGGGCTGTGACGGACGCCGGGGGGGGACGAAGACGGTGGAGTTCTGCAGGGGGATGAGCGATGACTGAAGTGCAGGAGCGGCGTCGGACGGATGCCGCGACGCCAGCGACCCGCGTGAAGCCGCCGAAACGATCGCGCAGCGCGCGGCTGCGGGTGTCGGCACGTATCGCGCGGCGGCAGGTGCGACGCACCTGGGTGTCGTCGCTGCTGATCATGACCCTCATCGCGCTGCCGATCGCGGGCATGGCGGGCGTCGCGGTGTACGTCGACAGCATGATCGGGACTCCCGAGGAGCGGGCCGACGTCGAACTCGGTCGGATGCAGGCGTGGGTGGGGGCGGCCGGCGTCCCCGGTGAGGGCTTCTGGCAGGCGCCCGATCAGGTGTGGATGACCGGATACGGCTCGGACTTCTCCGGTGAGATCCCGGAGGGCGAGTTCCCGACCGATCCGACCTCCGCGCTTCCCGCCGGGACACGCACCGTGGCGATCTCGCAGGGCGAGATCCGGATCGAGACCGCCGAGGGGATGGGTCTGGTCACCGCATGGGGCGGCGCAATCTGGGACGACCGATTCGAGGGGAAGTTCGCGCTGGTCGACGGGCGTGCGCCTGCGGCATCCGACGAGGTCCTCGTCACCGCAGCGACGCTCGACAGGATCGATGGTCGGATCGGCGGAGAGATCGTCCTCGCGGAGTCAGGCGACGCGTACAAGATCACCGGCACGTTCGACGACGCCTCGATGCCGCACGATCGAAGCGGCGTCGCGTTCGTCGACGCCGACCGCTTCGGCACGCCCGCGTGGTACCTGCCCGAGCTCTCGCTCGACTGGCCGGCCGTGCAGGAGCTCAACGAGGCGGGCTTCGTGGCTTACTCGCGCGAGGTGGTCCTCGACCCGCCGGCCTTCTCGCTGCCCGACGGCAACATGTACGTCGACTCTGCGACGCAGCAGCTCTACAGCGTGCTCGCGCTCGCCGCGGGCCTGGGTGCCGGTGGTGTGGCCGCCGCCTACATGGTCGTCATGCTCGCGGGTGCCGCCTTCGCTGTCAGCGCCCGCAGGCAGCAGCGCGCGCTCGCCATCGCGGCCAGCGTCGGTGCGGATGCGAAGGATCTCAGACGCACGGTGCTCCTCCAGGGCACCGTGTTGGGGCTCATCGCCGGCGGCGTGGGGCTCGCCGCCGGCGTGGGGCTCGGAGCGCTCGTCATGGCCCTCACCGACAACGGCTCGGCGACGATGTTCTGGGGCTTCCACGTGCCGTGGCTCCTGCTGGTCGGCATCCTCGTCTTCGCTGTGCTCGTCGGCACCGCTTCGGCTCTCGTCCCGGCACGTGGCGTGGGAAGGTCCGACACGATCAGCGCCCTGCGCGGCGCTCGTCGTCCACAGAAGGTCACGGCGGCCCGCCCGTTGTGGGGATCGTTGCTGATCCTCGTGGGTGTCGCGATCACCGTCGTCTGCGGCATCGCGGCGGGCGCCGTCACGGCGAGCACGACCCTGGCCTACGACTCGCCGCTGCGGTGGCTGCCGTTCGTCGGCATCATCGGCGGACCGATCCTCGCCCAGATCGGGATCATCCTGTCGGGTCGGTGGCTGCTGTGGCTCGCGTCGCGCCTGCTGTCGCGACTCGGGATCGCGGCGCGCATGGCCTCGCGCGACGCCGTCGCCAACGGTGCGCGCACCGTGCCGGCCTTCGCGGCGATCGGCGCCACGGTCTTCGTCGGCGTGTTCGCGATCGGCCTGGGCGTGATGAGTGTCGAGCAGTCCGCGCGCAGCTACATGTACAGCGCGCCGATCGGCACGGCCATCACCACCCTCTACCCCGCCGGGGAAGCGCCCCTCGACGCGGCGACCGCCGGGACGGCCGCAGACGCCGCACGCGATGCGATGGTCGCCGCGGGCGTGGTCGAGACGACGACGGTGTCGCGTCAGGAGGAGTATTGGGCCGAAACCGCCTCGGAGATTCCAGCCGATGCCCTGCGCGCGACCGCGCTCATGCCCGAGCGGGTGTTGCGCGAGCGAGGCGAGGACGCCGCCGGTATGGGGTGGAGCTGGGGTGAGCTGAACGGTCCGCAGAACAACCTGACGGTCGTTCCTGCCGACGGACTCGAGACGGTCCTCGGTGTCCGCGTGAGCGCGGAGGAGCGAGCCGCCTACGAGGGCGGAGCCGCCTTCGTCCTCGACGCCGGGTACGTCACCGACGACACGATCGCCGTCGGCGCGTGGACGGAACGTCAGTGGGTCTTCGGCGGTGCCCCGGAGAACTATCCCATCGACCCTGCGACCCTCGCCAGGGACGACGGAACCGTCTTCGAACCCGAGCCCGCGGAAGACGCCGCCTGGGAGCGCCGGCTCGACGCGATCGTCGTCGACGCGCCGGAATCGGGAGTGACGGTCGCCATCTCGCCGGAGACGGCGGCGGACCTCGGGATCACCGTCGTCGAACGGCACCTCTTCGGACAGTTCGCGGAGCCGCCGACCCAGGACGACATGGACCGGCTCTACGCCCTCGTCGACGGCACCTCGACGGATGAGTACGGCGTCTCCTCCTGGGTCGAGACCGGCCCCTCGGGGGCCGAGAGCTGGCTCATCCCGCTGCTGATCGGCGTCGCCGTGCTCGTCGTCGGAGCGAGCGCCGTCGCCCTCGGCCTCGCCCGCTTCGAGCGTCGACCCGACGATGCGACCCTCGCCGCTGTCGGGGGAACGCGCGGCCTGCGTCGTCGCATCGGCTTCTGGCAGGGGCTCGTCATCGCGGGCTTCGGCACGTTCGCGGGTGCGACCGCCGGCATCCTCCCGCCCATTGGCTTCTGGCTGCAGTCTCAGACCGCGGGGCAGGGCGCGATGGACCTGGCCGACATCCCGTGGTGGCTGCTCGGCACGCTCGTCGTCGCCCTCCCGCTCGGGATCGCCGCCGTCAACTGGCTCGTGTCACCGCGCACCCCGGCACTGACCCGTCGCAACGTCATCGCCTGAGTCCGGCGTTCCGCCGCCGGATCGGCCGAGTCAGGGAACTGCCAGGAATCCGCGACATCCGTGTCAGGGCGGCGATCGCAGCACGCCCAGAAGAGCGGATGCCGCTGAACCGCGGCATCCGTCCAATCCGATCTCCCGCCCCTTCCGGACAACCCATCGTGCGAAAGCCGCACTGAAGGAAGGAAGACAGACTCATGCGTACCAACCTGAAGCGGAACCTCGTCATCGGCTCGACCGGCCTCGCCGCCGTCGCCCTCACCGCGGGCTTCGCCCTGCCGGCGAACGCTGCCGAAACCGAGAACACGACCACCGACACCACCACCGCGACCGAGGGCTTCACCGACTTCCTCGACGCCCAGGACACGCTCCAGACGTGGCTGAGCGACGTCGTCAGCGCGAACGGCAACAGCGGTGGCATCTCCACCGGCGACGTCAACCTCGGTGACGTCTCGACCGGCGACATCGGCTCCGGCAACGACGCACCGATCGGTTCGGGCAACGACGTGACCGCGCCTCTCGGCTCGGGCAACGACACCTCGGTCGACGCTCCCGTCGGCTCGGGCAACGAGGTCGGCTCCGGCAACGACGTCTCCTCGAACGTGGGCGACGTGGGCGCTGAGGTCGGCGACGTCACGAGCGACCTCGGCACGGAGACCGGCGACATCGTCACCGACGTGACGAGCGATGTCGACGACGCCGTGGGCGACGTCTCGTCCGACGTGAACGACCTGGTCGACGGCATCCTCGGCGACTGACCGCTCCAGGATCGGTTCCGATCCGACAGCTTCCCGCACAGCGCCGGAGTCCTCACAGGGCTCCGGCGCTGTCGCGTGAGCGGAACTCGCAGCCGCAATAGGGTCGCCTCATGATCGATGCCCGTCTCATCTCCCCGACCGACCTGACCGAACTCCGCGCGTCCGACGCGCCGCTGACCGTCCTCGACGTCCGCTGGCGGCTCGACCGGCCCGACGGACGGCCGGAGTACGAGGCGGGGCACATTCCCGGCGCGGTCTACGTCAGCCTCGACGACGAGCTCGCCGCCCACGGCGACGCGACCGACGGGCGGCATCCGTTGCCGGCGATCGCTGACCTGCAAACCGCCGCCCGCCGCTGGGGCATCGACAAGGGGGACACGGTCGTGGTCTACGACGACTGGCTCTCGTTCGGCGCGGCGCGCGCCTGGTGGGTGCTGACGGATGCCGGTGTCCCCGACGTCCGCTTGCTCGACGGCGGACTCGCCGCGTGGCGTCAGGCGGGGCTCCCCCTGGCAACGGGGGAGGAGTCGGCGGCACGCGGCGACATCGCGCTCACGCCCGGCCACCGGCGACGCCTCGACATCGACGAGGCCGCCGGTCTTCCCGAGCGCGGCGTGCTTCTGGACGTGCGCGCCCCGGAGCGCTACCGCGGCGAGAGCGAGCCGATCGACCCGCGTGCGGGACACATCCCCGGCGCGAGGAATCTGCCCGTCGGAGGCAACCTCGACGCCGACGGCCGATTCCTTCCCGCGGAGCAGCTGCGCGCGCGGTTCGCCGCGCAGGGCGTCGAAGACGACACCGAGCTGGGCCTGTACTGCGGGTCGGGGGTGTCGGCCGCGCAGGCGGTATTCGCCGCTCGGCTCGCCGGGTTGGCTCCGGCCCTGTACGTGGGATCGTGGAGCCAGTGGTCGAACCACGCGGATCGCCCCGTCGCGACCGGCGACAGCGCGTGACGCGGCATCCGTAGTTGAATCGGATCATGCGAGCTGCGTACATGTACGGTCCCGGCGACGTCCGGGTGATCGACGCCCCCGAACCGCGGATCGAGCAACCGACCGATGCGGTGCTCCGGACGATCGTCGCGTGCGTGTGCGGCAGTGACCTGCACCCGTACCACTCGATGAAGCCGAACACCGCCGGACGATCGATGGGGCACGAGATGGTCGCCGTCGTCGAGGAGATCGGAGCTGACGTGCGCACCGTCGCACCCGGAGACGTCGTCATCGTGCCGTTCGTCTTCTCGTGCGGGGTGTGCGACTTCTGTCGCGAAGGGCTGCAGACCTCGTGCCGGGTCGCCGGCCTGAGTGTCCCCACGGGTGCCGGCGGGGCGCAGGCGCAGTATCGCCGGGCGCCCTTCGCAGACGGGACCCTGTACCGCGTCGACGTGACCGAAGACGACGAGCGGATGCCGGGGCTCCTCACCCTGAGCGACGTGTACGGCACCGGCTGGCATGCCGCCGTGACCGGCGGGGTCCGGGCGGGGAAGGACGTCGTCGTGATCGGCGATGGCGCGGTCGGGCTGCTGGCCGTCCTCTCTGCGCGGCAGCTCGGCGCGGAGCGGATCGTCCTGATGGGTCGGCATCGCGCCCGGACCGACCTCGGTCGTCGCTTCGGTGCGACCGACGTCGTCGCCGAGCGCGGTGAGGACGGGGTCGCGGCGGTCCGCGATCTCACCGGCGGTGACGGCGCGCACGTCGTCGTCGACGCCGTCGGGCACCTGCCGGCGTACGAACAGGCCCTCGGTGTGGTCCGCGCCGGCGGAACCGTCACGCGGGTCGGCGTGCCGCAATACTCCGACGGACCCGTCGGGCGGGTGCAGTTCGAACGCAACGTCACGATCGCCGGCGGTGTGGCGCCGGTGCGTGCCTACATCGACGCCCTGCTGCCGGGGGTGCTGGACGGTACGGTCGATCCCGGGGCCGTGTTCGATCGCGAGCTCCCCCTCGACGACGCCGCCGAGGGCTACCGTCTGATGGACGACCGCGACGCCCTGAAAGTGATGCTCCGCCCGTGACCTCTGCCCCTCCGCCCGCCTCGGGCATCCAGTACTCGCTGCGCTCCGGCGCCTACGAGGCCGTCATCGCCTCGGTCGGCGCGTCGCTGCGCGTGCTGCGCCACGACGGGCGCGACCTCATCCTGTCCTTCGACGCCGACCGGGTGCGCCCCGACTACCGCGGCGCGACGCTCGCGCCGTGGCCGAACCGCATCGTCGGCGGCACCTACACGTTCGCCGGTACGGAGTACGTCACCGCGCTCACCGAGCCCGAACGGTCGCAGGCGCTCCACGGTCTGGCCGCGTGGCTCGACTACGGCGTCGTCGCGCAGAGCGATGACGCCGTCACCCTCGAAGCGGTCATCCAGCCACAGACCGGCTACCCGTGGCGTGTCCGCGTCGAGACGACGTACGCCCTCGGCGCCGACGGGCTGACCCAGACCGTCCGTGCCATCAACCAGAGCGCGACCGACGCCCCCTTCGGCACGGGCCCGCACCCCTACCTCGTCGCCGGACCTGCGCCGCTGGACGAATGGACGCTTCGCCTCCCGGCGGCATCCGTCCTCGAGGTCACCCCCGACCGGCTCAGCCCGGTCGCGCTGCACCCCGTCGCCGACCACGACCCGGAGCGCTTCGACCGCCGCGAGCCGCGTCCGCTGGGCGGGGTCCAGCTCGACCACGCGTTCACCGATCTCGAGACGGATGCCGCGGACGGCGCCGTCCTGCGCCTCACGGATCCGTCCGGCGTCGGCGTGGAGGTCGCCTGGGGTGCGGAGTGCCCGTGGGTGCAGGTGTACACGGGTGACAAGCCCGACGGCGCCGCGAACCCCGACCACCGCACCGGCGTCGCCGTGGAGCCGATGACCTCGGCCCCCGACGCGTTCAACGCCGACCGCTACCCCTACGACACCGGGCTCGTGACACTCGCGCCGGGTGTGGAGTTCGCGGCATCCTGGCGGATCTCGTCATTCTGAGCGGACGCCCGCGCCCGCTTCGTACGATGGGACGATGACGTCGTCGTCCGCTTCCCTGCCCCGGTCCGCTCCGTCCGCGCAGGGGGTGGATGCCGCCGGCGTCGACCGGTTGCTCGACGCGCTCGAGGCGAGCGACCACGAGCTCCACAGCCTCATGGTGCTCCGGCACGGACACGTGGTCGCCGAGGGGTGGTGGGCGCCGTACGCCGCCGACCTGAAGCACCTCGTGTACTCGCTGTCGAAGACATTCACGTCAGCGGCAGCCGGACTCGCGATCTCGGAGGGGCGATTCGGGCTCGACGACCGGATGGTCGACCACTTCCGGGAGCTCGTGCCCGACGGCGTCGACGAGAAGTACGACCGCTACCTCGTACGGCACGCGCTGTCGATGTCGAGCGGCCATGAGCAGGAGACGCTCGACCGCGCGGCGGCGGCATCGCAAGGTGATCTGCTGGCCGGCTTCTTCGCGGTACCGCCCGAACGCGAGCCGGGGACGCTGTTCTGCTACAACCAGCCCACGATCTACGGAGTCGGCCGGCTCGTCGCGAAGACGACGGGTGGCGGCATCCTCGATTATCTGCGTCCGCGATTGCTCGATCCCCTCGGCATCGACGAGGCGCAGTGGATGATGATCGGCGACGTCGAGATGGCGTTCTCCGGGATCCACGTGCGCACCGAATCCCTCGCCAAGACCGGACAGCTCGTGCTCGACCGTGGCCGGTTCGGCGACGCGCAGCTGCTGCCCGAGGCGTGGGTCGCGCAGGCGACGTCGCTGCAGACGGAGAACGACGCCGCGCACCGCGCGCCGGGCGCGGCCGATCCGGTGGACTGGCAGCAGGGGTACGGCTTCCAGTACTGGATGAACCGGCACGGATTCCGCGGCGACGGCGCCTACGGGCAGTTCATCATCGTGTGGCCCGAGCAGGATGCGGTCGTTGTGACCACGGCGGAGACGGTCGACATGCAGGGCCTTCTCGACCTCCTCACGACCCACCTGGTGCCGGCGATGTCCGGTGCCGGGACGACGGAAGCGGATGGCGCGCTCGCCGAGCGCCTCGCAGGGCTCGCGCTGCCGCTCCCCGGCGATGCCGGTGGCACGTTCGAGGGGGCGTTCGACGTCGAGGTCGGGGCGACCGTGCCGGGACCGTTCTCGAGCGGTGGTTCGGTTCCCGGTGCCGAGCGACTCGAGGTGTCGCCGATCGCGGACGGCTGGCTCGCGCGGCTCCGTGGCGACGGGGTCGACGTGACATTGCCGATCGGGCGCGGCGCCTGGGCTGCAGGGGAGTGGCCGGCTCCCGAGGCCGGACTCGATGCGGTGCCGTTTCGCAGCACCGCCGGCGTCGACGCCGACGGCTCGTGGCATGCCGAGCTCCGAATGATCCAGACCCCGCACACCCTGCTCGTCGACATCGAGCCGGGCGGGGTGGCCCGCCTCGCCTGGCGGTACCCGCCGCTACGCGGCGACGGACCGGCCGGGCACGCGCTGCCGCACCGGGCGTGAGCAAGCCAAAGGCCCCCGGGAGTCAGCTCACCGGGGGCCTTCGACGCCTGCCACGCTACGCGCGGGGAGCGTCTCGGCCCACGGCTTGTCGGGCGGGCCGACCGGTGCTAGGAGATGCGCCCTCGGTGCTCAGCCGCCTCCCGCGTAAGATCGATGCCGAGGGGTGAACGTGACGGACAATGAGCGGGTCAAGACCCGGGACGTCGTCGCCGAGGGGCTCTACATCGCGTCCGCGGCGACGCGATTGGCGTTGAAGAACCGCATCCTCGTGCACATCCTCGTCGACGGAGACGACTTCGACCCCGATGCCTTCCTGCCTGACGCCCGGGAAACGCTGCTCGGCTTGGCCGCTGAAGCCGAGGCGGATGCCGCGCGCACCGACCGCGAGCGGAAGGCGGCACGCAACCGCTACTCCGACTCGAGCGGCACGCACGACTACCGGCGTCGCGACGTACGCAACCTGCGTCGGCGCGTGAAGCAGTCGCAGCACGTCGCCCGGGAGCTGCGACTGCGCGCCGCCGACGACGCGGAGCTGCGCAAGCTCGTCGCGGACGCGCGCGAAGCGGCGTGGGGTGAGGTGTCGAAGAACATCGACCGCTCGCTGCGCATCTCGGCCGCGCGTCCCGACCTCGACGCCGACTACGAGCGCATGCGCGGCGCGCGGATGCAGGCCCTCCGCCTCGTCGATCTGCCGAAGCTCCGCGCGCATCGGCGGAGCGTCGCTAAGCAGCAGGCGCTGCGCGCGGAAGGGGTAGAGCCGCCGCCCGTGGAGACCGCCGACCGTGGCGCTGTCGACCTCAGCGAGCTCGAGTAGCCGCGCCGATTTCGGGTCGGGCCGTGCGTGGGGTACTCTGGTCCTCGGCCCTGAAACACGGGCCATGCGCCCGTAGCTCAATGGATAGAGCATCTGACTACGGATCAGAAGGTTAGGGGTTCGAGTCCCTTCGGGCGCACACTGTGTTGAGACAGTCCTGAAAAGCCCCGCTCCGGCGGGGCTTTTCCCGTTGACGCACGCGGGCGGGGAACTGTGGCGCTCGCGTCGTCGCCGTGACAGGTTGTGCGCAACTCAATTGCGTGCAACTCTAGGGGTATGAGCGTGATCGACGACATGGTCTGCTTCGGCATGTACTCGGCCAGCCACGCGTTCGGCCAGGCGTACCGCCGGGTGCTCGCGCCGTGGAAGCTGACCTACCCGCAGTACCTCGTCCTGGTCGCCCTGTGGGATGCCGAGCCTCGAACGGTCTCGGAGTTGGGGGAGCAGCTCTTCCTCGACTCGGGCACGCTGTCGCCGTTGCTGCGCCGCCTCGAGGCCCGTGACCTCGTCGCCCGCACCCGACGCCCCGAGGACGACCGCGTCGTGGAGATCACGCTGACCGCGGCGGGTCGGGAGATGCGCGCCGAGATGCGCGACGTCGGCGTCGAGATCGCCCGCTGCACGGGACTCACCGGCGACGGCGCACGCGCGGTGCTCGACGCCGTACACGCGCTCAACGCCGCCATCAGAGCCAACAACGAGGCCGCGGCCTCCTGAGGAAAGGAACAGTCATGGACGCCATCTACACCGCAGAGGCACTCGCGATCGGCGACGGCCGCAACGGCCACGTCAGCACGCGCGACGGACTGATCGACACCGATGTCCGCATCCCCACCGAGATGGGCGGGCCCGGCGGCGCTCCGAACCCCGAGCTGCTCTTCGCCGCGGGCTACGCGGCGTGCTTCCACAGCGCGCTGCAGTCCGTCGCCCGCGCCGAGAAGGTGAAGCTCGAGGACACGAGCGTCGGCGCCCGGGTGCACATCGGCTCGAACGGGCAGGGCGGGTTCGGCCTCGCCGTCGAGCTCGAGGTCGTCATCCCGCACCTCGACCCGGAGCAGGCGCAGCGGATCGCCGACGCCGCGCACCAGGTCTGCCCCTACTCCAACGCGACGCGCGGCAACATCGACGTCACCGTCCGGGTGGTCGAGGACTGAGTCAGCTCCGCGGGACCACGCGGAGCCAGCGCACCTCGTAGGGTGCGAGCTCCAGGTCCTCCGCGAGGTCGATGCGGATGCCGTCGACGAGGTCTTCGGCATCCGCATCGAATCCCGAGAAGGTCACGGCGGGGATGGATGCCGCGGCGGAGCCGACGTTGGCGATGACGAGGACCACCCCGTCATCGCCGGGGCGCTGGAAGGCCACGATCGATTCGGCGGGCACTTCGAAATCCACCAGGCAGGAGCCGTCGAATTCGGGTGTCGTGTGGCGCACGGCGATCAGCTTGGTGATCGTCTGGAAGACGCGCCCGGCGGCGGATCCGGTGTCGTGGCGAGCCGCGTAGAGGTCGCGAGGCTTCTGACCGCGGTGCAGCCATCGCGGATCGTCTCGCCGTTCCGGGTCGTCGCGGTGGCTGTCGTCGTTGAGCTGCCCGACCTCGTCGCCCAACCACAGCATCGGCACACCGGGAAGGCTCAGGGCGAGGGCGTGCGCCAGGGCGACGCGCGCTTCGGCGTGCGGGTCGTCGTCGCCGAGCCCGGCGAGAGACGCCGTGGTTCCCGCGAGCCCGCCGTCGGCGGCGACACCCCGCCCGGAGCGCTCGTAGAAGGCCGTCAGCGCGTCGCCGTCGCCGGCCCAGTGCACCGCGTCGGCGTCGCGGATCGAGGTGATCCCCGTCGCGCCCGAGCGCCACGACACGGCCCGGCGCAGCGCGGCCGCGTCACCGGTCGCGAGCGCTTCCCACAGCGGTGCCGAACTCTGTGAGGGTGCGAGGACCTGCACGCCGGGCGCGCCGATGGCGAGCACGGCAGACGCGAGCGCGGCGGCATCCGTATCGGAGATGACGAACACCTCGACGCCGCATCCGGCGAGATGCGACACGTCGCGGGCGAAGGTCACGGGGTCGTCGCCGCAGGTCACGTCGACAGCGAGCGAGATCCCGGCCAGGCGCAGGTCGGCGGCCAGGGCGGAGAGGCGGTCCATCGATCCCAGGCCGGGGTCGATGCGGGTGAGGTCGGGGCGACCGTCCGTGCCCGGTGCGAACGGCGAGAGGACGTGGAGGAGTGAGACCCCGAGATGCCGCAGGTACGGGATCTCGTCGCGAAGGCCCGCGAGGTTGCCGGCGTACCGGTCGGCATAGCAGGCCGCGCCCAGCGCGTACCGCGACGACAGCCGCTGCGGATCGGCCGCGCGCTGATCGCCGTGCACCTTGAGGTCGAGCGTGCGCGTGTGCCAGGCCTCGAGGGCGATCTCGACGAGGGCGTCGAGCCGCTCGGCGCCATCGGCTGCCCCGCCGAAGAGGCGCGACGCGGCGCGGTGCAGGTCGGAGAAATGCACCTCAAGCCGTGCGCGGGCCGGGTCACCCGGACGCGTGGCGCTTTCGGTCTGAGCGAGGACGCGGGCCAGATCGTCCTCGACGGTGCCGATGGTGCTCATGGCGGTGGATCCTCCCGAACCCCACACTAGAGGGGAGGCGTGCCGACGGTGGTGTCACGCCACGGAAGGAGCGGGCATGAGTCTCGCGCAGATCGCCCGCTTCGACGGTGCCGGGCTGCTGTTCTTCGACCTCGACGAGTGGCAGGCGTTCATCCGCGACAGCGAGGGCAACACGATCGGATTGATCGCGTTCCAGCGGCCCTGACCCGCTCAGGAGTCCTTGGCCACCGTCGCGTCGAGGAAGGCGTGGATCGTCGCGTGCAATGACGCGGTCGCGGCCGAGTCGATGGTCCCCGCGTGCCCTCCCTCGACCGGCTCGAGGTAGTGCACCTCGGCGTCGGTCTCGGCGTGGAGACGTGCGGCCATCTTCCGCGCCTGTGCCGGGCCCACCCGGTCGTCGCTCGCGGCGGCATAGATGAGGGATGCCGGGTACGCGCGGCCCGGCTCGATGAGGTGGTACGGCGAGAAGGACTGCACGAAACGCCAGTCGTCGGGGTCGTCGGGGTCGCCGTACTCGGCGATCCAGCTCGCACCGGCGGAGAGTCGCGTGTACCTGCGCATGTCCAGCAGCGGCACGCCGCAGACGATCGCGCCGAAGTCGTCGGGGTACAGCGTCAGCATGTTCCCCACCAGCAGCCCGCCGTTGCTGCGCCCGTGGCAGGCGACGCGGTCGGGGGTCGTGATGCCCCGCGCGACCAGGTCGCGCGCGACGGCGGCGAAGTCCTCGTACGCGCGGTGACGGTTCTCCCGGAGCGCCGCGAGATGCCACGCGGGCCCGAACTCGCCGCCCCCGCGGATGTTGGCGACGACGAAGACCCGGCCCTTCTCCAGCCACGCCGGGCCCACGATCGCGGGGTACTCGGGCGTGAGGGCGTGCTCGAACCCGCCGTAGCCGCTCATCAGGACGGGGAGGATGCCGGAGCGCTCACGGGGTCCGACCTCGAAATACGGGACGCGGGTGCCGTCGGCCGACACCGCCCAGTGCTGGCGCGCGACCAAACCGCTGGTGTCGAACGCGGCGCGGCCGCGTGCCACGACGCGTGGCGCGGGCGTCACGGCATCCGTCACGATCAGGGTGGCCGGGGTCAGGAATCCGCGTGCGACGATCCACAGTTCGTCGTCGATGTCGGCGTCGAGGGTGGCGATGCTCGCGCTGAACAGGTCGTCGGATCCGAGGCCCAGGTCGATCTCGAGGCGGTCGTCGCCGGCGGGATCGAGGGAGACGATGCGGCTCTGCACGTCGTCGAGGACGGTCAGGATCAGGCGCCGACGCGTCCAGGTCCAGGTGTCGAGCACCGTGCCCGCCGTAGGTGTGAACGCGACCCGCAGGTCCGAGCCGTCTCCCTCGGTGAGGGTCGTGACGGGGCCGATCAGCAGGGTTCCGGCGGCATGCGTCTGCCCGGCTACCTGCCAGGGCGTGGTCGTCCGCACGGCCGCGAGGTCGCCGTGGACGTCGACGACCGCGTCCTGAGGCGCCGCGAGGAGCGTCGCGGTTCCGTCGCGCCACGCCCACGTCTCGGAGGAGAAGAAGTCGTGCGCCACGACGATGAGCGGGGTGGCGTGCCCGTCGGTGTGGTCGACGTGCACGAACACGCCCACATCCGACGCCGCCCCCGAAAGGATCGGCGGGGCGTCGTCGAGGACGGTGCCCCGGTGCCAGACGCGCGCGGTGATCGGGTAGCCGGAGTCGGTCACACCGCCCCCGTGGAGGGCGGTGGCGACCAGGAGCGTGTCGCTGTCGATCCACGCGACACGGTGCTTGTGCGCGTCGAGTGAGAAGGGGCTGTCGTCGACGAAGCGAGCCGCCGCGAGGTCGTACTCGCGGACGACGGCGGCGTCACCGCCGTCGGGGCTCAGGCGGACGAGCGCACGATCCGATCCCGCTGGCGCGTGCGTCGCGCCGGCGAATGACCAGGTGCGCCCCTCCTCCCGCCCGAGCGCGTCGATGTCGAGCAGCACCTGCCACTCGGGCGACCCGGCGGCGAACGCGGCGCGCGAGGTGCGGCGCCACAATCCCCGCGGGTTGTCCGCGTCGCGCCACAGGTCGTACATCAGGTCCCCGTGTCGGCCAGGGACGACGAGGCGGTCGGGATCGTCGAGGATCCGCGTCAGGCGCTCCTCCAGTGCCGACCGGGTCGTGCCGGCGAACGTCTCGTTCGTGCGGTCGGTCTGATCGGCGGCCCACTCGAGCGCTCGCGGGCCCGAGACCTCCTCGAGCCAGAGGAACGGGTCGGCGGGTTCGGGGGCGATCTCGTGCGGCGTCACCCCGTCAGCCTAGGTCTCGACGGGGCGACGTTCGCCCTCGGAGAACCATTAGCACTCGCCGCCATCGAGTGCTAATCTGATCTCACTTGAGTCACACCGACTCAACTTTCGGACCAGATTGGACAAGGAGAGAATCATGGCCACGTACGACCCGTTCCGTGACATCGACCGCTTCGCGTCGACCCTCTTCGACCCGCGCCGCGGCCCGCGACGGATGCCGATGGACCTGTACCGCGACGGCGATCACTACGTCCTCACCGCGGACCTGCCCGGCATCGACCCCGGCTCGGTCGACATCGACGTCGATGGGCAGCTGCTGACCATCCGCGCCGAGCGGACGCTGTCCTCCGGCGACGGCGTGAAGTGGATCACCCGCGAGCGCGAGGCGGCCAGCTTCCTGCGTCAGCTGAACCTCGGTCAGGGCATCGACACCGAGGCGATCGCCGCGTCGTACAGCAACGGCGTGCTGAGTGTGACCATCCCGGTCAGCGAGAAGGCGAAGCCCCGCAAGATCGAGGTCGTCGCCGACGGCTCGCCGTCGACGATCACCGCGTCGGAGTCCGACCAGCCGCAGCCGATCGACCAGTGACCGCCCGGCGGCGTCCGCGCCGCCGAGCGACGAAGGCCCCGCATCCGAACCGGATGCGGGGCCTTCGCGCGTTCGAGGTCAGAGCCCTCGGAGTTTGGTGGTCAATGCCTTCAGCTGTGCGAGCTCTTCGTCGGAGAGGACAGCCATCCGATCCGCGATCGTGCGGCCGTGGACGGTGGCGACGCGACGGAACGCTCCCGCACCCTTCTCCGTCGCCGTGACGATCGCGCCGCGGCCGTCGGACGGGTCGGGGCACTTGGTGATGAGTCCGCGGCTGACCATGCGGTCGACGAGTCGCGAGACGCTGGGCTGGCTGATGAGCATGTTCGCCGTCACGTCGCGCAGTCGCGCGGACTGGTCCTCGCCGCGGGTGACCGTCAGGAGGACGTCGTATTCGGCCTGAGCGAGGTCGTCGCCGTCGAAATCCTGCTCGAAGTCGTTCATGAGCTCGTGCTGAGCACGGAACAGACTCTCCCACGCGGCGACGGCGAGGCGGCGGTCTGTCATGGCGTCCACTGTATCGCCGCTCATAGGGTGGCTGAGTGACGACTTCTCGGGGGCTCGGTCGGTTCGCGGCATCCGTGCTGCTGGTGGTGCTCGGTGTGATCGTGTCGGTGCCGGCATCGGCGGCCGATGTCGACGACTTCCGCTTCGCGAGTCTCGACGCCGAATACACGCTCACGCGCGACGACGACGGCGTCAGTCGCATGCGGGTGGTGGAGGATTTCGTCGCCGTCTTCCCCGATGCCGATCAGAACCACGGCATGCGGCGGGTGATCCCCGACGAGTACCGGGGTCGTCCGCTCCGCCCCGACGTCATCTCCGTCACGGACGGGAACGGCAGGGAGTGGGACGTCGAGACCGATGACGTCGACAACGGGATCGAGATCGTGGCGCGCGACGACGCCTTCCTGCGCGGTGAGCAGCGCTTCGTCTTCACCTACACCCTCGATGGGGTGGTGAACGACTTCCCCGACACCGGCCTCGAGCTCTACTGGGACGTGAACGGCGTGGACTGGAAGCAGTCGTTCGATCGTGTGACGTCGCGGCTCGTTGTCGGCCCGGAGCTCGCGGATGCCGTCGGTGTGAGCGCCTGCTACGCGGGCCGCCAGGGTGCGACGGACGCCTGCGAGAGCGTAGATCTCGTCGAGACGAACGACGGGGTGAGCGTGACGGCGACGGCGCGCGACCTCGGCCCGGGGGAGACGTTGACGATGGCGGTCGGCTTCGAGGAGGGGACGTTCGTCGCCCTCGACACCTCGTATACGGGGTCCCCGTGGAGTGGGGTGCAGCTTGCGGCTCTGCTCGCCCTGCTCGGCGTGCTCGGCTGGGCCCTCGCGCTCCTGCGTGGCGTCCTCCGCGACGCGCCGGGGCGCCCCACCGTCGTGGCCGAGTTCACACCTCCGGCGGGCGTCGACGCCCTGGAGTCGGCGGTGTTCCTCGCGAAACCCGGCAAGGCGATTCCCGCCGAGGTGCTGGAGCAGGCGGTCGCGGGGTCGATCCGCATCATGGCGGGGGAGAAGCCGCGCTGGGGGCAGTCGAAGCTGGTCGCCGAGCTGGTGGACCCGACGCGCGCCGACGGCGATGGGCGCCTGCTGCTCGAGGGGCTGTTCCCGACGGGCGTCATCGGCGAGACGTACGAGTTCGGCAGCCAGGACACCCGGCTCTCGAAGACCGCTCAGCGGATCCTCTCCGAGGCGAGCGCAGCGTTGAAGGCGCGAGGCCTGTACCGCCCGGTGCCGCTGTGGCGCCGCCTGGCACCCCAGATGTCGGGGTTCATCCTCGCCGGTGTCGTCGTCGTGTGCAGCATCGTCATGCTGGATGCCGCGGTCGATCCACTCTGGCCGGTCCTCGCACTGATCGTCTCGATCCTCCTCGCGATCGCGGTGCTGTTGCTGACGCTCCACACGCCGCTGACCGAGGCGGGTGCGGAGGTGCGCGACCACCTCGCCGGGCTGCGACGTTTCATCGAGTGGGCGGAGGCCGACCGGATCCGGACGCTGCAGTCGCCCGAGGGGGCGGAGCGGCGCCCGGTGGACGTCGGAGATGCGCGCGAGATGCTCCACCTCTACGAGACGCTGCTGCCCTACGCCGTCGTGTTCGGACAGGAGGCGGAATGGTCGCGCCGGCTCGCCGTGCTGTACGACTCGAACGGTCTCGCCGCGCCGACCTGGTACGCCGGCGCGACCGCTTTCAACGCCGCGTCGTTCTCCGCGGGTATCGGGTCGCTGTCGGCGGCCGCATCGTCGTCGTCATCGACGGGCGGCTCGGCGGGCGGCGGTGCGGCCGGGGGCGGCGGTGGTGGCGGGGGCGGCGGCGGAGTCTGACCCGCGGCCTTCGCCTGGCACGGGCGTCCCGGACAGAGTAAGGGCCGGTCGGAGAGGCATCCGACCGGCCCTTGTCCCTTGCACCAAGAGTGTCCTGCAATCACATGTCGGTAGCTGCCACAGCAAAACAACTACCGTGCTGACGACTGTATAACGACGAGGTAACGGTGACAAGGAATTCCCGTTATGAATTTGTAATGTTCCCGATCGGCGCCCGCTGAGCGCCCATCGAGGGGTTCCGGCGGCGCCGTCAACCCCAGCAGATCCAGAGGCGCCGCGCCCTACTCTGGCGTGACCGACGAAGGAGATCCCGTGCCTGAATCCGCCGACACCACGGCATCCGCTCTGCAGGGTCGTCCCTGGCTGCACGCGTACGCCGCTGGCGTCCCCCACGACATCGATCCCGTCGACGAAACGCTCGTCGCCCTGCTCGAGAACGCCGTCTCCCGCTACGGATCGAAGACGGCGCTCGAGTTCTTCGGAGCCGAGACGTCGTATGCGGAACTGGGTGAGCAGGTGTCCCGCGCAGCGAACGCCCTGCGAAAACTGGGGGTGGAGAAGGGGGACCGCGTCGCCCTGGTGCTGCCGAACTGCCCGCAGCACGTGGTGGCGTTCTACGCGGCGCTGCGGATCGGCGCGATCGTCGTCGAGCACAACCCCACGTACACGGCACGCGAGCTGCGTCACCAGTTCGAGGTGCACGAGGCCGTCGTCGCGATCGTCTGGGACAAGGTCGCCGACCTCGTCGCCGAGTTCCCGAAGGACGTCGCACCGTCGGCGATCGTCTCGGTGCGCATGACCGACGCGCTGCCGTGGGGCAAGCGCCTCGCGTTGCGTCTGCCGGTGCCCGCGGTGCGGGAACGGCGCGACGCGATGACCGAGAAGCCGACGGCCAAGGGCATCATCCGCTGGGATCAGTTCGCCGCCGCGCGCCGCCTCCCACGCAAGTGGCCGGCGCCCGCGCTCGACGACACCGCGCTGCTGCAGCTGACCAGCGGGACGACGGGAGTGCCGAAGGCGGCCATCCTCTCGCACCGCAACCTGCGCTCCAACGCCGCGCAGGGACGTGCGTGGGTACCGGGTCTGCGTGAAGGGGAGGAGACCTTCTATGCCGTCCTGCCGATGTTCCACGCGTACGGACTGACGCTCTGCCTCACCTTCGCCGTGTCGATCGGTGCGCGCATCGTCCTCTTCCCGAAGTTCGATGTCGACCTGGTGGTCGGGGCCCTCAAGAAGTCGCCGCCCACCTTCCTCCCGGGTGTTCCGCCGATCTACGACGCGCTGTCACGGGCGAGCAGCCGCAAGGATGTCGACCTCTCGAGCATCCGGTTCGCCATCTCGGGTGCGATGAGCCTGCCGATCCCGACGGTGACCCGGTGGGAGGAAGCGACCGGCGGCCTGCTCGTGGAGGGGTACGGCATGACCGAGACGTCGCCGGTCGCGCTCGGGAACCCGATCGGCCCCACCCGCCGGCCGGGCACGGTGGGCGTGCCGTTCCCGAGCACCGAGATCCGGGTGGTCGACCCCGACGACCCTGCCGTCGACCGCGACCTCGGTGAGGCCGGAGAGCTGCTCGTGCGCGGTCCGCAGGTGTTCCAGGGGTACTGGCGCCGCCCCGAGGAGACCTCCGCGGTGCTCCTCGAGGATGGATGGCTGCGCACCGGCGACATCGTGACCGTGTCGGAGGACGGTTTCGTCACGGTCGTCGACCGGGTCAAGGAGCTCATCATCACCGGAGGCTTCAACGTGAGCCCCAGCGAGGTCGAGCAGGTGCTGGCGCTGCACCCCGATGTGGAGGCGGCCGCCGTCGTCGGCGTGACCCGACCCTCGGGCGGCGAGGACGTGGTCGCCGCGGTCGTGGTGAAGCAGAACGCGGTGTTCGACGCCGCCGGCCTCAAGGACTTCGCGCGCACGCACCTCGCCGCGTACAAGGTGCCCAAGCGGGTCGTCCAGGTGGACGATCTGCCTCGATCTCAGATCGGCAAGGTGCTGCGCCGTCAGGTGCGTGAACGGCTCACGGTGCGCTGAGCGGCTGTCAAGCCCGGAGGAGGGTCGGCCCAGTGCTGGCAGGCTGGATGCCGATACGACACGCCACCGTCGAAGGAGACCCATGAAGCAGCGCACGCTCGGACCGTTCACTGTCTCGGCCATCGGACTCGGCGCCATGCCGGTGTCGATGAACAACGACAAGACCTACCCGTCGCACGAGGATGCCGTCGCGACCGTCCGGGCTGCTCTCGATGCCGGCGTGACGCTCGTCGACACGGCCGACATCTACGCCCCGAGCTGGGACACGATGGGCCACAACGAGAAGATCGTGGCCGACGCGCTCGGCGGGTGGGGCGGTGACCGCTCGTCGATCACCGTGGCCACCAAGGGCGGCATCACGCGGTCCGAGGGCGAGCAGTGGGGCCGTGACGGGTCGATCGCCTACCTGCGGTCGGCGGTGGAGAAGTCGCTCCGCAACCTGCAGGTCGACGTGATCGACCTGTACCAGTACCACCGCCCCGACCGCTGGATGGTCTACGGCGAGGTCATGGAGAACCTGAAGACGCTGCAGCAGGAGGGCAAGATCCGCGCCGTCGGCATCTCGAACGCGAGCGTCGAGGAGATCGAGATCGCCGAGCAGGTGCTCGGCGAGGGGAACCTCACGAGCGTGCAGAACGAGTTCTCGCCGCGGCATCCGGGCAGCTTCGACGAACTGCGGTACTGCGCGAAGCGTGGGATCGCCTTCCTCCCGTGGAGTCCGCTCGGCGGGACCGGTGGCGGTGCGCGCGCCGTCGGCTCTCGTTTCGCCGCGTTCGCGGAGATCGGCGAGGCGCACGGTGTCAGCCCTCAGCAGGTGGTGCTGGCGTGGGAGCTCTCGCTGAGCGACACCGTGATCCCCATCCCGGGCGCGAGCCGCGCGGCATCCATCACAGACTCGGCGAAGGCCGCCGATCTCGAGCTTTCCGCGGACGAGCTCGCACGGTGCTCGGCCGCCGTCGGCATCGAGGTCTGACTCAGCGAGGTCAGTGGACGGCGACGGTCCGTTCGCGGGCGATCCGTCCGCCGACCTCGACCTGTTGGCCGAGGTAGCGCCGGTGGGTGAAGATCTGCGATCCGGTGCCCTGCCGGATGTCGAGGTCGGCGCCGAGGGCCGCGGTCAGTCGGATCGCGGCGGCGCCGGTCGCTTCGTCCTCTCGGATGCCGAGAGCCGGTGCGAACATCCTCGAGCGGATGCGCCCTCGGTCGGGGGAGGACCACGCCCAGACGTAGTGCGCGCCGAAGGCGTAGGCGTCGGGGTCGACGGCATCCACGTCGGCGGGTGAGTCGAGCTGCTCGAGCTCGAAGGCCGGCGCCCAGTCGACCATGGCATTGACGAAGACGCGATCACCGTCCGGGCGCACGCGCGCAACGCCGGCGGGCACGATCACGGAGGTGATGTCGTCACCGGCGGAGCGCAGCCAAGAGGCGAGCCCGACCGTGGGGTGACCGGCGAACGGCAGCTCGGTCGTCGGCGTGAAGATGCGCGCCCGGACCTCATGTGCGTCGACGTCGTCGATGAAGACGGTTTCGCTGAAGCCGAGATCGGCGGCGATCTGCTGCTCCTGCCGGCGCGTGGATGCCGATGCCCAGATGATCCCGAGGGGATTGCCGTGGTTCCCCTCGGCGTCGCAGAACACGTTCACGACGGTCGCGGAGATTCCCATGGGAGGCATTGTCGCAGGGTCGAGGGGCGGTCCGACGTCGCGTCGAGGCGCATCGCTCCGCCTGCGCGAGCGCGTGAAGAGCGCGGCAGCGGGATCAGAAGGGTGCTCGGCCGGTGTCGTGCGGGGGTGCGGCAGGGGTGAAGGCGACGGCCGGTTGCGGTGCGTCTTCTCGGTAGGTCCTGCCGAGGGGTGAGGTCCATTCCAGGACGCCACCCGACTGTTGTCGGACCCTCCAGGCGGTGAACTGCTTCATCGAGTGATGCCGTTGGCAGAGATGGGCGAGGTTCGATGTCTTCGTCGCGCCGCCGAGCGCCGCGTCGTGGTTGTGGTCGACTTCGCAGCGGATCGCCGCGGTGCGGCATCCGGGGAATCGGCAGTGCTGGTCTCGGGCTTGCAGGTATCGGCGCATCGCGGACGGGACTCGGTAGGAGTCGACGGCGAGCACGGTGCCGGTGATCGGGTCGGTGACGAGCCTCTCCCACGTGGGCGTCGACCCGGCCAAGAGCCGTGCGGTCGCGGGGTCGATGGGGGAGCGCCCGACGAGATCGCACGCTTCGTCCGCACCCGCGAGCGCCAGGGCGGGGATGACGACCTGGACGCGGGCGCGGATCGCGCCGAGCGGACCTGCGGTCGTGTCGCGGGTGTCGTCGAGGGCGGGCGTGCCCGCGAGGAGCAGGTCGGCGAACACGTCCGCACGGACCTGGTCGGTGGAACGCGTGTCGGTGCCGATGACGTCAGCATCCGCTGCGGCATCCGCCCGCTCGCCGCGGGTGTCGATGATCGCCCGCGCCATCTGCGTGAGCCGGTCGTGCACCCCTTCGACGATCGCCGTCGGAAGCGTCGCGACGAGATCGGACATCCCATCCCGCCCAGGAACCACCCGCACACAGCGCCCCGCGGCTGCTTCCTCGTGGCGTTCGGTGAACGACCGCGGGTGCATCCGCTGCGCGAGGATCTCAAGCTCCGAGCGCACCCGGTTCGGCGTATCCCGCTCACACCGGACGATCGCCGCCGTCTCGAACTCGGCCCGCAGCTCCGGCGGAACCACGGAACCGGTCTCGACGATCACGAGCACGTGGCCGCGCGTGATCGCCCCGGTTTCCCACGCGGCCAGAGCGCCCGGGAAGTCCTCCACAATGACCCGTGCCTCGCTGATCCGGCGCTGCACGGTCCGGTCCGCGACCCGCATGACCCCGCCGAGTTCCGCCGCGATCGACCGGAAGATCATGTCGTGCTCCCTCACCCGACCCGGCGACCCGGCCGACTGCGTCTCCGCGAGCCGGCCCGCCGCAGCGAGAACCCGAAGTTCACGGATCTGGGCCGCTGCGGCCTGCCGCCCGGCGGACTCGACCTCATGCACGAACCCGGCCAAAGACGCGAGGAACGCGTCCGATCCGGGAGTCTCCGCCGTGCTGGTCATACCCCCATTCTGGTGAGGGCCTCCGACATTCCGACCCGCGTTTCCGCCTCCTGAAGACCAGATCAGATGAGAAAACCCTCACGATCACGCGACCGCTCGCAGCAACTCCTCCTGCTCGACGATCTCCTGTGACAGCAGCTTGTAACCCTCGCTGTCGAAGAAGACGCGCAACCGGTCATCCTCGACGGCGACGACCGTCCCGAGACCCCACTCGCGGTGCTCCACCTTGTCGTCCACCCGGAAGCCGGGCGACGACGCGGCATCCGACTCACCGAAGGTGAAAGCCGACCCGCTCGCGCAGGTGTCGCACGCACCGCAGGGCTCGGCGAGGTCCTGACCGAAGTAGCCGAGCAGCACCTGCCGACGACACCGACGGGTTTCGGCGTACTCGCGCATCGCATCGATCCGCGACCGGTCGATGCGCTCGCGCGCCTCGACGCGCTCGAGAGCCGCCGCCACGGCCGTACGCGTCTGAACATTGCTGCGAAGCGCAGCTCCGGTGCGATCGAGCCGGACCGAGCCGGTGTCGACGAGAAGCGACAGCAAGGCCGACACCCGTCGGGGCGACAGCTGCGCGGCACTCGCCAACTCCGCCTTCCGACGGATGCCGGACCGCAGCGCCTCCACGAGCGCGCGCAGTTCGTGCCCGTCGGGATTCTTCGTCGCGAAGTAGCGGCGCAGGGCCAGGTCTTCCTCCCGGTAGTGCAGGGTCGCCTGTGCCGGCTCGCCGTCCCGTCCCGCCCGACCGAGCTCCTGGTAATACGCGTCGACCGACTCGGGGATGTCGGCGTGGACGACGAACCTCACGTTCTCCTTGTCGATACCCATCCCGAACGCCGAGGTCGCGACGACCACGTCGAGGGAATCGTCGAGGAACGATTCGTGCACCTCCCTGCGCTCCGCGGCGCGGAGGCCGGCGTGGTAGGCGCGGCTGCGCAGACCCTTCTCGGCCAGCGCGTCCGCGTACTCTTCGGCCGCTCGCCGCGTGGCGACGTAGAGGAGCCCCGGTCCGGTCAACGAAGCGACGTCGGCGATCACGGCGTCCCGCTTCTCCCGATCCTCCGAATGGCGGCGGACGTCGAGACGGATGCCGGGCCGGTCCACGTCCCCCAAAAGGAGCGCGGGACCGCGCAGTCCGAGTCGCTCGACGATCTCCTCCCGAACCGGCGTCGACGCCGTTGCAGTCAGCGCGACGATCGGCGGGCGACCGAGGCGTTCGGCGACGGCTCCGAGACCGAGGTAGTCGGGCCGGAAGTCGTGCCCCCACGAGGCGATGCAATGAGCCTCGTCGACGACGAACAGCGAAACCTCGAGGGTCGCGAGGGCTTCGACCACCTCGTCGCGAGCGAGCTGTTCCGGCGCCAGCAGCACGTAGCCCGCCTCGCCGGAGCGGAGCCGATCCCACCCCGCCTCCCGGGCACGCGCGCTGCGCGCGGAGTTCATCGCCACCGCACCCGGTGCATCGGGCGCGTCCTTCAGCCGCGTCAGCTGATCCTCCTGCAGCGCGATCAGCGGCGACACCACGACGGTGACCCCGCCGCGCATCGCGCCGGCCACCTGGTAGACCGCGGACTTACCCGACCCGGTCGCCCACACCACGAGGGCGTCGCGGCCTTCCACGAGACCCTCCACCGCCGTCACCTGCTCGGGACGGAGCTCCGACCAGCCGAAGCGCTCTCGCGCGACCTGTTCGACGGCGCTCACGCGTCGGCCACCCGACCCCCGCCGGTCGCGCCACTCGTCCCGTCGGCTTCGACCTCACCGTCCTCCATCTCGTCGGTGAAGTCGGCGCCCTCCAGGGCGTTCTCCGGCGCGGCATCCGTGCGGTCAGCGTCTCGATCACTCATCACGACAGGATCACCGCCGCCACGGACCTGGCCGACACCCTTGACACGGATGCCGCACCCCTGCGTGACCGGCCCCGTCGGCATCCGCGTTCCCGCCGCGACCCTGGCATCCATCGCCGCCACCAATCTGCACGGAGGGATCGCGACCGTCGTGACCACGGCCGACCTGCTCGCCTGAGCCGCCCGCGCGCGCCCGGGTTAGCGTGGAGGCATGGCGCAGACTCCGTTCTCCTCCCTTGACGACTACATCGCCCTGCCCCGCGTCGACGCGGTGGTCCTCGCGCCCGACGGCACCCGTGCCGTCCTGACGGTGGCGACCCTCAACAAGGACAAGACCGGCTACGACCGGGCGCTGTGGGAGATCCCTACGACCGCCGGCGGCACCGCGCGTCGGCTCACCCGCTCCGCCAAGGGCGAGGCAGGCGCCGCCTTCACGGCGGCCGGCGACCTCCTCTTCGTGAGCGCCCGACCCGACGCCGACGGCGACGGTGATGAGGATGCCGCCCAGCTGTGGCTGCTCCCCGCCGGCGGCGGGGAAGCCCGCGCCATCACCCGCCTCGCGGGCGGCGTCTCGGCCATCGCGGCCGTCGCCGACGCGGCATCCGTCGTCGTGCTCTCAGCCGACCTGCTGCCCTCCGCCGACTCGATCGAATCCGACGCGAAGCTGCGCGCCGAGCGGAAGAAGCGCAAGCTGTCCGCCATCCTCCACACCACGTACCCGGTGCGCTACTGGGACCACGACCTCGGTCCCGCCGAACCGCACCTGTTCGCCCTCGACACCGGCGCCCTCAGCGACACGATCTCATCGCTCGCGGCATCCGACATCGCCGACGCGGAACCGGATGCCACGACCCCCTACCCCGCCTCCCTTCCGCGTCCGCGCGACCTGACGCCGGCGCCCGGTCGCACGGCCGACACCGCCGGTGCGGCGCTCACCCCCGACGGTCGCACCCTCATCGCGGCGATGCGCGTCGCGCAGGGACGGGCGGAGCGCTTCGCCCTCGTCTCGATCGACGTCGCGTCGGGCGAGCGCACCACCCTGCTCGGGGAGCGCTCGACGTATTTCGAGGCCCCGACGGTCAGCCACGACGGCCGCTCGATCGCCTACATCCGCGCGCGTTTCTCCGACCCGACCGGTCCGGCCGACCAGGAGCTCTGGGTGGCGGGCATCGACGGCTCGTCGCCGCGCCGGCTCGCCGAGGGATGGGACCGTTGGCCGACGAGCGTCGCCTTCGACCACGACGACGCCGCCCTCATCGTCACCGCTGATCAGGACGGCCGCGGACCCGTGTTCCGCGTGCCGCTCGACGGCGGGGCCCCGCAGCAGCTGACGACAGACGAGCACTCGTATTCGAACGTGTCCGTCGACCGCGCCACCGGCGCGCTCGTCGCGCTCCGCTCGTCGTGGATGGTGCCGCCGCATCCGGTCCGCATCGAGATCGACGGCACGGTCACCGTCCTCGCGACCCCTGCCCCGTCGCCGACGCCCGCCGGGACGATGACCGAGGTCGAGACGACGGCGGAGGATGGCGCGCGCGTGCGCGGCTGGCTGCTGCTGCCGGAGGGAGCCGACACGGCATCCCCCGCTCCCTTGCTGCTCTGGATCCACGGTGGTCCCCTGAACAGCTGGAACGCGTGGAGCTGGCGGTGGAGTCCGCAGCTCGCGCTCGCCCGAGGCTACGCCGTGCTGCTGCCCGATCCCGCTCTCTCGACGGGCTACGGCCTGGACTTCATCGCTCGCGGATGGA
The DNA here is from genome assembly GCF_014204835.1 of Microbacterium marinum. Taxonomy (NCBI): domain Bacteria; kingdom Bacillati; phylum Actinomycetota; class Actinomycetes; order Micrococcales; family Microbacteriaceae; genus Microbacterium; species Microbacterium marinum. Next base: position 2,931,615 of record NZ_JACHMD010000001.1, on the reverse strand, counting down.
ACAGCTGGGGTGGGAAGCCGTACACCGACCTGATGTCGATCACCGACGAGGTCGTCGCGAGGCCCGACATCGATGAGACGAAGACCGCCGCGATGGGCGGATCGTTCGGCGGGTACATGGCCAACTGGGTCGCCGGTCACACCGACCGGTTCCGCGCGATCGTGACGCACGCGAGCCTGTGGGCCCTCGACCAGTTCGCCGGGACGACGGACAGCTCGTCGTACTGGCAGGAGATCTTCACCCCCGAGGGGATGACCGAGAACTCCCCGCACCGATTCGTGAAGGACATCTCGACGCCGCTGCTCGTGATCCACGGCGACCGGGACTACCGTGTGCCGATCGGCGAGAGCCTGCGCCTGTGGTCGGAGCTCAACGAGCACTTCGGCGAGGACGACGGCACCACCGTGCATCGCTTCCTGTACTTCCCCGACGAGAACCACTGGGTGCTCAAGCCCCAGCACGCCGTCGTCTGGTACGAGACGGTGTTCGGCTTCCTGGGCGAGCACGTGCACGGCACGCCCGCGCCGAACGTCGCCGGGCTCGGCTAGGGCGAGGTACCGGGGACACGAGCCGACGGGCGGGATGCCGCGGGACGGCATCCCGCGTCCCTCGAGCCGGCGTGGGGTGGTCAGCGCAGTCGCAGCACCGCGTCCCACAGGGCGTCGGCGACTTCGCGCTTCGAGCCCGATGCGCGAGAGACGACCTCATCGGTTCCGTCGACGAACAGAACGGTGTTCTCGGTCGCCTCGAACCCCTCCTGCCAGCCGACGCGGTTCACGGCGAGCAGGTCCACGCCCTTTCGGGCGCGTTTACGGATGCCGCGCTCGCGGAGTTCGTCGTCGGTGTCGGCGGTCTCAGCGGCGAAACCCACGACGGTCTGCCCGGGGCGCCGAGCCTCGACGAGACCCACGAGGATGTCGGGGTTCTCGACGAGGTCGAGCGTGACGGTGCCGTCCTCCTTGCGGATCTTCACATCCGAGACCTCCGGCACGGAGAAATCCGCGACGGCCGCGGCCATCACGATCACGTCCGCTCGGTCGGCGGCGGCACGGACGGTCGTGTCCAGCTCGGCGGCGGTGCCCGCGCGTTGGATGTCGACGGCGGGATGCCGCTGCGCGTCGCCGAGGACACCGTCGTCGACGTGCGCAGCGACGAGCGTGACTCGGGCGCCGCGTTCGGCCGCCGCGACGGCGACGGCGACGCCTTGGCGTCCGCTCGAGCGGTTGCCGAGGTAGCGGACCGGGTCGATCGGCTCACGGGTGCCGCCGGTGGAGATGACCACCTGGAGCCCCGCGAGATCGCCCGTGGGAGAGGGGGTCGGCGCGGCATCCGCTGCCGCAAGGGCGGCAGCCACGATGTCGTCGGGCTCGACCATCCGACCGGGCCCACTGTCGCCGCCGGTCAGCGCACCGTCGGCGGGACCGACGATGTGGACGCCGCGGTCGCGAAGAGTCGCGATGTTCGCCTGCGTCGCGGCGTGATCCCACATCGCGGTGTGCATCGCGGGTGCCACGACGACCGGCGCGGTCGTGGCGAGGAGCGTCACGCCGAGGAGGTTGTCGGCGATGCCGGCGGCCATCTTCGCGAGGGTGTTGGCGGTGGCGGGCGCGACGATCACGAGGTCGGCTTTCGTGCCGAGGGCGACGTGGCGCACCTCGGCGACGTCGTCGTGCACGCTCGTCGTGACAGGATTGCGGCTGATCGCCTCCCAGGTGGCGGTCCCGACGAAGCGCAGAGCGTCGTCGGTGGGAACAACGTGCACCTCGTGCCCGTTGGTCACCAGCGCACGGATCACGTGCACGGTCTTGTAGGCGGCGATCCCGCCGGAGACTCCCACGACGACGAACATGGTCCGATCCTGCCACGGCGGCGGACCGGGAAGGCGGGAACGGTGTGCACAGTCATCGTCCACGTCCCCTCCGATGCCGGCGCGGCCGTCCGGCTGCTGGCCGTCCGCGACGAGGACCCTGCTCGCGCGTGGGATCCGCTGGGGGCGTGGTGGCCCGAGCGGCCCTCCCTCGTCGGGGTGCGTGACACCCGTGCCGGTGGTGCGTGGCTGGCGGCCGACCCCGGCGCCGCACGCCTCGCGGTGGTGCTGAACCGCGCCGACCTCCTGGACGATGCGGATGCCACCGGCTCCCGCGGCCACATCGTGCTCGATGCGGTCGCCGGTGAGCCGCTGCCCGCGTCGCCGCCCATGCACGGCTTCAATCTCGTCGAGGTGACGCCGGGGCGCGCCCGCGTGTCGATGTGGGACGGCGACAGCGTGCGCACCGTGGATCTGCCGCCGGGAGTGCACATGATCGCGCACGACGACGTCGACGACTCGCAGACCGCGCGCATCGTCGCGTGGCGGGATGTGTTCGGCGAGCCCGGCGACGGGGAGCGGTGGTGGGAGGGCTGGCTCGCGCAGCTCGCGGGGACCGCTGAACTCGAGCCCACAGACGACCGCGCGATCATCCGCGACAACCGTCCTTACGGGTACCCGACGCTGTCGCTGCTGGTGTGCGCGGCATCCGTGTCGACGGAGGGCGCGCAGGTCGTGTACGGCGAGCTCGACGAGCCGGGTCGCTGGAACGCGCTCGACCTCCGCTGACGCGTGTCGCCGGCCGCTGCTAGCGTCGCGGGCATGACGGCATCCGATCCGGTTCCGGTGTTCTTCGCATCGGCGGCGGAGTTCCGCGCGTGGCTCGAGGCGAACCACGAGAGTGCGACCGAGATCTGGACCGGCTTCTACCTGAAGGGCGATCCGCGTCGCGGGCTGACGTGGGCGGATGCCGTGCCTGAAGCGCTCTGCTTCGGGTGGATCGACTCGGTGTCGCGCCCCGCCGGGGACGGCGCTCGCATGCAGCGATGGACGCCGCGGAAAGCGGCATCCATCTGGAGTGCCGTGAACATCGCCCACGTCGAGCGGCTGCAGGCGGAGGGGCTCATGCGACCGGCGGGCATCGCCGCCTTCGAGCGTCGCACCGAGGACAAGTCGGGCATCTACTCGCACGAGCAGCGCAACGACCTCACCCCCGAACAGGCGGCTGCGCTCGCCGCGAATCCGGCGGCGCAGGCCTTCTGGGAGGCGGCGATCCCGTCATACCGGCGCGCCGTGGCGAACTGGCTGCAGAGCGCGAAGCGCGAGCAGACCCGCGCCGACCGCCTCGCCGCGACCGTCGCCGCGTGCGCCGCGGGCGAGCTCGTCTCGTTCCAGCAGTACGGCAAAGCCCCGGCCTGGCTCGCTCGCGCCGCGGCGGCAGCGGCGGCGGCGCGGGACTGAGGGTCAAGCCACGGCGTCGGCGGCGTCGGCCTGGACGAGCGCCGCGTTGATCGCGGCACCGGCCATCGATCCCTGGCCCATCGACAGCGGCACGTTGCCGTAGGGAGCGACGAGGTTCCCCGCTGCCCAGACCCGTGGATGGCTCGTCGCGCCGAGCACGTCGACCGCGAGCGGCGCTCCGGGCTGGTCGGCGCGCGCGAGCCCGAGTCCGTCGGCGAAGGCGAGCTGCAGCCGCGGCACGGGCGCCGTGAACAGCGCGTCGATCTCGTGGGCGACGCCGTCCGCGGTCTGTACCGCGACGAGGTTCCCGTTTCTCTCGATGAGCTCGTCGACGGGCGATGAGACCTGACGGATGCCGCGTGCGTCGAGCCGCGCGGCCACATCATCGTCGACCGGCCCGAGCTCCGCAGTGAAGGCGATCAGGTCGTCAGTCCACTGCCGGACGAGTTCGATCTGGTGGAGGCTGGCGGGCGAGGTCGCCATGACGCCGAGACGCCGCCCGGCGACTTCGAATCCGTGGCAGTACGGGCAGTGCAGCACCCCACGGCCCCACTGCTCGCGGATCCCGGCGACGGCGGGGAGGTCGTCGGCGACGCCGGTGGCGAGAAGCACGGCACGCGCGGTGTCGACGGCGCCGTCCGCACGTTCCACGACGAGCAGATCGCCGTCTTCGCGGACCGCGGCGACCGTGGCATCCGTGATCTCGACGCCGTAGGCGCGTGCCTCTGCGCGTCCAAGCTCGTACAGCTCGGCGGGGGAGCGGCCGTCGTGCCCGAGCACGCCGTGCATGTGCGCCGCGAAGCGGTTGCGCGGCGACCCGGCGTCGAGCACGAGCGTGCGGCGGCGGGCGCGGCCGAGCATCTGCGCGGCGGAGAGTCCGGCGGCGCCTCCGCCGATGATGATCGCGTCCCAGGGTGATGAAGTCATGTCTTCAGCCTGATCGGGGGTCACTGATTCGGCACGCTCTGTTGCGGAAATGGCAAACTGAAGCACATGGCCGCAGGCATCGAACACGTGGGGCCCCGACTCCGTGCCGCACGGCAGGGACGGGGCTGGACGCTCGCCGAGCTGGCAGAGCGGGCCGGCATGTCGACGAGCACGCTGTCACGGCTCGAGTCCGGGCAGCGACAGGCGAGCCTCGAGCTGCTCGTGCCGCTCACCGGGCTTCTCGGCGTGCGGATCGACGATCTCCTGCGGGAGCCGCCCGACCCGCGGGTCCGGCGCCGGGTGCAGCGTCGCGAGGGGATGACCGTCGCTCCGTTGACGCTCGAGCACTCGCCGGTGCAGACCTACAAGATCACCTTTCCCGCGGCATCCGTCAGCCCCGAGCCCCGCGTGCACGACGGCTCGGAATGGTTCTTCGTCCTGAGCGGCGTGATCAGGCTCGAACTCGACGGCGCCGAACACCTCATCGGCGCGGGCGAGGCTGCGGAGTTCGACACGAGGTTGCCGCACAGCATCAGCGCGACGGCCGCCGGCCCTGCCGAGGTGGTGAGCATCTTCAGCGCATCAGGAGAGCGGATCCACACGCGCGGCGCCGGGTGAGGATGTCCGCGACGCGGAGTACCGTCGGGCGCATGAAGATCGACGAGCTGTTCCTCCAGGCGGATGCCGCGTTGCGCTCCGTCATCGACCGCATCGACCCGGCAGATCTCGCGAAGCCCGCGCCGCCCGAGTGGACCACGCGCCCCGACCCCACCTATCGGGACATCGTCTTCGCGCATGCGCACGACGAGGTGTGGATCCCTGGCGTGCTCGCGGGGAAGGCCGCCGCCGACGATGACCCGTTCCGCGATGCCGATCTGCTCGGCGACGACCCGATCGCCGCGTATGACGAGATCAACGACACGGCGACCGCCGCCGTTCGATCCGGCGAGTGGACCGATACGTTCCGCTTCACCTACGGCGACTACTCTGCCGACGAGGGCTTCGCGCACCTCGCGACGTACCGGGCGTTCCAGGCGTGGCTCATCGCCAAGCACCTCGGCATCGCGTTCTCGCTCTCGCCCGAGCTCATCGCCGGTCTGAACGAGCACGTCGTGCCGCACGCCGACGAGTGGCGCCAGTTCGGCGTGTTCCCGCCCGCGATCGACCCGCCCGCAGATGCCGACGACGAGACGCGCCTGCTGTGCGCCGTGGGCTACTGGGAGCCCTGACGCTGGGCCCTCACGGCCGCGGTGACGTTGTCTACAGGATCGAACCGAGAGCGCGCTCAGTCCTCCACTTCCACCGTCACGATGAATCCGCCCTCCGACCGGTCGACGACGCGACCGGTGTGCAGCTCGATGATGTCACCGCGATCGCCCGAACCCATCTTTCGTAAGGAGGGTCCGCTCGGCAGGTGGGTGATCGGGATGCGGGATCCGTCCTCCTGGAGCGCCTCGAGCTCGACTACGGTGCCGGCCACGACGACCGTCTTGATTCCCGTGAGGTCGTGATGTGTCTCGGTCCACGGACCGTCGACTGCCGGGATGACCGTCCACCGCACCTCGGTGTGACGGCGGACTTCAGGGCCGCAGCAGTCGTGCTCCCAGTCGCCGACCTCGATTTCGATACGTTTCACTGAACGCTCCTCGCTTCGGTCATCCCCGCTTTGGGATGCCGCGGCCCCGCTCAGGCGCGGTGGTCGCGGTAGTACTCCAGGAGTGCTTTGGTCGAGGCGTCCTGCGACTCGAGCGCGGCACTGTCGCCCTCGATCGCCGGGGCGATCTGCAGCGCGAGCTGCTTGCCGAGCTCGACACCCCACTGGTCGAAGGAGTTGATGCCCCAGATGACGCCCTGCGTGAAGGTGATGTGCTCGTAGAGTGCGACGAGCTGGCCGAGCACGGCGGGCGTCAGCGACGGCGCGAAGATCGACGTCGTCGGACGGTTGCCCGGGAACGTCCGCGCAGCGACGAGCGCGCCGGTGGTGCCCTCGGCCTCGACCTCCTCAGCCGTCTTGCCGAACGCGAGCGCCTTCGTCTGGGCGAGGAAGTTCGCCAGGAACAGCCCGTGCACGTCGCGGCCGCCGTCGGCGAGCGGGTAGGCGGGGTTCGCGAACGCGATGAAGTCCGCCGGGATCAGCCGCGTGCCCTGGTGGATGAGCTGGTAGAACGCGTGCTGACCGTTGGTGCCGGGCTCGCCCCAGAAGACCTCGCCGGTGTCGCTCGTGACGGGCGTGCCGTCCCAGCGCACCGACTTGCCGTTCGACTCCATCGTCAGCTGCTGCAGGTACGCGGCGAACCGGCTCAGCTGCTGCGCGTAGGGGAGCACGGCGTGCGACTGCGCGCCGAGGAAGTTCGTGTACCAGACGTTGAGGAGGCCCATCAGGACGGGCACGTTCTGCGCGAGCGGCGTCGTGCGCACGTGCTCGTCGACGGCGTGGAATCCAGCGAGCAGCTCGCGGAACGTGTCGGCGCCGAACTCGATGACGAGCGACAGGCCGATCGCGGAGTCGACGGAGTATCGGCCGCCCACCCAGTCCCAGAAGCCGAACGCGTTGGCCGGGTCGATCCCGAAGTCGGCGACCTTGTCGAGCGCGGTCGAGACGGCGACGAAGTGGTGCGCGACGGCATCCTTCTTCTGTTCGTCGCTGCCGTCGATGGCGCCGGATGCCGCGAGCCCCTCCCACAGCCAGTCGCGGGCGAGCCGTGCGTTGGTGAGGGTCTCGAGCGTCGTGAACGTCTTCGACGCGACGATGAACAGCGTGGTCTCGGGGTCGAGGTCCTTCGTCTTCGACGCGATGTCGAACGGGTCGATGTTCGACACGAAGCGCGCGGAGATACCGGCATCCGCGTACGGCTCGAGCGCGGCGGAGATCATCACGGGGCCGAGGTCCGACCCGCCGATGCCGATGTTGACGACGGTCTCGACCTTCTTGCCGGTGATGCCCGTCCACTCACCCGAGCGCACGCGCCCGCCGAATTCGGCGAGAGCCGCGAGAACGTCCTGAACGTCGGTGTCGATGTCCTGTCCGTCCACGGTCAGGCTCGGCAGCGCGTCCTTCGGGCGGCGCAGCGCGGTGTGGAGGACCGCGCGGTCCTCGGTCGTGTTGATGTGCTCGCCGGCCAGCATCGCGGCGTAGCGCTCGGCGACGCCGGTCTGTTCGGCGAGGCGTACGAGGGCGGCGACGATCTCATCGTCGACGAGGTTCTTCGACAGGTCGACGTGCAGATCTGCGACATCGAGGGTGAGGCGATCGACGCGGCCGGGGTCGGCGGCGAACCATCCGCGCAGATCGGGCGTGAAGCCGGCCTTCAGGGCCTCGAGCTCGGCCCAGGCGGCGGTGGTGGTGGCGTCGATCGGTGCAGTGGTCACAAGGTCAACGGTAGCGCCGCACCTCAGCCGGTGGCGACGCGGTTACGCGTCGAGACTGCCGGGTGAGGGCGTGGCCAGGCGACCGTCGACGAGTCGGACGATCGCGCCGGCGTGACCCAGCTCGTCCACGTCGTGGGTGATCGTGATGACGGCGGCGCCGCGCGCGGCTCGCACGGCGAGGGCGCCGCGCAGAACGAGGCCGTGGTATTCGGCTCCTGACGACGCGGCATCCACTGCTCGACCCGACACGAATGGTCGCTTCCCGACGGGGGAAGCGACCATTCGTGTCGGCTCGGCGCAAGGGCGCCCGGGGTGCCGGGTATCAGGGCAGGGGGCGGAGGGTCGCGCTGCCGGCGGCCACCTGCACGTCGATGGTTCGCGGTGAGGTCGACGAGGTGGACAGCTCGTTGTCGAGCGCGCCGGCCGACACATCGGAGGTGACGTCGTACGACTCGTCGGGGAGGGTCGCCACCAGGGTGCCTGCGCTGACGTCGATGGTCAGGTCGCGTGGGGCGGCGCCGTCGAGCGTGGCGAAGATTTCGCCGGCGCCGATCGTCAGCGATCCCTCGTCGACACCCTCGACGGCGACATCCGCACGTCCGGCGCTCACGTCGACGCGGAGGGTGGATGCCGTTCCGGTCACGTTCGCCTCGCCGGCGCCGACGTGGATCTCGAGGTCACCGTACGTGCCGCCCGCCGTCACCGAGCCGGCGGACACCTCGAGGCGGCCGTCGAGCTGCGTGGTCTCGTACGCCTCGGGCAGCGTGAGGGTGGCGCGGTCGCTTTCCCAGTCGACCCGCCAGCCGACCCACCACGGGGAGCCGTTCTCGACGCGGAGCTCGTCGCCCCGGCGCTCGAGGCGCCAGTCGCGGCGGTCGCCGTCGACCTCGAGGGTCGCTTGGTCGACATCGGCGTAGACGACGGTGAGGTCGCCCGCCGACACGTCGACCGAGAGGGTCTGGATGCCGGTGGCATCCGCCACCCGCGATCCGGCACCGTCACGCCCGCCGGCCGCCCAGAAGGCGGAGGCCAGTCCCGAGACGACGGCGCCGAGGATCAGCGCCCCGCCGATGACGATCGCGAGGATCGCGATGACGCGGGCGGAGGTGCGGGGCGGTGCGGGAGGCGGCGGGGTGGCGCCGGGGGTCGCCGCGGTGGGCGGGTTCAGATCGATGCTCATCGGACTGCTCCGTTCGGGGGAGTGGGGATGTCGGTGCGGCCGGTGTCCGCGGAGGGGAGGCCGCCGTGTTCGAGGTGGACGAGCGCGGCGAGCACGCGGCGGTTGCCGTGATCGTCCTGCTCGAGGCCGAGCTTCTGGAAGAGGGACGTGATGTGCTTCTCGACGCTCGCCTCCGAGACGAAGAGGGTCGCGGCGATGGCGTGGTTGCTCTTGCCCTCGGCGATGAGCGCGAGGACGGATCGCTCCCGGTCGGTGAGGCGCGCCATCCGGTCGTCTCGCGATCGCCGTGTCAGCAGCTGCGCAACGACCTCGGGGTCGAGGACGGTGGCGCCGGCGGCGATCCGGTCGACGGACTCGAGGAAGTCCCGCACGTCGGCGACTCGGTCCTTCAGCAGGTAGCCGAGGGCGGCGTTCTGCCCGGTGATGAGATCGCTGGCGTAGCGCTCCTCCACATACTGGCTCAGGACGAGCACCGGGAGGGCGGGATGCTGGGTGCGCAGGTCGAGCGCGGCCCGGATGCCCTCGTCGGTGAACGTGGGAGGGAGCCGGACGTCGAGGATGCAGAGCTCGGGAACGGTCGTCGAGACTCGTTCGACGAGGTTCCGCGCGTCGGGCAGGGCGGCGACCACGGTGTGGCCGGCGTCTTCGAGCACGCGCACCAGGCCTTCGCGCAGCAGGGTGGAGTCTTCGCAGATCAGGATGCGCACGGGACGCTCACCTCCAGGGCGGTCGGGCCTCCGACGGGGCTGTCGAGGCGGGCGGTGCCGCCGGCGGCGACGATGCGGTTCATGATGCCGTCGAGTCCGCCGCCGGGCAGGACGGTGGCCCCGCCGATGCCGTTGTCCTCGACACGGGCCCAGAGGGTTCGGCCGTTCGCCTCGTCGCGGCTGCGGACGACGACGCGGACGTCGGTAGCCCGGGCGTGCTTGGCTGCGTTGGTGAGCGACTCCGCGATGACGAAGTAGACGGCCGCTTCGGTGGTGCTGCTGCAGCGGCCGTCGACGCGGACGTCGAGGGCGACGGGCACATGCGACCGGGCGGCGAGGGCAGACAGGGCGGCGTCGAGACCGCGGTCGTCGAGAACGGAGGCGTGGATGCCGCGGGCGAGCTGGCGCAGTTCGGTGATCGCGGCTTTCGTCGAGGTGTGCGCCTCGTCGATCAGCGCCCGAGCGGCCGCCGGATCGGTGTCGATCTTCTGCTGCGCCATGCCGAGTGTCATCCCCACCGAGACCAGTCGCGGCTGCACCCCGTCGTGGAGGTCGCGCTCGATGCGGGTGCGCTCCACCTCGCTGGCACGAACGGCGCCGGCGCGCTGCATGCCCGCGGTGCGGGCCTGCTCGGCGAGCATGGCCTCCTTCGAGGGAACGAGGACGGCGCGGGTGATGATCCCGTCGAGGAGGGCGACGCCGAACAGGATGCCGAGGGAGAGGAGCGCCCCGCCGATACCGCCGACGACGAGCCAGCCGTCGGTGACGGCGATGCCGGTGAAGGGGAGTCTGCCGGCCGACCGGTCGTAGAGGGGCGAGAGCGCGAGGCCGATGCTCGAGATCGTGCCCCACACCGCGCCGACCACGACCCAGCCGAGGACCGTGGCGATCGCCGCGCTGCCGATGCCCCGCCACATCGCGGCATCCGTGAACTGCACCCACAGGGTGCGGAGGAATCCGGTGAAGCCGGGCTGGCCGCTGGTGCGCGGCCGGAGCGGGGGCAGGCCGTAGCCGTAGAGACCTTCGACCCGTTCGTGTTCGATCCAGGATGCCGCCCACGCGATGTACAGGGAGGCGATGAGCAGGAGCGCCCCGAAGCCGAGCACGAGGAGGGTGCCGATGCCGGTGGAGAAGAGCGTGGCGATGATCGTCACGAAGGTGATGCCCAGGGGTGCGATCGCGGCCAGCTGGGCGAGGGCGCCGAGCCGCACGAGCACGCGGTGGCGCCGCACCAGCGGGGGAGTGTCGGAAGTCATGTCACCAACGTAGGACGGCGCACGAACCGTCACATCGGGGCGGTCCCGAGACCTCGTTTCGGGTTATCCCCCGGATCCGTCGGCGCGTCCACGGGCGTACGCCTCGCGAGTGCCCTCGCTGAAGAGGTCGCGTTCGGCGGGACGGACGATCGAGCGTGCCCCCGGCAGATCGAGGCCACCTACCAGGTCGGCGCGACCGCGGACGACGGCCACCGGCATCCCGCTGGTTTTGCGCTTCACGAGATCGCCGGCCGCGGCGAGCTCGTCGGCGACGCACGGCAGGGTCACCGCGAGAGGGCGGCCGGAGGCATCCGTTCCGCCGCGGAGGTCTTCCATCACGACGACTCCGGCGGCCCCGATCGCGCAGTCCGTCTGCCCCTCGCGCCATGCGCGCCCGAGCGTGTCCGAGACGATGACGCCGACGTGGGCGCCGGTGCGGGATCGGATGCCGCTCGCGAGCGCGCGGGCGGAGGCGTCGGGATCGACGGGCAGCAGCAGGATGAGCCCGTCGGGGGTGTTGCTCGCGTCGACGCCCGCCGCGGCGGCGACGATGCCGAGCCTGCTCTCGACGATGCGGACGGTTCCGGCCTCGTTCTCGGCGACGACACGTACGGTCTCCTCGGCGATCGCTGCGTCGCGGTCGGCGGCAGGGCGGTAACGTCCCTCGGCCTTCGAGACGATCTTGCTGGTGACGACGAGGATGTCGCCGTCGGCGAGGCGTCCGCGCGCAGCAGCGACGATGGTGCCGACCAGGTCGTCGCCCGCCTGAACCTCGCCGATGCCGCTCAGGGGCCAGATCGTGAGCGCATCGGAGTCGGGCATGGCGTCAGGATACGTCGCCCTACGCTGAGGAGATGACCACCGACGACCTCACCGTCAGCACCCGCGTCGTCCTGCTCGCCGGCGGCGTCGGCGGCTCCACCTTCGCGGGTGGTCTGCGCGACGAGGTGCGGGAGCGCGGCGGTGAGCTCACCGTCGTCTGCAACACCGGCGACGATCTGTGGCTGAGCGGCCTGCGCTTGCAGCCCGACGTCGACTCGATGCTGTACTCCCTCGCCGGGGTGAAGGACCTCCGTCAGGGGTGGGGTCGCGCGGGGGACTCCCGTCGCGTCGCTGATGAGCTCGCGGCGTGGGGTGTCGGGTGGGATTGGTTCCTCCTGGGCGACCTCGACCTCGGCGCGCACATCGCCCGCACCTCATGGCTCCGCGAGGGGCTGACCCCCAGTCAGGCGATCGCGCGCCTGCAGACCCGATGGGATCTCGGCGCGACGCTGCTTCCGATGACCGATACGGAGGTCGACACCCATGTCGTGCTGGATTCCGGGCGGATGCACTTTCAGGAGTGGTGGACCCGGCACCGCGCTCGGCTCGAACCGGTGCGCTTCGAGAATCCGGGGATCGCGGCATCCGTGCCCGCGCCGGGCGTGCTCGAGGCGATCGCGGGGGCGGACGCGATCCTCGTCGCTCCGTCGAACCCCGTCGTCTCTATCGGTCCGATCCTCGCCGTGCCGGGCCTTGCCGATGGGCTCCGAGCCGCGTCCGCGCGGGTCGTGGGCGTCTCGCCGATCATCGGCGACGCGCCCGTCCGCGGCATGGCCGACGTCTGTCTGCGCGTCGCGGGCGTCCCGTGCACAGCCGCCGGAGTCGCCGGGCACTACGGTGCGCGCGCTGACGGCGGAATCCTCGACGCATGGCTCATCGCGGAGGAGGACGCTGCGGCCGCGGCATCCGTTGCCGCTCTCGGGATCGCGTCGCACGTCGAGCCGTTGTGGATGTCGGATGCCGTCCGCACCCGCGCGCTGGCCGTCGCCGCGCTCCGAGCTGTGGGGCATTGACGCTCGGCACAAGACCGGTGAGGTCTGACAAGCGGGAGAGCGACCGCTTCTCAGTCTGGGGTGACCGATCGAATCACCCGGAGATTTGGTGCTGCATCGGTGAGGTATCGAGTCGCGCCGAAAACGCTCGCACCGACGTTTCGGCGGATGAGGTTTCGGCAGGGGTATTCGGTTGATCGATTCTCGGCGTGAATCGCAGCGCTAAATGGCGTGGTTTATGTAACGCTTTAAGGCCTGCTAATCAGGTGGGTGATCGGATCTGAGCTTCCGCAGACGACAGGTTCTACGTCCGGCTGACGGCGGGTTTCATAGGCACCCCTGGCGCAACAAACGTTTTGTCGTGAAATCCTAGACCCCGCCCTAGAGGGCCTGTGATTGAAGAGTCGGTCTTACGATGGACAATGGTCCAAACCAGCGACACCAGTGCGCACTGTTCGTGCTGTGGGCGGCGTCTGCCGTTGAGCAGGTTGCACGCGTTGGCGGATGGCGCGGCTTACGTCTGCCGGCGGTGCGGCTTATGGATTGCGGTCCGTCGTCGCTGAGTGATTCCGTTGAAACGTCTGGTTGTGGATGTGCCGATTATCAAAGGTAGCTACAGATGACTTCGGCATTGCACTGAGCGGGGTCGGCGGCCGCCGCGGTTCCGTGAAGGCCGGCAACGGTTTCTCTGAGCGCGGTGAGTTCGGCGATGTGCCTGTCCAGGTTCGTCAGGTGCTCGGCAAGCTGATCACGCACGTGGCCGCACGGCGCCGTGCCAGCATCCCGGATTTGGAGGATGTCGAGGATTTCGGCCAGAGTGAGGCCGGCAACTTGGCTGCGCCGGATGAATTCAAGCCTGACGATCGTGTCCTCTGGATAGTCGCGGTAGCCGTTGGTGGCTCGGTCGGCCTGCGGCAGGAGCCCTCGCTCCTCGTAAAACCTCAAGGCCTTGGTCGTCACGCCGGAGGCCGCCGCTACTTCACCGATACGCATGCTTCACCTCGTTCTCGAAAGACTCCGTAATCTTCCATTTTGCTGGAAGATCACGAAGGTGATGGGGGTCTTGTGGTGTGCCAATTCCTTCGTGCTCCCGCCTGTACGTTTCTCGACCCGGTTAGGGGGAGGTCGAGTTGTTCGAGGGCGACCTGGTAGGCCTCGTGGTAGGTCGGGAATTGGGCGACCTGGTCCAGGAGCGTGTCGATCGGCAGTTGCGTGCGGATGGCGAGGGAGGCGTGGTGGATCCACTCTCCGGCCATGGGGCCGACGGCCCAGGCTCCGATGAGGATCTTCCGGTCGGCGTCGGCGAGTAGGCCGAGGTGCCCGCGGGGGTCCTGCTCGTAGGTCCAGGGTCGGGCGATGGCGTCGGCGAGGTCCAGTTCCGTGGCGATGGTGCGGATGCCCTGCTTCGTTGCCTGTTCCTGGGTTAGTCCGGCGCCGGCGATTTCGGGGTCGGTGAATACGACACGCGGTATGCCGTCGTAGGTGGCCGGGTGGGGTCGGCCGAGGATGGCGTCGGCGGCGATCCGGCCTTGGTACTTCGCGACGTGGGTGAAAGGCATGATGCCGGTGACGTCGCCGATGGCCCACGTGTTTTCGCCGGCGCGGCAGTGGTCGTCGATCTGGATTTCTCCGTGGTCGCCGAGGGTTACGCCAGCGTGTTCGAAGCCGAGTCCTTCGGTGCGTGGTGTGCGGCCGGTACCGAAGATCACGACGTCTGCTGCCACCTCACCGGCTGGATCGCCGTCGCGTGTCTGAAGCTCGATGATGCTGTCGGCTCCCTCGCGCCGCGCCTGGACGGCGGAGGTGGCCAGCCGGATGTCGATGCCGGCCTCCTGCAGGTACTGGTGGGCAAGTTCCCCCACCCGGGGCCCTTCGCGGTCCAGTAACCTCTCGCCGCGGTGGATCAGGGTGATGGCCACTCCGAAGCGGGCCAGGAACGTCGCGGTTTCCACGCCGACGGCGCTGCCGCCGATGATGACCGCCCGCTCGGGGAGCGTGCTGGTGGTGTAGGTTTCACGGTTCGTCCAGGCCGTGATCTGGTCGATGCCGTCCAACGGTGGGATCACGGCGTCGGAGCCGGTGGCGATAATGATGTGCTCGGCTGTGATCTCGCGGTCTCCAGCCTGGATCCGGCCCGGTCCGGTAATCCGAGCTTCGTCCTTGATCACCACGGCGCCCTCTTTGATGTACCCGTCGACCTGTGCCTGGTCATCGAGGTTCCGGATCATGTAGTCCCGGTACTTTGCAGTGGCAGCCCAGTCCAGTTCGGCGCCGGAGACACCGGCGGCCCGTTGAACTTCCGTGCGCGCTTCCGGCGGCCGCAGGACGGTCTTGGAAGGGATACACGCCCAGTAGGCGCATTCCCCGCCGATTAGTTCCCGCTCGAAGACCACGACGTTCTTCCCGGCTTTCAGAAGCCGGTCGGCCGCGACCTCCCCGCCTGGGCCCAGACCGAGGACGGCAACATCGAAATGTTCACTCATGGGAATTTCTCCTTCAGATTCAGCGGATCTTTCCCGGCTCTTTCCGGTCCTTCGTCAACATCTCGCACCGGCCCCGGCCCGCCTCCTGCACCGGTACTGAACCCGTGCAAGCCCTCCAGTTGCCAGTGGTGGTCCGGCGGGTAGTGGTGGGTGGTCGGTTGGTTCAGCAGGCGCAGCTTTGGACGCCGTTGCTTACCTGGTCGGTGGCGGGCCCTGGTGTGTGGGTGAGCATCTTCTCAGCCATGGAGGATCCGAGTTCGTAGGCCTCTTTGACAGGCATGATGGTGCCGCCGGGGTGGGTTTCGAGCCAGGGCGCGGCTTCCTCGGGTGAGGCGAAGAAGTGGACCTGGTTGCAGAATGATGAGCGGACGGAGCTGATGTCCTCCGGGTTCACCAGGGACACCACGGCGGTGGCCGGCTCCACGCTGGTGACACCCATCGCTGTGACAGCCACCCGTACCGGGGTGCCTGTGGCCTGATGTGAGGATTCGATACGCGCGGATGCGCCCAGCAGGGTCGGGAAGATCAGGGTGTCCAGCGCGCACCAGGTGTAGAGTTGCTCACCGTTTACCTCGAACCGGTGCTGCGTGGGGCGCTGCGTCAGGCCCTGCCCGATGATCCGCCCGGACCCGTCGTACTCCGTGTCGCCCATCGCCTTGAGGGCAGTGCGGACTTCCTCCCCGGCACGGCCGGTCGCCGCGGCGAGGTCGCTCACGTCGACCGGGTCGCCCAGGGCGAGGAGTTTCAGTAGGGGCATCCACAGCCAGGGCTCCATCCCCGTCTCGTTGGACGCGAGCCGGTCAGTGACCTCGCTGATGCTGTTCATCGCAGTCTTTCCTTTCAATGCATGGTGTGTCAGTGCTTCTTGATGGGTGGTTCAGGTGTTCAGGCGGCGCAGCAGGAGAGTTTAGAGACATCCGTCCTGAAGGACTGGGCGACGATCTTGATGCCCTCGGCCATGGTCAGGTACGGGCTCCACAGGTTCGCGACCTGATCGACGGTCATCCCGGCCTGCAGGATGTACACGCCCGTTGCAGCGAGGTCACCGGCTTCCTTCGCGACAGCAGTGATACCGACGATCCTGCCGGTGTCGGCGTCCGCGACCATCTTGATGAATCCGCGGGTGTCCCGGTTCACCAGGGCGCGGGGTACATGTTCCAGCGGTACAACCCGGCATTCGCACCTGATCCCGGCGTCTCTTGCCTGCTTGTCGGTCATGCCGACAACCGCGAGGTTAGGGCTGGTGAACGTGACGCGGGGCAGGTGGCTGTAGTCCACGGCGCGGCCGGCGTCGCTGAAGGCGTTGTCGACCATCAGGGTGCCGTGGGATGCGGCGACGTACACGTATTCGGGGTGCCCGGTCACGTCCCCCGCAGCCCAAACGCGTGGGTTAGAGCTCACCAGGGTGTCCTCGACGACGACTTCCCCCTTGTCCCCGGTCTTCACGCTCACCCCGGCCAGGTTTAGCCCGTCGGTGACCGGGCGCCGACCCGTGGCGATGAGGACCTTGGAGGCCCGGAGGGTTTCGCGCCCGCCGGCGATGTCGGCCTGGGCGGCAATGCCGCCGTCCGTGTCCTGGGTGATGGAGGAGACGGTGGAGCGGCGGATGACCCGGATGCCCTCGTCGGCGAAGACGCTCATCAATGCCCTGGATGCTTCGGGTTCCTCACCCGATGCCAGGCGAGAGCGCACCAGCATGGTGACCTTCGAGCCGAGGCGGGCGAAGAGTTGGGCCTGTTCCAGGGCGACGTACCCGCCGCCGATGACCAGCAAGGACTCGGGTACCTCGTCGAGTTCCATGGCCGTGGTCGATGTCAGGTAATCGACCGTGTCCAGACCATTGATCGGTGCGGCCCACGGGGTGGAGCCGGTCGCGACCAGATAGTGGGCGGCCGTGATCGTCTCCCTGGTCCCGTCCTGCGCGGTGACCTCCAGCGCAGGGTCCGCGGCGGTGCCGGTGAATACAGCATTGCCGTGGCGCAGCTCCCACCCGTAGTCCGCGACGAGGTCCACGTACTTATCGGAGCGCACGTTCTCCACCAAGGCGCGCTTTCCCGCGATGAGTGCTTCCATGTCCACGGGTCCCGCGGTGGCGGTGAGGCCGGGGAACCTGCCGGCGTCCTGGGCGGTGTGGCGTGCCTCGGCTGCGGCGAGCAGAGCCTTGGAGGGGATGCATCCGGTGTTCACGCAGGTCCCGCCCACGGCCCCGCGTTCGATCATGACGACCCGTTTGTCGAGGTTCGTTGCCCTGATCGCGGCAGCGAACGCGCCACCACCGGAACCGATGATCGCCAGATCGAAATGCGGTACTGCCTCGCTCATGCGAATCTCCCTACACTGCCATCGGGCACCGGTTCATTGCGTGACGGCAGAAGCTGATGGCTGGTTTTCCAGTGGTTGATCTTCAGTCTGCACCTTCCCCTACGGGGGAAGGTCAAGGGTTCTCTGAACGGACGACGGGCAGCGGGCCGTGGTTGACTCACCCCCTTGGAACTGCATTGCCTCTCACCGGAGGGTTCCCTGGTGGTGGTCCTGCGGTCAGGGCAGAGTCTCCTCGAGGAACGTCTGCAGGGCCTCGGTCCTCATCGGTTGCGCATCAGCACGGGCAAGGACTTCACTGTCCGGGGCGATGACCACGGTCGAGTCCAGCGAAATAATCTCGTACTTCTTGGACAGCTGGCCGGTCTGATCGACGACATAGGGGTGCTCGGGGAATCCTGCCAGTTCACGGAAAGCGTCGACCTCGGCTTTCGTGTTCTCAGGTGTCACGTCGACGGCCACGAACTGTGCCCGGTCGGCGTACTCGGCTTCCAGCTCCTTCATGCTTTCTGCTTGAGGGACACAGGTGAAGCACCAGCTCGCCATGAAGTACAGGACTGTGGGTCGTTCCCCGGGCACGGCGACGGGTTCGCCCTCCGTGGAGGTCGTCTCAATCCTCTCCACACCGTTTCCACTGGCTCCGCCTGTAGTCGTGCCAGCTCCGGCCCCCCGGTTCAGCGCCGTGAGGGCGAGGACCACCACGAGAATCGCGACCGCCATCAGCGCCGTGATGCTGAGGATGGTCCGGCGATTCCTGGTGACTGTCATGGGGTTCCTTGCTGTTGGCTGCGGTCGATGACCGGATCAGTGATTGCAGGGGCACAGCACGCATCCGTACCGGCATCGGCGATAATGTGACCGGCTGCCGACCCGCCGTCGAAGCGGCCGTTAAGTTCGGGGTTGAGACTCGTATTGGTGTCGGCGCTTCGGGTTCTTGTGGTGCTGCGGCGGCGCAGGGACACAACGGCCACGGCGAGGATGGCGAGCACGGCCGCGATTGTGATGACCGGCCACGTGTCCGTGATGAACCCGGACAATCCTGCGCTGGCCGCGGTGACGGCCGGGCTTAGGAGCCCGCCGGCCCGCCCTCCGCTGAGAGCCGGAACCCAGTAGAGCAGCAGGTAGATTCCGGCCAGGATCAATGCCACCCCGCCGAGGCGGTTGATGTAGGGCAGCAGCCGGCGCACATGGCGGGCCACTGCGTCGCGCGCCACCGCAGCGCCCAAGGAGAGAAGAATCAGCACGACCGATGAACCCGCGGCGTAGGCGGCGAACACGGCCAGCAGCCCGAGCAGACTCCCCGTGGACACAGCTTGCGCCACGACAGCGAGCAACAGGGCCAGACTGCACGAAAGCGCAGCTACCGCGTAAGCCACACCGTAGCTGAAGACCCCTTTGAGTCCCGAGCCGGTCCCGGCTGCCCTGAGGAATCGGTTCAAATTCACGCGCGTCCCGGGCAGCTGCCAACCCAACAGCATGCCGAGACCGGCAATGACGATCACGGCGCCCATGAGTGCTGCGGCCCATGGCAGGGCGAAGGCAATGGACCGTAGTCCGACCGCCATGAGCAGACCGGCGGTCACAAATACCAGGGCAAATCCGCCGCTCAGCGCAACGCCTGCCCAAAGCCCCGCCAGCAGGGGCCGCTTGGGCCCGGCACCTTTACCAGTATCAGGACCGCCAGGGTCGCTGGTGCCGGAGCTGATGAAGTACGCCAGATAGGTCGGAAGCATCGCGAATCCGCACGGATTCACAGTCGCGAGCATTCCGGTGACAAAGGCCAGACCCAACGCCCCGGTCACGTACCTGACCCCCCGGCGGAGGTAGCCGGTGCCACAGGTGCCATAGGTGCCAAGGAGGCATCCGCGCGTGAAGAGGGGCCTTGGTTGATGTCAGGCGTGCAGCAGTCACCGGTCGTCTTCGTGCTGCCGGTGCTGCGCCTCCGCAACACCCACAGCAAGAAGCCCGCGGCGGCGATTCCTGCAGTCATGGGCATCCACGAACCACCTAGGGCGTGTTGATCAAGAGGTTCCGCTCCTCGGTGGGTGAGTCTTGAACGGTGACGCGACAGGAGATCTCTGACGAGGTGTGGGCCGTGATGGAGCCGTTGATGCCGACGGTGACCGGTCGGTCGCGGCCGTGGACGGATCACCGGCTCGCTATCGAGGGGATGGCGTGGAAGTACCGGACCGGTGCGCCGTGGCGTGACGTTCCGGAACGGTTCGGGAAGTGGAACTCGATCTACAAGCGGTTCAACCGGTGGGCCGGGGACGGCACCTGGCAGAAGCTGCTCACCGAGGTGCAGAAGCAGGCCGACGCCGCTGGGGAAATCGACTGGGTCGTCTCGATCGACTCCACGATCGCGCGCGTGCATCAGCACGGCGCGACCCTCGCCCGGGACACAGGGGGCTGTGCCGAATCACAAGAATCCGTGGTCCGAGCCGCCTGATCACGGGATCGGACGCTCCCGCGGCGGGCTGACGACCAAGCTGCACCTGGTCTGCGACGGCCGCGGCCGGCCGCTGAGCATGATGATCACCGCCGGGAACATCAACGACACCACGATGATGAGCGCGGTGCTGGAGAACATCCGCGTTCCCCGCGACGGGAAGGGCCGCCCCCGCACCCGCCCCGACCGGGTGCTCGCCGACAAGGGGTACCCCTCAAGGGCGAACCGCGCCTGGCTCCGCGACCGGAGGATCGCGGCGACCATCCCCGAGCGGGACGACCAGATCGCGCACCGCCGCAAGAAGCCGGGCCGGCCGATCGCTTTCGGCGACAAGCAGAAGGAACGCTACAAGGGACGCAACGTCGTAGAACGCCGCTTCAACCGTCTCAAGCAGTGGCGCGGCATCGCGATGCGCTCGGAGAAACTCGCCCGCAACTACCGAGCCGCCGTCAGCCTCGCCGCGGCGCTGATCTGGATCAAGACCGATCTCCGCTGAGCGCTTCGCGCTCCTGCAGCGTGCGCTCAAGCTGTCCCACCGTCGGCGCACCCGCAAAGCCGCGCTCGGTCAGATAGACCCTGCACGCCAAGTCGGCAGTGTTCCCCTGGGACGGGAACAAGTCCTGACCGTCCAGAAGAATCGTGGGCGAGCCCGCGAAACCAGAGCTCACCGCCTCAGCCTCGGTGCGGATCAACACGAACTCCACCGGAACATCGCCCCGTCCGATCGAGTCGAGCACCAGCCGTACTCGATCGCCCGCCTCCTGCCAATTCGGGCAATCCTCGATATGCAGCACCTGGATCCTCGACGCACGCCAGGTGAACATCGTCAGCCTTACCGAGCCCATGATCGACACCACCACGCCCATGGGCCGCGCCCTCTACGGAATCGTCGCCGTCTTCGCGCAGCTCCGCGTCGACACGATCCGAGACAACACGACACGCGGCCTCGACTACGCCCGCAGCCAGGGCCGCGTCGGCGGCCGCCCGAGCGTCATGACGCCCGAACGGATCGCGACCGCCGAGCGCATGCGTGCAGAGCAGCAGAGTTGGGCGAGTATCGCCCGCGTTCTCGGAGTCGGAGCCACCAGCGTGCGACGAGCTCTTGACCGATAGCGCTACCTATCACCCCCTGATAGAATGTTCTATAGGAGGTGGTCGCCATGACGATCGCAGAGATTCCCGCCGAGGCGCGCGCGGCAGTTCTCGCACGCCGCCGGAAGGAAATCGACGAGCTGGACTACCGACGCGAACTGCGACGCCTCGAGCAGTGCGGATACAGCCAGCGCGACATCGCCAGGTGGCTCGGGATCGCGCAGCCGTCCGTGCTCAGCGCGCTCCGCACCGCATCGAAGGTGACGATGCCGCTCGACGGATTCTCCGGTGCCACTCCCTACGAGATTTGCCAGCGCTACGCCGCCGGCTTCATCGACCGCGCAAAGCTCGTCGACGAGCTCACTCGGTTCCCCTACGTGAAGGGCGGGCAGACGGACGGGTACGACTCGTTGATCGTCGACCCCGCCGGCACGTGGTCGGAGGTCAGTGACGCCGCACGCCGCGGACTCATCGAGGACGACGTCTACGAAGAGGTGTTCAACCGCCGGCACGGCATCGAGCCTGATGTTGCGTCGAGTCACGTAACCCAGGCCGCTGCCGTCCAACGAGGCCGGGAGGTAGCCGGCAAGAACGGCGGGGGAGAGCTTTCCGTGCACGGAAGGAACGGCCTCACGGCCAGCATGGGCGGGACGAACAACGTGTCCAGTGTGCACGGGAAGGATGCGACTACTGGTCGCATCTTGAAGACCGGCGATACCCGCCGCGCACGGAGGCCATAGCGCGTGGCTTCTGACGCAGTTACTCGCCACATGGAGACGGTGCGCGAGCTGTCTAAGCCTGGGCAGGCACTCGCGCCGAACGCCCCCACGGCAACGACGAACAACCCCGCGTGGTGGATCGACGGCGAACCGACTCCCTCGCGCCTGCGGCTGCACACGCGATTGCTCCAGGAGACTCGCGACGCCGCTCCCGACGTCGAGCAGCAGCGCCGCGCGATCGTGCTCGCCGGGCCTCCGGGCGCCGGCAAGAGCACCGTCCTCGAGCACGTGCTCGGAGAGTACCGCGGAAAGTACCTCGTGATCGACGCGGACGAGTTCAAACGATCGCTTCTGAGTGAGGCGCAGGCGGATGGGAGCTACGACCAGTGGCTCGTACCTGATGCCATCCGGGAACGCGAGGCGGAGAGGGAGAGGTTCTATCCGCTCGAGCTGGCATCCCTCGTACACGAGGAGTCATCCCACCTCGCCAAGAGCTTGCGCACTGATGCGATCGCCGCGGGCGACAACATCGTCATCGACACCGTCCTCAGCAACGAGTCCGACGCGCTCGCGCTCGGGCAGCGCCTCCACGCGGCCGGCTACGACGTTCGCGTGATCGACGTCGAGGTGCCCTATGAGCTCTCGGAAGAGCGGATCCGCGCGCGGTGGGAGTACGCGTACACAGCAGCCTTGGACGGAGGCGATTCGTTGGGCGGGCGATGGGTTCCCAGCGAGTACGCGCGAGACGTGTTCGACGGCCCAGGCGGCAGGTCGAAGCCCGAAGCCGCGGCCCGCGCTCTCGCTGAGGCGACCCCCGCCGTCAGCCGCTACCGCGTCTACCGGACGACAACCGAAGAGGCTCGCAAGGCCGAGGCGGAGGGGCGCCGCGCAGAGCCGTCGCTGGCCGTCGATATGACTCGCGTTGGTGCGGAGCGAACCCTCGTGCCGACAGCGTCTGTGCAGGCACTGAGACGGACGCCCAGTCGCGGAGCACGTCAGGGTCGTACTGACGACGCCACCCTAGAGCGCTGACGGCGAAGAGGTGGACCGACCGGGCTAAGCCCGGTCGAGGCAAATGTCGCGTCTTCCTCGGGAGCTCGGGTCGCCGCCTCCACCACTTGGCCTAGATTCTCGCTTGGATTGTGGTCGGCGTGGTGCGCCGATTCGTCCTCGGACTCTATCCAGCCATGGACGGACTGATCGAGACATGGGAGGTCTTCATCGGCGCTCTCGCCGCGGTCGGTCCGTGCGGAAGCCACAATTGGGGTTCTGGAGAGAGGAGCGCCTCGCCGGATTCGTCGCGCCCGCGACATGCAGCGAGGGAAGCCCAGGGCCGACGTGACGAAAGGTGGACCTTGGCCGGAGGCCCACGTCGCCGGAGTCAGGACACGTTGACTCGCAACGCCCACAGGAAGACGCTATACGGGATACGATCGCTGGTCGTTCGTTCAGGGCACTATCCGGTTGCCCAGGTTGCCCGTCACGTAAAGCGCAACGAGTGCTGCGACAACGACTACGACAACGATTCCGAGCACTATTGCCACTCGTTTACTCACGGGTATCTCGCCTTCATTCCGGCCAGGTCTCCGTTGCCGAGCTTGCGCTGTGAAGTGAGGCAGGTGGGTGACTCAGGCATCATGACCTGCTGGGTCGCTAGAGCTACATGGTTCAGGCCGAAAAAGTGACCGGCTTCGTGGGTCATCACTCCCTGCAGGTCGTAGGCGCCGGAGCATCCTGTGACTGACGAACCGGTGTACCAAGAGCGGCTGGAAGTGTCGATTCTGATATCTGCGTTGATGATTTGGCCGGATGTGCGCCATGTGCATGTGCCCGCGAGTGTCCCGCTGGAAAGCGGGCCGCCATCGAGGACGTTCTTGAGGTCGTTAGCAAGGCAGAGTGAATCGTTGATGTTGGCTGACGTGCTCGTGGTGCCTTGATATGCGTGCGCGGCGCTGTTTGGCTTGTTTTGACCGCATGCTCCGATGCCGTCTGCCATGGCAGTGAACGCGCCCGCAACTCGCGCCTGGCCGCCGAAGCTGGGAGTTTTGTACCACCACTTTGCTGTGGAGAGCCAGCGTTCATTTGAGATTGAGTACGCGTAGCTGTCGCATTTCGGGCTGGTTGCCAATGGAGTCACCACGGGGTCGAAGACAGGGTTCTCGGCCAGCGAAAACTCCGCGGCTACCGAGGGTGAACCCTGGATCTCGACGGCGTCATGCGTCATCGAGAGCGTGGCGATCTCTCCGTCTTCAGATTGAGCGACCGTGAATTCGGGGACTTCCACCCCCGGCTCTGCCGATGTGGCGCTGTAAGTGACCGAAGTCCCCCTTTCCGGAAGCACAGCGCCGACACCCGAGGCATCGTCTCGGATGATCAGGTCGCCTAGATCGGTGCAATTAGCTACCTCATCCAGCTCGCTAGCCCAAATCTGCCCGGATTCCACAGCCTCATCACATGCGAACGTCTCAGCGGCGGCTGGCGTTGGCAGAAGAAAGAACGAGGCTGCGATCGCGGCGACGCCTAGTTGTACACCAAGTCTTGATGATGTCATGTTCCCCCCCAGGAAGCCGTCCTAATGGCGGCCGTCGTCTGGGACTCTAGGGGAGCTCATGGTTCCCTGTCGACACTCAGTTGGATGAATGAGGTAATCCTCCCCATGTCGCCGTCCAAGTGATGCAGTAGAGGCCGTCGATCAATCCGACTCACTCATCGCTGCCACCACGCTCTCCCGCACGTACCGGATGAGCCCTCGCCCGACGTCGTAGAAGTCGGGTCCCGCGCCAGCTGCTCGCATCGTCCGAAGTTCGGACAGGTCGACTCGCAGCGCCTCCGCGGCCTCCGCCGGCGTGAGCAGCAGCGGACCGTCGGCGACCGCCCCCGCCCTCATCGAGCAGCTCGCTTCTTGACCGGCGGAGAGTCAATATTGAGGGTTGCGCTATTCGCAAGCACGTCGATCCGCTCATGCCTTTGAGCGACAGCTAGCTGTATGAGGCCAGCACGTTGTTGACGTGCGTCGGCGTCGCCAGTGCGGGTGGTTGTCCGTCGTGTGCGCCGTGGGGTCGGTGGTAGTTGTAGTGCTGGTTCCAGACATCGAGTGCTGCGGCGCGTTCGTGTTCTGAGCGCCAGGTGCGTGCGTAGAGGAACTCCTCGGCGAGGATGCGGTTGTAGCGTTCGATCTTTCCGTTGTGTCGCGGCGTGTAGGGCGTGATGCGCTGGTGTCGGCTCTCGCCCATGGCAGCAGCGAATGCGCTGGCCCGGTAGCAGGCGCCATTGTCGGTCACGATGCGCTCAATGTGGGTGATGCCGTGCGCGGCGAACCATGCTCTCGCGCGATCGAGGAACGCAACTGCGGTCACTGCTTTCTCATCGGACAGTGCTTCCGTGTAGGCGAGTCGGGAGTATCCGTCGATCGCAGAGTGGAGAAACACGTATCCAGTCTTGGCACCTCTCTTCTTCGTCCGCGCGACCTTCTTTGCTTCGATGCTGCCCTTGCCGTGCACGCGCCAGCCGCCGCCGTCCGGGATGCGTCCTGTCTTCTTCACGTCGATGTGCATCATGTGTCCGGGGCGCTCAGCGACGATCTTCTGCGGTTCTCGGTTCGTTGCACCGGTCGGGTCGATGATCTTCCGGCGATTCAGCCCGAGGTGTGCGAGTAGGCGCGTGACCGTGCGGCGGCTGACGGAAATGCCACGCTGATCCAGCTCGAACGCGATACGTGAGGCTGACCACTTGTGATGGCGTCGCATGGCTTCGATCATCACCACGACTTCGTTCCGCGTTGCCGTTGGCTGACGGATTGGGGTAGACGCACGATCATGCAAGCCGACCTCACCGAATCGGCGGTATCGTCCGACCCATTTGGATGCGGTGGCTCGGGAGATGCCCATCTCGGCGGCGACATGCGCGAGGGGTCGAGTCCGACAGCGTTCGATAAGTCGGCGACGACCCTCGACCGTCAATGGCGAGTTCGCATGCGTCACTTGACCACTTCTCTCTCGGCGGGTGCGACCAGTCGAAGAACGGGAATTGCGAGCAGCAATGCGGCTGCGGTTACGATGACGGCCACCCACACCGGCCCGAGCGCGCCGGGCATTACACCGAGTGCGGCAGCGGCGAGGACTGGACCTGCTGCTGCACCGACGTTGAGTGCCGCGGTCGCATACGAACCCGCCATGGTGGGCGCACTCGCCGCCGCATAGAGCACTCGCGTGATCAGCGTGCTCCCGACAGCGAACCCCAACACCCCCTGAGCGAATACGAGCCCGAGCAGGGCAACGGGGTTCGTCGCGAAGAGCGCCAACGCGACCCACCCGAGCACAAGAACGCTTCCACCGCCCACGATGACGATTCCGGGTCGGGCATCCGACAGGCGTCCCGCAACGGTGACTCCGATGAAGGAGCCGACGCCGAAGAGCACAAGCGCTACCGACACCCACCACTGGCTCATGCCGGCGGTATCCGTAACAATCGGCGCAAGGAAGGTCAGCGTCGCGAAGGTTCCGGCGTTCACCAGGGCAGCCAGCAGCATCGTCAGAAGGAGGCGCGGGGAGGCAAGCTGGGCTAGCTCCACCCGCAGCGAGGTCGAGAACGACTCCTCCCTTGGCGAGTCGTCAGCTTGAGCGGTGAAGCCCGCGGCGATGCCGATCGCAGCGGGGACGCAGAGAAGAGCGATCGCCCAGAACGTCGACTGCCAGCCGAGTGCCGTACCAAGCAGAGTACCCGCGGGCACGCCGGCGACGGTTGCGACGGTGGTGCCCGCCAGCAGAATCGCCACGGCCCGACCTTTGGCGTCGGGTGCCACGAGTTTCGTCGCCGCACCCAGCGCGACCGCCAAGAAGCCTGCGTTGACGACCGCCGCGATCACACGCGTGATGAACAGAACAGTGAAGTCCGGTGTGAGTGCCCCGACGACATGGGACAGCGCGAACACGATCACACAACCCAAGAGTGTCGCTTTCACGGGGAGGCGACGAGTGAGCGCGGCCATCGCAGGTGCGCCGATCACCATCCCTGCCGCGAACGCCGATGTCAGGAGACCAGCTGTCCCCACGGAAACGGCGAAGTATGCGGAGATGTCCGGCACGAGGCCGGCGAGCATGAATTCGGAAGTACCCATGGCGAAGACCACCAGGGCAAGAAGATAGAGAGCAAAAGGCATCGAGATAGCTCCGAAGCGAGAGTACGAACAAGAGAACGTCTCGTCACCACGGTCAGCGCCCAAAGGACACCCGAATGTCGTGCTGCGCGCAGCACTGAACGGCAGAGAGCTAGGGGCTCAGCGGAGGTGAGGGGCTGACGGCGTGACCGAAAGCCCCTGAGTGTCCGATTCAGGGCTCGACATACGCCTCATCGTAGCCGTCTGCGTCGCCACCCCCAAAGAACGTCAACAACCTCATGGCCAGCAACAGCTAGCAGATCGTCGTCCGCCGAGTGTGGTGGGCTTGTACCTCTCCTCTGTTGCGGAGATCTCCGGGCAGGCGCGTCCCGCTGACGAGAGCCACAAACTCCAGGCGGAGTCTCTTCGGTGGTTGCTCTGATCACGTCGTTCGATACACTCGGAATGTGCATTTGTACTTCCTGTGACGGCTGAGTAAGGCCTACCGCGCTCGTTGAGTCATCCGAGCCTGCGGCGGCCGCTCGTTCTCGACCCTGCACGGGTCGCCGTCACCTTGCGCACCCTCGCACGCTTCATAGCCGTGCGGTGCGTCGTTTCCGAAGGATACGAATGCTCTCCCTCAACACCCCTCTACCAGCGCGCCATCGCGCGCAGCTCATCGCCTCCGACGTCTCCGTAACGCGCGGAGCCACCCCCGTCCTCAGCCACGTCGACCTCACGGTCACGGCCACCTCGCGAGTAGCGATCGTGGGCGAGAACGGCCGGGGGAAGTCGACGCTCCTGCACGTCCTCAGCGGCGCTCTCACCCCGGACAGCGGAGTAGTGCAGCGACTCGGGACGGTCGGCATAGCCGAACAAGAGATGCCGACCGGCGGCAACCGCACAGTGGGCCAGGCGGTCGCGGAAGCGATCGCGCAGCCGCTCGCCGCCGTTGCGGCCCTCGATTCGGCCGCGGTGTCACTCGCCGCAGGCGTCCCCGGCGCCGAAGAACGATACGCCGCCGCATTGGAACACGCCGAAGTCCTCGATGCGTGGGATGCCGAACGGCGGGTGCAGATCGCGTTGGAAGCACTCGACGCCGAAACGGAGCCATCCCGGCGCCTGGACGACCTCTCCGTCGGGCAGCGCTATCGAGTCCGTCTGGCGTGCCTGCTCGGCGCCGACGACGATTTCCTGCTCCTCGACGAACCCACAAATCACCTCGATCGAAGCGGCCTCGAGTTTCTGACCACGCAACTGCGGTCGCGAAACGGCGGCGTGGTCGTCGTCACCCATGATCGCGCGCTGCTCTCCGACGTCGCGGAGACGATCGTGGACCTCGACCCGACCCCGGATGACCGGGTGCGCGTGTACGGCAACGGTTATGCCGGCTACCGCGAGGGCCGGCGCGCCGAGCGCGAACGGTGGGAGCACGAATTCGAGCGACAGCAGACCGAGCTCGCGCGGCTGCAGGACAGTCTCAGCTCGGCGCAGAACCGACTCGTCTCGGGGTGGCGACCAGAGAAGGGAACCAACAAGCACGGACGGGCCACGCGCGCGGGCGGGCTCGTGCAGAGCGTGCATCGCCGGCAGGAGCAACTCGAAGCGCACGCGGTGACTGTTCCCGAGCCGCCGCAAGTGTTTCGCTTCCCGGAGCTTGCGACCCGAACCGGAGCGGTGCTGTTGAGCGTGGAGGACGTGACCGTGACCGGCAGGCTTACGCGCCCGGCGGCGTTCTCTCTGTCACACCGCGGGCGTCTCGTAGTGACCGGACCCAACGGGGCCGGCAAGTCCACACTGCTGAGCGTCGCAGCGGGAGACCTCCGCCCGGACACCGGCACCGTTCGTCGCCCGCAGAACGTGCGGCTCGCTTTTCTGCGCCAAGAGTCGGAGCTGCCGCTGGATCGTCGCGCGAGCGAGTTCTACGCAGCCCACGTCGACGCGCTCGTTCCATCGCGTGAGGCAGTCGGTCTCTCGCAGCTCGGGCTCCTGCGCGCCCGCGAATCGAGCAAGCGGATAGGTGAGCTGTCGATGGGCCAGCAACGGCGCCTCGAGCTGGCCCTGGTGCTCGCCACCAAGCCGCACGTGCTCTTGCTCGACGAACCGACCAACCACCTATCGATCGCGCTCGTCGACGAACTGACCGACGCGCTCAACGCCACCCAAGCGGCTGTTGTCGTATCCACCCACGACCGGCAGCTTCTCCGCGACGTCGAAGGCTGGCCGGCACTGCAACTGGAAGCTACGACCGAAAGCGAGGCGCTCGTATGACCCGCGAGACTCCCGACCGGCTGCGGGCGCTGCGCCCTCTCGCTACCCGCGACTACCGGCTGCTGTTCGCGGCCGTCGGTATCGAAGTCTTCGGCACCGGCATGTGGACCATCGTCATGGTGTTTCAGGTGCTCGCACTCGACGACAGCCCCCTTGCCCTGTCAGCCGTCGCTACCGGGCTCAGCCTCGGCCTCTTCGCTTTCTCGGTCCTCGGCGGGGTGGTAGCCGATCGCTTCTCGAAGCGGCGGATCATCATCACCGTGCAGGGACTCACCGCGGCGGTCATGGCCGCCGTCGCGGTGCTGTCCCTCACGGGCGCGATCGAGTTGTGGCATGTCGGGCTCGCCTCGTTCGCCATGGGCGCGGGTAGTGCGTTCTTCTACCCGGCCTACAGCGCCTACCTCCCCCAAGTACTACCGCCCGAACAACTGCTCGCCGCAAACGGGCTCGAAGGGGCTCTCCGGCCCTCGATGGGGCAGGGCCTCGGACCCGCCCTCGGAGGGATCATCGTCGGGGCGTTCTTCCCCGCCATCGGAGCGGTCATCGTCGCCGCGTCCTACGCAGTCGCGTTCGTCATCACACTGTTCCTCAGCCGCCGGGAGGAAACCACCGAACCGGAACAGTCGCAGCAACGCACGAGCGTGTGGGGCGACCTCAAAGCCGGGGTCCGCTACGTCGCCCGCACCCGCTGGCTGCTATGGACCCTGATCTTCGGATCATCCCTCGCGCTCATCATCCAGGGCCCAATCGAGGTACTTCTCCCCTTCCTCACCCGCGACCGATTCGACGACGCCGAAGCAACGTTCGGACTACTACTCGCCGCCTACGGAATCGGAGGCGCCATCGGATCGCTCATCGTGTCGTCACTCAAACTGCCCCGGCGATACCTGACACTGATGATCGGCCTCTGGGGCGGCGGAACCCTCCCGCTCGTGCTCATCGGCCTCGCCAACAACCTAATAGTGATGCTCGCCACACTGTTCGCGGTCGGAGCTGCCACAGGAGCCGGCGTGGTGATCTGGGGCACACTGCTTCAACGCCTCGTGCCACCCGAAATGATCGGCCGTGTCGCCAGTCTCGACTTCTTTGTCTCCATCGCGTTCATGCCCGTCTCGATCGCCATCGCCGGGCCCCTATCGCTGATCGTGCCGATACCAGCCATCTTCATCGTGGCCGGCGTCGCGCCGACGCTGCTCGCCATCGTCGCGCTTCTAGCCGGACGCATGCGGGACGTCGAGACGAGACACCCCCTGGACACTTGACCCAGCGCCGCACTGCGTCCCTGATTGTTAGCGTCCTGGAAGGAATTGACTCGGCTTGGAGTTCTCGGGCCGCGGCTGCCTGAACCCACTCCGATGTGCCCTCAGCGGGGGAGGAAATCTGCTCTCGCGGCGACGAACTCGGAATTGTCGCGTTGCGAGAACTGCGACCATCGGCTCGCTGTCTGCGGCGTGATTCCCATCTGAACGGCCACGATAGCGGCGGGGAGGTCGCTAGCGAGGGCGAGCATGGCGTAGTTCCGGGCGATCCGCGGGCTGACCCCGGCCCGCGCTATCCACCGTCCGAGGGTCGTGGGATGGATCGGCTCGTGGTGTCGTCGGGGAGATGGGAATAGATACGATCCCTCACCGGCTCGCCGAGTCGCCCCCGGATTCTGCTCAGCTTCTTTCACGAGCTGCGCGAAGAGTTGAGCGACCGAGTTCGGGATCTCGATGGGTTCTGTCGATAGCGCGAGATACGTTCGTCCTCCGGCTGTACTGGTGTCGACAGTGGTGAGCCGGTGGATGCGGTCGGTTCGAGCTCCGTAAAGGAGCACGAGCAGCGCGGCAACCCTGGTCGCGAGGCTCACCGTGTCGTCCGACCCGGCGATAAACGTGCGGACCAGAGCGTGATGCTCGTCCTCCCCGCTGACCTCGCTCGGCCTGGCCTGCTGTCCGCGCTCGACGCGGAGTCCCGGATACTGGCCGGTGGACCTGAGCCACGAGATGAACGGTGCGATGTCGCCGGTGCGGGCTGCGTTGCCGCCGACCCACCGGTCTAGGACCTCCTGTGTCAGCGCGGAGAAGCCCGCCCCTTCTTGCTCGACGTGCTGCAGGAGTCGCGCGGCCGCGCGGATCCGTTCACGCGCGGAATCTGCGACACCGACCGTGGTACGGCGGCGTCCTGCCCGCCGCCGCACAGTCCGCAGCACCTTCCATTGTGCATAGGGAGTGATCTCGGCGGCATGGTGTGAAGGAAGCTGGATCAGGTACTCGTCGACCCATGTTTCGAGCCGCTCAGTCTGCTCATCTCGTACCGGGAGAACGCCGACGTCGACCAGGAGCGCACGGAGATGATGTCGCGCCTGCCCAGGCGGACACGCGTCAACGCGCGCATGCGTGATCGACTCTTCCGACCCGATCGCTCGGAGCAGAGCTCTCGGGGTGGGCTTGAGCAGCCATCTCATGGTCGAGTCCACGCGACCTCGATAAACGAGCGCGTCCGGGAGCCCGGCCAAACGCCCGGGGATCACCCCCGTCGCGGACGCGAGGAGGTCGCCGGCGGCTCGAACGACGGAGCAGCGGATGCAGGTGTTCTCGAAGTGCTGCTCACCCGGGGCGCCACACGTGGCACAGACGTAGTCGCGCGTCGACCCTGCACACGGCCCGCAAACGCGCTCCCCTCGGTCATCGCGACCGATGAGCGCTTTCACCTGCCCACAAGACCCGCAGCCGTCGGGGTGGCGGAGCTCGCGTCGATAGCACACGCCGCATATAGACCCGAGGGGCCAGGTCGTATGAACCGCGCGCTTCTCACCGCAGATGGCGCACTCGGCGATGGGGGTGCGGTAGCAGCTGTGGCACAGATCTGCTACGCCATTCTGGTGGCGGGTTGCGACGCGTCGCTCCCGTCCGCATTGTCCGCACGCTCTGACCGGTGCGGAGTAGCAGCGCTGGCAGAGATCCTGACCGTCCACGATGGCGGTGACGTGATCGACACGGCCGCATCCCGCACACGCCCGCTTAGGGCGCGCGCAGTGCCCGCAGAGTGGTGCGCCGTCCTCGGCTCGAGCGCTGGGCGCACGGATGCGACCACAGCGCGAGCACTCCATACGTCGGCTGACGTTGTAGCACGGTCGGCAGAGCCCTCCACCGTCGGGGAGTCGTTTCACCCGCGGGGCGCGGCTTCCGCACTCGGAGCAAGGATGCTCCGGCACCACGGTCATTTCGAATGCCCGGGCCGATTGATCGTCGTTCGGCGGGCGGATACTCGGCTCTTCCGCGGGATGACTTCCCCGGAAGCCTTCCTGGCGGACGCCTCGACGATGCGGGGTTCGATGAGGTCGTTGGGTGTGCACTCAAGGATGTCGCACAGCGCGATCAGCGTAACCATGCTCAGGCGCTGCGGCTGACCCGTCACCAGCCGGTAGGTCTGCTCCCGGGAGAGCGCGACACCACGCTCAGCGAGCAGCGGCTGCAGGTCCGTCGTGGCGAACATTCCACGCTCCGCCATCTTCGCTCGCAGATGCCAGACGTAGTCCATCTCTTTCACCGTGCTGCCTCCTCGAAGTCGGCGCCGTAGCGGGTGTGAATAGCTTGGGTGAGCAGCCGGTTCCGGTACTCGTTAGAGACGCCGACGTAGATCGCGGTCGTCGAGGAAAACGAGTGCCCCACCTGCTCCTGAATGAACCGCTCCGGGTAGTCGAACTCCACCAGGTGCGTCACGTACGAGTGCCGCAACGAATGCAGATCCAACGAAGAGTCGATCCCCGCGGCATCACGAGCTGTACAGAACGCTTCGTTCGCCGCACGCCTGCTCAGCCTCGTGCCCCGTTCGGTCACCCACAGAGCAGGCGACGAACTCGACGATGACGACAACGCCGGCCGAACCTCATCGAGGTAGTGCGCCAGCGTCTCCGCGATCCAGCCCATCTCCGGAACGGTGAGCACCGTGCGCCGCTTCGACGGGCCCCCGCGGCTCGCTTTGCCATGGCGCACCGACAGTGCACCGAATCGGTCTAGGTGCGGCAGCTTCGCGTTGCGGCGGAGATCCACGAGATCAAGCATGACCGCCTCACGTCTTCGCAACCCGAACGCATAGACGCACTTGAGAAGCGCGGCGTCCCGCACGGCCTGAACCGCACCCTTTCGCCGTCGCGACAGGATCCGTGCGGCGAGCCCGTCGGCCGCATCGAACAGCGCCTGGACTTCGTCGAATGTCAACGGTCGCCGCGCGGCATCGCCCTCGTACTCGCTGACATGCACAATCGAGTTGTCCTCATGGAACACCTGTCTGGGTGCAGCGCCAAAACGCGCTTCACACTCGGACAGCCAGGGATATCGAGGATCAGTGATGTACTCGCAGAACATCTTGATGTCGATCTCGTATCCACGCAGCGTCGATAGCCGCAACGGCTTCACGCCCGAGCGCAGCTCACTGATCCACGCCTCCGCCTCCGCCGGCGTCCATTGCCACGGGTACATACCCGTGAAGTCCACGAACCGGCGCACGAGCCGCTCTCTCGCCGCAATCGTCGGAGCCTTCAAGAAGCGAGCAATCTGCTGGGCTCGCCACCCATTCAACATCCCGTCGAGCACGGCTCCCTCAGGGTCAAGATGAATGACATTCCGCGCGGAGACGAGCCGCTGCGCAGACGATGGATCAACTTCCAGCACATCCTCATGATGCATCCAATACAACATTGATGCAAATGAAGTACTCTGGGTGATCAAGAGTGGCGCAGAGACCCCCGGCCCCCTCGACATCCTTCTTGAGCTCAGGCTCTACCGCGCGGGCGATCGCGCTTCGCGCGTTGCATCGGATGGCAATATTGCTCGTTTGGCGACGTCGTCGATCTTGTCGGGACGGAACCCCGACCATGACTGATCGACCGTTTCCACGACGGGCGCCTGCAGGAACCCGGCTGCCTTGAGCCTCGCCAGCGCCTCGGGATCGGTTGACAGGTCGACGACCTCGCACTCGATCCCGGCGGCTTCGAGTGCGCGCATCGTGGCCGTGCACTGCACACACCCCTCGTTCGAGTACACGGTGAGCGGTTCACACGCCCATTCTCCCGCGCAACTCGCGGCGGCTGGCCACCCCGCACCTTCTTGATCAACACGCCCTAGCGGCCGGTCAATAAAAGTGGTGGAGATTCTCCCAAGTCGCCTCTATGGCAGAGGTGCATGTATTGGGGGGATTTCAATGAAGAAAAGAACGGCCGCAACCACATTCGCTGTCATTGCGGCGCTCGCGATCGGGCCATCAACGGCCGCGATCGCTGACGACGGCTCTACACCAACCAACGATGAGAGCAGCTACAGCTACACGGCACCCCTGGACATCGTGGCCTACGATGCGGAGGTCGCTGAAGCCCACGGGTATCGCATTGAGACCGACGAGAACGGCGAGCAGTACTCGGTGCCGGTCACGCCGGAGGCCATCGCGGAGCAGGAGCGCGACGAGGCGGCAGCCGAGTCGATGGTGCAAGCCCGCGGAACGGTCTACGGCAACTGCGGCACTTCCTCCCTTACAGGGTTCAAGAGCCGCAACGACACCGTGACGTTCAGCACGAGCTTCGCCATCTCTGGTTCTGTCGCAGAGTACGACTGGCGGGTGAACGTATACGGGTTCATCAGCAACAACTACTGGAGCACTTCGGGCTTTGGCCCCCTCGCCGGCGGCACGAAGTCGTGGACTGGTGCCATCCCTGGAGTTGTCGGGCCGGGAACCGCGAGGGTTCCAGCCAACTCTGCACAGGCAGCGGTGATCAAGACCAACGGTGCTGTGTGCTGGTCGGGAGGGCCTTCATTCGGCTTCGATTGACATCGACATCACGCACAGAGGGGTTCGGCATGCCGAGCCCCTCTGTTTCGTCATTGGGGATCATTCCGGCTCACTCAACCGCGGGCAAGCCGAAAACGTCCGCCAGAACCCGGTAACGGGTGGCGTTTGCGGCGCGCCATATTGAGAGCGTCGCGAGAGATCGCCAGAAACGATCGTTTCCGGCCGACGCGCCTTGCGCAATGATGATCGCGTGAGATCGCAGCGAGAGATTGCCGGGACGTGGTCTTGGCGCGCTCGCCTCCCGCTCGTAGTGTCGGTCGCGCTCCTGACTGGAATCGTCGTTGGTTGCGCCGCAGATCCGACAGACGCTGGCCTGCAGAAAGGCATCATCTACTCCGTTGACACGCTTATCGACGATGCGAGGTCGGAACTCGCGATTGGGCGGTTCGGCGACGTGGATGAGTTCGTCCGCGCTAATGGGATCAGCCTTGACGACGCGTCAGCGAATAGGGACTCCACTGGTCTGCCCTGGCTACTCGCGCAGAATGTCGACGCCGCGGAACTCGAGGCGCGTTTCGCTGCCTTCCCTGCCTCGGGCGTCCGCGACCCGATCGTGCTCGGCGTCGCCGCCGGGAGGGCTAGCGGCACTGTGCACCTGTTCGTGCGGATGGGCACTACAGACAGTGTGGGATTTGGTTCATATCTGTACGTCTACTTTGTCTGCGTCGACGTGGACATCGATCTCGATAGCAAAACTGCAAACGGTCACCGAGTAGGTTGCCCTGCGTTGCCGGCGGCTCTGACAAAAGATGCGAAGGAGCTCCCAAATGAGGCCGCAATCCTCGGTCAGGATTGGCCGCAACAATAGGCCTCGACACCGCCCGCGGACTGGCTCGACGATTGTGACGGGATCGCTACGCCTGTATACCTGCCATCATCGTCCAATGACCCTACGGTTAATTGTCATCCTCCTGCTCCTCATTGGCGGAGGAGGCGTCGGCGTGGGCTTCGGCCTGGCGATCGTGTTTGACCTTCCGTGGGGATGGCTGCTCGTCGCCGGGGGCGCGATCGCCCTGATTCCGGGGTTCATTCTCTTCGTGCGACTGAGACAGCGTGACGCGCCGCAGACGACTCCCGGAGACCACCGACCGTGACCGGTTCACAGAAGTGGGGCGGATTGGTGATGGGGATTCTCTTCGCGCTGATCGGCCTGCTTCTCGGATCCTCATTCGCGGGATTGGTTCTGATCATTGGCGGTGCGATCATCGCCGCCGTTCACGCGGGGTTGCTCCTCCTCGCTCGTCGCAAAAGGTGAGCGGCACAGCTGGCCGTCTTCGCCAGCCCGCACTGTTATAGCCGCGCCAGAAGCGTCGGCCAGGACCCAGTAGCGGTTGCCGTTTGCGGCGCCCCGAGTTCACCATCTCGAGAGCATCCGCCGAAAACGATCGTTTCTGGCGACCGCTTTCGCGATATCGGTCGTGCGCATGGTTCGTTCCGAGGCACTCTCACAAGTTGCACCATGAAAGGCGGCTGACCACCCACGGGGCGGTCACGGCAGACCGTTCTGCTTCCTCACCCCGCTCGAGGGTCTCTATGTCCCCGACTGCGGGATTCCATTCGAGAACGTGGCCCCAGCCGACGACGAACCAGGACTCGGACGACTGTTCGTGATCGTCACCACCGCAGGCGGCGATCCAGTCGCCGTCATACTCCCGGATGACGAGAAGGACAGGGCGAGAGCGATCGAGAACGTGCGAGCAGACGTAGGAGGCCAGATCAGCCGCCTGTGCGCTGGGAGCTTCAGCACTCATGCCCCGATCCTCCTACGGTTCGCTACGTTAGGTGCACTTCGACGACGTGCGCGTCTGCCCGAGCGTTAGAGCCGACCAGCCTGAGGGACTGCAAGGAAAACGATCGTTCGCACCGATGTGTCCCGGACACTGTGGATCTGTGTCGGAGGCACGCTGCCAATAGGTCTCATCTCAGGTTCAGGCAGCGGCCGGTAGCTTCATCGGTCAGGATGATGCCGTGCGCAAAAAGAACATTCGCCGCAAGCTCCGCGAAGCTGTCCGCGGGTCCAATCTCGTCAGGATTGATCGCGTCTCTCGCCCATCGCAGACGGTCGAAGGATTCATCGTCAGCGTCGGCAAGCGCTGGGTGCTTATCCAACAAACAATGGATGGCGGCTTCTTCGACGGACACGTCGCGATCCGAATCGACGAGATCCAGCGCGTGCGCGAAGACTCGAGCTTCGAGTCCGCATTCGCACGCACACAACCGGAGTGGCCGCCCGCGCAACCCCACGGCTCGCGAGACCTGGACCTCGACACGACGCCCGGCCTGCTCGCATCACTGACCAGCTCAGGGCAGTTGTTCGGCATTGAGCGGAGCAAAAAGTACGACGCAACGTGGATCGGCGTCCTCGACGAAGTCTCCCCGCCCTGGCTCTACATGCTCGAAGTGCGACCGGACGCCACGTGGCACGACGTTCCCTACGGGTACCGTCTCCGGACAATCACCCTCGTCTTCGTGGGAACGCACTACCTACGCGGCCTCTCGGCGGTCGCCGAACCGGCCCCAATCACTTCCTGACATCCATCGACACTCCGGACAAGGTCGGACTCGATCTGCCGCGCGCGATGTCAGACATTGCCGGGGCCGGTCGGAGACACAAGACTCGAACGACGCGAATCGAGTGGATCGAGAATCCGCAGTCGCTGCGCATCGGCGACGGTTCTGTCCTGACGCGCAAGCATCGGCTCACGGGTTCCAGGGCACGTCAGCTCAGCGG
Source organism: Microbacterium marinum (assembly GCF_014204835.1). NCBI lineage: Bacteria > Bacillati > Actinomycetota > Actinomycetes > Micrococcales > Microbacteriaceae > Microbacterium > Microbacterium marinum. The sequence continues at coordinate 2,894,109 of NZ_JACHMD010000001.1, read as the reverse complement.
GTCGCGGCGCGTGGTCACAAGCGACTTCCCTCACCTGGAAGATGTCACTGACGACCGCGACCGGATCCAAGCGATGCTCAGCGATTACGCGGAGGAGTCGGAATTGTCCACCTACACCGCCTCCCTCTACTCGGGCGACGGGAAGGTGATTGTCGTCTTCGACTATGCCCACTGACTCATGGCCAGGTTCCGTCCGGCGTCACCGCCGACAGAGTCCGAGAGACCTCACCAGAAACGATCGTTTTCGGCGGCGCAGCTTCCATCGACACGGCTGCCCGCGTTGATACCAGGCAACTTCAGCTGAGATCGCGGTGGATCTCGGCAGTCGCGGTTGTCGCGGGCCGAGCAGGAGGGAGAGAACCCGCCTTGTCGCCCGGCTGAACGCCGCGTGTGCCGTTGTCATCAGCCAGAATGAGGAGGAGCCATCGATGAGAACGGCATGATCGCGCGGCATTGCACAACGGAGGATCTCGATGTCTGACTACCCATGGGCTGACAACGGCGAACTCGTCGCATGCATCTCCGTCGCTGTAGCGCCCTCGACTGAAGACGCTATCTGTGCCCTCCAGCCGGACCCCGTGGAGGTGATGAGCTACGACGAAGCACGAGACGTTGCGTGGAACGGGAGCGAAACGGACGTCGTGAACGCCATCACAATCGAATCGGGACGCCACGTCATCATCTGGGAAGAGAACGGATACCTTGGGTCGACCGAAGAACCGTTCCAACGTCTCGCCGAGCCCGGTCCTGCCGGCAGCCTGTTCGTGAACGTCAACGCTGTCTCACGACTGATGCTCGGCCGTGGAGGCAGGATCGAAAGAGAGTTTGGCCCGCTGTTCCGACGCGACAGCGACGAGGGCGAGGGTGCCCCCCTCGCCGCCGAGGCATCCCTCGACTGGAGCATGGGCCACTACCTCTCCTCCTCCCTACGTCTGATAGCCAGCTACACCGGCCTCGATGAGCCGTTCGACCCCGAATGGTTGGACTCTTCCCGGGCCCGCCACTGGCTCCTGCGATACTGACCGGGTCGCTTCTCGGAACGACTCAGCACGCGCCCTGAACCTTCTCGAGTCGGCCGGAAACGTCCGCCGAAACATGGTTGCGATCATGGTTTCCGGCGCGATAGTCCAACCAGACACGGCACCCATACCGAAAACGATCGTTTACGGCGGTCTCGCCAAACCTCCACGCGTACCGCGTGCGGGGTCAACCTGGACACCGCTGGACCCGCGGCGGGTCCGGAGTCCGAGCGCGCCCCCTCTGACAACTGACTAGTTGTTGAGCCGCTCGAGGATGTCGTTCATCTGGTCGATCTCTTCTTGTTGTGAAGAGATGATCTTCTTGCACAGGTCTTGGATTTCCGTGTCGCTGATGTCTGACTGCTCACATACCAGAATCGCTCGCGAATGGTGCGGGATCATGGAGCGGAGGAACTGGTCGTCACCGACGAAGGCTTCTGCGCGGCCCATGAAGAACGCGACGAGAAATAGTGCGGCGAAGCCTACGAGCAGCCCGACGTTCACTGCCTTGTTCGGGAACATCTTCCACATGACGATGAGCATGATGATGCCCATGGGGAACACCATCATCAGAGCCATGTATAGGTTGCTGATGTTGAGGAAGAGGTCATCGAGGACGTTGATCATCGCGAACGTGAGGAAGTACATCACGACGAAGCTGAGCGTCAGGGAGATGGCGAGTTTGAGGTAGCCCGACATCCCGCCGTGGTCTTGTTCGTGCGATTCCGGTACGGGCGGGCGTGCACCGTTGTCGGCGTGGTGTTGTGTCATAGCGTCTCCAGCAGAGCGGTGCAGGCTTGTTCGCAGCGCCGGCATGCCTCGGCGCAGATGATGCAGTGCTCGTGCATGGTGTGCTGTTCGCACTCGTTGACGCAGCTCGTACAGGCCGTTCGACAGGCTTCGAGCGCGGCGCGGGTGAGGTTGGCGTCGTACCCGGTGTGACGGGAGAGGATGCGGGCTGTGGCGTCGCAAAGGTCTGCGCAGTCCAGGTTTGTGCGGATGCATTTGGTCAGGTCAGCGACCATGTCCTCGCTGAGGCAGGCGTCGGCACACGCGGTGCATGCTTGCGCGCATTCCAGACACGCGTCGATGCACTCAGCGAGCTTCTCCTGATCGATTCCGCCTAGGTCTTTCGGGTAGGTGCGGAGCATTTCCTCGGTAGTAGACATGAGGGGGTCCTTTCGTGAGCCACGAGTTTCGTGAGCCACGAAGCTACGCTCGCGTCCTCCACTCATTGAGGCCCTTGAGTACCCCGCCGGGGCGTGGTAGCTGTGGCGGGCCGCGTTCGCGAGTCTCCGCCGCGACTCCGGATACTCGGGACAGTACGGCCGACGAATCGCGTGGCGCAGCGTGAGTGACGTGCAGACAAGTACTCACGTCGGGAATGGAACCGGAACCACTTGAGTTGCATACCCCCAGGGGGTATCTTCGAATCATGAACGGGTGTGACGGAAACAAGGACGATCTGCGCAAGCGGTTGAACCGTGTCGAGGGTCAGGTGCGAGGGATGGAGCCTGACCCGCTTTTCCGGACGCCTGAGTTGAGGCGATGATCGTCTCGGAAGGAGTCCGTGAGATGCCTGCTGCCCACCCGCCGGAGTTCCGGCGTCGAGCCCTGGATCTGGTCGCCCAGGGAAGTCCCGTCGCGCAGACCGCGCGTGATCTCGGGATCAGCGAGTCCTGTCTGCGGAACTGGATGAATCGGGACGCGGTCGACTCTGGCCGCAAGCCCGGCATGACCAGCGATGAGCACCGTGAGCTTGTCGAGTTGCGGCGCCGGAACCGTGTGCTGGAGATGGAGATTGAGATCCTCAAGCGCGCGTCGGCCTACTTCGCGAGGGAGAACGCGCTCCCAAAATAGGGTTCCGGCTGGTCCAGGAGCTCGCCGCGGACGGTGTTCCCGTCGTGGTGGCCTGCCGGTTCCTGAACGTCTCGAAGTCTGGCTTCTACGAGTGGGTGCGTCGACCGCCATCACCGCGGGCTCTCGCGGATGCGGAGCTGACGATGACGATCCGTCGCATTCACGCTGATTCCCGCGAAACCTATGGTGCTCCTCGCGTGCTGGCGGAGTTGCGACTCGGGCTCGGCGTTCACGTCGGCCGGAAGCGCGTCGCGAGGCTGATGCGGCGGGAGGGGCTGGTCGGTGTCTCGCATCGCCGCAAGCGGCGCGGCTGGAAGCCGGACACCGCCACGCACGAGGACCTCGTGAAGCGGCAGTTCCGCGCCGACGCGCCGAACCGGCTCTGGTTCTGCGACATCACGCAGCACCGCGCGAGGGACGGATGGGTTTACTGCGCCGCCGTGATCGACGCGTTCAGCCGCCGGATCGTGGGCTGGTCGATCTCGGATCGGATCACTGCAGAGATCGTTGTTGACGCGCTCGAAATGGCCCGGTGGCGCCGCCGCCCCGAGCCCGGAACCGTGGTCCACGCGGATCGAGGAGCGCAATACACCTCGTGGCTCTTCGGGCACCGACTCCGCCAAGCGGGTCTCCTCGGCTCGATGGGCAGAGTCGCCTCAAGCGTCGATAACGCCCTCATCGAGAGCTTCTGGTCAACGATGCAGCGCGAGCTACTGGATCGCACGTCCTGGGACTCAAGGACGCAACTCGCGTCGGCCATGTTCGAGGGGATCGAGGGGTTCTACAACCCTCGCCGCCGGCACACCAGCCTCGGCAACCTCAGCCCCGCCGAATACGAAGCCCTTCACACCGCCGCCGAAATCGCGGCATGATCAACACACAAGAACCGTCCGGGAAACCGGGTCAGGCTCCCAACCCTGTGATCCATGAGGTGGGGTGCGGGACTCCCGCACCCCACCCAGTGATCTGTTGCGCACACCATCATGCGAACCCTCACGAACTCTCCCCTGCCCACTATCCGTCGACCACGCCGTGCAACGCTAACGATCGCGACCACACTCGCGGCCAGCATCGCGCTGGCCGGGTGCACAGCGCCCGCCGAGCCCACCACCGGACACGACCACGCCACCACCATCGAACACGTCCACGCGATCGTGCCTGACCCCGCCGGAGACGGCTACCTCATCGGCGCCCATGACGGGATCTACACCGCCACACTCGACGGCGAAATCGGCGACCGCGTCCCGAACACCGACTTTGACGCGATGGGCCTCACCGCCATCGGGGATACCCTCATCGCGTCTGGACACCCCGGGCGAACAACGGCCCCCGAACTCGGCTCCCCCAACCTCGGAATCATCCAAAGCGACGACAGCGTCCGATCCTGGTCGCCGGTCTCGCTCACCGGCGAGAAGGACTTCCACGTCCTCGCCGCCGGCCCGGACAACACCCTGTACGGGCTTGCGTCAGACTCCATCGAACTACTCCGCAGCGACGACACCGGACAGACATGGTCGCCAGCCGGGGAAGTCGTCGCGGTCAGCCTCGCCATCGACGCCACCGGGCAACTGTTCGCCGCCACCCCAGACGGGCTGCAGGTCAGCACCGATGAGGGTGCCACGTTCACTACCCTGAACGATGCACCGCTGCTCTACCTCCTCGCCGCCTCCCCCGATAGCAAGCGCCTCGTCGGTGTCGGCAACGGTGGACAAATCTGGGTCAGACCCGCAGCAAACGCGGAGTGGGCACCCGCCGGCACCACCCACGGTGCCGCACAGGCGATCACCATCACGAACGACGGTGACATCTTGGTCTTCGATCAGAGCGGACTCACCGCGCTGCCCCGCTGAGCACGATGGTTCACCGAAACTGCCTGCCGAAACAGGATTCCGGCAAACAGTAGCGGCAAGCTCCCGAGCGCCCAGGGACTGCACCGACCAGAATCGATCGTTTACGGGGCACCGCAGGCGGCAAGCTCAATGTCGTTGCGCGTGGTCTCAGAGCCCGAATGCTCCCCCGCTGATCAGGATGAAGACGCCAAGCCCGATGAGGACGAGCGGGAACAGGATGTGTTCCCAGCGCTCCAAAATCTCGGCGATCGGACGTCGTGTGGCGATGAACTTGGCGACGATGACGAGCACAGCGACGAGCGCGAGGAACACGACGCAGTATGCGACTACAGCCGCGGGTCCGACGTTGAGGAATACGGGGACGTAGACGCCGATGTTGTCACCGCCGTTAGCGAAGGTGACCCCGGCCACGGCCCAGATCGCGACCTTCTTGCCTTCGATCTTTCCCTCGTCGTCATCGTCATCGTGCCGGCGACGCCATGCTTGCCACGCTGCCCATAACCCCAACGCCAGCGGGATGAGGCCGAAGTATGGAATGACTTCGGGGGGCAGGAAGGCTCCGGCGCCGAGAGCGACGAGTACGGCAGCACCGAGAATACCGACGAATCCCAGGTACTGACCCACCAGGATTCGAACCGTCGTGCCGCGTTGCCCCGCGCCGCGGGCGAAGAAAAGGGACAGCACGATGATGTCGTCGATGTTTGTGGCGAGGAACAAGCCGATCGCTTGGAGGATAGAGAGAATCATGTGTTCGCTTTCCGGAGGTAGAGCAGCAGGCCAAGCCCCACGCCAACGCCGAGGATGACGTCGGCTAGGTTGCCGATGAAGAGGTTGCCGTAGGCCAGGAAGTCTGTGACGTGGCCGCGGCCGAATCCGGGCGGGGCGAGAAGCCGGTCTAGGAGGTTGCCGACTGCGCCTCCCCACAGCAGTCCGATCGCGACCGCCCATCCTGCGGTGCGGGCGCGTGTGGCAGCGATGAGCAGGGCAATGGTTGCCGCAGCCGCGATGAGGGTGATCAGCCAGGTCGAGCCGGATCCCAAGGACATGACGGTGCCGGGGTTGAAGGCGAGTTGTAGGCCGAGCCAGTCTCCGAGGAGCGGGACACGGTCTTGCTCGCTGAGCTCTGCGAGAGCGAGTGCTTTGGTGCCTTGGTCGATGAGCACCGCACCTGCGGCGACGGCGACCGCGAGCAGGAACAGTCGGGGTCGCACATGCGGGCTGAGAGGGCCCGCGGAACTCACCGAGGCATCCGCCGTTTCCGAGGCAGGGCCATCAACGTGCCCGGTCATGCTCTTGTGCGTCGTGCTGCGCGGAGGCCGTTGAGGATCACGATGACCTCGGCGACCTCGTGGACGAGCACGACGGCGGCGAGCCCGAGCATGCCGGTGATCGCCAGCGGCAGCAGGACAGCGATGATCGCGATGGAGAGCACGACGTTCTGGTTGATGATGCTGCGGCCGCGGCGGGCGTGAGCGAGGGCCTGCGGGATGAGACGCAGGTCATGTCCGGTGAATGCGACGTCGGCTGACTCGATCGCGGCATCCGCGCCCTTGGCCCCCATCGCGATTCCTAGGTCGGCGGCTGCGAGAGCGGGGGCGTCGTTGATGCCGTCTCCGATCATGGCGGTGGGCTGCGACTTCGACAGTTTCGTGACAGCGGCAGCCTTGTCCTCGGGACGCAGTTCGGCGCGCACGTCGCTGATGCCGGCTTGGGCAGCCAGAGCTGCGGCGGTGCGGGTGTTATCACCGGTGAGCATCGTCACTCCAACTCCACGACGATTCAGTGTGGCGATGACCTCAGGCACTTCGGGACGCAGTTCGTCCCGCACCCCGATCGCACCGACTGGTTTGTCGCCGCGATGCAGGATGACGACGGTCATCCCCTCGGATTCCATTGCCTGAACGTCGGTGGCCATCGTACCCGCGTGCAGCCACCGCGGGCTTCCCACGGCGAGACGTGCGCCGTCAAGGGTGCCGGCAATGCCGTGCCCGGCGGTCTCGACGACGTCTGCGGCGGCCCGTGCGCCGGGAACCGCACTGGTGATCGCTGCGGCCAGGGGGTGCGTGCTGTGGCCCTCCAGGCTCGCCGCCCACGCGAGTACATCAGCCTCAGTCGCCCCCGCGACAGTGACGACGCGCGCCACGGTGGGCTCGTTGCGGGTCAGGGTGCCGGTCTTGTCGACGGCGAGATGGCGGATGCCACCGAACCGCTCGAACGCGGCCCCAGACTTTACGACCACGCCGAACTTGGAGGCCGCACCGATCGCGGATACGACGGTCACCGGGACAGCGATCGCCAGAGCGCACGGCGAGGCTGCGACCAGCACGACCAGAGCGCGGGTGATCCACAGCTCAGGGTCGCCGCTCAGCAGCGACCCGAGCACCCCGACCAGCACGGCGAGGATCATCACGCCGGGAACGAGAGGGCGGGCGATCCGGTCGGCCAGGCGGGCACGGTCGCCCTTCTCAGCTTGGGCCTGCTCGACCAGATCGACGATCGTGGTGAGCGAGTTGTCGGTACCGGCGGCGGTAGCCTCAACCTCGAGGACGCCAGTGGTGTTGATCGATCCGGCCGACACGTCGGTGCCGGGATCGACCTCGACCGGGATCGACTCGCCGGTGATTGCGGACGTGTCCAGGCTGCTTCGACCGGCGCGCACGATGCCGTCCGTGGCGATCCGCTCACCCGGCCGGACCACGAGCACGTCACCGACCTGCAGCTCCTTCGCCTCGACCTCCGCCGTGACGTCGCCGCGCTTGACGAGTGCAGTGTCGGGCACGAGCTTCAACAACGCCCGCAACCCTGCGCGGGCGCGGTCCATCGCTTTGTCTTCCAACGCTTCCGCGATGGAGTACAGGAACGCCAGCGCGGCAGCCTCCTCGACATAGCCGAGGATCACCGCGCCGGTCGCGCTGATCGTCATCAGCAGCCCGATGCCGACCTTGCCCTTGGTGAACAGCTTGCGCAGCGCGCCCGGCACGAACGTGTAGGCGCCCAGCAGCAGACCGATCCAGAACAGCACCAGCCCCGCGGTCTCCGCGCCGGTCCACTCGCACACCAGACCGGCGACGAACGCGACGCCAGAAGCGATCGGGATCAGAACACTGGCGCTCCGATACCACGGCCTGTCATCATCATCATCATCATCATCGTCGAGATCGACGTGCTCGACCTGCGAGCCCGTGACCGCGCTCACGCCCGCACTTCCCCGACGACGCAGCCCTCAACCCCGCAGTTTGGGTCCATGCACGGCACGCTCTCGTCAACCGCGAGCGTCACGTCAACCAGCGCCGTCAGCCCGCGGGCAAGGTGCGGATCTGCGACCTCGTAACGGGTCTGCCGTCCCTCGGGCTCGGCCACCACGATCCCGCACCCCCGCAGACACGTCAGATGGTTCGACACGTTCGAGCGCGACAACCCCAACTCCCGCGACAACACGGCCGGGTAGCTCGGGCCGGACAGAAGGCTGAGGAGGATGCGAGAACGAGTCGGGTCGGCCATCGCCCGTCCCAGTCGGTTCATCACGTCAAGGCGATCTGCAATAGTCAGCATGTGATGACTATACACTGTGCAATGAACCGTTTGGGCATCCCCTCACCGCATCAAACGGTCTTCACCGGCTCGAGAAGCTCACCTTGCCCGACAGGATCGACTCACAGTGACGGAAGACTGTCGTGGTCTTGATGAAACCGGGACTCACGCTGCCGTCCACTCCCGCGGAGAGGTCCTGGGATGGTCATTCCGGACCCTGAGCCCCGAGTCCTGGGACGCCGACGCAGTGCGTCCGCTGCGCGAGGCCGTCTCCGAGAAGATCCAGACCGCGCTCCTCAACCGTTGAGCTGACTGGAGCGGAGCGCCAGAGCTCGATGCGCCCACCGAATACGCCTGCCCAAACCCGCTTACGGCGCACGTTCTGGACCCCTGCTCGGCGCTGTACGAGTCACCTCGCCGCAAACGATCGTTTTCGGCAGGCCCCTGCTCTCAGCCGACCGCCGGGGCCTCCGCGGCCTCGGCGAGCGCCTCGGCGACCAGCCGCACGTTCTCCGTGACGACGCCGGCGGTCACGCGCACGTGGGGCGTCGCCGACGCATCGCCCGGCGCGCGGTACGGGATTCCGGCTGACACCGCGATCCCCGAGGTGGCCAGTCGCATCCGCGCCGCACGCTCGTCGGCCACCGGCAGCCACAAGTTGATGCCATCGGGATCGCCGACATCGACGCCCAGTTTGCGGAGCGCCGTCGCCATCCGGTCGAGGCGATCGCGGTAGATGAGCCGCGCGGTCCGCACGCGCGCGACCGATCCGGGATCGGTCAGGAGCCCGAAGAGCACGGTCTGCAGCAGTCGTGACGTCCAGCCAGGGCCCAGCATCCTGCGCGCGATGAGGCGTTCGACGACGCGGGCGGGTCCGCCGAGGGCGGCGATCCGGAGGTCGGGGCCGTGCGACTTCGAGAAGCTGCGGACATGCACCACTTGGCCTGGGATCCATCGGGCGAGGGTCACGTCCGGTGCCGAGCAGATGAGCGCCGAGTGGTCGTCTTCCACCACGGTCACGCGGCGACCGTCGGGAGAATGCATGATGAGCTGCGCGAGCACGCGCGCGCGCTCGACGGTCATCGAGATGCCGGTCGGATTCTGCGCGCGTGGCTGCAGGACGATCGCCGCGGGCTTGCGGGCGAGTGCACGCGAGAGCGAGCCGGGGGTCACGCCATCCCGATCGAGTGTGAGGGGGATGGGCTCCGCGCCGAGCGCCTCGAGCAGATCGAAGAAGTAGGGGAACCCCGGGGACTCGATCGCCACGCGGTCCCCGAAGCGGACGACCTGCTCGAGCGTCCGGGAGATGCCGTCGAGGGCGCCGTCGACGACGGTGAAGGTCTCGACGCCCGGGGCGGGCCAGGTCTCGGCGATGTGGTCGTGCAGTTCGGGGAGCACGGGGAGGTCGTGGTAGCGGCCGGTGTCGGCGCGAGGGGCGACCCGTGAGAACGCGCCTTCGAGTGCGGGCAGCATCGCCGGGTCGGGAGTTCCGTGCGAGAGATCCAATCGCACCGGCTGCGAGGTTCCCGCCAGCCCCTGCACCCGTGGACTCAGCCACTCCCGCGGCTCAGCACGCACGAAGCTCCCGGCCCGGCCGCGCGAGACGATCGTGCCGGCGTCCGACAGGGCCCGCCACGCGGCGGCGACAGTCCCCGCCGAGACGCCGAGCGCGGCCGACATCTCCCGCACGGTCGGCAGGCGCTCGCCCGGTTCGAGCGAGCCGTCGGCCACGAGCCGGGCGATCTCGCCCGCCATGCCCAGGGGCGTGCGGCTCTCCAGCGCTTCGGGGCGCAGCATCCGTCCTCCTGCTCGCCGAATCGAAGGTGTCCAGAGGATTAACGGCCCCGACACATCCGGAAACTGTCGAGAAATGTTCAAGCAGGACAGTAACAGAACCGAGGGAAGGAAGGCCGAGATGGCAACGGTGAGGGCGGCGATCACGCAGACGACGTGGACCGGCGACAAGGAGTCGATGCTCGACAAGCACGAGCAATTCGCGCGGGAGGCCGCAGCGCAGGGCGCCCAGGTGATCTGCTTCCAGGAGCTGTTCTACGGTCCCTACTTCGGCATCACGCAGGAGAAGAAGTACTACCGGTACGCCGAGCCCGTCGACGGCCCCATCGTGCAGCGCTTCGCGGCGCTCGCGAAGGAGCTCGGCATGGTCATGGTCCTCCCCATCTACGAAGAGGCGCAGACGGGCATCTACTACAACACGGCGGTGGTGGTGGATGCCGACGGCACGATCCTCGGCTCTTACCGCAAGCACCACATCCCTCACGTGGAGAAGTTCTGGGAGAAGTTCTACTTCCGTCCGGGCAACATCGGCTACCCCGTCTTCGACACCGCCGTCGGGAAGGTGGGTGTCATCATCTGCTACGACCGGCACTTCCCCGAGGCGTGGCGCGAGCTCGGACTGAACGGCGCCCACCTCGCCTTCAACCCGAACGCCACCAAGCCGGGCCTGTCGAACCGCCTCTGGGAGGTCGAGCAGCCGGCCGCGGCCGTCGCCAACGGGTACTTCGTCCTGGCGCCGAACCGCGTCGGCCGGGAGGACAACGAGTACGGCGACGACGCGGTCACCTTCTACGGCACGAGCCAGATCGTCGACCCGCGCGGCAACTACGTCGGCGAGCTCGGGTCGGGCACCGACGAGGAGATCCTCATCCGCGACCTCGACATGGACCTCGTCCGCGAGATGCGCGACGACTGGCAGTTCTACCGCGACCGCCGCCCCGACTCGTACGCCGAGATCGTCGCCCCGTAACCTCGCCCGCACCCCGGAGGACACATGCCCACCACCCTCATCACCGGCGGTACCGTCGTCTCCTCGACCGGTCGCGGCCCCGCCGATGTCCTGATCGACGGCGAGACGATCGTCGCCGTGCTGACGCCCGGTTCCACCCTGCTCGGGCACGATCTGGCGGCATCCGTCGACAGTGTCATCGACGCGACGGGAAAATACGTGATCCCCGGCGGCATCGACGCGCACACGCACATGCAGCTGCCCTTCGGCGGCACGAGTGCGTCGGACACCTTCGAGACGGGCACCCGCGCCGCCGCATGGGGCGGCACGACCACCATCGTCGACTTCGCGGTGCAGCGACAGGGCGAGCGAGTCGAAGACGGGCTCGCGGCCTGGCATGCCCTCGCGGCGGGGGAGTGCGCCGTCGACTACGGCTTCCACCAGATCATCGGCGGTGTCGACGAGCACTCGCTCGCGGCGCTCCCCACGCTGATCGACGAGGGCATCACGAGTTTCAAGATGTTCATGGCCTACCCGGGGGTGTTCTACGCCGACGACGCGCAGATCCTCAAGGCGATGCAGGTCTCGGCCGACACCGGCCTCTTGACGATGATGCACGCCGAGAACGGGCCCGTCATCGACGTGCTCGCCGAGCAGCTCGTGAAGGCCGGCAACACCGACCCCTTCTTCCACGGCAAGGCCCGCGTGTGGCAGGCCGAGGAGGAGGCGACCCATCGCGCGATCATGCTCTCGAACATCACCGGTGCCCCGCTGTACGTCGTGCACGTCAGCGCGAAGCAGGCCGTCGAGCAGCTCGCCTGGGCGCGCGACAAGGGCCAGAACGTCTTCGGCGAGACCTGCCCGCAGTACCTCTACCTGTCGCTCGAGGAGCACCTCGGGGCGAAGAGCGAGGAGTGGGGATCGTTCGAGGGCGCGAAGTACGTGTGCTCGACCCCGCTGCGCTCCCGCGCCGAGGGCCACCAGGACCACATGTGGCAGGCGCTGCGCACGAACGACCTGCAGATGGTCTCCACCGACCACTGCCCGTTCTGCATGAAGGACCAGAAGGAGCTCGGCCGGGGCGACTTCCGTGCGATCCCCAACGGCATCGGATCGGTGGAGCACCGTCTCGACCTCATGTACCAGGGCGTCGTGACGGGCGAGATCACCCTCGAGCGCTGGGTCGAGCTCACCAGCACGACTCCGGCGCGCATGTTCGGCATGTACGGCAAGAAGGGGGTCATCGCCCCGGGTGCCGATGCGGACGTGGTCATCTACGACCCGAACGGGCACACCTCGATCGGGTACGAGAAGACCCACCACATGAACATGGACCACTCCGCCTGGGAGGGATTCGAGATCGACGGGCACGTCGACACCGTGCTCTCGCGCGGCAAGGTCATCGTCGACGACGGCGCCTACCTCGGTCGAAAGGGCGACGGCCGCTTCGTCAAGCGCGGTCTCAGCCAGTACCTCATCTGACCCGAACCCCGAAAGAGAGCATCCATGGACTTCGGCGTCGTCCTGCAGACCAACCCGCCCGCCTCGCGCACCGTGCAGCTGTCCGCGCTCGCCGAGGCCCACGGCTTCAGCCACGTCTGGACCTTCGACTCGCACCTCCTCTGGGAGGAGCCCTACGTCGTCCACTCGGCGATCCTCAACGCCACCAAGCGCATCACTGTCGGGCCCTTCGTCACGAACCCCGCCACCCGAGACTGGACGGTCACGGCATCCGTCTTCGCGACGCTCAACGAGATGTACGGCAACCGCACGATCTGCGGCATCGGACGCGGTGACTCGGCGGTGCGGGTCACCAACGGCAAGCCCGTCACCATGCGGGAGCTGCGCGAATCGATCCACGTCATCCGGGAGCTCGGGAATTCCCGGCCGGTGGAGTACAAGGGTGCGACGCTGCAGTTCCCGTGGAGCCGCGGCTCCGAACTCGACGTCTGGGTCGCCGCGTACGGCCCCATGGCGCTCAAGCTCACCGGCGAGGTCGGGGACGGGTTCATCCTCCAGCTCGCCGACGTCGACATCGCCGCGTGGATGATCAAGGTCGTGCGGGATGCCGCGGAGGCGGCCGGTCGCGACCCCGACTCCATCGCCTTCTGCGTCGCCGCCCCGATGTACATCGGCGACGATTGGGAGCACATGCGCGAGCAGTGCCGGTGGTTCGGTGGCATGGTCGGCAACCACGTCGCCGACATCGTGTCGAAGTACGGCACCGAGGGCGATGTGCCGCAGGCACTCACCGACTACATCGCCGGTCGCACCGGCTACGACTACAACTCGCACGGCAAGAGCGACAACGACCACGTCGACTTCGTCCCCGACGAGATCGTCGACCGCTTCTGCCTGCTCGGCACCGCTGAGGACCACATCGCCAAGCTCGAGCAGCTTCGCGCCCTCGGCGTCACCCAGTTCGCCGGCTACCTCCAGCACGACAACAAGGAGGAGACGATGCGCGTGTACGGCGAGAGCGTGATCCCCGCCCTCTCCGAGCACATCACGGCCAAATCATGACCCGTCGCTCCGCAGCCGCATGGGGGTGGGGTGCGCTGGGCGTGCTCGCCCTCGTCGCGCTGTGGGAGGCGTACAAGTGGCTGGGTCCGGTCGACGGTGTCGTGATCGGCGGCGACGGCGGCCTGCGCATCCTGCCCCGCACGCACGACCGTGCGATGCCGCACGTCACCGACATGATCGCGCGGCTGTTCGACCCCACGAGCGGCGCCGACACCCCGCCGCTGTGGGCGACGGTCGCGGGGGCGGGGCTGGTCACGCTCGGCATCGCGCTCGTCGGCTGGATCATCGGCGTCGTGGTCGGCGTGGCCTTCGCACTGCTGATGCAGCGCTGGCGCATCGTCGAGCGCGGTCTCCTGCCCTGGATCGTCGTATCGCAGACGGTGCCGCTCATCGCGTTCGCGCCGCTTGTCGCGCGGATCGGATCGCAGATCGATCGCGCTGGTCTCCCGTGGCCGGAATGGCTCTCGGTCGCCGTCATCGCCTCCTACCTCGCGTTCTTCCCCGTCTCGATCGGCGCGCTGAAGGGCCTGTCGTCTCCCGACGCGATCCATCTCGACCTCATGCGCAGTTACGCGGCCGGCTACGGACAGACGCTCCGACGCCTGCGGTTCCCGTCCGCTGTCCCGTATCTGATTCCTGCCGTCCGTCTCGCGGCCGCGAACGCCGTCGTCGGCGCCATCGTCGCCGAGGTGTCGATCGGCCTGCGTGGAGGACTGGGACGGATGCTGCTGCAGACCGCCCAGTCCGCGTCGGCCGATCCCGCCTTGCCGTGGGGCCCGCTCTTCGGCGCGGTCCTGCTCGGTCTGGTCGTGGCGGGAGTGGTCGCGCTTACGGCGTCGGGTCTGCGCCGGTACCGCCGCGGCGAGGCATCCGCATGATCTTCCGAGCCCTACCGAGAGGAATTCCCGCATGAGCGAGATCGCCGTCCGCGCCGCAGGCGTCGGTCGCACCTTCGGCGGCCGCCGCACGACGGAGGTGCACGCCCTCACGGGGGTCGATCTCGAGATCGCCGCCGGCGAGTTCGTGTCGCTGATCGGGCCGTCCGGGTGCGGCAAGTCGACCCTTATGCGGTTGATCGCCGACCTCGACCAGCCCACCGCAGGCTCGCTGGAGGTCTTCGGCAAGACACCCAAGAAGGCTCGCCTCGACCAGGACTACGGCATCGCCTTCCAGCAGGCGGGGCTGCTGCCCTGGCGGACCGTCCTCGAGAACATCGTGCTGCCCCTCGAGCTGCACGGAGTCGGCGGCGCGGAGCGACGGGCCCGCGCCGCGGACCTCGCCGAGATGGTCGGCCTCACCGACTTCGGGCGGCGCTACCCCGACGAGCTGTCCGGCGGGATGCAGCAGCGCGTCGCGATCGCTCGTGCGCTCGCGTCGCAGCCCAAGCTCCTGCTCATGGACGAGCCGTTCGGCGCGCTGGACGAGATGACGCGCGAGCGGATGCAGACCGAGCTCACCCGCATCACCGCAGAGACGGGGGCCGCCGTCGTGTTCGTGACGCACTCCATCCCCGAGGCCGTCTACCTCTCCGATCGGGTCGTCGTGATGTCGCCTCGCCCGGGACGCATCACCGATCTCGTGTCGATCCCGTTCGGCGGCGACCGTCCAGACTCGCTCCGCGAATCGCCCGAGTTCTTCCAGAAGGTGACCGAGGTGCGCGAAGCGCTCCACGGGGCACCCGTCGCCCGCGCGAACGAGCGGTGAGCGCGCGATGACGATGACCGAGCGGGTCGCCCGCATCGCCGCGCCGGTGGCCACCGGCATCCTGCTGCTTCTTGTGTGGCAAGTGCTGTCGGGGGTCAAGATCGGGCGGCTGGCGCTGATCCCCGCACCCGCCGACGTCGCCGAGACTGCGACGCGCATCGGTGGTGTCGTCGCGGAGGATGCGCTCGTCACGGGCGGGAACACGCTCGTCGGACTGGCTACGGGGACGGCCCTGGGCGTCGCGCTTGCGGCACTCGCCGCGTGGCTGCGGCCGGCTGATGGCATGCTCGCGCCCGTGGTCGCGGCCATCGCGGTGGTACCGATCGTCGCGCTCACCCCGCTGCTGAACACGATGTTCGGCGCGTCGGCCCAGACCGGTCGGCAGATGGTCGCCGGAATCGCCGCATTCGTCCCTGTCTTCGTAAACGTGTTGCGAGGACTCCGACAGTCGCGCCCCGTCCAGCGCGACCTGTTCCTCGCCTACGCCGCAACGCCCGGTCAGCAGTTCCGGGGGCTCACACTGCCCGTGGCACTGCCCTACCTCGTCACCGGCATCCGTATCGCCAGCTCGGTCGCCGTCATCTCCGCCCTCGTCGCGGAGTACTTCGGCGGACCGACCGACGGCCTCGGCACCGCGATCGCCAGCTACGCCAAGACCGGCAACGCCGCCGTCGCCTGGACTTACGTCGGCGCCGCGATCGCCGTCGGTCTCGTCTTCTTCCTCGTCACCGTGCTCATCGAGCACCTCGTGACCAGGCGGAGGCCGGTCTGACGCCCGTCTGACCGGCCGGCTCCACCCGCACCATCCGAACTCCCGAAAGGAACACCATGCGACACAGCACCCGACGCCGGTTCGCGGTCGTCACGACCGTGACCGCCGGCGCACTCGCCCTGTCCGCGTGCGCGGGCACCACCAGCACCACCCCCGCCGGCAGCGACGACGACTTCGAGCCGCTCACCGAGATCAGTCTGCAGCTGCAATGGCTGCCGCAGGCGCAGTTCGCCGGCTACTACGTGGCCCAGGAGATGGGCTACTTCGAGGAGGAGGGCTTCGACAGCGTCGACATCGTGCCCTCGGGCGGCGATATCGTCCCGCAGGACGCCCTCGCCGCGGGCGACGTCGACTTCGCCGTCGCGTGGGTCCCGAAGGTCCTCGGCACCATCGAGACCTCGGGCGTCGAGCTCACCGACATCGCTCAGGTCTTCCAGCGCTCGGGGACCACGCAGGTGTCGTGGAAGGGCGACGGCATCACCTCGGTCGGCGACTTCGAGGGCAAGCGCATCGGGTCGTGGGGCTTCGGCAACGAGTGGGAGATCTTCGCCGCGATGGCTGCCGACGGCGTCGACGCTTCCACCGTCTCCATCACGACGCAGGACTTCTCGATGAACGCCCTGCTCGACGGTGATGTGGATGCCGCGCAGGCGATGACGTACAACGAGCTCGCCCAGGTGCTCGAGACCGTGAACCCCGAGACAGGGGAGCTCTACACGCTCGACGACCTCGACGTGGTCTCGTACGAGGACACCAAGGGCGCCATGCTCCAGGACGCGATCTGGGCCGACACCCAGCGCCTCGAGGAGGACCCGGCCTACGCCGACGCCGCCGTGCGCTTCCTCAAGGCCGTCACAAAGGGCTGGCTCTACGCCCGTGACAACGTCGAAGAGTCCGCGGAGCTCGTGTGGGACGTCGCCTCGAACGCCGAAGCCGCCTTCCCGGTCGGCCCGGTGCACCAGCTGTGGCAGCTCAACGAGGTCAACAAGCTCATCTGGACCGACGCACCGTTCGGGACGATCGAGCAGGACAAGTGGGATCAGACCGTCGACGGCGCCCTCGCGGCAGTCAACCAGGACGACATGAACCTCATCACCGAAGAGCCCCCGGCATCCGCCTTCTCGAACGAGTACATCGAGAAAGCGCTCGCGGAGCTCGAGGATGAGGGTGTCGCCCTCGACGGCGAGTACGCGCCGATCGAGGTCGCCCTCACCGAGGGCGGACAGTAACCGCATCACCACGACGGTCCCGGGGCGTGCGTCCCGCGCCCCGGGACCGTCCCCTACCCCTGGAGCATCCGATGGCTACCGATGACCTCGACACCCGCACCCGCGAGCTCGACCGTGCGCACGTCTTCCACTCCTGGTCCGCGCAGGCCCTCATCGACCCCTTCCCAATCGCGGGCGGGTCGGGGACCACCGTGTGGGATCACGCCGGCACCCGCCTGCTCGACTTCTCGAGCCAACTCGTCAACGTCAACATCGGGCACCAGCATCCGGCTGTCGTCGACGCCATCACGGCGCAGGCCGAGCTGCTGACGACCATCGCGCCCTCGACCGCGAACCTCGCCCGTGGCGAGGCCGCGAAGCGGATCGTGGACCTCGCGCCCGACGGGTTTTCGAAGGTGTTCTTCACCAACGGTGGCGCGGATGCGAACGAGAACGCGATCCGGATGGCGCGCCTGCACACCGGGCGGGACAAGGTGCTCTCGCGCTATCGCAGCTATCACGGCAACACCGGCGCCGCGATCGCGGCCACCGGCGACTGGCGCCGCATCCCCAACGAGTACGCCCGCGGCCACGTGCACTTCTTCGGCCCCTACCTGTACCGGTCCGAGTTCTGGGCGACGACCCCCGAGGAAGAGTGCGAGCGGGCGCTGCACCACCTGCGCCGGGTGATCGAGGCGGAGGGGCCGGCGACCATCGCTGCCATCCTGCTCGAGTCCATCCCCGGCACGGCGGGCATCATGGTCCCGCCTCCCGGCTACCTCGCCGGTGTCCGCCGGCTCGCCGACGAGTACGGCATCCTGCTCATCCTCGACGAGGTGATGAGCGGGTTCGGGCGCACCGGACGCTGGTTCGCCTTCGAGGGGCACGACGTCGTGCCCGATCTCATCACCTTCGCCAAAGGCGTGAACTCGGGGTACGTCCCCATCGGCGGTGTCATCATCTCGGATGCCATTGCGGCCACCTTCGACGAGCGGGTGTTCCCCGGCGGCTTGACCTACTCCGGGCACCCGCTGGCGGCGGCATCGATCGTCGGAGCCCTCGACGCCATGCAGGACGAAGGAATCGTCGAGAACGCCCGCCGCATCGGCGAGGACGTCCTCGGGCCGGGCCTGCGGGCGCTCGCCGAGCGGCATCCCGTCATCGGCGAAGTCCGCGGCGAGGGTGTCTTCTGGGCACTCGAGCTCGTCGCCGACCCGGTCACGCGCGAGCCGGTTGCACCTGCCGTCATCGGTGCGCTGAAGAAGGACCTGATGGCACGGGGTCTGCTGCCCTTCGCCGCCGACAACCGCATCCACGTCGTCCCGCCCTGCGTCGTCACCGACGACGAGGTGCGACGCGCCCTCGACATCTACGACGCGGCCTTCGCCGCGCTCTGACCCGCACCGCATTCCGGAGGAATCATGACCGACCAGACTTCCACGCCCGTGCTCGAGCACTGGGTCGACGGCGCCCCGTGGAGCGGCGACTCGGGCCGCACCGGCCCGATCCACAACCCCGCGACCGGCCGCGTGAGCGGGCAGGTCCGCCTGGCGACCAGCGCCGACGTCGGCGTCGCCGTCGAACGGGCCGCCACAGCCCTCGCCGGCTGGCGCGACGCGAGCATCGCCAAGCGGCAGGGCGTCATGTTCTCGTTCCGCGAGATCCTGAACGCCCGCAAGCAGGAGCTCGCCGAGATCCTCACCGCCGAGCACGGCAAGGTCCTCTCCGACGCGCTCGGTGAGATCGCCCGCGGCCTCGAGGTCGTCGAGTTCGCCTGCGGATCGGGGCACCTCCTCAAGGGCGAGTACTCCGACAGCGTCTCGACCGGTGTCGACGTCTACACCCTGAAGCAGCCGGTCGGGGTCGTCGGGGTCATCAGCCCGTTCAACTTCCCGGCGATGGTGCCGCTCTGGTTCCTGCCGATCGCGCTCGTCGCGGGCAACACGGTCGTGCTCAAGCCGAGCGAGAAGGACCCCACCGCGTCGGACTGGATCGCGCGCGCGTTCGCCGACGCGGGGCTGCCGGGCGGTGTGCTGAACGTCGTCCACGGCGACAAGGAGGCCGTCGACGCCATCCTCGACCACCCCACGGTCGGCGCGGTCTCCTTCGTCGGATCGACGCCGATCGCTCGCTACATCTACGAGCGGGCGAGCGCGAAGGGCAAGCGCGTGCAGGCTTTGGGCGGCGCGAAGAACCACATGCTGGTGCTGCCGGATGCCGACCTCGACCTCGCCGCCGACGCCGCCGTGAACGCCGGATTCGGTTCGGCGGGAGAGCGGTGCATGGCCGTCTCGGTGCTGCTCGCGACCGAGTCGATCGCCGACGCACTGGTCGGCAAGATCGCGGAGCGCGTCGCGACGCTCCGCACTGGCGACGGCACACGCGGCTGCGACATGGGGCCGCTCATCACCCGAGAGCACCGGGACAAGGTCGCCGGGTATCTCGGTGTGGCCGAAGCCGACGGCGCCGAGATCGTCGTCGACGGCCGCGACGTGGTGCCGGATGCCGACGGCGACGGCTTCTGGCTCGGCCCGACACTCATCGACAAGGTGCCCACCTCGTCGGCCGTCTACACCGACGAGATCTTCGGCCCGGTGCTGTCGGTCGTGCGGGTCGCCGGCTACGAGGAGGGTCTCGCGCTCATCGAGGCGAGCCCGTACGGAAACGGCACCGCGATCTTCACGAACGACGGCGGCGCCGCCCGTCGCTTCCAGCGCGAGGTGAGTGTCGGCATGGTCGGCGTGAACGTGCCGATCCCCGTTCCCGTCGCGTACCACTCCTTCGGCGGCTGGAAGGCGTCGCTGTTCGGCGACGCCAAAGCGTACGGACCGCAGGGCTTCGCGTTCTTCACCCGGGAGAAGGCGGTGACCTCGCGCTGGCTCGACCCGTCGCACGGCGGCCTCAACCTGGGCTTCCCACAGCACGACTGAGAGATCCGCCATGCCCCACCTCGACGACACCCTCACCGAGCCGGACGAGGCCGAGCGCCTGCTCGCCGTGACCGGACGGGAGCTCGACGCGCTCATGATGCGCGCCGCAGCCGTGCGCGACACCGGCCTCGCGGCGGCGGGGCGGCCCGGCATCGTGACATACTCCCGCAAGGTCTTCCTGCCGCTGACGACGCTGTGCCGCGACCGGTGCCACTACTGCGCCTTCGTCGACACACCCGCGCAGCTTCTGCGGAAGAAGGCGCCGGCGTATCTCGACGACGCGCAGATCCTGCGTATCGCGCGGGCGGGGGCGGCGCAGGGGTGCAACGAGGCGCTGCTGACCCTCGGCGACCGTCCCGAGGAGCGCTGGCCGGAGGCGCGGGCATGGCTCGATGCCCACGGCTTCGCGTCGACGATCGACTATGTCGCGCACGCTGCGCGGCTCGTGACGGCCGAGACCGGCATGCTCGCCCACGCGAACCCCGGCGTCATGACGCCGGCCGAGCTGGCGACGCTCCGTCCCGTCGCGCCGTCGATGGGCATGATGCTCGAGACGACGTCCCGCGCCCTGTTCGAGACGCCCGGTGCCGCGCACTACGGTTCGCCCGACAAAGACCCGGCACTCCGATTGCAGGTGATCGAGGATGCCGGTGCGGCACGCGTGCCGTTCACGTCCGGCATCCTCGTGGGCATCGGGGAGACGCTCGCCGATCGCGCGGCGTCGCTGTTCGCGCTGCGCGACGCGCACGCCCGTCACGGTCACCTGCAGGAGGTGATCGTGCAGAACTTCCGGGCCAAGCCCCGCACCGCGATGCACGACGCACCCGATGCCGACCGCGACGCGTATCTCGCGGCCGTCGCGGTCGCCCGCCTCGTGCTCGGCCCGGCGATGCGCATCCAGGCGCCGCCGAACCTCAGCGACACCGCCGAGCTCGCGCTGCTGCTTCGTGCCGGGGTCGATGACTGGGGTGGTGTCTCGCCGCTCACCGCCGACCATGTCAATCCGGAGCGGCCGTGGCCTCACCTCGATGACCTTGCGGCGCACACGGCCGCCGCAGGCTTCACGCTCACCGAGCGGCTCACCGCCCACCCCGAGTTCGTGCGGGATGCGCGCGAGTGGATCGACCCTGCGCTGCACCGAGCGGTCACGCGTCTCGCCGACCCGGGGACCGGGCTCGCCGCGACCGATCGGCCTCGGTCGTCCGGTCGACGCCGCGCCGACGACCTGCTCGATCGCGCGGCCACCGCCCCGCGCGACCTCGACGCCGCCGAGTGGGAGCGGTTGCTCGTCGCCGAGGGGCAGGGCCTGGAGCACCTCATCGCCGTCGCCGACGAGGTGCGCCGTCTCACGGTGGGCGACACCGTCAGCATCGTCGTGAACCGGAACCTCACGTCGTCGGGGCTTCGGACTGCGGCATCCGGACTCGGGGAGTTCACCCTCGACGACGCTGCCGACATCGCCCGCGACGCCGCCGCGCTCGGGGCGACCGAGCTGTGCATCCAGGGTCGGATGGAGGCCGCGCTCCCGCCGTCCGCCTACCTCGACCTCGTCCGCACCGTGCGGTCCGCGACCCCCGAGCTGCACCTCCACGCCTACCGGCCGCAGGACATCGCCGACCTCGTCGACCGTGGCGGGATGCCGCTCGCTGAAGCGCTGCGGCAGCTCCTCGCCGCCGGCATCGACACGTTCCCCGGGACCGGCGTGAAGGTGCTCGACGACGATGTGCGTCGCCGCGTCGCGCCGGACGACCTCGACGTCGACCGCTGGCTCGAGATCGTCCGCGCCGCCCACGGCGCGGGACTCCGTTCCACATCGGTGCTGTTCTACGGGCACGTCGAGACCGCGGCGCAGCGCGTCGCGCACCTCCTGACACTGCGTGGCATCCACGACGAGACCGGCGGCTTCAGCGAGTTCGTTCCGATCCCGCTGCCGGGTCACGGGGCGGCGCTCGCCGACCGTGCGCCCCTCGACGAGCACCGCGCGATGGTGGCGGTGTCGCGGCTGCTGCTGAACGACGGCATCCGACACGTCCAGATCCCGTGGACGCGCCACGGTGCCGCGACCGCCGCAGAACTGCTCCGCGCCGGTGGCGACGACCTGGGCGGCACGCTCCTCGATGGCCGGGTGCGCCCCGACACCGGCATCGAGCAGGGGCTCGAGCTGCCGCTGCACGCGGCGGAGCGGCTCGTGTCGGGACTGTTCCGGCGCCTTCGGATGCGGACGACCGACTATGGCACGCCCACCGCGACCCGTGAGCGGGCCGCGTGACCGGGCACGTCGACGCGGTCGTCGTCGGGGCGGGGTTCGCGGGCGTCCTCGCCGCGATCGAGCTGCGCGAGGCCGGGCGCGAGGTCGTCGTCGTCGAACGCGCCGACCGGGTCGGCGGCACGTGGCGCGACAACGTCTACCCGGGGGTGGCGTGTGACGTGCCGGCGCATCTGTACAGCCTCGAACGGCACCCCAACCCCGACTGGACGGCCGAGTTCGCTCCGGGGGCCGAGATCGCCGCCTACCTCGAGCGGGTCGTCGACGACAGCGGCATCCGGGCATCGATCCGATTCGGGAGTGCGCTGACGGATGCCGCGTGGGACGAGACCGCGCAGCATTGGCGGCTGGCGTTATCAGGAGGTGGGCCGCAGACGGCAGATGTGCTCGTTCTCGCCTGCGGCCGTCTCGCCGAACCGCACGTGCCCGACATCCCCGGCCTCGCGGGCTTCCGCGGAACCGTCATGCACACGGCCCGATGGGATGCCTCGGAGCCGGTCGCGGGCACCAGGATCGCCGTCGTCGGCACCGGGTCCAGTGCGGCGCAGCTCGTGCCCGAGCTCGTCGCGGCGGGTGCCGAGGTCGTGCTGTTCCAGCGCTCACCCGCGTGGATCCTGCCTCGCGGCGGGCGCCGCTATGACGCGGCCGACCGCGCCGCGTTCGCCGCCGACCCCGGCCGCATCGCGGCGCTGCGCGCCGAAGCTCTCGGTGGAGATGACGAGCGCTTCTCGGCGCGGGCAGGCGAGACCGCGGCATCCGCTCGTGCCGTGCGCACGGCGCAGGCGCACCTCTCGGGACAGGTGCGCAGCCGAGGGCTGCGCCGACGGCTGACCCCGACCGACCCGTTCGGGTGCAAGCGGGTCGTTCTGTCCGACACGTTCTACCCTGCGGTCGCGTCGCGCGCCGTGACGCTCGAGGCATCGGCGCTGGCCGCGGTGCACGGCGACACGCTCGTGGGTTCGTCGGGCGTTCGCCACCGGGGAATCGACCGCATCGTGCTGGCGACCGGGTTCGAGACGAGCGAGCAGCCGTTTGCCGCTCTCGTACGCGGTGAGGGCGGCGTGACCCTCGCCGAGCACTGGGCGCACGGCATGACCGCCGTCGGCACGGTGGCGGTCGCGGGCTTTCCGAACCTGTTCGTGGTGAACGGTCCGAACGCGGCGTTGCCGCACTCGTCGTCGCTGCTCGTGCTCGAACGGCAGGCGGCGCTCGTGCGGGAGCTGACGGCAGCCGGCGGCGTCGTTCGCGCGCGGCCCGAGGCGGAGCGTGCCGCCACGGCGGCGATCGCCGACCGTGTCGAGGGCACGCCGTGGGTCGCCGGATGCCGCAGCTGGTATCGCGACGCACGCTCGGGCCGGGTCACGCTGCTGTGGCCGGGCACGACCGACGACCTCGACTCCGCGATGCGCGCCGCCGTGCGCGACGCGTTCACCGTGACGGAAGGAGCCCGATGACCATCCGCTTCGGCTACAAGGCGTCGGCTGAGCAGTTCGGCCCGGCGAAGCTGCTCGAGTACGCGGTCGCCGCCGAGCAGGCGGGCTTCGACAGCGTCTACATCTCCGACCACTTCCAGCCGTGGATGCACGACGGCGGGCATGCGCCCGCAGCGCTGCCCTGGCTCGGTGCTCTCGGTGCGCGCACCTCCCGCATCGTCATGGGCACGTCTGTGCTGACGCCCACGTTCCGGTATCACCCGGCCGTCGTCGCGCAGTCGGTGGCGACGCTCGCCGTGCTTTATCCCGGCCGCGTCGTCCTCGGGGTGGGGACGGGAGAGGCGCTCAACGAGGTGACCCTCGGGCTCGACTGGCCCGAGGGGCCGGAGCGGTTCCAGCGGCTCAAGGAGTCGATCGGTCTGATGCGCGAGCTGTGGGAGCGTGAGCGCGTCACCTTCGACGGCTCCTTCTACCGGGTATCGGATGCCACGGTCTACGACCGCCCGGACGAGCCGATCCCCGTGTACATCGGCGCCGCCGGTCCCGCCGCCGCGCGGCTGGCGGGGCGGATCGGCGAGGGGTTCATCACGACGAGCGGCAAGGATCCCGCTCTCTACACCGAGACGCTCCTGCCCGCGGTGGACGACGGCATCGCGAAGGCGGGACGGGCGTCGAGCGAGGTGGACAGGATGATCGAGGTGAAGGTGTCGTATCACCCCGACCTCGAGGCGGCGCGTGAGCGCACCCGGTTCTGGGCACCGCTCGCGCTGTCGCAGGAAGAGAAGATGGGCATCCACGATCCGCGCGAGATGCAGCGTCGCGCCGCCTCGCTGCCGATCGAACGCGCGGCATCCCGCTTCATCGTCTCGGACGATCCGGACGAGCACGTCGAGCGCATCGCCGCGTACGTCGAAATGGGGTTCCGGCAGCTCGTCTTCCACGATCCGGGCGACGACCAGCTCGCCTTCCTGCAGCGGTATGCCGACGACATCCTGCCGCGGCTGCGGAAGAGGTTCGCGTGAGCGGGGCGTGGACGGTGATGATCCCGGTGAAGCCGTTCGCCGAGGCGAAGTCCCGGCTCGGGGTGGTCGGTGAGGCGCGCTCCGACCTTGCCCGGGCGCTCGCGCTCGACACGATCGAGGTCGCCGCGCGGACGTCGGGCGTGGAACGCGTCGTCGTGGTGACGGCAGACGACGGCATCGCGCGGCTTCTGCCCGCGGGCGTCGTGCTCGTGCGGGAGCGCGAGGCGAGCGGCATCGACGCGGCACTGGAACTCGCGGCGTCGCGCATCGGGCTCCGTCGCCACCGCGCGGCGCTCCCGGCCGACCTGGCCGCGCTCGCACCGGCCGAACTGGCCTCCGCGCTCGCGATCGCCGCCGCGGTGCCGCGGGCAGTGGTGGCGGATGCCACGGGCGCCGGGTCCACCCTCGTCACCGCGCGGGCGGGGACAGTGTGGGCGTCGGCGTACGGTTCCGACTCCTTCGCGCGCCATCGTGAACTGGGATGCCAGCCCTTGCCGGTGCGCGCGACGTCCGGGCTGCGGCGAGACCTCGACACCCCAGACGACCTCACCGAACTCCTGCCGCGTGCCGGCGTCCGGCTGCGCGGCGTCGCGTAGCCGTTGCGCTCGCGCTCCGGAGTCGACGTGTCAGAACGGTGCGGCTTCGGTGGATCGAGTGTCGGCAGGAGTGAAGGCGACGGCCGGGGTGGGTGCGTCTTCTCTGTAGATCCTGCCGAGGGGTGAGGTCCATTCGAGGACGCCACCCGTGAGTTGTCGGACCCTCCAGCAGGTGAACTGCTTCATCGAGTGATGTCGCTGGCACAGGTGGCAGAGGTTGCCGCAGTCGGTCTTGCCGCCGAGGGCGCGGTCGTGGTTGTGGTCGATCTCGCACCGGACCGCCGCCTGCCGGCATCCCGGGAACCGGCAGTGCTGGTCGCGGGCTTGGAGGTACCGGCGCATCTTCTCGGGAACCCGGTACGAGTCGACCGCGAGCACCGCACCGGTGACGGGGTGGGTGACGAGGCGCTCCCACTGGGTGTTCCCTGCCGCGAGTACACGGGCGGTGGCTGGGTCGATGGGGGAGCGTCCTACGAGGTCGCAGGCGTCGTGGTCGTCCCCCGCGAGCGAGTGCGCGGGGATGACGACCTGGATGCGGGCGCGGATCTTCCCAAGGGGACCTGCGGAGGTGTCCTTCGTGTCGTCGAGCGCGGGTGTGCCCGCGAGGAGGAGGTCGGCGAAGAGATCCGCACGGACCTGGTCCATCGTGCGGGCATCGGTGGCGACGATCTCCGCGCGCGATGCGTCGTCGTCATCGCACCCGACACCGAGGCCCGCCGCAGCGGCGCGCTCTCCGCGGGTGTCGATGACCGCCCTACCCATTCGGGTGAGGCGGTCGTGGATGCCTTCCGCGATCGCCGTCGGCATCCTCGCGATCAGCTCCGACATCCCGTCGCCGCCGGGCACGATCCGCACGCACCGACCTGCCGAGGCTTCCTCGTGGCGTTCCGAGAACGACCGCGGGTGCAGGTGTTGCGCCAGCATCTCCAGCGCCGGGCGGACCCGGTTGGGGGTGTCGCGTTCGCACTTCGGGATCGCAGCGTCCGCGAACTGGCCGCGCAGGTCGGGCGGGAGAACCGAGCCGGCGGCGACGATCGCGAGGACGTGGCCGCGGACGATGCGGCCCGCTTCCCATGCCTCGAGCACGGTCGGGTAGTCCTCCACGATCGTGCGGGCCTCGTCGATGCGGCGTTGCATGGTCCGGTCGGCGACCCGCATGATCGCGCCGAGTTCAGCTGAGATCGACCGGAGCACCATATCCTGTTCGCGGACCCGTGCGGGTGAGCCGGCGGCCGTCTTCTCGGCCAGCGCAGCCGCGGCGGCGAGCAATCGCATTTCGCGAATCTGCACGGCTGCGGAATCCTGAGCCAGGCCCGCCATCCCGTGAGCGAGCCCGGCGAGAGATGCCGTGAAGGCGTCCGATCCGGGTGTCTCTGCGGGGCTGCTCATACCTCCATTGTGGTGAGGGGTTCCGACATTGAGTGGGCTGATTCAAGCCCCCACCGGGCGTAGCGTGAGGGCATGGTCACGATTCCCACCGTCTCGCTGAACGACGGCACCGCATTCCCCCAGCTCGGCCTCGGCACCTACAACCTCCGGGGCGGGGAGGGCACGCAGGCGATCGTCTCGGCGATCGAGGGCGGCTACCGTCTGCTCGATTCCGCGGTCAACTACGAGAACGAGCGCGAGGTCGGCGAGGCGGTCCGGCGCAGCGGCATCCGTGACGAACTGCTCGTGACCACCAAGGTGCCCGGCCGGGACCACGGCTACGACGAGACGATCGCCAGCGCCCGCGGCTCGCTCGAGCGCCTCGGACTGGACCGCATCGACCTGTACCTCATCCACTGGCCGAACCCGAGCGTCGACAAATTCGTCGACACGTACCGGGCGATGATCGACCTGCAGAAGGACGGTCTCGTCGGGTCGGTGGGCGTCTCGAACTTCACCGAGCCGATGCTCGCCCGCATCATCGAGGCGACCGGCGTCGTGCCCGCGGTGAACCAGGTCGAACTGCACCCCTACTTCCCGCAGGCGCATCTGCGGGCGTTCCATGCTTCGCAGGGCATCCGCACCGAGAGCTGGAGCCCGCTCGCCCGTCGGTCCGAGCTGCTGAGTGAGGAGGTCGTGATCGAGACGGCCGCCGCGCACGGCGTGACTCCGACGCAGGTCGTGCTCCGCTGGCACGTGCAGCTGGGCAGCACTCCCATCCCGAAGTCGGCGGACCCCGTACGGCAGGCCGAGAACGCGGACGTCTTCGGCTTCTCGTTGACGGATGCCGAGGTCGCGGCGATCTCCGCACTCGAGCGCGGTCGCCTGTGGGACGGCGACCCCGACACCCACGAGGAGATGTAGGGGCCGCCGCCCGCTCAGTCGCCCTTCACGTTGACGAGCTGGCGCAGCGTGTGCCGGATCTCGACCAGGTCGGCGGCATCCGCCATGACCCGGTCGATCGGCTTGTACGCCTGCGGGATCTCGTCGATGAAGGCGTCCGTGTCACGGAACTCGATGCCGACCATCGCCTCTCGCAGCTGGTCGTGCGTGAACGTGCGCCGTGCCGCCGACCGGGAGTACTCGCGCCCCGCGCCGTGCGGGGAGGAGTTCAGCGAGAGCGGGTTGCCCAGCCCCGACACGACGTAGGACGCGGTGCCCATCGAGCCCGGGATGAGTCCGGGTCGACCTGCGTCCGCCTGGATCGCGCCCTTCCTCGACACCCACACCTGCTTCCCGAAGTGCTGCTCGCTCTCGGTGAAGTTGTGGTGGCAGTTGATCCGCTCGTGCTCGATCACGTCCTCACCCATCACCTCGGACAGCTGGCACGAGACCCGGTCCATCATCTCCTCCCTGTTCAGGAGCGCGAAGTGCTGGGCCCAGCGCAGCTGCCGGATGTAGTCCCGGAACTCCGCGGTCCCCTCGACGAGGTACGCGAGGTCGCGGTCGGGCAGGTCGATCCACCACTGCTTCGCCAGGCGCTGCGCGATGGCGATGTGGTGCGTGGCGATCTTGTTGCCGACACCGCGGGACCCCGAGTGCAGGAACATCCACACCGCGTCGGTCTCATCGACCGAGATCTCGATGAAGTGGTTCCCCGACCCGAGCGACCCGAGCTGGTTGCGCCAGTGTCCCGCGTGAGACGCGGGGTCGAACTCGTTCTTCGCGGCGAGCTCCTCCAGCTCGGCGATCCGCGGCTCGGCGGTCGCGACGATCTTCCGGTTGTCGCGACCTGCCGACAGCGGGACGGCCCGCTCGATCTGCTCGCGCAGCGCCACGAGGTCGCGCTCGACGAGCTGCGACTTCGTGAACTGGGTGCGGACGGCGATCATCCCGCATCCGATGTCGACGCCGACGGCGGCCGGCATGATCGCGCCCAGCGTCGGGATGACCGATCCGACGGTCGCACCCTTTCCGAGGTGCGCGTCGGGCATGAGCGCCAGGTGCGGGTGGATGAACGGCATGCGTGACGAGGTCCGAGCCTGCTCGACGGTCTTCTCGTCGATGATGCTCGCCCACGACAGCAGCCTGTTCGAGAGCTTCTCCATGGTTCCTTTCCTTCGTGGAGTGGCCGGGATGTCCACGCGCGGAGAGGAACACGCGAAAAACGCCCCGGACCTTGACGGTGCGGGGCGTCTGACGGTGATGGCGTCAGGCGTCGCGCGCCGGAGGGTACGACTCGTACCGGAACGGGCGGTTGCCCTCGTTCCGCTGGAGCAGATCACGCGAGTGCGCGGTCATGAGTCGTCCTCCGGGTTTCGCCACGCCGGTCGGCGCAGCCCTGCAACGTTAGCGGCCCGGGCGTGTCGGCGTCAACGACACGCCCGGGCGTCGCTCAATGCGGGGCGTGGTACTCCGCCTCGCCCGACTTCCAGTAGCCCTTGGCGACGAACTCGTCCGTCGACAGCCCCCACCGGTCGACGAGCAGAGCGCGCGCGGGCTTCACGATCGCCTGTTCCGCAGCGACGAACGCGAAAACCGAGCCTGATGGTCGATCCGCCGCACCGATTCCACCGAGCGTCGCGGCCAGCGCGGTGCCGGGGAAGGCGTCGCCGCGGTGCACCTGCGTGACCGTCACGTCGACCGGTGCGGCGATTGCCAGCTCGTGCGCGGCATCCGTCGTCTCGATGAGCACGCGCCCGACGGCGTCGTCGCCCATGAGCCCAACGAACCGGCGGATCGCGGGGACCGCGGTCTCGTCGCCGGCGAGGAACCACGCGTCGGGCCGCCCCTCGAGCACCATTGACCCGCGCGGCCCGCCGACAGCGACCGAAGCGCCGATCGGTGCGGATGCCGCCCAGGGAGCCGCGACGCCCTCGTCGCCGTGCACCGCGAACTCGACGTCGAGCCACCCTTCCGCGGCGTCCCACGCCAGCGGCGTGTACTCGCGGTTCGGTGCCGCGCGCACGGCCTCGAGGTCAGCGGCGTCCGCGTCGGCGAAGAACAGCCGCATGTGGTCGTCGCTCCCGGGGGAATCGAACCCGATCAGGTCTTCTCCGGTGAGTCGGACGCGCACGTAGGTCGGGGTCTCCCAGGTGCGTGCGGCCAGTGTCGCCCGGCGGAACCGCAGGTCGAGCGGGCGACGCTCCAGCCGGAAGGAGGGGGTGGATTTGACGGAGCTCATGAAGGTAAGGCTACCCTCAGTTGTTCGGCATTCGTCCGGCATCCACCTTTCCGACAGACCGCCGGCGTGCTGATACACGCATGGGCATCTGAGCTGAGGAGCACCTGCATGCGCACATCCCGTCCCCTCGTCGCCGCCTCGATCGGCCTCGTCGCCGCCATCGCCCTCGCGGGCTGCGCGTCGACGACCGAGCCCGCCGCGAACGACGAAGACGCCACGACGATCACCGTCACCGACAACCACGGCGAGCAGACCGTGACCACCCCGCCGCAGCGCGTCGTCGCCACCGACAACCGCACGATCACGCTCCTCGACAGCTGGGGTGTCGAGATCGTCGCCGCGCCGCTCGACATCTTCCCCGAGGGCCTCTCGTACAAGGAAGAGGGCTCCGAGGTCATCAACCTCGGCAACCACAGCGAGCCCGACCTCGAGGCCGTCGTCGCAGGCGACCCCGACCTGATCGTCAACGGCCAGCGCTTCTCGGGCTACTACGCCGACTTCGGGACCCTGGTCCCGGATGCCACGATCGTCGAGCTCGACCCGCGCGAGGGCGAGCCCTTCGACGAGGAGCTCAAGCGTCAGGTCACCGTCCTCGGCGAGATCTTCAACAAGCAGGACGAGGCCGCCGCGCTCGTCGCCGACTTCGACGCATCGATCGAGCGCGTCATCGCCGCGTACGACGCGTCGGAGACCGTCATGGGCGCGATCACCTCGGGCGGCGAGATCAACTACGCCGCGCCGACGACCGGCCGCACCCTCGGCCCGGTGTACGACATCCTCGGCCTCACCCCGGCGCTCGAGTCCGACGGCTCGACCGACCACCAGGGCGACGACATCTCGGTCGAGGCCGTGGCCTCGTCGAACCCCGACTGGCTGCTGGTGATGGATCGGGATGCCGCGGTGAGCGTCAACACCGATGAGGCGTACACGCCCGCGAACGACCTCATCGGCTCGTCCGAGGCACTGCAGAACGTGACCGCGGTCGCCGAGGGTCACGTCGTCTACATGCCCGCGGGCACATACCTCAACGAGGGCATCGAGACGTACACGCAGTTCTTCAACGACTTCGCGGACGCGCTCGAGTCCTGATGTCGACCACGGTCCAGGCGCCCGTCGGGAGCCGACGCTCTCGCGGGCGCCTGTTCACGTGGCCGTTGCTCATCGGCGTCGTCCTCGTCGGTGGACTCGTCGTCCTTTCGCTGTTCGTCGGCGTGTACGACGTCTTCGGCGCACCGGACGGCGCCGAGATGTTCGCGATCACGCGGATCCCCCGCACGGTGGGCCTCATCCTCGCGGGCGCCGCGATGGCGATGTGCGGCCTCGTCATGCAGCTGCTCACGCAGAACCGGTTCGTCGAGCCGACGACCACCGGCACGACCGAGTGGGCGGGTCTCGGCCTGCTCCTGGTGATGCTGCTGTTCCCCGACGCGCCGCTGATGGTGCGGATGCTTGGTGCCGTGGCCGCAGCCTTCATCGGCACCATGCTGTTCTTCCTCTTCTTGCGTCGCGTGATGCTGACGTCCTCGATCATCGTCCCGATCGTCGGCATGATGCTCGGCGCCATTGTCGGCGCGGTCTCGACCTTCATCGCGCTGTCCACGAACATGCTGCAGAGCATGGCGATCTGGTTCACCGGCTCGTTCACGTCGGTGCTGCGGGGCCAGTACGAGCCGCTCTGGATCGTCCTCATCGTGGTCG
Organism: Microbacterium marinum; assembly: GCF_014204835.1. Taxonomy (NCBI): domain Bacteria; kingdom Bacillati; phylum Actinomycetota; class Actinomycetes; order Micrococcales; family Microbacteriaceae; genus Microbacterium; species Microbacterium marinum. The sequence continues at coordinate 2,862,402 of NZ_JACHMD010000001.1, read as the reverse complement.
TGGCGGTCTTCATCGCGGCCGACCGCTTCACGATCGCCGGGCTCGGACAGGACATCGCCACGAACGTCGGCGTGAACTACGCCCGCGTCGTTCTGGTCGGGACGACGCTCATCGCGATCGCCGCCGGCGTCGTCACCGTCGTGGTCGGCAATCTCCCCTTCCTCGGGCTCATCGTCCCGAACGTCGTCTCGATGATCCGAGGTGACGACCTCCGATCGAACCTGCCGTGGGTGGCGCTCGGCGGCATCGCGCTCATCACCGCGTGCGACATCCTCGCCCGCGTCGTGAACATGCCCTTCGAGGTCCCGGTGTCGCTCATCCTCGCGATGATCGGGTCGGTCGTGTTCATCACCCTTCTCCTCCGGCAGCGCCGCCGTGGTTGACGTCTCCGTGAGGCGGGATGCCGCGCCCCGCACCGCCCGCTCGGGCGCCTTCCCGACAGCGGATGCCGCCCGCCGGTACCGCCTGCTCATCGCGGTGTTCGCCGTCGCGGCGGTGCTCGTCGCCGCCGGCATCCTGTGGTGGGACAACCCGGCGCCGGTCGGCACATCGGGGTTCTGGCGGATCGTCGAGCTGCGGGTCTCGAGCGTCGCCGTGATCACGGTCGTGGCGACCTGTCAGGGCATCGCGACGATCACCTTCCAGACGGTCACCGCCAATCGCATCGTCACCCCGTCGCTCATGGGATTCGAGTCGCTCTATACGGCGATCTCGACGGCGGCGATCTTCTTCTTCGGCGCAGCCGGCGCGATCGCACTGCAGGGCGCCGGCCCGTACCTCCTGCAGATCGTCGTGATGCTGGTGTTCTCGGGCATCCTCTACGGCTGGCTGCTGTCGGGGCGGTACGCGAACGTCCAGATCATGCTGCTCGTCGGGATCATCCTCGGCGGCGCGCTCGCCGCGTTCTCGACGTTCCTGCAGCGGCTGCTCACTCCGACCGAGTTCGACCTGCTGACCGCGCGCCTCATCGGCAGCGTCGCGAACGCCGACGTCACGTACTTACCGATCGCCGTTCCACTGCTCGCCGTCGCGGTCGCGGCGCTGTGGATCGGCGGTGGGCGGTTGAACCTGCTCGGCCTGGGTCGTCCGGTCGCGCTCAGCCTCGGGTCGTCGCACCGCCGCGACTCGATCCTGGCGCTCCTGATGGTGTCGATCCTCATGGCGGTCTCGACCTCGCTCATCGGCCCGATGACGTTCTTCGGCTTCCTCGTCGCGATGCTCACCTACCAGCTGGCTGACACCTTCGACCACCGCAGGATGTTCGCGATGTCGGCGCTCGTCGGGTTCGTCGTGCTGGGCGGAGCGTACGTCGTGCTCAAGCACGCCTTCTACGCCGCCGGCTCGGTCGGCATCATCGTCGAGATCGTCGGCGGCACCGCCTTCCTCATCCACCTGCTCCGAAAGGGACGCTTGTGATCTCGCTCACCGCCGTAGAGAAGCGCTACAGCACCGACGTCGCGATCGGTCCGGTGACGCTCGATCTCCCCGCGGGTGGCGTCACTGCGCTCATCGGGCCGAACGGTGCCGGCAAGTCGACGCTCCTCACGATGATCGGGCGGCTGCTCCCCACGGACGGTGGCACGATCTCGGTCGGCGGGCACGACGTCGCCCACACGAAGTCGCGCGAGCTCGCGAAGGTCGTTGCGATCCTGCGGCAGGAGAACCACTTCGTCACCCGACTCACCGTCCGTCAACTCGTCGGGTTCGGCCGCTATCCCCACTCGCAGGGGCGCCTCACGGCGGCGGACGAAGCGGTCATCGACCGCTCCATCGACTTCCTCGGCCTCGAAGGGCTCGAGGGGCGCTACCTCGACGAGCTCTCCGGCGGGCAGCGGCAGCGCGCGTACGTCGCGATGGTCCTCGCGCAGGACACCGACTACGTGCTCCTCGACGAGCCGCTGAACAACCTCGACATCCAGCACGCCGTGCAGATGATGCGGCACCTGCACCGCGCGGCATCCGAGCTCGGGCGGACGATCGTCGTCGTCCTGCACGACATCAACTTCGCGGGTCACTACGCCGACCGGATCTGCGCCATGAAGGACGGCCGTGTGGTCGCACTCGGCGGTCCCGAAGAGATCATGCGCCCAGATGTCCTCTCGGACATCTTCGACACCCCGGTCGATGTCGTCGACGGTCCGCGCGGTCGCGTGGCCGTCTATTACTAGAGTTGCGCCCCGTCGTCGTCGCGGTCGTAGATACCCTCGTTGCGCCCGCGCCGCGATTCGTAGGCGATCAGCCAGCCGATGGAGATCGCCGCGGCGAGGACGAGGCCGACCCAGACGTTCTGCAAGGCGAGCCCGAACAGGATGCCGCCGGCGAACAGCAGCACGGTGCCGAGCGCCCAGAACCCGCGGCCTCGGGGTCGTCGCTGTGCCATGTCGACCAGCCTAGGTCGCGCCGCAGGCGCCGGGGCGTTAGCGTGGCGCGGATGAGGCTCGATCTTCCGGAGGTCCCCGACCACGTCGTCCACGCGAGCGTCGATCGCCCCGGCGCCGGCAGGCCCGTCCTGTTGTGGCATCACGGCTCCCCGCAGACGGGAGCCGTCCTGCCTCCCGTGCAGGCCGCAGCGGATGCCGCGGGTCTCGACGTCGTCTCGGTCGCCCGCCCGGCGTACGGCGGGGCCGCGCGGAGCCTCGGTCGCACGGTCCGCGACGTCGCCGTCGGTCTCGCGCGTGTTCTCGAGGCCCTCGACCTCCGCGACGTCGTCTCCGTCGGCGCCTCGGGCGGGGGACCGCACGCGCTCGCCGTCGCCGCCGTCTCACCCCGCCGGGTCGCCGGTGTCGTGACGCTCGCCTCGATTGCGCCATATCGTCCGGGCGACGACGCATGGTTCGAGGGGATGGCGGATCCCTCGGGGCTCCGCGCCGCCATCGACGGGCTCGGCGCCCGCACCGCCCACGTCGAGGTGGACGAGTTCGACCCGACCAGTTTCGTCGAGGCCGACTACCGTGCGCTCGAGACCACCTGGGCTTCGCTCGGCACCGACGTCGCGGCATCCGATCAGTGGGGACCCGACGGGCTCGTCGACGACGACCTCGCGTTCACCCGGCCCTGGGGATTCGACCTCGCGGAGGTCGAGGTACCCGTGATCGTCGTGCAGGGCGGGCTCGACCGCGTGATCCCGCCCGCGCACGCGACGGCGATCGCCGAGGCCCTGCCGCACGCGCTCCTCCAGCGCATCCCCGACGCCGGGCACATCGCCGTCCTCGATCACCTGCCCGCGGCGCTCGCCGCCCTCGCGGATCTGCGGCGCTGACCTCAGCGGTTCCGGTGATCCTCCGGGTGCAGTCGCGGGCCGCGCCGCGGCTCGACAACGCCGCTCGCGCCGATCAGCCTGATGACGCGCTGCCGATGTCCACGCCACGGCTCCAGGAGCTCCCGCATCCCGTCGTCGTCAACCCGTGAACCGGTGAGCGCGTAACCGACCTGGTGGGCGACGTGGTAGTCGCCGAAGCTGACGGCATCCGGGTCGCCGAAGGCGCGGATGCGGGTCTCCGCACTCGTCCAGACGCCCACGCCCGGCAGGCTCGTCAGCACGCGGTCGCGATCGTCTCCGGTGGTCGCCTCAGCCGCCGCACGTTCGATCGAGGCGCGGCGCCGGGCCGCGGCGACGACGGTGCGGGACTGCGGAGGCTCGAGACCGGCGCGATGCCAGGCCCAGCTCGGGATCATCCGCCATTCAGCCGGAGTCGCGTACATCGGCTTCGGGGTCGGGCCGGGAGCGGGCTCGCCGTAGTGTGTGACGATCCACCGCCATGCACCGAAGGCCTGGAGCCCCGTCACCTTCTGCTCGAAGACGCTGCTGGCGAGCGCGTCGAACACGAGGTCGGTGGCGCCGATGCGCAGGTCGGGCCGGCGTCGGTGCACCTCATCGATGAGCGGATGCCGCGACGCGTCGAACCCCTCCGGGTCGTCGTCCGACCCGCAGAGCCGCGGCAGCTGGTCGAGCGCCCACGCTGCGCCCGCGCCCCACGCTGCCGCGCGGACGGTGCGCAGCCCTGGGCGGATCGCGATCGTCGCGATCCCCTCCGGTGAGCGGACCGCGCGCCACACGACGCCGTCGGCTGTGGTCTGCGTGGGGTCGTGCGCACCGCGCTGCTGGTAGCGGATCGCGCCGAGGACGTCGGTGGGCTGCCGAGGTCGGTACTCGGCCTCGAGGGGTCGGAGCGTGCGGGACGGCGCAGGATGCGGCATCCGTTCGCGCAGTCCCGACCTCATGCCGACACCCTACGTCGGGGTGCTGACAGCGGGAGCGTCAGAAGCGGTCGGGCGAGGGGGTGCCGTGGCCGTAGCGGATGACGACGTCGGCGTGCCGGTCGAACCGGTAGCCGATGCCGCGAACGGTACGGACGATGTCTTCGTACCGGCCGAGCTTCGACCGCAGGCGGCGGACGTGCACATCGATGGTGCGCTCGCCGGGTGCGTCGTCACCGTCGCTGTGGCTCCACAGCGACGAGACGAGCTCGGTGCGCTCGATCGTGCGGCCCTCACGGAGCACGAGGTACTGCAGCAGCTCGAACTCCTTGAACGTCAGCGCGGCGGTCTCGCCGTCGATGTGCACGCGGCGACGGGAGATGTCGATCGTGACGCCTCCTGGGACGTGCTCGTCGAGCGGCTCCTCCGGCTTGGTGCGGGCGACGGCGGCGGGCTCGTGGAGGGCGAGGCGCACCACGTCGACATCGCGTCCCCCCGCGCTCGCCGGAGCGAGAGCGACCGTCGCGTGGGTCTCGGCGGAGGGTGCCAGCTCGGCGATCGTGCGGCGGAGCGCGTCGACGAGCACGGACAGGCTGACACCGTCGGTGGCGGCCTTGACCTCGTCGAGGCCGACGTAGAGGGCGAACCCGCGCGGTGACGTGCCGGCGGGCAGGCCCGTCGGTGCGGGAGCGGCAGGAGCGGCGGCGGGAGTGATGTCCTCGACGGCGCGGAGGTGACGGGCGGTGGCGGGGTGGGTGAGAAGAGCGGAGGTCGACATGGCGATGTCCTTCAGAGGAGGAACCCGGGAATCGTCGGGTTCAGTGGTGTTGCGCGGTGGCCCCCTTCGAGGCCGATGTGCGAGACACCCGGCATCCGCGTCGTGTGCGGAACGGCCGGAGCCTCGGGGGTCTGCGCGACGTCGTCTACAGATACGACGGGCGACCCGACGGGATTACCGTGTCAGCGGCACATTCGGCAACACATGACAGCACGCTGCGGCATCATGATGCCGGCAGTTCCGTTCGCCTCCAGGGCGGACAGAGTGCGTGCGAAGTCAGTCATGTGGCCGATTATGACGAATCGCGTCGCAACGTGTCAAACCGCCCGGTGTTCGAGCGGCGATCGTGACGGAATGTGACAGATTGCTCAGTCCTGCGGCATCCCGACCTGATCGACGCCGATGTCCCTCGACGGGCGTAGCGTGAGGGGATGGGCGATCTTCGGTTCACCGATGAGAAGGATGCCGCGCGGTACACGCTCCACCGCGGCGATGACCTGGTGAGCGTGCTCGACTACAACGACGATGGGCGCTCGGTCGCCCTGACCCGCGCGTACACGATCCCGACCTTCCGAGGCCACGGGTACGCGGGAGAACTCGTCGGGCGGGCCGTCGCCGACCTGGAAGCGCGGGGTGACCGCACCGTCATCCCGGTCTGCTGGTACGTGTCGGACTGGTTCGCCGAGCACCCCGAGCATGCCGGGATGCTGCACGCGCGCGGCACCGTCTAGACCGGCGACACCGAGCGGGTCAAGCCCGTCGCCGATGGCGGCCGCGCGGCGCAGACTCGAACCATGGACGACCGCGAGCACGCACCGCAGACCGACGATGAGAAGGAGCGCGCCGACGCCCCCGACCGGGGCCGCGTCGTCGCGGATCCACCGACCGACCAGGATGAGGCATCCGACGCATTCGTGGAGAGCGCGGAGATCCAGCAGGGGCTCGACCCCGACGTCCTCACCGACGAGCAGGCCGACCGCCGCTGAGCGCGCGCGGCATCCTGAGGCCTCGTCGGCCGACCCGGTGCACCGTGACGCGGACTAGCCTGGGGAGGCTATGACAGACGCCACCACCGCCAGCATCCCCCTCTCCTCTTCTCACCGCTGGCGGGCGTTCTGGGTCTGCGTGTCAGTCGCGGCGTTCACGATCCTCGACCTCAGCAAGATCAACGTCGGCCTGCCCGCCATCGAGGAGTCGCTGGGTGCGTCGTCGACGCAGCTGCAGCTCGTGGTGTCGGGCTACATCCTCACGTTCGGTCTGGCGCTCGTACCCTTCGGGCGGCTGGGCGACCAGCGCTCCCGCAAGGTGCTGTTCATCCTCGGACTCAGCCTGTTCACCATCGCCAGCGCCCTCTGCGCCCTCGCGCCGACCGTCGAGATGCTGCTGGCGGCACGACTGCTCCAGGGCATCGCCGCCGGCATCCAGATGCCCCAGGTGATGGGGACGATCCAGCAGCTGTTCGTCGGCAAGGAGCGCGGCCGCGCTTTCGGGCTCTTCGGGGCGACGATCGGCATCGCCACCGCCTTCGGACCCACACTCGGCGGACTCATGGTCGCCGCAGGCGGCTGGCGCTGGATCTTCTGGTTCAACGTTCCGCTGTGCCTCGTCGTCCTCGCCGGCGTCATCTGGCTGCTGCCGCAGACCCGGCGCGCGACACCCGGGAAGCTCCAGCTCGACCCGGTGGGTATCGTCCTGTTCGCGCTCACGATCCTCGCCCTCATGTGGCCGTTCCTGTTCACCACCGGATCACCGGAGGACGATCCGAACCGCTGGTGGCTCCTCAGCGCGTTCGCCGTGTTCGCCGCCCTCTTCTTCTGGTGGGAGCGTCGGTACGCGGCATCCGGCAAACAGCCGCTGATTCCGTTCGCGATGTTCCGCATCCCCTCGTTCCGCAACGGAACGCTCGTGATCATCGCCTACTTCACCGCGATCCCGCCCATGTTCCTGCTGACCACCCTCTTCCTGCAGACGGGAGTCGGGATCTCGCCCGTCTTCGCCGGCATGGTCTCCATCGGATTCGCGGTCGCGAGCGCCGCCACCTCCTACTACGGCGGACTCCTCGTGACGCGATTCGGCCGACCGCTCGTCACCGCCGGCCTCGGCGTGGTGCTGGTGAGCGTGGTCGCTCTGGCCGTCGTCGCCTACACGCTCCCGCCCGAGGTGGTGCCGTACGGCATGGCCGCAGTGCTCCTGGTCGCCGGCGCCGGTGGCGGCCTCGTGATCGCCCCCAACCAGACCATCACCCTGTCGGAGATCCCGGTGCGCGAAGGCGGCCTCGCGGGTTCCGTCGGGCAGTTGGGCCAGCGCGTGGGCACGTCGGTGGGCACGGCGATCGGCCTGTCGCTGTTCTACGCGACGATCTTCCAGGAATCCGACTCCGGCCTTTCCTCGCTCGCGGTCTACCACGACGCGTACGCCTACGGCATGGCGGCCGTCGGGGCGTTCCTCGCCCTCGCGTTCCTCATCTCGGTGATCGACCTCGTATCGACCCGCCGGCGACGCGCTGGCGACGTGCCGCAGGCCGCGAGCTGACGGCACTGCTGCTTCAGGTGGCAGTTCTCGAACGCGGCGGTCGTGCAGGTGGCAGTTCTCGTCGGTATGGATGCCGCGTAGCGGCGTGTCCTGCCACCTGAGCGGCGCCGTCTCGGCCGGCGGCGGCACGCCTCGCGAGCGATGTCGGAGGCCCGATCTACCGTGAGGGCATGCGCATCCTGCACACCTCGGACTGGCACATCGGGCGGACCTTCCACGGTCACAGCACCCTCGATGCGCTTCGTGGTGTCCTCGATGCGCTGACCGATCGCGTGCGCGAGCTGGGCGTCGACGTCGTCATCGTCGCCGGCGACGTCTTCGACTCGGCGACCCCTGCGGCCGCCTGCTACACACTGCTTTCCGACAGTCTCCGAGCGATCGCCGATGCCGGTGCGACGGTCGTGGTGACCAGCGGCAACCACGACTCCGCGGCACGGCTGGGCTTCCAGGCAGGACTGCTGCGCGACGGCATCCACGTCCTGACGGATCCGGATGCCGTGGGGACGCCGCTCACTCTCACGGACGACCACGGTCCGGTGCACATCTACGGCATCCCGTACCTGGAGCCCGCGCTCCTGCGGCATCGCGACGACGGGTGGGCGGGCGTGCGGACGCAGGCGGAGGTGCTGGGGCACGCGATGGACCGCATCCGGGGCGATCTTGCCGCCCGCGGTGGACGCTCCGTCGCGATCGCGCACTCCTTCGCGGCGGGCGTCGAGCCCACCCCGCAGCTCGAGCGCGACATCCAGCAGGGCGGACTCGACATCGTTCCGGTGTCCACGTTCGACGGCGTCGACTACATGGCACTCGGGCACATCCACGGCCGCCAGCGGGTCTCGGATCACGTGCGCTACGCCGGAGCCCCGCTCCACTACAGCTTCGGCGAGGGCGACAAGCCTCGGGGTGCGTGGATCGTCGACCTGGATGCCGCGGGTCTTTCCGCCGTCGAGTGGGTGGACCTCCCGATTCCGCGGCGCCTGGTCACCCTTCGCGGCGCTTTCGCCGACATCCTCTCCGATGAGGCGTACGCGGAGCACCGCGAGGCCTGGGTGTGCGTGGAGTACACCGACGACCTGCCCGAGCCCGACCCGCTGCGTCGCCTGCAGGAGCGGTTCCCGTTCTGTGCCCGCGTGGCGCACACGCCCGCTGCGGCGCGGGAGGAAGCCCGCACGACGTACGTCGAGCGGGTGCGCGCTGCGCGCACCGACCGCGAGCTCGTCGAGGCCTTCCTCGTCCACGTCCGCGAGGGGGAGGGGGCGTCGGATCGCGAGGACGCCCTCTTGGAGGACGTGCTCGAGCAGCGGGTGCGCGCGGAGGCCCTCGCGTGAAGCTGCATCGTCTCGACCTGACGGGGTTCGGTCCCTTCCGCGAGACGCAGACGGTCGACTTCGATGCGTTCGACGGCGACGGGCTGTTCCTGATCACGGGCCGGACCGGCGCCGGCAAGTCGAGCATCCTCGACGGGGTGAGCTTCGCGCTCTACGGGTCGGTTCCGCGGTACGACGGCGGCGACCGCCGGCTGCGCAGCGATCACAGCTTCCTCACCGATCCGACCGAGGTGCGCCTGGAATTCACCGTCGGCGGAGCGCGGTGGCGGGTCACGAGGGCGCCCGAATACGAGCGGCCCGCCAAGCGCGGCGGCGGCATGACGGTCGAGCCCGCGCGAGCCGAACTCGACGAGTGGGTCGACGGGCGATGGGTGGGGCGCGCGGCGAAGCTCCGCGACGTCGGTCAGCTTCTCGATGAGGTGCTGGGCCTGACCGCCACCCAGTTCCAGCAGGTGATCCTCCTCGCCCAGAACAAGTTCTCCCGCTTCCTCCTCGCGGGCAACACCGAACGACAGCAGCTGCTCCGGACCCTTTTCGGGACCCGTCGGTTCGAGGAGTATAAGGACGCTCTCGACGAGCGTCGGCGTGACGCCCGCTCCCGACTGGATGAGGGTGGGGCACGCGCGCGCACCCTCCTCGACGTCGCCGAACAGGCTGTCGCGGCGGCCGCGCTCGGAACCGACGATGCGCCTCCGGCCGAAGACGACATCGCGACCCGTGGCGCCCTCCTCGAGCGCGCGGTCGACCGCGCCGCCTACCGCGTGGAGGCGCGCGGTCACGAACGGGATGCCGCGGTCGCAGCGGCGGAGGCGGCTGCCACGCGACATGCGCAGCTCACCGAACGGGCCGCACTGCTGGCCGAACTCGGTGCCGCACGCGCTGAACTCGCCGCGCGCGAGACAGAGGCTCCTGCCGTCGATCTCCTTCGGGCGCGGCTCAAGGAGGCCCGGCGCGCCGAGGACGTGCGCGCGGCGCTCGACGCGGTCGACCGTGCGGCGACAGCGCTCGCGACGGCAGAGCGGGAGCACACGGCAGCCCTCGGCGACTGGATAGAGCACGGGGGCGATCCGGAAGACGACCTCGACGCCCGGATCGAGACGCTCACCGCGGACATCACCCGTTCGCAGGCAGCGGCCGATGCGGAGCGTCGGCTGCGCGACCTCGACGAGACCGCCGCCCAGCGCGCTGCGGAGCTCGCGGCCATGGTGGCGGCGCTCGCCGAGATCGAAGCCCAGATCGCCGCAGTGCCGCCGCGGAGGTCCGCCGTCACCGAGGAGCTCGCCGCATCCCGCGTCGCCGCGTCCCGGGTCGACGACCTCGCGGCAACGCGCGCGGCGCTGGCGTCACGCCTCGAGTCCGCCCGGACCCTCGAACGTCTCACCCCCGAAGCTGCCGCCGCAGAAGCGGCGTACGCCGAGGCGAGCGCGGCATCCGAGGCGGCGGTCCGACGAGTGAGGGATCTGCTCCAGCGGCGCCTCCGGGGGTACGCGGGGGAGCTCGCGGCATCCCTCGATCCCGGTGAGCCGTGTCCGGTCTGCGGCGCCGTCGAGCACCCCGCCCCGGCCGTCCACGCTGACGAACCGGTGAGCGACGACGACCTCACGGCGGCCGAAGCGGCGCGTGACGCCGCGACCGCGGCCGAGCGCGTCGCGGGGTCGGCCGCCGGGGCCGCACGTGAGGCTCTCGCCGTCGCGGCGGCGACCGCGGCCGGTCACAGCGTCGCGGCCGTCTCGACCGAATTGGCAGCACGGGAGAGCGACCTCGCCGACGCCACGGCGGCCGCCGGCCGTCTCGAGGCGCTCGCGACCTCGTTGGCAGGGCTCGACGAGCTCGAGACCGCCGCGCGCGGTGAAGCCGCCGCTCTGACAGAGCGACTGTCGTCGGCCCGCGAGGAGCAGGCCGTCGCCGATGCCGAGCGCACCGCGATCCGCCGCGACGTGGAGTCGGCGCGCGGCGCCCACCCCTCTGTGCGTGACAGGATCGCGGCCGACGACGCGCACCGCGCCCGCGCCCGCGCTCTGATCGACGCGAGACGATCCGCCGCGGAGCGTCGCCGCGGACACCGCGAAGCCGCCGCCGACCTCGACGCACGTCTGGCCGCCGCGTCGTTCGCCGATGCCGACGCGGCACGCGAGGCGATGTTGAGCGCCGACGAGCGCGACGCGCTGGACGCACGCCTCGCAGACCACGCCGCCGCCCTCGCCGCCGCGCGGTCGCGAGCCCTCGAGCTCGAACTGCAGACGGTCGACATGACGGTCGGTGACGGCGAGATCGCAGCCTCCGCCGCAGCCGTCGCAGAGGCCGAAGCGGTGCGCGACGCCGCGATCGCCGCTGCCGCATCCGCGGCGTCGGCGGCGTCGGGCCTGCGCGACCTCCTCCTCCGCATCGACGAGGCGACGGCCGCGATCGCCGGCCTCGCCGACGAAGCGGCGGCCACCCTGAGGCTGGCCGACACCGTCGCGGGACGCGCGCCGAACACCATGAAGATGGACCTCGAAACCTTCGTCCTCGCCGCCGAGCTCGAGGAGATCGTCTGCGCGGCGAACCTGCGGCTCCAGGAGATGTCGTCGGGCCGGTACACCCTGCATCACTCCGATGCCCGCCAGGCCAGGGGCGCCGCATCGGGCCTCGGCATCGAGGTCCGCGACGCGCACACCGGACGGCAGCGATCGCCGCAGTCCCTCTCCGGAGGCGAGACGTTCCTCGCATCGTTGGCTCTGGCGCTCGGGCTCGCCGAGGTCGTCACCTCCCGCGCCGGCGGCATCCGACTGGACACGCTCTTCATCGACGAAGGCTTCGGATCGCTCGACCCCGAGACCCTCGACCTGGCCATGCGGACGCTCGACGAACTGCGCGCCGGCGGTCGCGTGGTCGGCGTCATCAGTCACGTCGAGACGATGAAGGAGCAGATCCCCGCGCAGATCGTCGTGGCGGCATCGTCCGATGGGCCGAGCCGCATCCTCCAGGACGCGGTCGTCGCGGGCTGAGCGAACGTCAGGTCAGCCGGTACCCGACGCCGCGCACGGTCTCGATGCGGTCCTGCCCGAGCTTCTGACGCAGGTATCCCACGTACACATCGGCGACGTTGGACCCGGGGTCGAAATCGTAACCCCAGACCCGACTCAACAGCTGCTCACGGCTGAGCACCTGGCCGTGGTTGCGGACGAACTCTTCGGCGAGGGCGAACTCCCGCGCCGACAGCTCCACCCGTCGGTCGCCGACGCGCGCCTCGCGCGTGCGGATGTCGAGTGTCAGATCACGGTGCGACAACGTCGGCATCGCTCCGGTGTCGTCGTCCTTGCGCATCCGCAGACGGATGCGGGCCAGCAGCTCGTCGAAGCGGAACGGCTTCCCGAGATAGTCGTCCGCACCACCCTCGAGTCCCGCGACGGTGTCCTTCACATCGACCCTCGCGGTGAGCATGATGACGGGCATTCGCGACCCGCTCCCGCGGAGCTGTTCGAGCACCTCGAAGCCGTCCATCCCGGGCAGGTTCACATCGAGGACCAGGAGGTCGAACTCGTCGGTCTGCGCGAGGTGAAGCGCCATCGTGCCATCCGGGGCGATACGCGTCGCGAAACCGGCGGCACGCAGCCCCTTCTCGACGAACCCGGAGATCCGGGCTTCGTCCTCGGCGATCAACACGGAGGCCACGTCACGCATCCTCTCGGACCAGCGGGGGGAGCGGTGGCGCCGGTGCCACCGCGGGGAGCGCGGCGTCGGTCGGGACGGGTTCTGCGCCCTCGTGCGGGATCGCGATGAGGAAGACCGCACCGCCTCCCGCCGCATCTGCGACCCGCGCATTTCCACCGTGGGCACGCGCGATGACCTGCACGATGTTCAGCCCGAGGCCGCTGCCACCGTTCTCGTCGCCTCGATGGAACCGTTCGAACACGAGCGGCTTCGCCTCGTCGGGAACACCGGCGCCATGGTCGCGGACCCAGAATTCCACGGCGCCCGGCACGACGCGGCTGCCGATCACGATGTCGCCGCGGCCGTGCGTCACAGCGTTCTGCGCCAGCTGCAGCAGCGCCTGCGTCAACCGATCGGCATCCGCTTCGATCACGACGTCGGCGATACTCCCAGGGATGACCGACGCTCCCGCGAGCGACGACGCCTTTCGAACGACCTGCTGCACGAGGTCCCCGGCGTCCACCGGCATCGTCTTGATCGGTGAGGGACCATGCAGGGATGCCGCGCTCGCGAGGTCCTGCACGAGCCCTGCCATGCGATCGAGCTCGTCGACGGCGAGGTCGCGTGAGGACACGGCATCCGCGGGGTCGTTCGGATCCATGACCTCCAGGTTGCCGCGAACGATCGTGATCGGCGTTTTCAGTTCGTGTCCGACGTCGTTCAGCAGCTGCCGCTGCGAGTCGAGCGCCGCATCGAGGCGGTCGAGCATGGCGTTGATCGTCTCGGCGAGATCGGCCACATCGTCGCGGCCGTCGATGGGAAGCCGCTCATCGAGCGATTGGCCCGACACGCGTTCGGCCGTCTCACGCATGCGTCGCAGCGGGCGCAGGAGACGGGTCGACACGATGAAGGCGACGGCGGTGACCACCAGCAGTGCGCCACCGGCTGCCCAGAGGTAGGCCTGGCCGGCATGACCGAGCTCAGCCAGTTCCGCGTCGATGTCGTAGGCGAGGACGAACACCGTCTCTTCGGCGGCGGTAGCGCCATCGACCGCGATAGGGGCGGCCAGATAGCGCCACGCGACGCCGTCCGCGAGATACGACCCGATGATGGGATCGCCTTCTGCGACGGCCCCGGCGGCGTCCGCTGCGAACCCCGGCGCGGACGTCAGGTCCACATCGAGTCGGATACCCGGCTTCATCACCGCGCGCCCGCCGATGAGGCCGAGCGCGCCCGTATTGTCATCGGGGCTCATCCGCTGCACGACGTCGTAGAGGGCGGAGTCTGCGGCGTCCCAGGTACCGCGGCCGTCCGCCCCGTTCTCGACGATGAAGCGGGCGGAGTCGAGGTTGTCGTGCAGGCGATCGTCGATGTTGCGGAGGATGTTGGCCCGCTCGACGAAGAACACGGTGATGCCCACCGACGCCAGCCCGAGGGCCGCGACAAGCGTGATCGCCGTCACGATGCGCGTCCGTACCGACACGGCGAAGCGCCGGCGGTGGTGTGCGGGCTGATCCATGTCTTCAGTATCACGAGTCCGGGCGCGCGCCCGGTGGAGTCTAAGAGAGGTCTCACACCGCCCTTGCCCGGCGCGTGGTGGGATCGAGGTGTGTCCGATGTCCGCGATTGCGAAGCCGACCTCCTCGGCGATGCGCTCGACCTCGACCCCACCACGCTCACAGTGATCAGCCGCGAGCCGCTGGGTCGCGGCGTCGTGGCGGGCTACCGGATTCCCGCAGAGTCGGAGGCGATCGCCTACGTCGACACCTCGCTCCTCGACGTCGCCGCCGAAACCGGGCTCGCGCTCGAGGGTGTCGCCCGTGTCTGGATGCATCCGGCCGATCCTCATCTGCCTGCGCTGGTGCCCGCGGCCTTCGGGCATGCAGCGCAGGAACTGCTCGCGCGCATCGGCATCGCGGCGACGGGGTCGCCGGAGATGATCGCGTATCGCCCCGGCCGTCGAGCAGTTCTGCGGGTCGCTGGGCCCGCGGGCGACCATGCGTGGGTCAAGGTGGTCCGCCCGTCGCGCGTGGAGCGCATCGTCGAGGTGCACGCCGCTCTCCGCACAGCGGGCCTTCCCGTGCCCGCCGTTCGCGGGTGGTCACCCGAGGGGCTGCTGGTGCTCGATGGCGCCGAGGGTATCGCCGCGACCGACGCCCCGTGGCATCCGCTCGCGCTCCTCGACCAGATTGATGAGCTCCGTGAGCGACTGGCCGTCGCAGAGCTGCCCGGGAGGGCGCGCACCTCCCTCCTCTCCCGGCGGGACTGGTACGCCGAGCGGCTTGTGCGGGCACTTCCAGAGCACGCGGACGATATCGTCTCGATCGCCGCGTCGATCGGAGACGATGCGCCGGATGCCGCGCGGGTCGTCATCCATGGTGACCTGCATCTCGGGCAGCTCTTCCTCGAAGCCGGCACCGGACGGATCAGTGGGCTCATCGATGTCGACACCGCCGGCCGGGGCGACCCCGTCGACGACCTCGCGGCCTTTCTCGGCCACATCGTCGCCAGCGCGACCCTCACCGCGCACCTGCGTGATGCCGGTCACGTGTGGGCATTGGCGGACGCGGCATGGGAGCGGTGGGGCCACGAGTCGCGCGCGGGTGCACTGTCGGCGGTGCACCTGCTGGGCCACGCTCTCGCCGCGACCCAGCTGGGTGACGGCGACCGTGCGTTCGGTCTGCTCGCTGTCGCGCGCACGCTCCTGGTGGACGTCGACCAACCTAAGGTCCCTCTCATCGGCGCCTTCGAGGCGGCTTACGACCGCCGAGCACGCTGAATGCAGCGCGGTCGTACGATCGCGGCCCCCACACGGAGGAGACATCATGAAGAATAAGAAATGGGTCGTATACGGCGTGACCGGAATCGTCGGGATCGGCATCCTCGCCGGTGGCGCCGGCGCTGCCGCGGCAGCCATGGATCTGCGCGCCGCAGACGGCACGACCATTCCCGGTGGTGGACTCACCGGAAAGAACGGAACCCTGCTCGAACGTCCCACCATCCAGCTGAGCGTCACCGGCTCGGCGGTCACCGTGGTCTCGGCTCCCTCGCCCACACCTGTGGCGAGCGCCGTGTCCCCGGCCACGCCTGCGTCGCCGGTCTCGGCTGCCTCGCCGGCCACGCCCGCGTCGCCGGTCTCGGCTGCGTCGCCCGTGTCCGCCGCGTCGCCAGTCTCCGTCGCGTCGCCGGTCTCGGCTGCGTCGCCCGTGTCGGCGCCGAGCCCCGCGACGCCGCCGTCAGCCGCATCCCCCGCCAGCCCCGTCTCGGCAGCGAGTGCGGGCTCGGTGGCGTCCGCCGGGTCGAACTGACGAACGTCGTCAGCCACGACGCCCTCCGCTCTCGAGCCGAGGGCGTCGTGCCGTCCACATTCCGTAGGCTGGGGGCATGAACAGAGGCCTGCTGTGGACCATCCTCGGAGTGATCGCGGCGATCGTGATCGCGTGGTTCATCGTCGACATCGCGCTGAAGGCCGTCTTCTTCATCGCGAAGCTCGCGGTCGTCGCCGTCGTCGCGCTGATCGTCTTCCTGCTGCTGCGGTGGGTGTTCCGCCGCCGCGACGCCTGAGGGCGGGGCCTGACCGCGACGCCTGACGGCGAGGCGCCTCACACGTCGTAGAGGTCCCCGACCCGCTGCCGCAACTGCACGCTGCACGCGGCCACGGCGGCGCGCCAGTCGGTGATCGCATCGTCCTGCGCGTTGTCCGAGACCGCCTTCAGCACACGGATCGGGATGCCGAACTGCTGCGCCACCCAGATGTAGGCGTACGTCTCCATATCGACGAGCGAGCCGCCCAACTCGCGGATCGCGGCCACCGTCGCGGCATCGTCGACGAAGTGATCGCCGGTCGCGATCGTCGCCCCCTCGCGGCCCGCGATCGTCACGATCGGAGGAAGCGACACGTGCTGACCCGCGATGCCGTCGACGTCGGAGACATCGTGCTGGATGGCGGCCGTCACATCGTGCACGCCCACCGTCGCGGCATCCACTGCGCCGGCGGTGCCGACGACCAGGATCTCGTCATACACGTCGGCATCGAGGGCACGCGTGAGCGCATAGGTCGCCTGCAGCTTGCCCGGCCCGGTCACCAGTCGCGCGAACCCTTCGAGTTCGGCGGGGAACGCGACGAGTTCGGATTCGAGGGCAGCGACCAGGAGCTTCACCCCACCATTGTCCCACCCGTCGATTTCCCCCGGCCCGCGGGGTGCCGCGACCTCGCCCCGGTCGGACAGGATGGGAAGGCGCGGAGATGTCCGTGCGGGATGGAGACGACATGACGTTCAGCTCGGTCGACCTGCAGGCGCCGGACGGCATCTCAGCCCGGCTCGGATGGGACCCGCGGACGAGCGTGCACGACCGGCGGCGCCTGCTGGCCCGGGAACTCGTGGCCGCGCGGCTGGGATGCGACCCCGCTGAGGTGCGGGTCGACCGCGAGGCGCCGCGGGGATTCGGCTACCACCGCCGTCTCATCGCCACCCGCGACGGCGTCGACCTGCCGCTCACCATCATGACCGCGAGTCACCGTGCGGCGACCGTCGTCGCCGTGTGCGAACCCGACGTGCGCATCGGCCTCGATCTTCGCGACGCCACCCCCGACGCCCGCGAGCTGTCCATCATGCGTCGGCACAGTCACCTCTTCGACGAGTCGAACGTCCTCGATCTGCTGGACCATTGGACGCGGGTCCAGGCCGTCCTCGAAGCCGACGGCCGCGGCACGAGGGTGCTGCCGGAGCGGGTCAAGCTCGGGACGGGTCGCCACACCGGCTGGATCCCCGACCGCGACGCGGTCTACACCGTCACCGACCTCTCCCGGGACGGCTGGGTGGTCACGATCGCCCACGCGGCTCCCGAGGCGCCGCGCCGACGGCTGTTCGGCTAGGCCGACGCCGCTCCCGGCGCGGCGAGGGCCGCGTCGAGCTCGGCGAGCCACGCGCGGGCGTTCCCGTCCGAGGGGGCACGCCAGTCCCCACGCGGCGACAGCGACCCGGCGGGGGAGACCTTCGGCGCGTTCGGGACGGCGCTGCGCTTGAACTGGGCGAACCCGAAGTACCGCTGCAGGAAGACTCGCAGCCACCGCACGACGGTCTCGCGGTCGTAGGCGTAGCGAACGTCGCTCGGGAAACCGGCCGGCCACGCGCCCGCATCCGCATCGTGCCACGCCTGCTCGGCCAGGAACGCGATCTTCGACGGCCGCAGGCCGTAGCGGAGCACGTGGAAGAGCGTGAAGTCGTGCAGCGCGTAGGGTCCGATGGTCGCTTCGGTGGACTGCACCTCGCCGTCTTCGCCGGCCGGCACCAGCTCGGGGCTGATCTCGGTGTCGAGCACGGCCTGGAGGACCTCTTTGGCGCGATCGGTGAGGGTCGTGCCCGACTCGTCGCTGTGGGCGATGACCCAGCGGATGAGGTGCTGGATGAGGGTCTTGGGGACGCCGGCGTTGACCCCGTAGTGCGCCATGTGGTCGCCCACGCCGTAGGTCGCCCATCCGAGGGCGAGCTCGGACAGGTCGGACGTGCCGATCACGATGCCGCCACGCTGGTTCGCGAGCCGGAACAGGAAGTCGGTGCGCGCACCGGCCTGCACGTTCTCGAACGTGACGTCGTACACGGGCTCGCCGCGACCGAAGGGGTGATCGATCCCCTTGAGGATCTCGGTGGCCATCGGGCGGATGTCGATCGTCTCGATCGTGGCGCCGATGGCCTCGGCCAGCGCGATGGCATTCGATTTGGTGTGGTCGCCGGTGGCGAACCCGGGCATCGTGTAGGCGAGGATGTCGCTGCGCGGGCGGCCCATCCGGTCCATCGCCCGCGCGACGACCAGCAGCGCGTGCGTCGAGTCGAGTCCGCCGGACACGCCGATCACGGGCTTCGGCTGCCCGATGGCGCGCAGACGCTGCTCCAGTCCCGACACCTGGATGTTGAACGCTTCGTAGCAGTCGAGGTCGAGGCGGGCGGGGTCGTCGGGCACGAAGGGGAAGCGGTCGAGCGGGCGACGAAGACCGGTGACGGATGCCGCGGGCTCGAGGGTGAACTCGATCACGTCGGGCCACGTGCCCACCTCACGCCTGTTGTCGTCGAAGGTGCCCTGACGGAGGCGGTCCTGTCGGAGCCGATCGAGGTCGATGTCGGCGACGGCGATCCGCGGGCCGTCGGGGAAGCGCTCCGTCTCGGCAAGGAGGGTGCCGCCCTCGTAGATCATCGTCTGCCCGTCCCACGACACGTCGTTCGTGGACTCGCCCTGACCGGCGGCGGCGAAGACGTACGCCGCGAGACAGCGCTGAGACTGGGACTGGACGAGGGCGCGGCGGTCCTCGGCACGCGCGATCGTGATGGGGCTTCCGGAGAGGTTGAGGAGCACGGTGGCGCCGGCGAGGGCTGCGCGGGAGGACGGCGGCACCGGCACCCACATGTCTTCGCAGATCTCGGCGTGGACGACGAGCCCCGGGACGTCCGTCGCGCGGAACAGCAGGTTCGCACCGAACGGAACGGGCGTGCCGAGGAGCTCGATCGCGTCGGGCGCGTTGTCACCGCCGCGCGCATACCAGCGCGCCTCGTAGAACTCCCGGTAGGTGGGCAGGTGCGATTTCGGCGCGACGCCGAGGATGCTCCCGCGATGGATCACCACGGCGCAGTTGTAGAGCCGGGACTCGACGTGGAGGGGCGCACCGACGACGAGGACGGGGGCGAGGTCGGCGGATGCCGCGACGATCCGCTCGATGGCCGTGAGCGTGGCATCCAGGACGGGGTCCTGCATGACGAGGTCTTCGATCGCGTAGCCGGTGAGGCAGAGCTCGGGGAACACCGCGACGGCGACTCCCTCGGCGTCGCACTCGGCGGCGGCGGCGAGCACGGCGTCGGCGTTGCTCAGCGGGTCGGCGATCGCGACTGGGACGGTGCAGGCCGCCACGCGCGCATAGCCGTGCCGGTACGGGTTCTCGAAGGGCAGGTCCTCGCTCACCGCCCCAGTCTCGCAGGTGCCCGAGTCGAGCGGGCAAGGGGGTGTCGGAGGCGGCGATTAGGGTCTAGAGCGGAAGGGTGACATGCGATACATCGACGACGACGGCCGGATCGTCTGGAGCGCGAGCGACCTCAAGGCGGCAGCCGAGTGCGAGTTCGCGTGGCTCCGAGCGATCGACGCGAAGCTCGGCAGACTTCCGGCGGTCGATGACCCCGAAGACCTGACCCTCGCTCGAGCGGGGCGCCTGGGCACCCAGCACGAACTCCGGGTCTTGGAGGAGTACCGCGCACGCTTCCCCGGCCGGGTCGTGGAGATCCCCGAGACGCGTTCGTCGGATGCCGCAGCCCTCGCCGCCGCGGTCGCCGCCACGGATGCGGCCCTCGCCGACCCCGATGTCGCCGTCGTCTACCAGGCGGCGTTCGCGACCGACGAGTTCGTGGGATTCGCCGACTTCCTGGTGCGCGATGACGACGGCAGCTGGATCGTGCAGGACACCAAGCTCGCCCGCCGCGCGAGAGTCACCGCGCTCATGCAGCTGGCCGCATACGTCGATCAGCTCGACCGACTCGGCGTCCCGCGCTCCGACCGGGTGCAGCTGCTCCTCGGCGACGGCTCCGTGTCGGAGCACGCCGTGCGCGACCTGCTGCCGGTGTTCGGGCTGCGTCGCGATCGACTTCGGGCACTCATCGCCGACCGCGATGTCCCCGCGGGCGCGGCGGGCGCCTCGCTCGCCTGGGGTGACGAGCGCGGCGCACTCCGCGTCGTCGCGTGTGGGCGCTGCGCCACGTGCGACCTCGAGGTCATCGCGCAGCGCGACCTCCTCCTCGTCGCCGGCATGCGGCCGGTGCAGCGCGATCGGCTGCGGGCGGCCGGTGTCGTCACGATCGACGCGCTCGCCGCCGCGCGCGAGGCGCCGCCGCGCATGTCGTGGGACACCTTCGCGGGCCTCCGCACCCAAGCCCGACTGCAGCTCGAGAGCCCGGCGGGCGGGGTCGCGCCGGTGGCATCCGGCGTCCCGGTCGCGGTGCCGACCTTCGAGGTGGTCTTCCCGAAGGCGCTCGGAGCACTGCCGCGGCCGTCGCGTGGCGACCTGTTCTTCGACTTCGAGGGCGACCCGCTCTACACGGAGGGTGCCGGCGCGAACGGCGTCACGAACTGGGGCATCGACTACCTCTTCGGATGGGTCGACCTCGACGAGCAGTATTCGGCGCTGTGGGCGCACTCGTTCGCCGAGGAGAAGGCCGCGCTGGAGCAGTTCCTCGACTTCGTCGCCTTGCGTCGGCAGACCCACCCGGATCTGCACATCTATCACTACGCACCGTACGAGCCGTCCCATCTGCTCGCGATGGCGGCGCGCCACGGCGTCGGCGAGGCGGCTGTCGACCGGCTGCTCGCCGAGGGTGTCTTCGTCGACCTGTACCCGATCGTGCGGCGCGCGCTGCGGGTCGGATCGCGGTCGTACTCGATCAAGAAGCTCGAACCGCTCTACATGGGTGACGAGGTGCGCACGAGCGACGTGCAGCGCGGCGACGACTCGATCGTCCGCTACGTGGAGGCCCGCACCCTGCAGGATGCCGGCGACGCGGCATCCGCGCAGGAGATCTTCGACGATCTCGCCGACTACAACCGGTACGACTGCGTGTCGACGCGGCGGCTGCGCGACTGGCTCGTCGACCGCGCGCGGGAGGCGAATCTCGTGCCGTCGCGCGAGCCCGACGCGGGGGAGGTCGTCTACGAACCGTCGCACCGCGCCGAGGCGCTGTCACGGCTCGCCGCCGACGCGGGCGACGAGACCGCCGCCGAAGCGCTGCGGCTCGGAGCCGCGGCGATCGACTACTACCCGCGCGAGTCGAAGACCTTCTGGGCGACGCACTTCCTGCGGCTTCGGGAGCCGGTGTCGGTCTGGGAGGACACCCGCGACGTCGTGGTGGTCGACCGCGACCGCTGCCGTGTCGTCACCGACTGGCACCTGCCCGAGGGTGCCCGCGTGCACCGCCGCATCGTCGAGATTCGCGGCGACCTCGCCCCCGGGACGCGGCTCGTCGAGGGGCAGAGCCCGTACGCCGTCTACGAGGTTCCGGCACCGTTCCCGATCGAGACGAGCCCGCGCTGGATCCACGCCGCGCGGACGGTGAAGGTCGTCGACGTGCTGGACGACGGCGTGGTGATCGAGGAGAACGCGTACCAGGGGTTCACGTGGCAGGAGCTGCCCGTCGCGCTCACGCCGCAGGCGCCGCCGATGGCCGGGAGCCAGCAGGCAGCGATCGACGAGTGGGCGGACGCCGTGCTCGCGGCGGGCGGCGATCTGCCGGCCGACCCCGCGAGCGACCTGCTGCTGCGTCGGCCACCGCGTCTCGCCGGTGGTGCTGCGCTCCCGCGCACGGGCGACGACATCGACGACATCGCCGCTGCCCTCGTCGCGCTGCAGGACAGCGCGCTGTCGGTGCAGGGGCCTCCGGGAACGGGGAAGACGTATGTCGGCTCGCACGTCGTCGCGCGGCTCGTCCGCGAGCGCGGCTTCCGGGTCGGGGTCGTGGCGCAGTCTCACAACGTCGTTGAGCACATGCTCGATCGGATCGTGGATGCCGGTGTGCCGAAGGCGCAGGTCGCGAAGGCGCCGAAGGGCCCGGCGACCGGCGCCGAGTCGTTCACCGTCATCGCGAAGAACGGCATGGCACCGTACATCGCCGAGCAGCAGGCGGGTTTCGTGGTCGGCGGCACCGCGTGGGACCTCACTCACGCCGGCCGGATCGGCCGTCGCAGCCTCGACCTGCTCGTGATCGACGAGGCCGGGCAGTTCTCGCTCGCATCGACCATCGCGGTGTCGATGGCAGCCTCACGGGTGCTCCTGCTCGGCGACCCGCAGCAGCTCCCGCAGGTGAGTCAGGGCACGCATCCCGAGCCGGTCGACACGTCGGCGCTCGGGTGGGTGATGGACGGTGCCTCGGTGATCCCGCCGGAGCGCGGTTACTTCCTCGCGCAGACCCGGCGGATGCGTCCCGAAGTCGCCGGACCCGTCTCCGAGCTGTCGTACGCCGGACGCCTCGCGGCACACCCCGACACCTCGGTGCGGACGCTCGACGGCGTGGCATCCGGGGTCATCACCGTACCGATGGCGCACACGCGAAATGCGACGCAATCGCCCGAAGAGGCCGAGCGGGTCGTCGAACTCGTCCGCGGGCTGCGCGGCCGGGCGTGGAACGACGGGACGGGGGTGCGGCCGCTCGAGGACCGCGACATCATCGTGGTGACCCCGTACAACGCGCAGCAGGTGCTCGTCGAGGAAGCCCTCGCCGCAGCCGGCTTCGCCGACGCTCCCGTCGGGACGGTCGACCGTTTCCAGGGCCAGGAAGCCGCGGTCGTGATCGTGTCGCTCGCGGCGTCATCCGGTCGCGATGCGCCGCGCGGGCTCGAGTTCCTGCTGCTGCAGAACCGGATCAACGTGGCGGTGAGCCGCGCGATGCACACCGCGTACGTCGTCTACAGCACCGGGCTGCTCGACGACCTGCCACGCACCCCAGAAGGCGTCGCCCGCCTCAGCGCGTTCGCCCGGCTCGTCGGCGCCGCCTGACCGTTGGATCCGTTGCCATCGATCACGCCGCACGGATGCCGCGCCGCGCGGCGTCGCGTCAGACGGTGCCGTACAGGCGGTCGCCCGCGTCGCCGAGCCCGGGCACGATGTAGCCCTTCTCGTTGAGGCGCTCGTCGAGGGATCCGAGGACGAGGGTCACGTCGCGGTCGCCGACCTGCTTCTCGATCGCTGCGAGGCCTTCCGGAGCCGCGAGGATGCAGACTGCGGTGACGTCCTGCGCGCCGCGGGCGAACAGGAAGTCGATGGCCGCACCGAGGGAGCCTCCGGTCGCCAGCATCGGGTCGAGGACGAAGCACTGACGATCGCTGAGGTCGTCGGGCAGGCGCTCGGCGTAGGTGTAGGGCTCGAACGTCTCCTCGTTGCGGGCCA
The DNA here is from genome assembly GCF_014204835.1 of Microbacterium marinum. NCBI lineage: Bacteria > Bacillati > Actinomycetota > Actinomycetes > Micrococcales > Microbacteriaceae > Microbacterium > Microbacterium marinum. The sequence continues at coordinate 2,839,022 of NZ_JACHMD010000001.1, read as the reverse complement.
TCCCGAGGAAGCCGACCTCGGCGGTGGGGAGGAGCTTCGTCATCCCCTCGAGCATTCCCAGCCCGGCCCGGAGGATGGGGACGACGAGCGGACGCGGCTCGCTGATCTTGACGCCCGTCGTGCGGGTCACGGGGGTGTCGATCTCGATCTCCTCGACGCGGACGTTCCGCGTCGCCTCGTAGGCGAGGAGGGTGATGAGCTCTTCCGTCAGCTGGCGGAACACCGGCGACGAGGTGCGCTTGTCGCGCAGCACCGTCAGCTTGTGGGTGATGAGGGGGTGGTCGGCGACGTGCACACGCATGCGACCAGGCTACCCGGGCTACGCTGACGGCGTGAGTCTGCCTGTCCGCCCCGCCGACGACGCGGCCATGCGGCGGGCGCTGGCGCTCGCCGACGAGGCCGCGCACCACGCGGACGTCCCGGTCGGGGCGGTCGTCATCGCCGAAGACGGTGCCGTCCTCGGGGAGGGGCGGAACCTCCGCGAGCGCGACGGCGATCCGCTCGCGCACGCCGAGATCGTGGCGCTGCGGGCCGCGGCATCCGCTCTCGGATCCTGGAACCTGGAGCACTGCACCCTCGTCGTGACGCTCGAGCCGTGCGTCATGTGTGCGGGGGCGATCCTGCAGGCGCGGGTGGGCCGCGTCGTGTTCGGCGCGTGGGACGAGAAGGCCGGCGCCGCCGGGTCGATGCACGACCTGCTGCGCGATCGCCGTCTGCCGCACCGCGCCGAAGTCGTGGGCGGACTGCGAGCGGAAGAGGCCGCGGCACGACTCACCTCATTCTTCGAGGCGCGCAGGCGCCCCTGAGCGGAGTCAGTCCGAGGAGCTGAGGATGATCGCCTCGGTCGGCGGCGCTGGATGCTGCGGAGCGCCGATGTAGCCGATCAGCTCGAGCAGCGCGCGACGGAACTCGACGGGGCGCTCGAGGTGGGGTGCGTGGCCGACGCCCTCGAGCGCGAGCTCGCTCACCTGTCCGCCCGCGTTCGCATAGGCCTGCAGCACGTCGCGCGTCTGCGACACCATCGGCTGCGCCGGTGCGATCTCCTCGCCGGGCCAGTCCGGGACGATGCCGAGTGCGCCGAGATGGTTGATGTCGGAGAACGATGCGTCCGAGACGACCGCATCGGCGTCGCCGTGCACCCACAGGATCGGAGGCTTCTCCTCGAGGTCGACGATCGACGACACGTTGAAGTACTTCGGCGCGAGGGTGTTTCCGACGCCGATCCGACCCGGGGCGAAGCCGGGCCAGTGCTCGCTCGCCGCAGAGTCGCCCGGGAAGTTGCCGGTCGCCGTGGAGGTCGAGAGCATCGACTCGACCCAGATGTCCTCGTGCTCCGTCGTGTACCCCGGCGCGACGAAGCCGTTCCGGAAGATGTTCCGCGGCGACGTGGGGGCCTCGTCGCTCGCGTCGCGCTGGTTCAGCCGTTCGACGAAGTCGGGGTTGGTGCCGCCCGCGCCGCACCCCGCGTCGTCGTCGGTCAGGCGGCTGCCGTCCCGGCGGGTGCCGCCGAAGCCGTAGGGGGAGGCGGGCGCCTGCAGGGTGAGCGAGCGCACCGGGTGCTCGAGCGCGTACTGCATGATGACGGCCCCGCCGAGGCTCCAGCCGACGAGGTGGGCCGACTCGATGCCGAGTTCGGTCAGGGTCGCGTGCAGGTCGTCGCTGAAATCGCGGACGCCGCGGGTGGCGTCCACGGGCATGTGCTCGGTGTCGCCGAAGCCGCGCAGGTCGACCGCCAGCACGCGGAGCTCGGCAGGCAGATCCTGCATGAGCTCCTGCCAGAACAGGCTCGACGCGACGTTGCCGTGGATGAAGACGATCGTCGATTCGTCGGCGGTTTCGGGGCTGTCGCCGGTGCGCTCGAGGATGTTGACGCTCAGGCGGTCCGTGTCGATCAATCGGGACGTGATTCCGTCGAGGAGGGTCATGCCCCGATGATAGGCCCGCTTCTTTTGCGCTCCCAGGCTCTTGCGTCGGGCGGGAGAGTGCGTCAGGCAGGCAGCTCGCGGGCGGCGGATGCCAGGATGGAAGCATGACGCACCACCCCCTCCCGACCGTCGCCATCCTCGGAGCAGGCTCGATGGGCGGTGCGATCGCCCAGGGCATCGCGCGCTCGGGAGGTGGGATCGCGGTGACGGTGACGAACCGTTCCACGGCGAAGGCCGCCGAACTCGAGGGCCTCGCCGGTGTGACGAGCCTCGCCCTCGCCGACGTGCCGACCGCGAACACCGATGCCGCGGCATCGGCCGACATCGTCCTCATCGGCGTGAAGCCGGCGATGGTGCCCGACCTCCTCCGTGAGATCGAGGGTCACCTCCGGCCCGGCACGCTCATCGTGAGCCTCGCCGCAGGGGTGACGATCGCGACGTTCGAGTCGATCGTCGGAGACGCCATCCCCGTCGTGCGCTCGATGCCGAACACTCCCGCCGTGGTGGGGAAGGCCGTCACCGGCATCGCGGGTGGGACGACCGCGACGCCCGAGCACCTCGCGTCGGTGCGCCGTCTGTTCGAGACGTGCGGCGTCGTCATCGAGGTGCCGGAGGAGAAGATCGACGCGCTCTCGACGATCTCGGGTTCCGGCCCGGCCTACGTGTTCCTCCTCGTCGAGGCGCTCACCGAGGCCGCCCGCGGAAAGGGCTTCGACGAGGCCGACGCCCGCGTGATGGCGGAGCAGACCTTCATCGGCGCGGCAGCGCTGCTGGCGGCCTCGGGCGAGGACCCCGCGGAGCTCCGCCGCCGCGTCACGAGCCCGAAGGGCACGACCGAGCGCGCGATCGGCGTCCTGCAGACCGGCAACCTCGACGGGCTCTTCGCCCAGGCGACGGATGCCGCTCTCGCCCGCGCCCGGGAGCTCGCCGCCGGCGCGTGAGCGTGGCGAAGCGATCCGCAGTCCTCAGCCTTCGCTGAGCGTGGGTGACGATCAGCGGTCGAGCGAGGCGAACCGCTCGATGTCGGAGTTGGTGCCCGAAACGATGATCAGGTCGTGGTTGGTGACGACGGTGTTCGCCTCGGCATAGCGGAACGGCTTGCCCGGGCTTTTCACGCCGACGACCGTCACGTTGTACTTCGACCGCACGCCCGACTCGTTCAGGCCGACGCCCCGGATGAAGCGCGGCGGGTACATCTTGGCCAGCACGAAGTCGTCGTCGAACCGGATGAAGTCCAGCATCCGGCCGCTGACGAGGTGCGCGACGCGCTCGCCGGCCTCGCGCTCCGGATAGATCACGTGGTTCGCGCCCACGCGGGACAGGATCTTGCCGTGCGACTGCGAGACGGCCTTCGCCCAGATCTGCGGCACCTTCAGATCGACGAGGTTGGCCGTGATCAGCACCGACGCCTCGATCGACGATCCGACGGCGACCACGGCCACCTGGAAGTCCTGCGCACCGATCTGCTTCAGCGCCTCGATGTTGCGCGCGTCGGCCTGCACCGCGTGAGTGACCCGCTCCGACCACTTCTGCACGAGGTCGAGGTTCCCGTCGATGGCGAGGACGTCGCGATCGAGGCGGTCCAGCTCGCCCGCACAGGCGGCTCCGAATCGGCCGAGACCGATCACCAGGACGGGGGCGTCGCTGCGCAGCTGCTCAACCAACGATGGGCCTTTCGACGGGCAGCGAGTAGAGCTGCGAACGACTGGTCGCGGCCACGGCCGCGGCGAGAGTCACTGTACCAACGCGCCCCATGAACATCGTGGCGGCCATGACGTAGACGGCCGGGTCGGGGAGTTCCGCGGTGAGGCCGGTCGACAGGCCCACTGTTGCGAATCCGGAGATGACGTCGAAGAGGACGTCCTCGACGGGCGCACCAGTCATGCGGGTGATGACGATCGTCGAGAGCGCGACGATCGTGGCGCCCCAGGCGACAACCGAGAGCGCAACGCGCTGGACGTCGCTGGGGATGCGGCGGCCGAACGCCGAGACGCTCTGGCGGCCTTTCGCCTCGGACCATACCGCGAGGGCGAGGACCGCGAGTGTCGTCACCTTGATGCCACCGGCGGTGGATGCCGAGCCGCCGCCGACGAACATGAGCATGCAACCGACGACGAGCGACGCGCCGCCGAGCGACCCCACATCGACGACCGCGAAGCCACCGGATCGGGTCATCGCGGAGAGGAAGAACGCCTGGAACGTGGTATCCCACGCGTCCATCGACCCGAAGGTCTTCGGGTTGTCGTACTCGAGGATGAGGAACGCGGCGGCGCCGACGACGAACAGCACCGTGGTTGTGATGACGGTGAGCTTCGCGTGGAGCGTCCAGCGGCGCAGGTGCCAGCGTTGCCGCGCGAGGGCGAAGATCACCGGGAAGCCGATCGAACCGAGGAACACACCGGTCATGAGCAGTGTCATGAACAGGTAGTTCTGCTCGAAGGGGATGAGCCCCTCGGCGTTCGGGGTGAAACCCGTGTTCGTGAACGCCATCGCCGAGTAGAACGGTGCTTCCCACAGTGCAGTGAGCGGGTCGATCCCGCTCGCGAGCATCGTCGGATAGATCAGGATCGCGAGGGCGGCCTCGATGACGAGCGTCGAGAGGGCGACCGTCGACAACAGCGCACCCACCTCACCCAGGCGGACCGTCTGCCCCTCGTTGACGGGTCCGCCGTGCGCGCGCAGGGGGTTGCTGTCGCCCGCGGCGAGGAGCTTCGCGCGCAGGCCGAGGCGCTTCGCGATGACGAGACCGAGGATCGACGCGAGGGTCAGCACACCCATCGCCCCGACGTTCACGCCGATGTAGACGAGCACGTGACCGAAGGGCGACCAGTGCGTGCTCATGTCGACGGTCGACAGGCCCGTCACGCAGATCGTGGACACGGCCGTGAACAGGGCGTCCGCCAGCGGAGTGGGCCGGCCGTCCGCAGCCGCGATGGGCAGCGAGAACAGGGCCGTGAACAGCAGGATGAGGGCCGAGAAAATGAGGACGGCGAAACGGGACGGCGAGGCGGTGGCCAGATCCTTCAGCGCGGAGAACACGCGTCGATGCCAAGCCGGGCCGCCCCGGGGGGCGCGCGCATCGACGGTCGTTCCCGCCATCTGGCGCCCCTTCCTCGTTCGGATGGTTGTCATGGTACTCCGGCGCTCGCGCGGGCTAACCTAACGTCATGGCGGACATCTTCGACGTGATCGCCGACGGCACCCGTCGGGACATCCTTCAGCTGCTGCGTGAACGCGGGGAGTCCGGGCAGGACGGGACGAGCGTCTCGCAGATCGTGTCGACCCTCGGTGTCAGCCAGCCGACCGTCTCCAAGCACCTCAAGGTGCTTCGGGAGGCCTCCCTGGTCTCGGTGCGCGAGGTCGGGCAGCACCGCTACTACAGCCTCTCGCCCGCCCCGCTCGACGAGGTCGACGACTGGCTCCTGCCCTTCCTCACCACCGGCGAAGACGGCGTCGGGTATGCCCCCGTGCCCCTGCCGGAGAGTGCCGCACACGCGGCGGAGGTCGTCGGGCGCGCCGCGGCATCCGCCAAGCACGCCGTCACCAGCGTGTTCAGCAAGCTGCCCGGGCGCTGAACCGGCGGATCACAGCCGTCACATCGGTTTACACCGGTCACACGCAGGCCCTACTGTTAGGTGATTCATCACAGGGGACTCATAAGGGGACACAGATGTCGGGCATCTCGGATGTGCGCTTTCTCACCGTTGCGGAGGTGGCGGACCTCATGCGCGTGTCGAAGATGACCGTCTACCGCCTCGTCCACTCCGGAGAGCTCCCCGCAGTGCGCTTCGGTCGCAGCTATCGGGTTCCCGAAACGGCGGTCACCGAGGCACTGCAACGGCCTATCGCCGACGTCGGCTAGACTGATCCGAGGCATTTTTTCCGTTGTGCCGTTCCCGGACGCGAACACCGCGCGTCCAGACCCCGATCTAGTGAGGTTTCCCGTGGGTTCAGTCATCAAGAAGCGCCGCAAGCGCATGGCGAAGAAGAAGCACCGCAAGCTGCTTCGCAAGACTCGCCACCAGCGCCGCAACAAGAAGTAACGCGGCACCGCAACACCAAGCGCCCCCGATCGGTCCGCCGATCGCCGGGGCGCTTCGTGTTTCCTGCGCTCGCCGGTGCGTGCGCAGGGGAGAATGGATGCCGTGACCTCGCTGACCCTCATCTCGAAACCCGACTGCCATCTCTGCGACGTCGCTCGCGAGATCGTCGAGACTGTTGTCGCCGATCTGCCCGAGGGCCGGGTCGCGATCGAGGAGCTCTCGATCGCGGACGACCCCGCGCTGTACGCGCAGTGGTGGGAGAAGATCCCCGTCGTCCTCGTCGACGGTGAGCTGCACGCGCACTGGCGCGTGTCGGCCGACCGTCTGCGCGCCGCCCTCGCCGAAGGAGTCTCCGCATGATCCGTCACGTCGTCGTCTGGGCCATGGCCGCCGAGGATGCCGCTGTCCGCACCGAGCATGCGACCGAGGTGGCGCGCCTGCTGCGCGGGCTCGTCGGCGTCGTCCCCGCGATCCGGTCGCTGTCGGTGGGCGTCAACGACCCCGCCGTCGCCGGCAACGCCGATGTCGCCGTCGTGATCGACCTCGACGACCTCGCCGCGCTGGAGGCGTATCAGACGCACCCGGCGCACCAGGCGGTCGTGGGTTACATCCGCAGTGTCACCGGCGGCCGGATGGCGGTCGACTTCACCCTCTGATCGGGCGCATCAGTCTGCGGCACGCACCGTCACCGGCACGGGTGCGAGGGCGATCCGCACCCGCTGACCGAACTCGAGGCGTTCGCCGGCGGGATGCTGCAGTCGCACGAGCGTTCCGTCGTCGGTGCGCACGAGGGTGCGCCGGATGCTGCCGAGGAACGTGCTCTCCTCCACGACGGCCGCGACACCCTGACCCTCGCCGACGAGACGGACGTTCTCGGGTCGCACCAGCACCTCCACGTCACCGGTGGCGGCTTCGCCCTGCACCGGCAGCACCGAGCCCCACACGGTGACCGCGTTCCCCCCTCCGACACCGGCGACCGCGCTCGACAGCCCCACGAACGCCGCGACCCGGGCGGAAGCGGGCCTCAGGTAGAGGTCCTCGGGCGTGCCGATCTGCTCGATGCGCCCGGCATCCATCACCGCGATGCGGTCGGAGACGGCGAGAGCTTCCTCCTGGTCGTGCGTGACGAACACGGTCGTCGTCCCGAGTCGCAGCTGGATGCGGCGGATCTCATCGCGCAGCTGCACGCGGACCTTCGCGTCGAGGGCGGACAGCGGCTCGTCCAGGAGAAGCACGCGCGGCTCGGTCACCAGTGCCCGGGCGAGGGCGACGCGCTGCTGCTGACCACCGGACAGCTGATGGGGATAGCGGTCGGCGAGGTGCCCGAGGCCGACCAGATCGAGCGCCTCGCCGGACCGGCGGCGTGCCGAGGCGGCATCCACTCGTCGGCGGCGCAGGCCGAAGGCGACGTTCTCGATCACCCGGAGGTGGGGGAACAGCGAGTACGCCTGGAAGACCATGCCGATGTCGCGTTTGTTGGTGGCGACGCGGGAGACGTCGGTGCCGGCGAACGCGACCGAGCCCGCTGTCGCGCGTTCCAGTCCCGAGATCACCCGCAGCGCCGTCGTCTTTCCGCAGCCCGACGGGCCGAGGAGCGACACGAATTCGCCCGGGGCGATGTCGAGGTCGACGCCGTGCAGCACCCGGGTCGTGCCGTAGTCCTTGACGATGCCGCGCAGTTCGACCCGCGTGCCTTCTCCGGCTCCCGCCAGCAGGGCGTTGTCCGCGGTGCGCGGCAGGGGCCGGCCCGCGTCCGTGGCGGTGGTCGTGTCGGTCATGGGTTCTTCCTTCCGGCGCCGACGCGTCCCGCGCGGCCGATGATGAGCAGCAGGAGGAACGCGAAGGCCAGCGCCAGGAGCGTGAAGATCGCGGACGCCCAGGCATCCTGCTTGTTGATGACGACGAGACCCGTCTGCAGCACCTGGCGGTTCAGCAGCGACGCGATCGTAAACTCGCCGAGGACGACGGCGACCGAGATGAGGGATGCCGCGAGCAGGCCCTGGCGGAGGTTCGGCGCGATGATCCTCAGGAGCACCGACGGCCATCCGGCGCCCAGGGTGCGAGCCGCCTCCGACAGGGTGCGCAGGTCGATCGCGTCGATCGATGCCTGGATCGAACGATAGGCGAAGGGGAGCACGAGCACGCCGTAGGCGAAGGCCAGCGTCCAGGCGCCCGTCCCGAACGTGCGACCGATCTGCAGGTAGATGGGCGCGAGACCCACGACCAGGACGATCGCCGGGATCGTGATCGGCAGGAGAGCCAGGAACTCGAACGCACGGCGCAGGCGCGGGAAGCGAAGGGAGACGAGCACCATCGTGGGGGCGAAGAGGAACAGCACGATCGCGACGGTGACCAGGGCGAGGGTGAGGGAGTTCACGAGCCCCGTCCAGACCGGGCGGTACTTCGACGCCAGCTCCGGGTCGAACAGGGCCGCCCAGCGGCTCAGTGTCCAGCCGTCGGGGGAGGAGATCGTGTAGAGCACCGTGGCCACGAACGGCACCGCGAAGACGCCGCCGACCACGACCCCGATGATCCACCGCGTCGCGCGCGAGGGCGCGAGCAGGCCGCTCACGACTGCCACCGCGCGGCCCGGCGCTGGATGAGCGCGTAGACGGCCATCACCACACCCACCACGAGGATCATGCCGAGCGCCAGCGCACCCGCCAGGTTCTCGCGTCCGAGGACGGTCTCACTGGTGAGGGCGGTGCGGATCTGCAGCGGGACGATCTGCGACCCCTGGCTGGCCAGCGCCGCCGCCGTGGCGTACGAGCTGAAGGCGTTCGCGAACAGCAGCAGGAAGCTCGCGAGGAACGAGGGGGCGAGCACGGGGAAACCGATCGTGGGCCAGAACGAGGCCCTCGTCCCGCCCAGCGTCAGGTGCGCCTCGACCCACTGCGGCTTCAGGGCGGCCAGCGCCGGCATGAAGGTGATGACCATCAGCGGCACCTGGAACACGACGTAGGCGGGGATGAGCCCCGGCAGGGCGTAGATCCATGCGCCCCCGGCGAAGATGTCGAGGCCGAACACATCGTCCAGCAGACGCGTCACCACGCCCTGCGTGCCGATCGTCGCGACGAGCACGAAGGCCAGCATGACGCCGCCGAACTGAGCGAGCACCCCCGACGCGGCATCCACCGTCGTGCGGACGAATCCGGTCTCGGGCAGCCCCAGCATCGCGAAGCAGACGAGCGCACCTGTGGCGGCGCCGATGGCGGCGGTGAGGAGGGAGACCCACGTCGAGTTGCCGAAGGTGGCGAGCACCACGGGGTCGACGAGGGCGGCGATGTTGTCGCCGGTCAGCGCGCCGTCGCCGTCGAAGAGGCCGGTCATCAGCGCGAGCACCGTCGGGAGCACGAGGAACGCGCCGAGGTACGCCGCAAACGGCACGAGCCCCAGCCACGCCCCGCCTGGGCGCCGTGCCGCCCGAGGGGCGGGAGCGGTGTGCTCCCGTCCCTCGGGAGAGGGGGTCGGGGAACCCGCGAGCGGGTTCCCCGACGTCAGCGTCGTCACTGGACCGCGGCGGCCCAGTTCGCGCCGAGCAGCTCACCGGCGGCGGTGGACTGCTCCTCGGTCGGGACGACCGTCTCGGCGGGGGCCTCGGGCAGTGCCGCGGCGAGGTCCTCGTCGATGGTGCCGGCCTCGATCATGGCTTCCATCCGCACGGGGCGGGCGCCGCCCTTCAGCCACAGGTTCTGGACCTCGTCGCTGTAGAGGAACTCCTGCCACAGGCGCGCGGCGGCCGGGTTGGGCGCGTCGACGTTGATGGCCTGGTTGTAGTAGCCCGCGTAGCCGGTGCCGTCGAAGACGACCGTCTCCCAGGTGGGGACGTCGGCCTTGTGGGCGGCGTTCAGGTAGTCCCAGTCGAAGACGACCGGCGTCTCGCCGCTGGCGACCGTGGCGCTGGTCACGTCGAGCTTCAGCATGTTGCCGGCCGCGTTGAGCTCGGAGAAGAAGTCGATGCCGGGCTGGAAGTCGTCGAGCGAGCCACCGGACTGGACCGAGGCCAGGCCGACGGCCGCGAAGGCTGCGCCCGCCGCGGTCGGGTCGCCGTTGATGGCCACGGCGCCGCGGTAGTCGTCCCCGAGCAGGTCGGCGAGCTCCGCGGGTGCCTCGAACTTCGCGGAGTCGTAGCCGACCGACATGTACCCGCCGTAGTCGCCGACGAACAGGCCGGTGGGCTCCTTGAGCGCGTCGGGGATGTCATCCCAGTTCTCGACCTGATACGGGGCGAAGTGATCGGTGCTCTGGAGGGCGACGGTCAGGCCCAGGTCGAAGACGTCGGGAGCGGTGTCGAGACCCTTGTTGGTCTCGGCGGCGGTGATCTCCTCGGCGCTCGAGACGTCGGGGGACTGCTCGTTGATCGTGATCTCGGGGTAACGCTCGGCGAAGAGGTCGAGAATCTCGCCGTAGTTCGCCCAGTCGCGCGGCAGCGCGATGACGTTGAGGTTGCCCTCGGCCTTCGCTGCGGCTTCGAGCTCTTCGAAGCTGCCGAAGTCGGCGACGCTGGTCGCTGTGGATGCTGTGGACTCGTCGCCGGCGGCGGCGTTCTCGGTGTCGGGGGAGCCGGCGCACGCGGCGAGCGAGAGCGCGGCGATCGTGGTGAGTGCGAGCGCAGCGTACGCGCGGCGCGGGTGGTTGCGGGACATCGTTTTCCTCTCGGGTGATCCGGCGCCGCTCGGGAGGGCGACGTCGGAGGGGACGAGGGGAAGCTACGGCGCGCGGGTGACCCGGGCGGGCCGCTGCGGTGAACGATCGGTGACGCCCGGGTGGCGAGACGCCGCGGCTCAACGCGGGTCGGTGTCCACCGTGGGGATGGCGTTCGTGAAGGTCTGCGCGCGGCGTTCCGCGTCGGCATTGCCGGTGAACAGGCCGTCGGCGGCCGGCGCGGCATCCGTGTCGTGGGTCGAGGTGGGCGCGGGTTCGGTGACCATCACGCGCTGCACCGGGAGGGCCGCCGGCATGGTCTGCTGCACCCACACCACCATGGCCTCCCGCACGAGGCACCGTAGGTCGAACAGGGTGGGTGCGTCTTTCGCGGTGACGAGGATGCGGACCCGCACCGCGCCGCCGGTGGCCTCGGTCACCTGGAGGACGGACGCGCGGCCGTCCCACAGGTCGGTCTGCGCGAGCACGGCGCCCAGATGCTCGCGCATCAGCGCGGGCGACACGCGCCAGTCGAGGTCGAACTCCACCGCTCCCAGCAGCTCCGATCCCTTCCGGGTCCAGTTCTGGAACGGCGTCGTCGTGAAGTACGTGCACGGCAGCACGAGTCGTCGGTCGTCCCACAGATCGAGCACGACGTAGCTGAGGGTGATCTCGCCCACGCGCCCCCACTCGCCCTCGGCGACGACGACGTCGTCGACGCGGAGCGCGTCGCTGAAGACGAGCTGCAGCCCCGCGAAGACGTTCGCGAGGACCGACTGCGCGGCGAGCCCCGCGACCACCGAGGCGATGCCGGCGGATGCCAGGACGCTCGCGCCCACCGCGCGGACGGCGTCGAAGGTGAGGAGCACCGCACCGAGGGCGATGACGACCACCAGGACGATCGCGAGACGCCGGACGATCAGCATCTGCGTGCGGATGCGGCGCGCGACCCGGTTGTCGGGCACGTCGATGCGGTACCGGCCGAGGGCGACGTCGGTGACGACGACCACGAGAGAACCGAGCAGCCAGGCGCTCGCTGCGATGGCCGCAATGGTGAGGACGTGGACGAGGGTGGGGAGCAGTTCGCGGTGCGGGAAGGCGATCTGCGTCGCCGCCCACAGGCCCGCTATCAGGAGGATCGTGCGGAACGGATGCCGCGCGTGCCGGACGAGGACCCCGGCCCATTCACGACGACGAGCGATGATCCGCACGGTCAGCGACACGAGTGCCGCGACGATGACCGCGGCGACGATCGCGATGGCGACGGCGATGCCGTACGTCAGCCAGTTCTCCCACATGACACGTGGCTCCCTCCGGGTCGGAGGGAGCCACGTTACGGAATGCGTGTTTCCGTCTGCAAAGCCTTGCGTTACGGGGCGAGCCGTGTCGGTCCGCGGAAGAGGTACGTGACCTCGCGGATCGACGATTCGCCGAGCAGCAGCATGAGCACGCGCGCGAGGCCCATGCCGAAGCCACCGTGCGGCGGGGCGCCGTAGCGGAAGAAGTCGAGGTAGAAGTCGAGGTGCTCGGGGTCGAGACCCTTCTCCTTCGCCTGCTCGATCAGCACGTCGACGCGGTGCTCGCGCTGCGCGCCCGTGGTGATCTCGACACCGTTGAACAGCAGGTCGTACGACTTGGTGAGCCCCGTCTCCTCGTCGCGCATGTGGTAGAACGCGCGGATCTCGGGGTGGTAGTCGGTGATGAAGACGAACTGGTGGCCGTACGTTTCGGCGACGTGCGCCGAAATCTGGCGCTCGCCCTCGGGGTCGAGATCGCCGTCGGTGCGGGGGATCTCGTAGCCACGGGCCGCGACGATCTCGCGCGCCTCGGCCAGAGGGATGCGCGGGAACGGGGTGGCAGGCACCTGCACGTCGACACCGAACAGCTCGGCGATCTCGGCGCCGTGCTTGTCCTTCACCGCCTGGAACGCGAACTGCAGGAGCTCTTCCTGCATCGCGGCGACGTCTTCGTGCGAGTCGATCCAGCTGATCTCCGCGTCGATCGAGGTGAACTCGGTCGCGTGGCGCGATGTGAACGACGGGTCGGCGCGGAACACGTCTCCGATCTCGAAGATCTTGCCGAAGCCGGCCGACTGCGCCATCTGCTTGAAGAACTGCGGGCTCTGCGCGAGGTAGGCCGTCTTGTCCTCGAAGTAGGGCACCTCGAACAGCTCGGCGGCGGACTCCGACGCCGAGGCCATGAGCTTGGGGGAGTGGATCTCGATGTAGTCGCGCTCGATCCAGTAGGTGCGCATCGCGTGCTCGAGGGTCGTCTGCACACGGAAGATGAGGTTGTTGCGACGCTGACGCAGGTCGAGGAAGCGCCAGTCCATCCGCTTGTCGAGACCGGAGTCGGCCGCGATCGGGGTCTCCGGCAGAGCGGATGCCGCGATCTCGAGCCCCGCGAGCTTGATCTCGACGCCGCCGAGCTTGACGCGCTCGTCGTGCTTGAGCTCGCCGGTCGCCGTCAGGAAGGTGCCGGTGCTCAGTTCGGAGATGAGAGAGGTGAGCGCGAGCGCTGCGGCATCCTGTTCGGTGCCGTCCTCCGTCGGGCGAATGGCGGGATTCACCAGCTGCACGGCGCCGGTCTCATCGCGCAGGATGACGAACTGCACCTTCTTCTGATCACGGACGGTCTCCACCCATCCGGAGACGGAGACGAGGCCGTCTTCACGGGACTGCAGCTGCTGGACGAGAACGCGTTCACTCACGAGGGACGAGTCTACGCGGGGCGCCGGTTCGGGAAGCCCTCCCGGTGTCGTACGGCCATCCCCCAGGTGCGGCAGGGGAGGCCCGCATAGCCTGGAGGTTCAGGGGGACCGGTCTTCGACAGAGGACGGGCATCCGATCACCGAGCGCGAGAAGGCACCCGATGACCGAACAGATGCAGGCGGCGACGATTCGCGCGGCGGCACAATCCGACGGATCGTGGCTGTCCGCGCTCGCCGACTGGGTGGTGTCGCTGATGGAGATCATCGGCCCGCCGGGAGCCGCGGTCGCCGTCGGCCTCGACAACCTCTTCCCGCCGATCCCGAGCGAGGTCGTGCTGCCGATGGCGGGTCTGGCCGCCAGCCGGGGTTCCTTCACGCTCTTCGAAGCGATCGCCTGGACGACGTTCGGGTCGGTGTTCGGCGCCTACATCCTGTACTTCCTCGGCCGGTGGCTCGGAGCCGAGCGTCTCGCGCGCATCGCCGATCGCCTCCCGCTGGTCAGCGGCGAAGACGTCGAGAAGTCCGTCGCGTGGTTCGAGCGCCACGGCTCCGTCGCGGTGTTCTTCGGGCGCATGGTTCCGCTGTTCCGCAGTCTCATCTCGATACCCGCAGGCGTCGCGAAGATGCACTGGTGGAAGTTCGGCCTCCTGACGACGGCCGGAAGCCTCATCTGGAACTCGATCTTCGTGCTCGCAGGCTTCCTCCTCGGTGAGAACTGGCACATCGTCGAGCAGTATGCCGAGATCTTCCAGATGATCGTCATCGTCGTCGTGGTGGTCGCGATCGTCTGGTTCGTCGTGGTCCGCGTTCGGGCGGTCATCCGCGACCGCCGCGAGAGGGATGCCGACGCGAGCGGTGCCTCCGACGATTCAGGCTCCTCATAGGCGCTCCCTCGTAAACTTGCAGGGTGCCTGCAGCCCGACTCCACCTCGTGCGCCACGGAGAGGTCCACAACCCCGACCGTGTGCTCTACGGACGGCTGCCGGAGTTCCATCTGAGCGATGACGGCCATCGCATGGCCCGCGCCGCCGCAGAGCACGTGAAGAGCTCCGGCCGGCCCGTCCGCTCGCTCGTCTGCTCCCCGCTGGAGCGCACGCGCGAGTCTGCGGCCCCGTTCGCGGAGCTGTTCGGAGTGAAGCCTGTCGTCGATGCGCGAGTCATCGAGCCGACGAACGTCTTCGAAGGCCGCCGGATGCAGCGTGCGCTGCGCAACCCGATCAACTGGTGGCACCTGCGCACCCCTGCCCTCCCCAGCTGGGGCGAGCCCTACCTCGACGTCGTCGACCGCATGCAGGCGGCGATGCGGGACGCCTGGAACCGAACGCCGTCGGGTGACGCCGTCATCGTGTCCCACCAACTACCGATCTGGATCACCCACCTCTCCGTCGCCGGGCTCTCGCTGCGACACGACCCTCGCCGGCGCCGCTGCGATCTCTCCAGCATCACGAGCTTCGAGCTCGTCGGCGACGTGTGGCGTGAGGTCGATTACGCCGAGCCCGCGTCGACGGCGGGAGCGGTGGACGTAGGAGCCGTATGACCCGCCGCATTCTCGCCGCCATCGGCGTCCTCGCCCTGGCCGTCGGCCTCGCGGCCTGCACGGGGCAGAACGACGACCTCGCGGACACGTACCGTGAAGGCCGCAACCAGGGCTTCATCTCCGGCGACGGCCGTATCACCGAGATCCCGCTCGACGAGCGCGGCGACGCGGTGGAGTTCACCGGCACCGCTGTCGACGGGTCGACGATCTCGAGCGCTGACTATGCCGGAGAGGTCCTGGTCCTGAACTTCTGGTACGCCCAGTGCGGTCCGTGCCGCGCCGAGGCGCCCTTCCTTCAGTCCGCCTACACCGATACGCAGTCGGACGGGGCAGAGTTCCTCGGGATCAACATCTACGACGGGCCCGAGCAGGCGGCATCCTTCGACGAGACGTACGACATCACCTACCCGTCGATCCTCGCCCGGGGAGACGTCGATCTGAAGCTCGCGTTCGCCGACTGGACCTCCCTCCAGGCTGCGCCGACGACACTGGTGCTCGACCGCGAGGGCCGGGTGGCGGCCAGCCTGTTCGGACAGCTCGAGAGCGCCTCCATTTTGAAGACCCTCGTCGAGGACACCCTCGCGGAGGGGCAGTGAACCCCGGCGCCATCGTCGCCGACGGTGCACTCTGGATCGCCATCCCCCTGGCGGCACTGGCGGGACTCGTGTCGTTCCTCTCGCCGTGCGTGCTGCCGCTCGTCCCCGGTTACCTCGGCTTCCTCGGCGGCGCGGTCGCTCCGCGCGACGCGCGCCGGGAAGCGGCGGCCTCGGGCGGTGCCTCGACGGCTGTCGCCACAGCATCGCGCACGCGCGCCCCGGGGAGAGGGCGCCTGCTGTTCGGCGTCCTCCTCTTCATCGCGGGCTTCACCGTCGTCTTCCTCGCGATGGGGGTCTTCGCGGGCGCGATGGGTCGGGTCTTCATCGAGTACCAGGACGTCATCACGCGCGTCCTCGGCGCCGTCGTCATCGTGTTGGGCCTCGTCTTCGTGGGCGTGTTCGGTTTCGCGCAGCGCATCTACCGACCCCAGCTCCGCCAGAACCTCGGGCTCGTCGGCGCGCCCCTGCTGGGCGTTGCGATGGGCATCGGCTGGGCGCCGTGCATCGGCCCGACGCTCGCGACGATCCTGAGCATGGCGTACACGCAGGCCGATCCCGCGCGCGCGGGCGTCCTGGCCGTGGCCTACTCGCTCGGACTCGGCGTGCCCTTCATCCTGCTCGCCCTGGGCGCGACCTGGGCCACACGATCGGTGGCGTTCGTCCGACGCCACATCCGCGTCGTGAACATCGTCGGCGGCGTCCTGCTGATCGCCCTCGGCATCCTCATGGTGACCGGGGTCTGGACCGCGGTCATGTCCGCTTTCGCAGGGATGGTGAGCGGTGTCCCGACCTTCCTCTGACCGACCCGTCGACGGCCCGCTGCGTCCCAGCGACCACCTCGACCACGGGGACCGCCTCGAGAACAGTGATCGCCTCGCCGCCACCGGCGGCTCGTCGTCCGACGGTGCCCCGACGCAGCCCCAGCTCGGCATCGTGGGGTGGCTGCGCTGGGGATGGCGTCAGCTCACGAGCATGCGCACCGCGCTGGTGCTCCTGCTGCTGCTGGCCATCGCCGCGATCCCGGGTTCGCTCGTGCCGCAGCGCAGCGCCGATCCGAACGGCGTCTCGCAGTGGCGGGTGAACAACCCCGACCTCGTCGACCTCTTCGAGGCGCTGCAGCTGTTCGACGTGTACACGTCGGTGTGGTTCTCGTCGATCTACATCCTGCTGTTCATCTCGCTGATCGGCTGCGTGCTGCCGCGCACGAAGCATCACTGGAAGGCGCTGCGCCAGCGGCCGCCGCGCACGCCCGCGAGGCTCTCCCGACTCGACGATCACCTCGAGACGACCGCTGAGGTCCCCGAGGGTGAGGATGCCGCGTCGCACGCGTCGCACGCGATCGACCTCGCCCAGGCGCAGCTGCGCTCGGCGCGATACCGGGTCGAACGGTACGACCGCGACGGCGTGGCCTCGGTCTCGGCCGAGCGCGGATACATCCGCGAGACGGGCAACCTGCTCTTCCACGGCGCCCTCGTCGGCATCCTGATCTCCGTCGGGATCGGCGGCGGCTTCACCTACACCGGGCAGACCGTGATCACCGAGGGCGACGGCTTCGTGAACTCCCTGGGGCTCGGGTACACCTCGTTCAACCCCGGCCGGTTCGTCGACCGCGAGAACGGGCTGACGCCGTACTCCATCTCGCTCGACCGGTTCGATGTGACCTACACGCCGATCGGCGAAGCCGGCCAGGGGCAGTCGGGCGACTTCCAGGCGCACGTCACGACGCGCTTCCCGGGTGAGGCGCCGAAGACCGACGTCATCCGGGTGAACCATCCGATCACGATGGCCGGCGACCGCATCTATCTGATGGGCAACGGGTACGCGCCTACCATCACCGTCCGCAACGCCGAGGGCGAGGTCGTCTTCGGTGAGTCGGTGCCCTTCCTCCCGCAGGACGGCAACATGACCTCGCAGGGCGTCGTGAAGGTCGCGGACGGCATCGTGGGCGCCGACGGCTCCGCGGAGCAGCTGGGCCTCGTCGGCTTCTTCTACCCGACTGCGGGAAGCCTCGACACCGGCGCGCTCACCTCCATGTACGGCGACCTCCTCAATCCGCGGATGACCTTCTGGGTCTACGCGGGCGACCTGGGCATCGACGACGGCACGCCTCGGTCGGTGTACGCCCTCGATCCGACGGGGATGGAACAGCTCGCCGGCGGCGATTCCGGCCTGGCCTCCCTCGAGCTCGTCCCCGGTGAGACGGTCGACCTGCCGAACGGTCTCGGCACGATCACCTTCGAGGACGCGACCGCCGAAGGCGCTCCCGAGGCGGTCAAGCGCTACATCTCCCTCTCGGTGCACAACAACTCCGGGGCCATCTGGGTCCTCGTGTTCGCGATCCTCGCCCTCGTCGGACTCTTCGCCGCCCTCTTCGTGCCCCGTCGTCGGATGTGGGTCAAGGCGACCGCGGACGGTGACACCGTCCGACTCGAGTACGCGGGGCTCGCGCGCGGTGAGGACCCCGCCATCGCGCTCGCCGTCGCCGACCTCGAACGCGAGCATCGTGCCGCTCTGCAGGGCGAGACCGCAGCGGCCCGTGACCGTCAGGCGAACGTAAAATGAACGAACCCCACCCTTCGGAGGACCTCCATGTCTCTCGATGATCTGTCGGTGCTGCTGCTGTGGACCGCTGTCGCGATCTACACCCTCGGCTTCATCGCCTTCACCGTCGACCTCGCCCGCCGCTCTGAGCTGGCGATCCAGGCGCAGGACGCGCGGGTCAAGGAGCGCACCCTGGTGGCCGCCGGGGGCCAGACGATCGATGAGATCCGGGCCGAGGAGGCTGCCGCGAAGGTCGCGCTCGAGGCCCGACCGTCCGAGCGCGGCCGCTTCCTCTTCGCGCGACTGGGCGTCGTGATGACGGTCGTCGCCTTCCTCTTCCACGTGGGGGCCGACGTGACCCGTGGCATCGCCGCGGGCCGCGTGCCGTGGTCGAACAACTACGAGTTCGCCCTGACCGGCACGATGCTGGTCGTCGCCGTGTTCCTCGGCGTCCTCGTGAAATACGACCTGCGCTTCCTCGGCGCCTTCGTCAACGGTCTCATCGTCGTGCTGCTGGGTGGCGCGGCGCTCGCGTACTACGTCGAGGTCGTCCCGCTCTCCGACCCGCTCAAGAGCATCTGGCTCGTCATCCACGTCTTCGTCGCCTCGCTCGCGTCGGCCTTCTTCGCCATCGCGTTCGCCCTCTCGGTGGTGCAGCTCCTGCAGTCCCGCCGTGAGCGGCTCGCACTGGCCGCTGTGGGGTCGGATGCCGCACCTCGCACGCGAATGCCCTTCCTCCGCACCCTGCCGAGTGCCGAGGTCCTCGAATCGCTCGCGTACCGCTTCGCGATCATCGGCTTCGTCCTGTGGACGTTCACCCTCATCGCGGGGGCGATCTGGGCGAACGACGCGTGGGGCCGGTACTGGGGCTTCGACACGAAGGAGGTCTGGACCTTCGTGATCTGGGTGCTGTACGCCGGGTACATCCACGCCCGAGCCACGCGCGGGTGGCGCGGCACCCGGTCGGCCTGGCTCTCGATCGTCGGCTTCTGCGCGGTCCTGTTCAACTTCACGATCGTGAACCAGTTCTTCAAGGGCCTCCACTCGTACAGCGGTCTCAGCTGAGCGGCCGTCTGCGCGCACGCTGGGTTGTGGCCGCCGCGGTCGCGGTCGTCGCGGCCGGTGTCGCCGTGACCGCGGTGGTGATCGCGCGCCCGGGCGAGCCGCCGGGGTGCGACGACATCCGCGCGTATCAGCAGCAGTACGGCGAGATCGAGACCCTCGGCTCCGGCCCCGACGGCGTGACGGTGCTCGGCGACTCGTACTCAGCGGGCGACACGCTCGATGATCGCGGCCACCGCTGGACGGACGTCCTCGTCGAACTGGACCCGGAGGTGACGGTCACGCTCGACGCGGTCCCCTTCACGGGATACGCGAATCGGGGCGCCTGCGGGCCGAACTCGTTCGTGGATCGCATCGCTCGCGCAGCATCCGAGGGGGAGACGCTGATCATCCAGGGCGGGCTCAACGACGTCTTCGCCCGTGCCACGACCCTCGAGGCGGCCGTGGACGAGGTCTTCGGTGCGGCCGATGTCGCCGACGCAGTCGTCGTCATCGGGCCCCTGGACGTTCCGGCGAGGGACGGGGAAGTGCAGGTGGATGCCGCGCTGCGCACGGCCGCCGAGGAGCACGGCTTCGTCTACGTGTCGGCGCTGGAGTGGGAGATCCCGATCGCCGAGGACGGCGTTCATCCGACCGAAGCGGGGGACCGGCGGTACGCCGAGCGCGTCCGCGACGAGCTCGCGGACGCGCGGCTGCCCTGACCTCTGCCGCCTGACCCCGCGGAGACGACGATGCCCCCGTCCAAGAGGACGGGGGCATCGCGCGTGGAGGCGCTCAGGCGGGCTGCGTGAGGACCGCGCGGGCCGACGTCGACCGGTGCCGGGTGACGGCCAGGACGGAGCCGAGGATCGCGAGCACAGCCCAGATGACGAGGCCCACCGCGCCGGTGGCCGCGCCGTCGGACTCGGTCAGCGCCGCGAGCATGGCGTGATACGCGGGTGCGGTGGGGAGCAGTCCCGCGATGTCGGCGAGGGCGCCGGGAACCGTCGAGACGATTCCGGTCGCGATGACGAGGACGCCGACGAGCGCGGCGATCCAGCGTCCCACCCCACCGGCGAGGGCGACGAGGGCATGGTTGACGGCGGCGAAGGCGACCCCGGCGACGACACAGAGGGCGGCGAACACCGACCACGCGCCGACCTCGTACCCGGCGGCGAGCTGCACGACGACGGCGACCAGCAGGCCCTGCGCGGCGCCGAGAGCCGCGCCGGGAGCGAGCGCGCGCAGCGCGAGCACGGCCGACGGGCGCCGCGAGCCGAGCGCGGCGCGCGGCACGGCCTGCAGGACGAGGAACGACGCGAGGCCGCCGAACCAGAGCGCGAGCGTCGCCAGCAGGGGCACGGCCGACGCGCCGAAGAACGAGGTGCTGGTGCCGTCGGCGACGACCGGGTTCGCGACCACGGCGGCGAGGTCCTTCGCCTCGCTGTCCGTGTAGGTCGGCACACCGTCGACGGCCTGACCGAGGCCGTCGGCGAGCTCGTCCGTGCCGTCGGCGAGCTGCGTGACCCCGCCGGAGAGCTCACCGGCACCGTCCGAGAGCGCTCCGATGCCGTTCGCGAGTTCGTCGGTGCCGGATGCCGCGGTGCCGGCGCCTGCGGCGAAGGTCTGCGCTCCGGTGGCGAGCTGTGCCGCGCCCGAGGCCAGGCCGTCGGCGCCGGTGGCGATCTCCGCTGCGCCGTCAGCGAGGCGGCCGACACCGGTCGCCGCTTCGTCGGCGCCCGAAGAGAGGTCGGCGGCACCGCCGGCGAGACCGCTCGCCCCGCCGGCGAGGCGGTCGGCGCCGTCAGCGAGGCCGTCCATGCCCGCCGCCAGACGCTGCGCGGCCTTTGCGTACTCGGAGAGACCTGCACTCAGGGTCGGGCCGAACTGGGCAAGCTGGTCGATGTCGGCGGCGAGCTGCTCGGAGTCGCTGACGGCCTCCTGCAGGCCGGGAAGCGCGGCCTCCGCGTCGTCTGCGGCATCGGTCAGCGAGGCGCACAGATCAGCGCTGCCGCCTTCGGCGAGGCAGGAGTCCGCGGCATCGCGAAGCGCCTGCACGGCGGTGCCCACGGCGGCACTGTTCTGCTGACCGTCGGAGGTGAGGGCTTTCAGCCCGGCGACGACCGAGTCGGGGATGGCCGGGATGGCTGCGGTCTGCCCGGCGGCCGCGGCCAGACCGTCGGCCAACTGCTGTGTGCCGTCGGCCACGGGGCGCGCGCTGGCGGCCCAGGTCTCGAGACCGTCTGCGGTCGCGGCGGCGCCGGAGGAGAGCTGCGCCGCTCCGTCTGCGAGCTGGCCGAGGCCGCCCGCGGCGGCGTTGGCGCCGGTGGCCAGCTGATCGGCGCCGCCGGCGAGAGCGGCGGAGCCGGTGCCGAGTGCCTGGATGCCGCTGGAGAGGCCCTGCGCACCGCCGGCGAGCTCCCGGATGCCGTCGGCCAGAGAGTAGCCGCCGGTTGCGGCGGTGCTGGCGCCGTCGGCGAGCTGGGTGGCGCCGTCGGCGGCCTCACTCGCGCCGTCGGCGAGCTGGGTGGCGCCGTCGGAGGCCTCGCCCAGCTGCTCGCCGAGGGTGGTGAAGCCGAGCAGCACGTTTTCGAGGTAGGTCTCGGTGAGCTGCTCGCCGAGGACCGATGCCGCGGTCTGGGTCACCTGGGTCGTGATGGCGTCGTCCACGATCTTGCTGTCGGGCGGGGTCGTCAGTGAGATGGTCGCCTTCTCGGGGCTGCCGCCCGGAGCCGTCGAAGTCGCGGCGGCGGAGAAGTTCTCGGGGATGGTGACGATGGCGTCATAGGTGCCGTCCGCGAGACCTTCTTCGGCATCCTCGGTGTTGCTGATCGTCCAGGTGAGGTTGCTGTCGAGGTCGTCGGAGCCCTCGACGAGCCCGGCGGTGAGCAGGCGGCCGAGCGGCGTCGTCTGCCCGTTCACCTCGACCGGCTCGTCGTCGTTCACGATGGCGGTGTTCATCGCGTCCAGACGTTCGGTCGGGTTGTACAGGGCGGCGACGAGGATGCCGCCGATGATCGCCGGCAGCAGGAGCACGCCGAGCAGCGTGAGCCAGGTCACCGGGCGTCGGTTCTGTGAGCGTTCGAACGAGAGGGTCATGAGGGGATCACCTGGGTGTCGGCGGCGGCGGGAGCAGGGGTGCGGGTCTCGAGGACCAGCGTGTCGGTGGGAGTGCGGTGCGCGTCGGCGAGCACACTCCGTGCGGAGGCGAGGTCGCGGGCGGAGGCCACGATCGTGAGTGCGTGACCCCGTGCGGTCACCCCGGCGGCGGCGTCGCGGATGAGCGCGGCGGCCTGATCGCGGTCGCTGCCGCTGAGGGTGTCGAGACCGGCGATCGCGACGAAGCGGGTGCGACCGGCGAGGGCGCGACGCTGCTCGGTCAGGGGAGCGTCCGAGCCGGAGAGCTCCGCGACGCCGACGTGGGCTCGCACCCACGCGGCTCGGCCCGGCAGCAGATGCCCCGATACCCGCAGGAGTCCCTCCGTGGGCGCGACGCGTCCGGCGACGGCGAGGAGGAAGGCGCGCGCACTGTGGGGGTCGTCGGCGGTCACCAGGAGCGTGCCGCCGTCGGCGAGGCGCACCGAGGCATCGCGGAACAGCACGATGTCGCTGCCGCCCGGTCCTTCGGCGCGGACCTCCAGACCGTCCGCGGCGAGGGCGCCGGTGTAGTCGGGCTCGGGCCAGTGGGCATGGGCGCGCTCGTGCTCGACCGCCTCGCCCTCGATGTCGACGTGGGGGAGCAGCCGCTCGAGCCAGCGCGGCATCCACCATGCCTTCTCTCCGAGGAGAGCCATGACGGCCGGGACCAGGGTCATACGCACGAGGAAGGCGTCGACGGCGATGCCCACCGCGAGCCCCAGCGCGATCGGTTTGATGGAGCTGTCGCCTTCGGGGACGAAGGCCGCGAACACGGCGAACATGATCACCGCCGCGGCGACGACGACGCGGGCCGAGGCGGTGAAGCCGCTGCGCACCGCGGCGATGGCCGTGGCCCGGTCGCCGCGCCCGCCGCGGGCGCGCCGGCCGTGGACGAAGTCCTCGCGCATGCGCGAGACGAGGAACACCTCGTAGTCCATGGCGAGGCCGAACAGGACGCCCATCAGGATGATCGGCATGAAGCTGATCACCGGGCCCGTGCGGGTGACGTGCAGCGCCTCGGCCAGCCAGCCCCATTCGAAGACGGCGGCGACCGCACCGAACGCGGCGAGGATCGACAGCAGGTAGCCGAGGGTCGCCTTCAGCGGCACCCAGATCGACCGGAAGACGATCATCAGCAGCACGAACGACAGGCCCACCACGAAGATGCCGAAGGGCAGCAGCGCGGCGCCGAGCCGGTCGGAGATGTCGATGCCGACGGCGGTGAAGCCGGTGACCTTCAGGTCGACACCGTATTCGTCGAGCCACTCGTCGTGGTGCGAGCGGAGCTCGCGCACGAGGTCGGCGGTGGCGGGGTCGTCGGGCGCAGTGGTGGGGACGATCTGGATCAGCCCGGTGTCGGCCGTCTCGTTGGGGGTGGCGAGGGCGACGCGCTCGACGCCGGGGATGTCCTCGACCTCGGCTTTGAGATCCTCCATGAGACCCAGCGGGTCGGTGCTCGTCACGATCGTGCCGGCCATCACCAGCGCGCCGTTCGACCCGGCGCCGAAGTACTCCGCGTTCAGGTCGTAAGCCTGCCGCGCCTCGCTCGAGGTCGGCTGGACGCCGGCGTTGGGCAGCGCGAGGTGCAGGCTCGCCGACGGGATGGCCATGATGCCGAGTCCGACCACGACGGCGACCGTCGTGATGATCGGATGCCGCGTCACGAGCATCACCCAGCGGTTGGGGCGCATGGGGGTCGCCTTCGGAGCGGGCTCGGGAGCTTCGGCGTCGGCGTTCGCGGCATCCGTCGAGCGAGCGCGGCGACGGGTCGGGAAGCCGCGCTGGAGAGTGCGGCCGCCCCATCCCGCGACGCGTCCCTTGGCGAAGCCGAGGAGTGCGGGGGTGAGGCTCACCGAGACCACGACCGCGATCGCGACGGCGACGGCGGCCGCGATACCCATGGTCGACAGGAAGGGGATGCCGGCCAGGCTCAGCCCCACGAGGGCGATCATGACGGTCACCCCGGCGAAGACGACGGCGGAGCCGGCGGTGCCGGTCGCGCGTGCGGCGGACTCCTCGGGATCCATGCCGGCGCGCACCTGGTCTTGATGTCGCGACACGATGAACAGCGAGTAGTCGATGCCGACCGCGAGTCCGAGCATGACGGCGAGCATCGGGGTGGTCGAGGAGATCGTCGTGACGGCGGTCGAGACGTAGATGAGGGCGACGGCCAGGCCGACGCCGATCAGCGCGCTGATGAGCGGGAACCACGCCACCGCGAAGGAGCGGAACGTGACGATGAGCACGAACAGGGCGATGAGGACGCCGACGGCCTCGATGATCGAGAGCGCCGGGACGGAGGTGGCGAACAGATCGCCGCCGAGCGCCGACGTGGTCCCCTCCGGTGCGTCGACTCGGAAGTCGGCGACCAGCTGTTCGACGTCGGCGATCGTGTCATCCGACACGTCCATCGCCTGACCATCGAACTGGAGCTGAACGAGGCCTGCGCGTCCGTCGTCGGAGATGAGACCGTCGACCATCTCGTCGTAGGGAACGGTGACGTTCGAGACCCCGTCGACGTCGGCCAGGCCGTCCGCGAGGGTTTCGACCTCGTCGCGCAGGGGCGCGTCATCGACGCGGCTGCCCTCGGGGGCGACGACGACGAACTGCGCGCTCGCGCCGCTCGCCTGCGGGAACGTGCGGTTGAGGAGCTCGATTCCCTCCTGGGCCTCGGTCCCCGGGATGGAGAAGGAGTTGTCGGTGCCCTTCATGAGCAGCGCGACGCTGCCTCCGACGAGACCGAGCAGAAGGATCCAGGCGATGAGCACGCGCCAGGCGTGCCGGTACGACCAGCGGCCGAGCGAGAACAGCAGAGTGGACACGGGGCGCTCCCAAGAAGAGGATTCAGACGAGTTCGATACAGCGCTGTATCCGATACACAGGTGTATCCTAATCCCGTTCGTGGCGTTCGAGTCTGGGGAGTGGGTGTGAAGTGGCACGCAGCCGTGAGAACACGAGAGCGCGTCTGTTGGAGGCCGCCCACGACGTCTTCGCCGAGGTAGGACTGGGGGCGGCGTCGGTCGAGGCGGTCTGCGAGCGTGCCGGGTTCACGCGCGGGGCGTTCTACTCGAACTTCGAGACGAAGGACGAGCTGTTCCTCGCCCTGATCACCCAGCTCGCCGAGGACAAGCTCGACGAGGTCGCGGTGCGGGTGCGCACCCTGTCGGGGCGTGACGATCCCGTCGACCTCGTGCGACAGATCGCCGACATCTCCCTCGCCGAGCGGATGGAGCCTCAGCTGCTGAGCGAGATCCGCACCCAGGCGCTCCGCGACGACAATCTGGCGGCCGCCTTCCTCGCCTGGCGGGAGCAGATGCGCGTGCGCGTCGAGGCGATCATCACCGACGTGACCTCGGCACACGGCATCCGACTCCGGATGCCGTTGCCCGACGCCGCGCAGCTGCTGCTCGATGTGTCGGAGGAGTGCTCGATCCGCTCCTCGCTCGAGCGGAAGTCCAAGCGCAGCGCGAACGAGGCGCTGCAGTCGCGCCTGCAGCAACTGGTCGCGCTGCTCGTCGAGGCGGCCTGAGCGCTCTGCTGGGCGAGGCGGACTGACGGCTCCGCTGGTCAGTCCTCGCGGGCGGACAGCACCGCGTGGCAGCGCGAGAGACGATCGAGCCACCACTCGCGACGCTCGCGGTCGGCGGCGTGGCGCGCGAGCAGATCGGGTTCCGCGGAGACTCGCCTCACCGGAACGGAGCCGCCCTGGGGGCGCAGCGGGTCGCTCGTCACGTCGGCCGCGAGCAGCGATGCCGTGCCCAGCCCGCAGTCGACGTCGAGGTCCGGCAGGGATGCCGCGAGGGCGACGCCCATCGCGAGGCCGACGGACGTGTCGAGGGCGCTGGAGACGACGGCGGGCAGCCCCGCCTCGGCCACGATGCGCAGCGCGCGCTCGACGCCTCCGAGCGGCTGCGCCTTCACGACGAGGAGGTCGGCTGCGCCCGCGCGAGCGACAGCGAGCGGGTCGCTCGCCTTGCGGACCGATTCGTCCGCGGCGATAGGGATGCCCATGTAGGTGACGCGGCGGCGCACCTCCGCGAGCTCGTCCACCTCGGCGCACGGCTGCTCAACGTACTCGAGGTCGTAGGCGGCAAGCGCGTGGATCGCGTGCTCGGCCTCGTCCATGTTCCAACCCCCGTTCGCGTCCACTCGGATGCGGCCTTCCGGTCCCATCTGCTCGCGCACCGCGCGCACCCGAGCGACGTCGTCGTCGAGTCGCTGCCCGCGTTCGGCGACCTTGACCTTCGCGGTGCGGCATCCGTCGAAGCGAGACAGCACATGCGGCACCGACGCCGCGGACACCGCGGGCACCGTGGCGTTCACTGGGATCTCCGAGCGCTCAGCGCGAGGTGAGGGGTGCCAGCCGAAGTCGATTGCCCCCGCGAGCCAGGTGGCGGCCTCCTCGTCGGCGTACTCCGTGAACGGGGAGAACTCGGTCCATCCCTCGGGTCCCTCAAGCAGCAGAGCCTCGCGGAGGTCGACTCCGCGGAACCGCGTCACGAGGGGAAGCGCGACGACCCGCGCGGTGTCGAGCAGATCGGACAGCGGCGGGAGCGTCATGCTCACATCCTGCCGCGCGGCTGCGCCGGCGGCATCCTTTCGGCGCCGCGTGGTGCGCGTCGAGCGGGTGTCAGGGTCGCCAGCGGACGGGATCATCACAGAGGGTGGTGGTGCGTGCGTCCGTGTCGAGACACGCCCCGTCGACAAGGATCCGTTCGCCCAGCGATTCGCCGAGGGAGACGTTCAGGGCCACGCCGTTGTTGCCCTGGCATTCGCCGTCGTCCGTACCGTTGTCGGCGACCGGAGTGGTCACGACGACCCGATCGCGTTCAGATCGGACGAGCGGGTTGAGCACCTCCCCGGTGACGCCGCTCGCACATTCAAGCCGCGAGACGACGATGTCGATCGACGTGCTGTCGCGGCTCGGTTCTGACTGCAGCTGCCACACGCCGGTCTCGCCGGACGGACGGGAGTCGACTGTTCGCGCGCATCCGGGCACAGACACGGTGAGCAAGATGACCGCCAGGAGGACGCCGATGGTTTTCACGTCTGAGGAGTGTCGCACTGCGCCCGTTCGTCTCGGAGGGTGCTGCTCGCCGAGAGACGACTTCGGACGGAAGGTTCGTTGAAGATGAGGCTTTTCTCATCTGGTCTGGGGTTCAGGTGGCGACAACGCGGGTGGGAATGTCGGAGGCCCTCACCAGGATGGGGGTATGACCAGCACGGCGGAGACTCCCGGATCGGACGCGTTCCTCGCGTCTTTGGCCGGGTTGGTGCATGAGGTCGAGTCCGCCGGGCGGCAGGTCGCGGCGGCGCAGGTACGTGAACTTCGGGTTCTCGCTGCGGCGGGCCGTCTCGCGGAGAGCCAGGCGGCGGGGTTGCCGGGTCGGGTGCGGGAGCACGACATGATCCTCCGCTCGATGGCGGCGGAACTCGGCGGGGTGATGCGGGTCGCCGACCGGACCGTGCAGCGCCGGATCAGTGAGGCGCGCGTGATCGTCGAGGACTTCCCGGGAGCGTTGGCCGCGTGGGAGACGGGGGCGATCACGCGAGGCCACGTGCTCGTCATCGTCGAGACCGGGTCGGTCGTTCCGCCGGAGCTGCGGGCCGAGTTCGAAGCCGCGGCGATCGCCCGGTGTGAGCGGGACACCCCGAACCGGGTCCGGGCCGAGCTCGAGATCCTCGCGCAACGGATGCACCCGCGTTCCTTCACGGAACGGCACACCGAGGCCGCGGCAGGGCGCTGCGTGCGAGTGCTGCCGGGCCGGGATGGGATGTCGGACCTCGTCGCGACACTGCCCACCGCGATCGTCGAGGGCGTGCACGACCGGCTCACGCAGATGGCGCGGGCGATCATCGACAGCCGCGGCGAGCGGGCGGATGGCTTCACCGTCGCGGATGGCGCGAGAACGGACGGAGTTGGTAGCGCCGAGGTCGACGGCGGCGACCGGCACGACGTGATCGGCACCGACACCCGTTCCACCGACCAGGTCCGCGCCGACGTTCTCGCCGACCCCCTCCTCGCGGGCACGCCCGCCCTCGACGACACCCGCGACACGACCGCAGGTCCGCTCGGCACGATCCGGGCACGAGTGCAGATCGTCATCCCCGCCCTCGCCCTCACCGGTGCCGACGAAGCGTGCGACCTCGTCGGCCGCTCACCCATCGACCCGACCACCGCGCGGCTCCTGGCCGGGTCGACACCGACCTGGGAGCGGCTCGTCACCGACCCGATCACCGGGACCGTGCTCGCCGTCGACTCCTACCGAGTCCCGTCGGCGATGCGCCGATACCTGCAAGCCCGAGACCAGCACTGCCGATTCCCCGGATGCCGCACCGCGGCGATCCGCTGCGAAGTCGACCACACCCACCCCGGCCGTCGCCTTCACCCCTGCCGCACCCACCCACGACACCGGCCGAGCACCCTTCTGAGGTCGCCGAGGCCTGACAGCGCGTCACTCCGTACCACGAGCCCTGGGCCCGCGGCATCCGTGCGGGAGCAGCACGCGCCGCAGCCCGGACTCCGCCGCACGCTCCTGTCAGAGCCGGGCGAACCGCGCCCGGAAGAACGCGTACACGCCGTAGGCGATCCACCCCGCACCGATGAGGATGAGCACCACCACTCCCGCCGGCAGGTCGATGAACGAGCGCAGCGCACCGTCGAGCCCCGTCGACTTCTCGGGATCATTGGTGATCGCGCCGACCAAGAAGAGCACCCCCACCCCAGCCAGAGCCAATCCGCGGGCGACATAGCCGACCGTCCCGAGGACGCGAACAGCGCGGCCAGCGGCACCACCCGGCACCCGAAGATCGCGCTCGAACCGGCGGGTCACACCCTTGAACACGAGATATCCGGCGATCCCGATCATGACCAGACCGATCGCCACGACGAGGAACACCCCACCCGGCACAGCCAGAAGATCGGCGGTCAGCGAACTCGTCGAACTCGACGAATTCGCCGAACCCCCGGCGGCGAACACGCCCGCGGAGAACGCGATCGCGAGATACACGATCCCCTTCGCGCCGTTCTTCACCATGTGCTTCGCGCGATCGGCACCCGACGACACGGACTGGTCGAGGAACGCGCTGAGCAGATGCCACACCCCGAGGGCGGCAAGGCTCACGGCCGCCGCCCACAGCAGGAACACCCCGCCCGGGGCACTCGCCAGCTGCTGCAACGCACCGGACTGGTCGGCCTGCTCCCCGCCCGACCCTCCCGTCGCGAGCGAGATGGCGATGATGCCGATCAGCACGTGCACGACACCGCTGGCAGCGAAGCCCGCACGGGCCACCGCCCGGAAGGCGCTGCTGTTCTTCGTCGCGTGTGCTGCTCTGTCGGCGGAGGGCGTCATCGCGCCAGCCTAATGACGGCTATCCGCGGCGATCACGCCGATGCGCCGCCACCCACCGATGGTGTAGGGACAGCCTGCCGCGACCGGTCAGACGACCTTCTGCCCGCACATCCCGCACACGCCCGTCGCGGACACCTCGACGAAGCAGTCGGGGCACATCGCGCGGACCACATCCAGCGACGGCGCCGGGCGCTTGGGCGCCGTGGTGCGCTCCGGACGAGCAGCCTTCGGTGCCGACCCGCGGGGCTTGCCCGGGTTCGCGACCGACGCCGCGGGCGGGGGCGGGGACG
Source organism: Microbacterium marinum (assembly GCF_014204835.1). Classification (NCBI taxonomy): domain Bacteria; kingdom Bacillati; phylum Actinomycetota; class Actinomycetes; order Micrococcales; family Microbacteriaceae; genus Microbacterium; species Microbacterium marinum. Next base: position 2,809,205 of record NZ_JACHMD010000001.1, on the reverse strand, counting down.
ACGGCTTGTGCTCCGCACAGTAGTAACGGACGAAGCCGGCGTGATTGTTCGGATGCCGGTGCTTCACGACCCACAGCTCCGACCGGTCACGCGGCTCGGACGACGCCGGGCAGCCGACACAGCGGGTCGCTTCGCCGGGGACGGCATCGGCTGCGAGCAGCGGCACCTCGAAGGGAAGAGCGTCCCGCCAGTCGGATGATCTCGTGATCTTCATGGCGGTCCTTCCGCGGCATCCGTCGGGTGAAAGCCGCTCTACAAGCTTCGCACGGTCACGGCACCGCGGTCGCCGGTCGTCGGGTGAACAGTTCCCGGCGAACGATGCCCGAGGGCGCGACCTGCCCCGAGCGTAGGCTGGCGGGGTGACCGTCTCCGAGCTCTTCGACCCGTCGGAATGGACCGTCGCGCCCGGCGCCGACGACTACACCGACATCACCGCGCACGTCTCCCTCGACGGGCGCATCGCCCGCATCGCGTTCGACCGCCCCGAGGTGCGCAACGCCTTCCGGCCGCACACCGTCGACGAGCTGTACCGCGCCCTCGACATCGCGCGGCAGGACCCGAAGATCGGGGTCGTCCTCCTCACCGGCAACGGCCCGAGCGCGAAGGACGGCGGGTGGGCGTTCTGCTCCGGCGGCGATCAGCGCATCCGCGGTCGCGACGGCTACACCTACGCCGCTGATGACGCGACGACCCCAGACCCGGCGCGCGCCGGACGCCTGCACATCCTCGAGGTGCAGCGTCTCATCCGCTTCATGCCCAAGGTCGTCATCGCCGTCATTCCAGGCTGGGCCGCCGGCGGTGGGCACTCCCTCCACATCGTCTGCGACCTGTCGATCGCGAGCGCCGAGCACGGCAGGTTCAAGCAGACGGATGCCGATGTCGGATCGTTCGACGCCGGTTATGGCTCCGCGTACATGGCGCGTCAGGTCGGCCAGAAGATCGCGCGCGAGGTGTTCTTCCTCGCGGAGGAGTACTCCGCGCAGCGCGCCTATGAGATGGGCGCCGTGAACCGCGTCGTGCCGCACGCCGACCTGGAGCGCGAGGCCATCTCGATGGCCCGCACCATCCTCGGCAAGTCGCCGACCGCGATCCGCATGCTGAAGTTCGCGTTCAACGCCATCGACGACGGCATGGTGGGCCAGCAGGTGTTCGCCGGCGAGGCGACCCGTCTCGCCTACGGCACCGACGAGGCCGTCGAGGGGCGCGACGCGTTCCTCGAGAAGCGCGACCCCGACTGGTCGCCCTACCCGTACCACTACTGAGCGGGCGATGCGCGACCTCATCACCGTCGGCGCCGAGCCGCGCGACGTCCTGCGCGGCCTGCGGGCGACGCTCGACGGCGCGGGCCCGGCGCTCGCGCTCGGCGACACCGAGCCGCCGCTGCGGCACGTGCCCGGAGGCACCGCGCTCGTCATCGCGACGTCCGGGTCGAGCGGCATCCCCAAACGCGTCGTCCTGAGCCGCTCTGCGCTCATCGCGAGCGCGACGGCGACCGCGGCGCGCATCGGCGAGGGGGCGTGGCTGCTCGCGCTGCCGCCGACCTACATCGCCGGGGCACAGGTGCTCGTGCGCAGCCTCCTCGCCGGGCACGAGCCGTCACTGCTGGCGGGCGCATTCTCGGTGGGGGCGTTCACGGCCGTCGCGGCCTCGATGCGTTCGAGCGTGGGCGGCGCTCCCGTGCCCCGCTTCACCTCGCTCGTGCCGACCCAGCTGTCCGACCTCGTCACGGCGGGCGAAGCGGATGCCGGCGTCGCAGCAGAGCTGCGCGGCTTCGAAGCGATCCTCGTGGGTGGGCAGGCGCTTGCACCGTCGCTGGCCGAGCGGGCCGCCGCATTGGATGTCCGCGTGGTCCGCACCTACGGGTCGAGCGAGACCAGCGGCGGCTGCGTCTACGACGGCGTCCCGCTCGACGGCGTCGGCATCCGCATCGTCGAAGGCGAGGTGCAGCTGACCGGACCGATGCTCGCCGACGGCTACCTCGGCGAGACCGACCGAACCGACGACGTCTTCGTCCGAGACGGCGGCGGCACGCGCTGGTACCGCACCGGCGACGCCGGCACGTTCGAGGGGGGCATCGTGCGGGTGACCGGACGCCTCGACAACGTCATCGTCTCGGGTGGGGTGAATGTGTCGCTGGATCGCGTGGAGGGCATCGTGCGCATCCAGCCCGGGCTGGATGCCGCGGTCGTCATCCCGATCGAGGATGCGCGGTGGGGTCAGGCATCCGCCGTCGCGATCACCCGTGATGCACTCGCGGGTCGGCACGTGTCGGACGTCCTCGCGGAGCTCCGCGACGCTGTCGGCGAGGCCGCGGGCGCGCCGGCTCGTCCGCGAGCCCTGCTGGTGCTCGACGAGGTCCCCCTGCTGCCCAGCGGCAAGCCCGACCGGGGCGCGCTCCGCGTCCTGTGGGGCGACCGCGAGGGCGCACATCGACACGGGCAATAGGATCACTGCTCGTGGCATCCCGAAAGCGCACCCCCTCACGTCCCGCTCGCCGCTCCGGCAACCCGGCGAAGCCGAAAGCGACGGCCGCCCCGCAGAAGCTCGCGCCGGTGACCGCGCGCGACTGGATCGGCGCCGCACGGCTGCGCACGCTCCCGCTCGCGGTGAGCCCGATCCTGGCCGGAACCGGAGCGGCTGTCGTGGTCGACGGGCTCTTCCACTGGGTGCTGGCGCTGTCCTGCCTGCTGGTCGCGGTCGCGCTCCAGGTCGGCGTGAACTTCGCGAACGACTACAGCGACGGCATCCGAGGCACGGACGACCACCGCGTCGGGCCCGCCCGCCTGACCGCGTCGGGCCGGGTCTCGCCGCGCGCCGTCCTCACCGCCGCGCTCCTGTCCTTCGCGGTCGCCGCGATCGTGGGGATCGCGGTGGTCGTGCGCACCCAGCACTGGTGGATGCTCGCCGTCGGCGCCCTCTGCATCGTCGCGGCCTGGTTCTACACCGGCGGCAAGCGCCCCTACGGGTACTCCGGCCTCGGCGAGGTGTTCGTCTTCGTCTTCTTCGGTCTCGTCGCCACCACCGGAACGACCTTCGTCCAGGTGAGCGCCGTGCCGTGGGAGTCGTGGCTCTCCGCGATCGCCGTGGGCTTCCTCGCGTGCGGTGTGCTGGTGACGAACAACCTCCGGGACATCGCTCAGGATGCCGTGGCCGGCAAGCGGACGCTGAGCGTGCGCATCGGCCGACGCGGATCGCAGGTGCTCTTCACCGTCTTCATGCTGCTGCCGTTCGTCATCGCCGTCCTCATCGCGCAGCTCTACCCGATCGCGTGGGTGAGCCTCCTGGCGCTGCTCGCCTCGCTGTCGGCGACCCTCATCGTCTGGACCTACCGCACACCGCGCGAGCTGATCACCGCGCTGCAGCTGAGCTCGCTGACCTCGGTGGCCTACAGCGCCGTGCTGCTGTGGGCCTTCATCGGCTGAGCCGGGAGCTCAGTCGGTCGCGGCGTCCTCGACGGATTCGTCTCTGGCGTTGCGGCGGCGCTCCTCACGCCGCTCGGAGAGCCCGGTCGACACCTCGTCGAGAGGCCGACGCAGGAAGAGCATCGACAGGCTGAGGCCGATCAGCGCCGCGAAGATCGCGGCGAGCCAGTAGTGCTCCCGCAGGATCGGGAACAGCATCATGACGCCGAACGGCACGAAGAAGGCGAGCAGCCGCAGCAGCGAGTAGACGAAAGCGGAGCGGGCGCGCATGCTCCCATTCTACGACCGCACGGGTGAGCGCCCTCCGCGAGCGCGCCCCGCTTAGGATGGAGTCATGGCGCGCGTGTACCTCGTTCTGGCGCTGCTGCTGACCGCGTTCTGGGTCTACAGCATCGTCGACTGCGCGCTCCAGCCGCCGACCCGTCACCGCGGCGTGAGCAAGCCGATCTGGCTCCTCATCGTCGTGCTGCTTCCGGTCGTCGGCGGCGTCCTCTGGTTCCTGATCGGCCGCACCCGCCGTTCCAGCGCGCCCCGTTTCCAGGCACCCGACGACAACCCGGAGTTCCTCGGTCGGATCTCCACGGTCAGCGATCAGGACGAGCGCATCCGGCGCCTCGAAGAGGAGCTGGCCGCGCTCGACTCCGAAGCCGACGACCCGCGCGATCGCGGCCACGTCGACCCGCCCTCGACCGACGACGACTCGGGCGAGCAGACGCGCGGCGGCCGTTCCTGAGATGACCGCGCCCGACACGGGAGGGCGCGCGCCCGCCGCCGACGCCGCTGCCGCGCTCCTGCGCCGCCTCGTTTGGCGCGGTGTCCGCCATCTCGTCGTCGCCCCCGGCTCCCGCTCCCAGGCGCTCGCCCTCGTCGCCGCGGAACTCGAACGACGTGGCCGAGCCGATGTGCACGTGCGGATCGATGAGCGCGTCGCAGGCTTCACCGCTCTCGGTGTCGGCCGCGAGACACGCGTGCCCGCGGTCGTGATCTGTACGTCCGGCACCGCCGTCGCGAATCTCCTGCCCGCGGTGCTCGAAGCCCACCACGCCGGCGTTCCCCTTCTGCTGCTGACGGCTGACCGTCCGCCCGAACTGCGCGGGGTCGGGGCCAACCAGGCGACGCGGCAGCCGGGCATGTTCAGCGCGTACGTGCGGTTCGAAGCCGACCTCCCCGTTCCCGAGCTCGTCGACGACGTCGACGGTGAGCAGTCGGCCGCTCTCGCGGCGGTCGCCGATGCGGCCTTCGGCGCGGCGATGGGGGCGGGCAATCGGGCCGCCGGCCCCGTGCACCTGAACCTGCCCTACCGCGAGCCGCTCTCCGGCGTGCTTCCCGACTGGCTGACGGATGCCGCGGCATCCGTCGTCGGCGCCGAGGTCACCGCGGAAGCGCCCGACGAGATGTGGGGCGCGCACTACCAGGGTGGAGGCGGGATCGGAGCCGCCGACCTTCCCGACGATCCGGCGGTGGCGACGCCGCTGCCGCGCGGACCGCGCACCGTGGTGATCGCAGGAGCCGATGCCGGCGCCGGTGCCGAGGAGCTCGCCCATGTCGGCGGCTTCCCGCTCATCGCCGAGATCGTGAGCGGAGCCCGCTTCGGGCGCCACCTCGTCCACGGCTATCGGCACCTCCTGTCGGACGACGCCCTCGGCGGCCGCATCGAGCGGGCCGTCGTGTTCGGGCACCCGACGCTCAGCCGCGAGGTGACTCGGCTGCTCAGCCGATCCGATGTCGAGGTCTGGGCGATCCGTGGCCCCGGCGAGCCCCTCAATCTGAACGGCTCCACCACCGCGGTGGACGCGGTGTCCGTCCCGGCGGGTGACGCCGACCGCGAATGGCTCGGAGCGTGGATGCGCGCCTCACGGGAGCACGCGGTCGATCTCAGTCCGGCCGCCCCCGACGCGGACGCGTTGGCGTCGACCGTTCCCGCCGAGCGCATGAGCGCGCTCTCCGCCGAGCTGGGCGCCATCCGAACGCCGTTGGATCGGGCAGGCCTGGTCGACGCCGTGTGGCGAGCGAGCTGGCCGCACGACCGTCTGCTCTTCGGCTCCTCGCGCCTGGTCCGCGTCGCCGATCAGCTGCTCGGCGGCAAGAAGGTGCCCGTCCACGCCAACCGCGGCCTCGCCGGCATCGACGGCACGATCGCCACAGGAATGGGCATCGCGGTGGCGGCCCAGCGCGGGTCGTCTCCCGGGGTGACACGGGTGCTGCTGGGCGATCTCGCCTTCCTCCACGACGTCGGAGCCCTCCTGCTCCCCCCTGCCGAGGGTGAGCCGCGGATCCAGGTCATCGTCGGCAACGACGGCGGTGGCACGATCTTCGACGGACTCGAGGTGCATGACGTGGCGTCGCCCGACGCCTTCGACCGGGTGTTCTTCACGCCGCAGACGGCGCGCCTCGAGGAGCTCGCCCGCGCGTACGGGTGGGAGTACACCCGCGTCGCCACGCGCGGTGCCCTCGACCAGGCGCTCACCGCACCGGTCGGAGGTCGGCAGATCATCGAGGTCCCCCTCGCCCGCTGAATTCCTGGCTCGCTGAATTCCACTTGCCCGCTGATCGCAGAGCCGTGGCATCCGCCCCGTCAACGGGGTGCGTGACGGCACCGTCATCGCCATGATGAGGGGATGACAGCGACGAGTCAGAAGAACTGGACCGGCGACCCCGCGCAGCTGTTGCGAGTGGGGGAGGGATTCCGACTGCACGACGTCGACCCCGCGGCCACCCCCGGCTACGAGGGCGGCAAGAGCGCCGCGAAGGCCGACCTCGCGGACGGCGCCGAGCAGTTCGACGAACTGCAGGAACGGCTCTTCGCGCAGAGTCGCCTCGACGACGGAGCACCGTCACTGCTGCTCGTACTCCAGGCGATGGACTCGGCAGGCAAGGGCGGCATCGTCCGTCACGTCATCGGTGCGACCGACCCGCAAGGGGTGCACCTCAAAGCCTTCAAGAAGCCCACCCCCGAAGAGCTCGCCCACGACTTCCTGTGGCGCATCGAGCGCGAGGTGCCCGAGGCGGGGTACATCGGCGTCTTCGACCGCTCGCACTACGAAGACGTGCTGATCGGTCGTGTGCGTCAGCTCGCTCCGCCCGACGAGATCGAGCGCCGCTACGAGGCCATCGTCGATTTCGAGCAGCGCCTCACCGATCGGGGCGTCCACATCGTCAAGGTCATGCTGCACATCTCATCCGACGAGCAGAAGGCGCGGCTCGGCGAACGGCTGGAGCGTCCCGACAAGCACTGGAAGTACAACCCGGGCGACGTCGACGAGCGTCAACTCTGGCCCGCCTACATGGACGCCTACCAGACGGTGTTCGATCGCACCTCCACGGCGAACGCACCGTGGTTCGTCGTTCCCGCGAACGCGAAATGGTACGCCCGCCTCGCGGTGCAGGCGTTGCTGCTCGACGCGCTCGAGCGCATCGACCCGCAGTGGCCCGCGGCCGACTTCGACGTCGAGGCCGAGAAGGCGCGACTCGCGGCGACCTGAGGGCGCCGGCGCGGTCAGGCCAGCGCGTCGACGATCGGTCGGAACTTGACCCGCGTCTCGAGCATCTCGGTCTCGGGGTCGCTGCCGGCGACGATGCCCGCGCCGGCATGTGCGACGAACGGGATGCCGTCGTCGGACGCCCCGTTCACGTCGAACTGCGCGCAGCGCAGCGCGATGGCCCACTCGCCGTCGCCCTGCGCATCGATCCAGCCGACGGGTCCGGCATAGCGGCCCCGATCGAACGGCTCGATCCGGCGGATGGCCTCGAGCGCTGCCTGCGTCGGTGTGCCGGCGACGGCCGCCGTCGGGTGCAGCACCGCGACGAGGTCGAGCGAGGACGCCCGCCCCGACAGGCTGCCCTCGACATCCGTCGCGAGGTGCCAGACATTCGGCAGCTTCAGCATGAACGGTTCGGGCTCGGCGACCAGTGCGGTCGTGTGCTCGCGCAACGCCGTCAGCACACTCTGCACGGCGTACCGGTGTTCGTCGAGGTCCTTGGGGCTCGTCGCGAGGGCGACGGATGCCGCGGTGTCGGCGTCCGCATCGGCGCCGCGGGCGGCGGTTCCCGCCAGGACCCGTGCGGTGACGGTGCCTCCCGACACGGTCACGAGGGTCTCGGGGCTCGCCCCGATGGTGCCGTCGACGGCGAAGGTCCACGTGTCGGGGTACGCCGATGCCAGCGCACGGACGAGCCGGCGCAGGTCGGAGCCGGCGGGAACGGTGCCCACCAGGTCGCGGGCGAGGACGACCTTCGCGACCTCGCCGGACGCGATCGCCTCGAGGCCGGCGCGCACCTCGCCCTGGTAGCCGTCGGGCGTGCAGGCCCCGGGGCCGACGGTGGCCGACCAGTGCGGGCCGAACGCGATCGCCTGAGGCTCGTCGCGTTCCGGTTCGCCTTCGACGAAGACGTGGGTGACCCAGCTCGTGTCCCCGCGGCGCCCGATGATCATGCGCGGCACGGCGAGGGCGGCGCTCGCCGAGCTGTTCGCCGGGTCGAAGGGCAGCGTGCCGAAGGCGACGAGGCCCGACCCGGCGAGGCGGACCTTGTCGTCGATCTCCGATGCGGCGGTGACCTCGCGCCACCACTGCGCGGCGGCTGCGCCGGCGGGGAGTTCGGCCGCGCGCCCGACGCCGATGAGAAGGTCACCGCGGCGCGACCACACGGTGGGATCTTCGGGGGAGGCGTAGATCAGCGGTTCATCGACCGGTTCGATCCGCCGGGTGACGGCACGCAGCCGCGGGATGCCGAGCGCAGACGAGGTCACTCCTTCAGCCTAATCCGGCTGGTCAGCCGAGCCGCGGCGGGCCCCGGGCAAGCCCGCCCCGATTAGGCTCGGTACGTGACCGACGAACCGACCCGCGCCGCCTCCACCCGTGCCGATCTCGGCAAGGATCCGTCGCGCGTGAGCGGCATGTTCGACGAGGTCGCCGCCGGGTACGACCGCACCAACACCGTCCTCAGCCTCGGCAACGACAAGCTGTGGCGGGTCGCGGCGACGCGTGCCATCGCGCCCCGGCCGGGCCAGCGGATCCTCGACCTCGCCGCGGGGACCGGTGCGAGCTCTGTCGCGCTCGCCCGTTCGGGCGCCGACGTGGTCGCCGCGGACTTCTCCGCCGGCATGATCGCCGAGGGGCGGCGTCGCCACGGCGGCATCCCGAACCTGAGCTTCACCGAAGCGGATGCCACGGCTCTGCCGTTCGCCGACGACGAGTTCGACACCGTGACGATCTCGTTCGGCCTTCGCAACGTCAATGACCCCGACAAGGCCCTGGGCGAGATGCTCCGCGTGACGAAGCCCGGCGGGACGCTCGTCGTGTGCGAGTTCTCGCACCCGCAGGCTCCACTCATGCGGACCCTCTACTCGTTCTACAACGATCGGGTCCTGCCGATCGTCGCGAAGGCCGTCAGCACGAACGCCGACGCCTACGACTACCTCAACGAATCGATCCGCGATTGGCCCGACCAGGCCGCGCTCGCCGCGCGCATCCGAGGGGCGGGCTGGGACTCGGTCGAGTATCGCGATCTGACCTTCGGCATCGTGGCGCTTCACCGCGCACGCAAGGGGGAGTCTGCGGGCGACCGGGCCGAGGGCCGGACGGGTACGCTGGAGGAATGACTCCCCGTCCCGCGACTCCGGGTTCGCAGTTCGCGAGCCGCCTCGGTGTCACCGAGCGGATCTTCGCGGGCCCGCGGCTGCGCAAACTGCTCACGACCGTCGAGGTCGGACTCGACCAGGTCGAGGAGCGCCTCGCTGGTGAGCTCACGGTGGGGGATTCCCTCGCCGACGTCACGTCGCGCTACCTGTACGAGGCCGGTGGCAAGCGTCTGCGGCCGATGCTCTCGATCCTGACGGCTCAGCTCGGCTCCGGCGTGACCGACCACGTCATCGCCGGTGCGGTGGCCCTCGAGATGACCCACCTCGGTTCGCTGTACCACGACGACGTCATGGACGAGGCGGACCGCCGTCGCGGCGTTCCCAGCGCCCACGCCGTCTGGGGCAACAGCGTCGCGATCCTCACGGGCGACCTGCTCTTCTCCCGGGCGAGCCAGCTGATGGCGACGATCGGCGAGCGGGCGATCCGCATGCAGGCCGACACCTTCGAGCGCCTCGTCCTCGGGCAGATGCACGAGACGGTCGGCGCGCAGGCGGGGGATGACCCGGTCGATTTCTACCTGCAGGTGCTCAGCGACAAGACCGGCTCCCTCATCGCCGCGGCGGCTGAGGCCGGCGTCGTCTTCTCCGACGCCCCCGACGAGTACGCCGCACCGGTGCGCGAGTTCGGTGAGCGCGTGGGTGTTGCGTTCCAGCTCCTCGACGACGTCATCGACCTCTCCGCAGACGCGGAGGAGACCGGCAAGGTGCCCGGCACCGACCTGCGTGCGGGCGTCCCGACGATGCCGTACCTGCTGCTCGGCCGCGCCGGCGACCCCTCGTCGCAGGCGCTCAAGGCGACCATCGACGACGGGGTGGCGCGTATCGCCGACGGAGCGGACCCCGCCATCCTCGACGCGCCGCTCGCCTCCCTCCGCGAGCACCCGGTCACCGAAGCGACGCGGACCCTCGCGCACCAGTGGGCCGACCGCGCGGTCGCCGCGCTGGCGCCGCTGCCCGACGGTGTCGTCCGCGAGTCGCTGACCCGGTTCTCCCAGGTCATGGTCGACCGCTCCAGCTGATCTTCCGGCGCACCGGCGCCCTTCGTCACGCCCGTCCCGCGGGCTCTCGGAAAGGACACCCATGACCAAGCTTCGGCTGGCCATCGTCGGCGCAGGACCCGCCGGCATCTACGCGGCGGACATCCTCCTCAAGGCGGAGCGCAAGTTCGACGTGTCGATCGACCTCTTCGACCACCTCCCGGCGCCCTACGGTCTCGTCCGCTACGGCGTCGCCCCCGACCACCCGCGCATCAAGGGCATCATCAATGCCCTCCGCGACGTGCTCGACCGCGGTGACATCCGCATCTTCGGCAATGTCCGCTTCGGTACGGACATCACCCTCGCCGACCTGAAGAAGCACTACAACGCCGTCATCTTCAGCACCGGTGCGATCAAGGACGCCGACCTCGACATCCCCGGCATCGACGCCGAAGGGTCGTTCGGCGCCGCCGACTTCGTGAGCTGGTACGACGGTCACCCCGACTTCCCCCGCGAATGGCCGCTGGATGCGGCATCCGTGGCGGTCCTCGGCAACGGCAACGTCGCCTTGGATGCCGCGCGCATGCTCGCCAAGCACGCCGACGACCTGCTGCCCACCGAGATCCCCGCGAACGTCTACGACGGGCTCAAGGCGTCGCCGGTCACCGACGTCCACGTCTTCGGTCGTCGGGGACCCGCTCAGGTGAAGTTCACCCCACTCGAACTGCGCGAGCTCGGCGAGCTGAACGACGTCGACATGGTCGTCTACGACGAGGACTTCGACTACGACGAGGCGTCGAAGACCGCCATCGCGTCGAACAAGCAGGTCATGGTCATCGACCGCGTGCTGCAGTCGTGGCGTCAGCGTCCCAGCGTCAACAACGCCGGGGGAGAGGCAAGCCGTCGCCTGCATCTGCACTTCTACGCCCGTCCCGTCGAGATCGTGAAGGATGAGGCCGGCCATGTGGCCGCCATCCGCTACGAGCGCACGCGGCCCGACGGCTCCGGTGGTGTCGAAGGCACCGGCGAAATCCGAGAGGTCGCCGTCGGCCAGGTCTACCGCGCGATCGGCTACTTCGGTTCCCCGCTGCCCGACGTGCCGTTCGACAAGCGCCACGGCGTGATCCCGAACCACGAGGGTCAGGTCATCGAGAAGGGCTCCAACGAGCGCGTGCCTGGCGTGTACGCCACCGGGTGGATCAAGCGCGGTCCGGTGGGTCTGATCGGCCACACCAAGTCCGACGCGATGGAGACCGTCCGCCACGTCATCAACGACCAGGCGTCGTGGTGGGCGCCCGAGCAGCCCGAGGAAGAGGCGGTCGTCGCCCTTCTCGCCGAGCGGCAGGTCGCGTGGACCGACCTCGACGGCTGGCACCGGCTCGACGAGCACGAGGTCGGCCTGGGCGCACCGCATGGGCGCGAGCGGATCAAGGTCGTCGACCGCGACGAGATGGTGCGGGTCTCACGCGGGGAGTGAGGCTCCGATGAGCGGCGAGTGGGAGACGGACGTCCTCGGGCGTCCGTTCCAGTCCCTGACGCTGCCCCTCGGCACCGACCAGGAGGGCGAGATCGTCGCGACGCTCGTCCGCCTCGAGCCGCCGATGATCGCGCGGCTCACGGGGCCGCTGCGCGACGTCGACGTCCTCTATCTGCACGGCTGGTCCGACTACTTCTTCCAGGTCGAGCTCGGCCGCTTCTGGACGTCGCACGGAGCGCGCTTCCACGCGCTCGATCTGCGCAAGTACGGCCGCAGCCTGCGCCCCGGGCAGACGCCCGGTTTCGTGACGTCGCTCGAGGTGTACGACGCCGACATCGCCACGGCCCTCGACGCGATGGGCCACGGCCTCGACGGTGCGCCGTCGCGGCGTCGGCTCGTGATGATGGGGCACTCGACGGGCGGCCTCACCGCCACGCTCTGGGCATCGCGGCACCACGGGCGCCTCGCGGGGCTCGTCCTCAACAGCCCGTGGCTCGAGCTGCAGATCGGCACCCTCGGTCGCCAGGCGCTGTCGCCCCTCGTGCAGATGCGGGCGCGCGTCGATCCGTTGGGTGCGCACCCCGTCGTCGACCTCGGCTTCTACACCCGCGCGCAGACGGAGGTCGGCGCGCTGCCCGTCCGCGGCTACCGGCGCGAGTGGCGGCCCGAGCGCGGATTCCCGACGCACCCGGGCTGGCTCGCCGCGATCGTCGAGGGGCACCGTCGGGTGGCAGCGGGCATCGACGTGGGCGTTCCGACCCTCGTGATGCTGTCGACCGCATCGACGAATCCGTTCGCGTGGAATGCCGAGATGACCGGCAGCGACTCGGTGCTCGTCGTCGACGACATCGCCCGCGCCGCCACCCGGATCGGGCGCGACATCACGCTCGCGCGGATCGAGGGCGGCATCCACGACCTCTTCCTGTCGCGTCCGGGTCCTCGCGAGCAGGCCTACCGTGCGCTCGAGCGGTGGCTCACGACGGGTGCGATCGGGCGCTCGCGCGGTTCGAGGCGATCCCGAGCGTCAGGCTGAGCAGCGCGCCGACGAGCATGACGCACGCCATCGGCACCGCGGTCTCCTCGCCCCACAGGCCCACCACGGGGGTGATGAGCGCGCCGGTCGCGAACTGGCACGCGCCCATGAGGGCCGCGCCCGCGCCGCGGTTGCGGGGCGTCGCCCGGGCGAGGCCGAGCGCGTTCGCATTGCCGAACGTGAGACCCGCCGCCCCCATGGTGGCGAAGGCGCAGCCGAGGAAGAGCGTGATCGACAGGATGCCGGTGGCCGCCGAGACCGTCATGACCGTCGCGGACGCGACGCCGAGCGCGGCGCCGACCACCAGCATCCGTTCCGGTCCGATGCGCGGTGCGTAGGTCGCGTTGATCAGATTCGCGACGAGCAGCGCGACCCCGCCCCCGGCGAAGCCGAGGCCGTAGAGGAAGGGCGGCATCCCGAGGATCACCTGGGCGACGAAGGGAGATGCCGCGACGTAGGCGAACAGGCCCGCGAACCCGGCGACGTACGCACCGGTGTAGCCGAGGTAGATCGGGTCCCGCACGAAGTGGGCGAACGACGATCGCATGGCGCGCAGCCCGCCGGTGTGGCGGAGCTCGCGAGGCAGTGACTCCGGCACGACGAGCCAGGCGAGCACGAGCATCAGGACGGCGATGACCGCGAGGGCCGTGAGCACCCCGCGCCACCCCGAGAACGAGGCGACCAGTCCACCGATCGGGGGAGCGACGAGGGGGCCGAGGCCGCCGACCGTCGCGATCAGACTGAGGGCCCGGACCGCGGTGCGGCCCGTGCTGAGGTCGACGGCGATGGCGCGGGCGATCACGACGCCGGCCGCTCCCGCCAGTCCCTGCACGAGCCGCAGGGCGATGAACACCTCGATGGTCGGCGCCGCGATGAGGGCGATGCTCGTGAGGGTGAAAGCGCTCGTCGCGAGCAGGAGCACCCGTCGACGTCCCCACATGTCCGAGAGCGGTCCGAGCAGCAGCTGGCCGACACCGAGGCCCAAGAGGAACGCCGTCAGCGTCAGCTGCACCGTCGCGGGCGCGGCGTCGAGCTCGCGGGCGATCTGCGGCAGCGACGCGAGGTACATGTCGATCGCGAACGGGCCGACGGCCGAAAGGAAGCCCAGGACGACGACGAGTCCGCGTGTGAGCCGCGGGGCGGAGCCGGTCACGGGCGATCGCCCCGCGGTGCGTGCGCCGCGAACGCCGCCGCCGCTAGCATGGGCCGCACACGGGGACGAGGGGTGCACTCATGGTGGAGCGCATTGTGTACGAGCGCGGCGACGGCCGGTGGGGCTGGGTGCTGCGCGACAAGGATCAGGTCATCGCGTCGGACGGCAGTGCCGGTTACCTCAGCGAGGCGTACGCGCGCCAGATGTCCGACCGCGTGCTGTCCGGCTCGTATGCCGCGGCGCGGGTGTCGGTGCGGCGCATGCACCACTGAGCGGATGCCGCTCATGCCGGTGGCCGCAGCAGGGCGCCGAGCGTCCGCAGAGTAGATTCGAGCCCGACGGAGGGTTCGAGGAGCCACTGGATCTGAAGACCGTCCGACGCGGCGATGATGAGGGCCGCGAGATGCTCGGCCGGCACGTCGTCACGCACCGTGCCCTCGGCCTGCTGGGCCCGCAGGCTCGCGGTCAGTTCGGCGCGCAGGCGCTCGAAGCGGGTGGCGAAGAACTCCCGGCCGACTTCGCTGCGGCTCTCCAGCGACGCGGCGAGGAGCGTCGAGTACAGCGTGACCAGCCCCGGCACCTCGACGTTGCGGGTTGCGGCATCGATCATCGTGTCGATGCCCGGAACGAGGGCGGCGGGCTTGTCGCGTCGCGCCTCGGCGTGCGCGTAGACGGCCACCAGCAGCTGTTCCCGCGAGTCGAAGTAGTGGAGCAACGCCGCGTGCGAGACGCCGATCTCCTCGGCGATCTTGCGCAGCGACGTGCCGTCCGCCCCACGCGCGCGGAACACCTCGATCGCGCGGTCCAGGATCTCCTGGCGGCGCGCGACGCCCTTGGGCTGCGATCCGCGGCGGCCGATGACCGCGTCGTCTGCGTCTGCCATGCGATCAGCGTACGACAAAAACCTCCACGTGGAGGTTTTGGTGGTATCGTCAGGGCCACGCCGCGCTGCGGCATCCGACAACGACGTACGAAGGAAGACCCATGGCTCTGCCACTCGCTTCGGTCCAGCTGTACTCCCTTGCGAAGGAGTTCAGCGCCGACATGTCCGGTTCGCTCGACAAGCTGGCTGCGATCGGCCTTCGCAACGTCGAAGCGTTCGATTTCGTGAGCCGTCCCGCCGAGATCCGCGCGGCGCTCGATGCCAGCGGCCTCGTCTCGCCCACCGGGCACGCCCCGCTCCTCTCCGACGAGCTGTGGACGCCGGACGGCGCGATCCCGACGCCCGCCCCCGAGGTCGTCTTCGAGGCGGCAGCCACGATCGGCATCAAGACGGTCATCGACCCGTTCGTCGCGCCGGAGCGCTGGCTCACCGAAGACGGCGTCGCCGACATCGCCGAGCGCCTCAACCGCGCCGCCGACAAGGCAGCCGAGTTCGGCCTGGCCGTCGGGTACCACAACCACGCGCAGGAGTTCGTCGCCGACTTCGACGGACAGAGCGCCTACGCGCGATTCATCGAACTCACCGACGACCGCGTCGAGATCGAGCTCGACCTGTTCTGGGCGCTCACCGGCGGGCAGGACGTCCCCGCCCTGGTGAAGAGCCTCGGCTCGCGCCTGGTCGCCGTGCACGTCAAGGACGGCGTCGTCCCCACGTCCAACCCGTGGGCCCCCGGCGCCGGGAGCTTCGGCTCCGACACCCTCGACCAGCGCCGCGCCGGCACGGGCGACGTGCCCCTCGCCGAGTCGCTGAAGGCCAACGGCGAGATCCGTTTCGCCGTCATCGAGTACGACAAGGCGCCCGGCGACGTGTTCGAAGACATCGCCGCCTCGTACGCCTTCCTGCGCGACGGCGGGTTCATCGCATGACCGGCCCCGTCGGAATCGGCGTCGTCGGCGCCGGTGTCATCAGCCAGACCTACCTCGAGAACCTCACCTCGTTCCCCGACGTGAAGGTCGTCGCGATCGGCGACATCATCCCCGAGCGCGCCCAGGCCAAGGCGCAGGAGCACGGCGTGCCCGCGTGGGGCACCCTGGAGGAGGTCCTCGCCAACCCCGAGGTCGAGCTCGTCGTCAACCTGACCATCCCGCAGGTGCACATCGAGGTCTCCTCGGCCGCGATCGCTGCAGGCAAGCACGTCTGGACCGAGAAGCCCCTCGGCCTCGACCGCGAGGGTGCGCGCCGACTGCTCAGCGACGCTGCGGCGAAGGGCGTGCGCGTCGGTTCGGCTCCCGACACGATCCTCGGCCCCGGCTTCCAGACCGCCAAGCGCGCCATCTCGGAAGGCGTCATCGGGACGCCGCTGTTCGTGCAGACCGCGTTCCAGACGCAGGGCCCCGACCTGTGGCATCCCGAACCCGCCTTCCTGTTCGCGAACGGTGCCGGCCCCCTGCTCGACATGGGCCCGTACTACTTCTCCGCGCTCGTGAGCCTGCTGGGCCCGATCGCCGGTGTCGCGGCACGCGGCTCGAGGTTCCGCACGGAGCGTCAGATCCACACCGGTCCCCGCGCGGGCGAGACCTTCCCGGTCGAGGTTCCCTCCTCGGTCCAGGTCGTCTCGACCTTCGAGGGTGGTCAGCACGGAACGCACCTGCTGAGCTTCGACTCGGCGCTCGAGCGGCACGGGGTCGTGGAGATCCACGGCACCGAGGGCTCCATGGTGCTGCCCGACCCGAACCGCTTCGACGGCCGCACGGCGTATGTGAAGCCCCTCGGTGTCTTCCGCGACGGGATGAAGACCGACCAGGAGTGGATCGAGGTCGAGCAGCAGGGCACGGTCGTCGGCCGCGGCCTCGGCGTGCTCGACATGGTCCGCGCCATCGCGGAGGACCGGCCGCACGTCGCCACCGGCGACCTCGGCTTCCACGTACTCGATGTGCTGCTGTCGGCGCAGGCCTCGGCGGAGACCGGCGCCTACCTCGAGATCGACAGCACGGTCGCGCCCGTGCCTGCGGTTCCGGTCGACTTCGACCCGTTCGCTCAGACGCTGGTCTGATCTTCTCGCGACGACGACGCCCCCGGCCGATCCGGTCCGGGGGCGTCGTCGTTCGTTGGGGCGTCAGCTGCGGTGCCTCGCGCGGACGCGGAACCACAGGCTCAACTCGCGTGCGGCGCGGAGCGTGACCGACGCGTCACCGCGCTCGAGGTCGTCGAACGTGTCGCGGAAGCCGTCGGGCGCCTGCTCGTGCGGTTCGGTGATCTGCTCGTAGCCCATCGTCCAGTCGGCGAAGTTGCGATGCTCGACGAACTCGTCGATCAGGACACGGATGCCGGTGTGGCGGTCATCCGCCTCGATCGTCTCGAGGAGATCGCGCACCGCCTGCTCGGGGCCTTCGAGGATCTGGACGAAGCGTCCGCCTCGGTACAGGAGCATGCCGGTCACTCCGCGGTGCTCGTTCGCCGCTCGGCTCTGCGCCAGCAGTTCGCGCAGCCGCCCCTCGTCGAACCGATCCCGCGCATGGCTGGAATAGACGACAGACAGCAATGCCTCGTCGTGGTCGGTCATCGCGTCTCCCGGATCGTGAAGATGCCCGCCGCGGCCTGCGAGAGTGCGGGAGCAGCCGCCACGGCGCGCATCGCGGCCACGAGGTCGGCGAACTGCCCGATGGCCTCGGAGCGCATGTTGAACGCGAGGAAGCGCCCGTCGCGCTGACGGTCGATGTATCCGAGGAAGTTCCCGTCGCGGCTGGCGACATGGAAGCCGTCTTCCACTCGCGACCACACGGTTCCGGCGTCGGCCTTCCGGTCAGGCACGAGTGGCCGATCGTCGACTTTCTGATCGGGCTCGGTGGGGCATGAGGATCCTGTTCGTCGCGTGCCCGCCCCGGGTCGAGCGGTGCACGCCAGTCACGGTACCCGCGAGGCCCGACACGAACTCGGCCCTTGACGAGGGCGCCCCGATGCCTCAGCGGTAGTTGACGAACTGCAGGTCGACGTCGAGGTCGGCGGCCTTGAGGAGGCGCTGCACTTCCTGGAGGTCGTCGCGGGACTTCGACTGCACGCGCAGCTCGTCGCCCTGGATCTGCGACTTGACGGACTTGGGACCCTCGTCGCGGATGAGCTTGCTCACCTTCTTCGCGTCCTCCGAGGAGATGCCCTCCTTGAGGGTGGTGACGAGGCGGTACTCCTTGCCCGATGCCACCGGCTCACCCGAGTCGAGGCTCTTCAGAGAGATACCGCGCTTGATCACCTTGGACTGGAACACGTCGAGGACCGCTTTGGCGCGCTCCTCGCTGTTCGCCTTGATGAGCACCGACTCGCCGCTCCACTCGATCGAGGCTCCGGTGCCTTTGAAGTCGTAGCGCTGCTCGACCTCTTTGCGAGCCTGGTTGAGGGCGTTGTCGGCCTCCTGGCGATCGATCTTGGAAACGATGTCGAATGAGCTGTCGGCCATGCGCCGAGTCTAACGAGGTGGCATCCGGGTCGGCCCTATGCTGGCGCGTGTGAGCAGTGCGCAGCCCGTTTCTCTGACCGCTCAGCGCGCCTGGGGGATCGGCGGCGTGGTGATCGAGGTCATCTCGATCGTTCCCCCCGTGCTGTCGTTCATCCTCGCCGTGACCGTCAACCCCGATTACGGCTGGATCATGCTCATCAGCCTCGCGGCGACGGTGGCGGGCGGGGTCATCGGGATGCTCGCGGGAATCGTCGGGCTCGTCTACGCGGGTATACGGCGTCGTGGGTTCGTGTGGCCGATCGTCGCTGTCGTCCTCGGCATCGCCGTCGTCGCCACCGTGTCTCTCGTCTTCGGCGTCGCGCGCGTCTGACCACGTCGTCGCGGCCCGGTCACGCGCTGCGCGTTCGTAGACTTGCCGCATGCGGCCGCTGACAGAAGACCAGCTGCGCGACGTGCTCGTCAACGCGACGCAGGACGAGCGCGAACGCCTGGAACTGCCCCACGACTTCGCCCTCCTCGAGTGGGACCACCTCGACTTCCTCGCCTGGCGCGACCCCACCACCCGCAGCCGCGGATACGTCGTGGCGGAACTCGGCGGCGAACCCACCGGAATCGTGTTGCGTGCTGCGAGCGGCTCCTCGCAGGGGCGGTCGTCGATGTGCAACATCTGCCACACGATGCAGCCGGGCAACCAGGTCACCATGTTCACAGCGCGCAAGACGGGGGATGCCGGTGATCGCGGCGACAGCGTGGGCACCTACGTCTGCGCCGATCTGACCTGCCACGAGAACGTGCGCATCGCGGGTCCTCTCGCGCCGAGCGAGATCCGCGCGAGTGTGGACCGGCGGATCGACGGCACTCGGCACCGTCTCGAGTCGTTCGTCGAGCGGGTGGCAACAGCGGCCTGAAGCCGTGGTTTTCGGTGGCTCCGATCGGAGGGTAAGATAGGTGATCGCGCCTCCGGTCGACTGCACAAGCCGGGCGGGTGCGCACCTGGCGAGTTACCCAAGCGGCCAAAGGGATCTGACTGTAAATCAGACTGCATTGCATTCGGGGGTTCGAATCCCTCACTCGCCACCCGACCGAGAGAGGCCCGGAATCACGCAGAACGTCGTGAGTCCGGGCCTCTGTCATTGAGTGGGGGGGGCGACGCGATCCCCTCCGCGTGGCGCGGGAAGGCTCAGCTTCCGGCGGTCGATAGCATCACCAAGCGCCTCATATTGATGACTGCGAGCATCATGGTGGCAACGCCCTCGCCGAGATGGTGAACGGCTACTACAAGACCGAACTCGTCCGCGGACCCGCACGCTCAGGACCGTTGAAGACAGTCGAGGACCTCGAGCTCGCGACCCTCGGATGGGTGCACCGGCACAACACGCAGCGCCTCCACGGATACCTCGGTGACGTCCCGCCCGTCGAGTTCGACAACGCGTTCTATGCGTTGTCCCCAACGCTGCGACGCGCAACGCGTCTCCCGTCACGGCAACGGATCGCAACCAAGACCCGCCCACAACGCCTCGCGGGACGGAGGGCAAGTTGCCACAGTTGCGCTGCCATGGAGCCGCGCTGGCTCTCTCGATGACCACCGGTGAACCAGTGCCGCTCCAGGCTTGCGCCTGGTGTTGCCTGGCCTCACCGTGATCGGCCCGTCGGGGACCGTCGACATGGTACGGGTGTCGAGGCGGTCGGGTCCGACGGCTCGGCGGGGCGCGATCGTCTCGTGCGTTGGCGGACTACGGGAGCTTGGACGCGAGGACGTCGGCCGCCAGGATCTCGGGTGCTGCGCCGAGGAGGTGCTGGTTGGCCATCAGGGCTGCGACGATGGCGCCGTTGGCGTGGGCGTCGCGAGCGGCCTCGTCGGGGAATGCATCGAAGATCCAGAAGGTGTCGGCGTGGGTCCTGACCGCGAACCAGACAATCGTTCCTACTTCTTCGTTGGCGAGTGCGACAGCGCCGGCGAGCAGATCGGCGACCGCGTCGTGCTGTCCATCGGCCGCGACGATCTTGGCGACGAAGGCATACGGAAGTGATGCGGGTGTGGACATGAGGGACTCTCCTTGCAGTCGGGGTTCTTCGTGGGACGAGTTCAGCGTATGACGAGCGAGGGCCGGTGGGCAGTGGCGTATACGGCAGTATTGCTATCGTTTACGTCATGCGTATCGGACTGATCGCGATCGACGGCTGCTTCGGTTCGGCTATCGCGTCGATCATCGACATCGTGCGGGTGGCCGAGGGTGCCCGCCGCGATGTCGACCCGCGGATCGACCCGATCGAACTCGCCATCCTCGGACCGAAACGGCGAGTGACCACGACGGCATCGATGACACTGTCGGTGGACCACCCGCTGTCGGAGTCCGGAGAGTTCGACGTGGTCGTCGTCCCTGCGCTTGGAACCCTTACGGCCGCCGCTACCAACGACGTCCTCCAGAGCCGAGATGCTCGTTCGGTCATCGCCTCGCTCGGGCGCCTCGACGAGGCGACCACCCGGATCGCCGCGGCGTGCACCGGCGTGTTCGCCGTCGCCGAGACCGGACGGATGCATCATCGGCGGGCGACGACCAGCTGGTTCCTGGGGCCGGAGTTCCTGAGGCGCTATCCGACCGTCGCCCTCGATCTCGACACCATGGTCGTGGTCGACGGGAACCTCGTCACCGCCGGCGCCGCCTTCGCCCACATCGATCTCGCGCTCTCACTCGTGCGATCGATCAGCCCCGACCTGGCCCAACATGTCGCCAAGCTCCTCATCATCGACGAGCGCCCGTCGCAGGCGGCCTTCGTCGCCTACGAACATCTCCGGCACGAGGACCCGATCGTCGTCGAGTTCGAACGCTTCGTGCGCGCCCGCCTGGACGAACCGTTCAACATCACCTTCGTCGCGCAGTCGCTCGGCACCAGCCGGCGCACCCTCGAACGACGAGTCCGTGCGGCGCTCAACCTCACTCCGCTCGGCTTCGTCCAACGGCTTCGCATCGAACGAGCTCGGCACCTCTTAGCAACCACGGACCTCACCTCCGCCGAGATCGCGCTACGGGTCGGCTACGCGAACGCCGAGACCCTGCGCTCCCTCCTGCGCAGGGAGCGGCGCCGTTCCCGACCTATCGCCATGCCTTAGAACCACCTCTCAGCACGTCGCGTCGACGCTCCCGCGTCGCGGGCGGTGCGCGAGCGGTCGAAGCCGGGGCAAGCACTCGCGCCGAACGCCCCCACGGCGACCACAAGGAACCCCGCGTGATGGATAGACGGCGAGGCGACCCCGTCGCGTCTACGGCTGCACACGCGATTGCTCGAGTAGGCCTGGGACGCCGCCCCCCGACGTTGGTCAGCAGCGCCGCTCGTCCCGTGATCTCTCGGGGGAGCCCGCGCTCGTCTTGCCCGTGTCAGACATGGTCACCTGCAGCGAGGTCGAGGGACGCTCGCCCACGGTGAAGTGCACACCGGGAATGAACGGTGCCAGGCGGTCGTTGTACCTGCAACTACCTACCCTCCGGAGATGCGACCATGGCAACGCCTGCCGTCCACGACAAGACCCTCAACCCCAACACGGGGATGGATGCCGTCACGCTGCGCGTCGGTGATCTCGAGACCATGTCCTCCTACTACGCGGGCGCCCTCGCATTGGAACCGATCGAGGAGCGGTCACGCGGCACCGAGGTGCATCGCGTGCTCGGCCGCGGACGCACCCCGATGGTCCGCCTCATCGGCACCCCCGGACTCCCGGCTGTCGACCCGCGGCAGGCCGGACTCTTCCACACGGCGTTCCTCTTCGACGACGCGCCCGCGCTGGCCGCGACGGTGTACCGGGCCGCCCAGGATCCGCGCAGTCGCTTCACCGGCTCGAGTGACCACCTCGTCAGCGAGGCGTTCTACTTCACCGACCCGGAGGGAAACGGCATCGAGCTCTACGTCGACCGCGCTCGGGACCAGTGGCGGTATGCGGCAGGCGAGCTGCAGATGTCCACCCTCTATCTCGACCCGAACGCGTACCTGCGCGAGCACCTCACCGAGGATGCCCTGTCCGGCGTGGCCGACGCGGACGGAAGAGTGGGCCACGTCCACCTGCAGGTCGGTGACATCGCGGCCGCCCGCGCGTTCTACGTCGACGCTCTCGGCTTCGAGACCACCGTCGCAAGCTACCCCGGCGCGTTGTTCGCCTCAGCCGGCGGATACCACCACCACGTCGCCATGAACACGTGGAACAGCGGCGGAGCGGGCCCCCGGGCGGCCGGCCTCGGACTCGGGGACGTCGCGATCACCGTGCCC
This sequence comes from Microbacterium marinum, assembly GCF_014204835.1. Lineage (NCBI taxonomy): Bacteria > Bacillati > Actinomycetota > Actinomycetes > Micrococcales > Microbacteriaceae > Microbacterium > Microbacterium marinum. The sequence goes on along the minus strand of NZ_JACHMD010000001.1, from coordinate 2,786,911 downwards.
TCGAGAGAAGACCTCGACGCCCTGGCATCCCGTCTCGTCGATCGCCATCAGCCCTTCGCGGACAGCGGGCGCGACATCGTCGTGGCCGACCCGTGGGGCACGCAGGTGACCGTGGGACTCCCCGACCGGGGCGTCGACGACCTGCTCGATCGGTGACGCCGGCCGCCGCTGGATCGGCGGCGAGAGCGCGCTCACCACGGCCTGTGGATGACATCCGTCGTGCCGCTCGCGTCTGACAGGATGGGGGCAATTGCGGGCGCCGCCCGCCGAAGGGAACGACGATGAGCGAACCGATCACCGCCCCCGGATCGACGAAGATCTTCCGTGCCGCCATCTGGGTCGCGATCGGCGCCCTGATCGCCGCAGCGCTCGTGTGCGTCGTGTGGGTCCTCATCGGCGACTCCAACGGCATCGTCGGTCAGGCGTTCCTGACGATCCTGCTGCTGGCGGGATTCGCCGGCATCGCGATCCTCGAGTCCGCGCTCGCGGCGCGCCGCCAGGCATGGTTCACCCTCGCCAGCATGCTGTCGTGGGTGCTCGCGCTCCTGGTGGGCGCCTTCATGATCTGGATGCCGGAGGCTCCCGGCGCCTACGCGGTCGGCATCGAACGCTTCTTCAAGTTCCTGCTGATCCTGTTGATCCTGCAGGGCGCCCTCCTGCACATCCGGCTGTTCACCAAGGCCTTCGCGCGCTACCAGACGACCTTCACGAGCGTCGTCGCGTACGTGACCATGGGTCTGCTGGTGATCCTCGGGATCATGCTGATCCTGCCGCTCATGCTCGCCGAGTTCTTCGACTTCCTCCCGATCTACTGGCGGGTCGTCGTCGCCCTCGCGATCCTGGTCGCTGTCGGGACGGCGCTCGTGCCTCTCGTGAATGCTCTCTTCGCGCCGAAGAAGCCTCGCCCCGTCGACCAGGCACCCGCGGGCCAGTACGCCTACGGTTCCGCCTACGCCGCGTCCGCCACCCCGCAGGCACCGGAGGCTGCGCCGCAGCCGCAGGCCTGGCCGACGTACGCCGACGGGCGCACGCCCCTGCCGGTGCTCCCCGACGGCAGCCCCGACTGGAACGCCTACTACACGGGATGGCCCACCTACCCGCAGCCGCAGGCTGTCGCGCCGACCGAGCCCGTCGCGGCGGATGCGCCGCCGCAGCAGCCTCAGTCGCCTCAGCCTCCGGCTCCGCAGCCGAACACCGCGGCTCCGGCCTACCAGCCCGCGCCTCCCGTGCCGAACCAGCCCGACTACCCGGCCGCACCGCCGGCACCGCCGGCGCCGCCGCAGCAGTGAGCTCCGTCAGCGGCTGAGGATCTCCAGGGCGGCCATGGCCGCGTTGTGGCCGCCGATGCCGCTGACGGCGCCGCCTCGTCGCGCGCCCGACCCGCAGACGAGCACCCGATCATGCGCCGTGGCGACGCCCCATCGCTGTGCCGGGGTGTCGAGCGGTGCGTCGTCGGGTGCCCACGGCCACGACAGGTCACCGTGGAAGATGTCGCCACCGGCCATGCCGAGTGCATCCTCGAGGTCGGCGGTCGTGCGCGCCTCGATGCACGGGGAGCCGTCGGGCGCTTCGTAGACGACATCGGAGATCGGCTCGGCGAGCACGGAGTCGAGCGAGCGCTGAGCCGCCTGCAACAGCGACGCCCGATCGGCGACGCCGTCGGCGACGAGACGGTGCGGAACCTGCAGTCCGAACAGCGTCAGCGTCTGCGCGCCCTCGTCGCGAAGCTCGGCACCGAGGATGCTCGGGTCGGTCAGTGAGTGGCAGTAGATCTCGGCGGGGAGGGGATCGGGGATGCCGCCGCTCGCGGCTCGCGCGTGCGCGGCATCCAATTGGGTCAGCGTCTCATTGATGTGGAAGGTGCCGGCGAAGGCGGCGCGGGGATCAACGGTCGCGTCGTGGAGGCGGGGGAGGCGCCGGAGCAGCATGTTGACCTTCACCTGGGCGCCCTCGGGACGCGGGGGTTCCGCGCTCGGGGTCGCGGCGCCGCCGGAAGCCAGCAGCCGGTCGAGGACCGCGAGGCCGACGCCGCTGAGGACGAGCGTCGCGTGCAGGGTGGAGCCGTCGTCGAGGGTCACCTCACCGTCGGGGGTCACCGATACGACGGTGGACCCGGTCCGGATCTCGGCGCCGGCGGCGCGTGCGGCGCGCTCGAGGGCGCCGCTCACACTCCCCATCCCGCCGATCGGCACGTCCCAGTCCCCGGTGCCGCCGCCGATGACGTGGTACAGGAAGCAGCGGTTCTGCCGGAGCGAGGGGTCGTCCGCCGTCGCGAACGTCCCGATGAGCCCGTCGGTGAACGCGATGCCCCTCGTGACGTCAACGGTGAGGGCGTCGCGGATGAGCTCGCCGAGGGGGCGCTCGGTGACCGCCTCCCAGAGGTCGTCGTCGCCGAGAGCCGCCCGGGCGTCGGCTGCGCGCACGAGGGGAGAGGTCACCGTGGGGAAGAGTGTGGTCGCCAGGGGACGCAGGCGGTCGTAGAAGTCGGCGAAACGCTCCGCCTCGCGCGGGTCTCCCGTGGCGCGCGCGAAGCTCGCCATCGTCGCTGCCTCATCGCCACCGTCGACGAGGACGCCGCGACCGGGGTCGCCCGGGAGCGGTGTGTACGAGGAGTAGCGACGCCGCTTCAGTCGGATGTCGAGCCCCAGGTCTCGGATGATCGAGGAGGGCAGCAGGCTGACGAGGTAGGAGTACCTCGACAGGCGCGCATCGACGCCTTCCCACGGCTGCTCCGACACGGCCGCCCCGCCCACGTGCGAGAGGCGTTCGAGCACGGTCACGCTCCGTCCGGCGCGGGCGAGGTAAGCGGCGGCGACGAGGGCGTTGTGCCCGCCGCCGACGATGATGACGTCACGGGTGCTGGCCATGATGCTCACCGTAGTGCGAGATAGCGTGGGACCCATGGATGCCGCCGCGCTCGCCGATCTCGCCCTCGACATCGCCCGCGAGGCCGGTGACCTGGCTCGCCGTCGACGTGAGGAGGGGGTCGCGATCGCCGCGACGAAGTCGGCGCTCGCCGACATCGTCACGGAGGCCGACCGCGAGGTGGAGCTTCTGATCCGTGCGCGCCTGGACGAGGCACGTCCGGACGACGGCTTCTTGGGGGAGGAGTCGGGGGCGGAGCGAGGTGTTTCCGGAATCACCTGGGTCGTGGATCCGATCGACGGCACGGTGAACTACGCCTACGGGATGCCGCACTACGCCGTCAGTATCGCGGCGGTCGAAGGCGAGCCCGACCCCGTGACCTGGTCGGCATTGGCGGGCGTCGTCCACAACCCCGCGACGGGCGAGATGTTCTCTGCGGTGCGCGGCGGCGGCTCATTCCTAGGCTCGCGGCGGCTCGCGGTGAGCGAGGTCGGAGAGGCCGGCGGGCTCGTCGCGACCGGCTTCGGGTACGACCCGGCGACCCATGCCGGCGACCTCGCGCGCGTCGCGACAGTGATGCCCCTGCTTCGCGACCTTCGGCGGGCGGGCGCGGCATCGCTCGATCTCGCGTACGTGGCATCCGGTCGCCTGGACGGCTACTTCGAACGAGGGCTGCACCCGTGGGATCACGCCGCCGGCGCGCTGCTCGTCGAGGAGGCCGGCGGCGTGGTCACCGGGGCGCCGGGCGGACGGCCGGGGCGGGCCATGACGGTGGCCGCCGGAGCGACCCTCCATGCCCGCCTGGTCGAGGCGATCGGACTGTGACCTACGCACATGCCTTTTTCAGCGCCGTCGTGTAGCGTGGTTACCTGATCGTTACCTTCGCTGCCCGAGCGGAGAGATCCTGAAGCCCGAAGCCGCGGCGCCAGCCGCATGATTCCGAGAGCCTGCGCGTTTGACCCTCGACACCCCCGCGACCGACGCCTCCGGCGCCCGTCGTGACCGGCGACCCGCCGTGTCCGGCGGCGGTTCGCTGACTCGTGCCGAGTACCGTCGCATCGCGGCGGAAGCCGAGGCCGCCCGGCTCGAGGCGGAGCTCGCGGCGACCATCGAAAGCCCCGTCGCGTCGACGCCCGCGCAGATCGTCGTCGACACGGTCGCCGCAGCGCTTCCGCTGCGCCGTCGCGTCCGCGCTGCGCAGGAGGTTCCGCCCGTTCCGGCCCCGGCCTCTCACGCGCCGGAGTTCCTCGACGAGACGGTGATCCTGCCCTCGGCGACGTCGACGCACCTTGCCGCCGAGCAGCCGGGTCCGCGCATCGACGACGAGTTCGAGCTCGCCGCCCGCGTCTTCTCCTTCACCGGCGAGACGCCGATCCAGGTGGCCCGCGCGGCCGTCGACGCACAGGAGACGCCGGTCGCCCGCGTGCGCACCGGGGGAGCGCCGAAGGCCCGACGCGCCAAGGTCGCCTTCGGGCGCCTCGCTGCGGCATCCTTCTCCGTCTCCGTCGTCGGCATCGTCGGCGCCTTCGCCGTCGTCACGACCACTCCCGTCTCGGTCGTCAGCGCGTTCGGCCCCGCGGCATCCGCTGACATCTCGCTCGTTGCGCCCGAGAAGGCCAGTGCGAAGACCGAGATCCAGGCGTACGTCGCCGCTTCCGACGCCAAGTCGAGCGACCTGGCCCGCTCCGACCAGTACGACATCGAGTCGATGGCGGATGTGGCGGCGGATTCCGGTGTCACCCAGTTCGCCGGTACATGGGTGAACGATTCGGAGTCGAACATCCAGTGGCCGTTCCCGGTCGGTGTGCCGATCTCGGCCGCGTTCGGGTCGTCGTCGTACCTCTCCAAGTTCGCGACGCCGCACCGCGGTGTCGACCTGACGCCCGGCCAGGGTGCCGAGATCCACGCGGTCGCTGCGGGCACCGTGCGTATCGCGACGGAGAGCGGCGGTGACTACGGTGTGACGGTCGTCATCGACCACATCATCGACGGTCAGCTCGTCTCCACCCGCTACGGGCACATGGAGTCCGGCTCCCTGCGCGTGTCGGCGGGCGAGACCGTCGAGGTCGGCGACGTGATCGGCACCGTCGGGTCGACGGGCAAGTCCACCGGCCCGCACCTCCACCTCGAGGTGCTCCTCGGCGGGACCCAGCGGGTCGACCCGATGGCGTGGATGTACGAGCATACTGCGGAGTGATCCGCGTTCGGGAGGATGCCGCGGCTCTGGTATCCTCTTCTAGTTGCCTGCTCGCAGGCAGCACGCCCCGATAGCTCAGTGGCAGAGCACTTCCATGGTAAGGAAGGGGTCGTCAGTTCAATCCTGACTCGGGGCTCGCAGCACCGGAGGGTCCGCCCTCCGGAAAGCTCTGCGGCGGGGTAGCTCAGTTGGTGAGAGCGCACGACTCATAATCGTGAGGTCGCGGGTTCAAGCCCCGCTCCCGCTACGCAAAACCCCCGGCTCCACCCGGGGGTTTTGTCATTCCAACCAGCTGAGCGGTCCCCAACCCCCGAGGGTTCCGGTGCGGCTCGCTCTCTCTCGAGCGCCGAGGCGATTGTCGTCGGGCTGTCTGTGCACCTTCTTCGCGGTCTGCCGTGTGCTCCTGACTCCTCGCATCCTCGAGGAACGGCGCCTGCGCTGAACCAGTGTCGGCGCGACCTGGCATCCTCAGCCGGAGAAGAGGAACGACGGTCGATGGGCACGAACAGGCGATACGCCGGCGCGGTGGACGCGAAGGCGAACGAACGCATTCTGCAGACCGTGGCCCGTGACCAGCAGCTCCAGTCGCTGACACCGGTCGAACTGCGTCTGGACGAGGTGCCCCTCACCGTGGACCCGCGGCCGCGCAGGCAGGTGAAAGCATGGGTCCGATTCGGGGAGACCCCGGTCCGGGTCGACGCTGTCGCCGCACGCTGGACGCCGGATGCCGTGGGGATCGTGTTCCGGGTCGATGATGTCGAGCATCGGTGCTGGGTATGGGTCGGCGCCGTGGATGAGGTCAAGCGAACATCGTGACCTCGAATCGAGTGCCAGGACATCGCAGTGTGCCCTTGAGCCTCCCGCGGCGCGGCTCAGTGGGGAGCGGGGTCGTTCAGCTGTTCGGCCAGGGATGCCACGCCGCGGCGCAGCTCGAGGTAGATCGCGTGCACGCTGGCCGCGGTTCCCGCTTCGGCACGCCCGGCCCACTCGTCGAAGGCGAGGCGGACGATCAGCGCGACGGCGGCGATCGCTGCCCGCGTGGTGAGGACGTCGGCGTCCGCGCCCGCGGCGTCGACGGCGGCGTCGGTCAGCCGATCCGTCTGCTCCGCTTCGTTGCGGAGCGCCAGCGCAAGAAGGGTGGGCTCGGCTCCGACCAGCCGTCGGAAGCGGAGAGCCCGCCGGTGCTCGCCGGGGTGCGCGTCGAAGTCGGCGAGCAGACGTAGCCAACTGTGCTCGATCGCGCGGATGAGCGTCTCGCCGCGGGCGATCGCATCGGTCATCGCGCGGACGAGCTCGGCGGCATCCTCCGAACTCGGGAACACCGCCGCCTCCTTCGTCGGGAAGTAGCGGAAGAACGTGCGGGGAGAGGTGCCGGCGCGCGCCGCGATGTCGTCGACGGTCGTTCCGTGAACGCCGTGCTGCTCGAAGAGCTCGAGGGCCGCGTCCGACAGCTCCCGCAGCGTCTCGCGTCGGCGGCGCTCGCGGAGGCCGGGCGTCGCAGCGTCGTCGGTGATCGAATCGGGAGCCACGGATGAATTCTTGCACAACGCGCCAAACTGGCAGTGACTGCCAGTTAAGATGAACCGTGACTTTGAGCGCTTCCCGTCCTGAAACGGCATCCGTACCCACGGCCCCGGAGGCCTCGCCCCGCACCGGACCCGTCATCGCCCTCCTCGTGGCGGCGGCGTTCGTCGTGATCCTCAACGAGACGATCATGGGCGTGGCGCTTCCCCGGCTCATGGCCGACCTCGACATCACGGCCGCCACCGCGCAGTGGCTGACGACCGGCTTCCTGCTGACGATGGCCGTCGTCATCCCGCTGACGGGCTACCTCCTGGCTCGCTTCCCCCTGCGCGGCGTCTTCCTCACGGCGATGACGCTGTTCGCGGCGGGAACCCTGATCGCGGCGCTCGCTCCCGGCTTCGGCGTGCTGCTGGCCGGACGCGTCGTGCAGGCCTCGGGCACGGCGATCATGATGCCGCTGCTCATGACGACGGTCCTCAACGTCGTCCCCGCCTCGCACCGCGGCCGGATGATGGGAGTGATCAGCATCGTGATCGCCGTGGCGCCTGCCGTGGGCCCGACGGTGTCGGGCCTCATCCTCTCCGTGCTCGACTGGCGCTGGATGTTCTGGCTCGTGCTGCCGATCGCCCTGCTCGCCCTCGCCCTTGGCGCACTGTGGGTGCGCAACGTCACCGAGACGCGGGAAGCCCGCTTCGACGTGCTCTCGGTCATCCTCTCGGCGCTCGGATTCGGTGGCCTCATCTTCGGGCTCAGCTCGATCGGTGAATCGGCGTCGGGCCACGCGCCCGTCCCGGTGTGGATCCCGCTCGTCGTGGGCGCGGCGTCGCTGGTGGCTTTCGTTGCCCGGCAGCTGGTGCTGCAGCGCACCGACGCTGCCCTGCTCGACCTGCGGGTGTTCCGCTCACGTGCGTTCCGGCTCGCGGTCGTCCTCGTGGTCGTCGTGATGGCGGCGCTGTTCGGCTCGCTCATCCTCCTGCCGATCTACCTCCAGCAGGTCCTCGGTCTCGACACCCTCGCGGTGGGCCTCATGCTCCTGCCCGGCGGCATCCTGATGGGTCTCATCGCTCCCGTCGTCGGCGGCCTCTTCGACCGCTTCGGCCCGACCCCGCTCGTGATCCCCGGCATGATCGTCGCCGCCGCGGCGCTGTGGAGGATGACGACCTTCGACAGCGCGACAACCGTGGGCTGGGTGATCACTGTGCACGTGACGCTGAACCTCGGCCTCGGCTGCGTCTTCACCCCGTTGCTCACCTCGGCGCTGGGCTCGCTGCCGCACGCGCTGTACTCGCACGGCAGCGCCACCGTCGGCACCCTGCAGCAGGTCGCCGGCGCCGCCGGAACCGCCCTGTTCGTCACGCTGATGTCGGTGGGCGCGGCATCCGCTCTGCAGAACGGGGTGGATGCCGTCCAGGCGACAGCCGCGGGCGTGCACACGGCGTTCGTGGTCGGCGCGATCGTCGCCAGTGCGGCGGTGATCCTCGCCTTCTTCGTCCGGAAGCCGTCGGAGATCGCGCCGGGGGAGGCCGTCCTGGCCCACTGAGACCGCTCAGCCCGCGGTCGAGGCCCTCACGATCAGCTCGGGGGGGAATACGGTCTGCCGCGGGATGCTGTCGGGATCGTCGGCCTCTTCGAGGACGATGCGCAGCGCGGTGCGTCCGATCATGCGACTCGGCTGCCGGATCGAGGAGAGCGGGACGGCCGCCGCGCCCGCGAAGGGGATGTCGTCGAAACCGATGATGGCGATGTCGTCGGGAACGCGGGCGCGTCCGTCGACGACCAGCGCCTGAAGCAGCCCCAGCGCGAGAAGGTCGTTCGCAGCGAAGAGGGCGTCGGGCCACTCGCGCCGCGAGCGGGCGAGCAGACGCGCGCCCGCGGCGGCGCCCTCGTCGACGGTCATGGCGCCCGTCGCGATCACTTCGAGGTCGACGTGCGAACCGGCGTTCTCCGCGGCGGCGCGGGCTCCGGCGAGACGGTCATTGACCTGCCGGATGTCGAACGGGCCGCCGACGAAGGCGATGCGTCGTCTGCCCGTATCGATGAGGTGGTCGACGGCGAGTCGTCCTCCTGCGACGCTGTCGACGGAGACCGAGGAGAACCGGCCGTCGCCGCTGAAACGGTCGACGAGGACGGCGGCGATGCCGCTCGCCCGGAGTCGCTGGAGTCGTGCGGTCACATCGCCGTAGGGGGCGATGAGGAGTCCCCGCACCTGCTGCTCCTGGAACAGGTCGAGGTACATGCGCTCACGCGAGACGTCCTCGTCGGTGTTGCCGTACAGGATCGCGATGCCGTGACGTGTCGCCTCGTCTTCCGCGCCGCGCACGACGTCGTTGTAGAACGGGTTCTGCCCGTCGAGGACGACGAATCCGACCGTCGTCGAGACTCCTGCTCGCAGCTTGCGTGCGGCGTCGTTGCGGATGTAGCCGAGCTCTTCGATCGCTCGCGTGACCCGTTCGACGGAATCGGACGAGACTTCCTCCGGGCGATTGAGCACGTTCGAGACGGTGCCCACGGAGACGCCGGCGCGTTCGGCGACATCCCTGATGCGGACCGGCATGGCACCTCCTCGTTCCACCGGGTCACGATTCGGTCACTCTGGGCGGGTGACTTGACCGTTGCTGTTGCTTTCCATACAGTAGCGTGAAATCACCCTGAATCGATTCAGGCAATGATCAACCACTTTCACCCGAAGAGCAACCCTCGATGAGGAGGCACCTGTGGTCCTCGATGCCGACCCGCAGACCGGAGCAGTCGCGCTCGAACTCACGCGCGTCGTGAAGTCGTTCGGCCCGGTCGTCGCACTGCGCTCGGGAAGCCTGCGCCTGCGCTCCGGCTCCATTCACGCCCTCATCGGCGAGAACGGTGCCGGCAAGTCCACGCTTGTGAAGATCATCGCCGGGCTCTACCGACGGGACTCCGGCGACTTCCTCCTGGAAGGCGAGTCCGTCGACTTCACCAGCACCGCGCAGTCCAAGGCCGCGGGCATCGCGGTGATCTATCAGGAGCCGACCCTGTTCCCCGACCTCTCGGTCACCGAGAACATCTTCATGGGTCGGCAGCCGACGGGGCGCCTCGGCCGCATCGACCGCAAGGCGATGCGCGACGAGGCCGCGCAGATCTTCCAGCGTCTCGGCGTGGGGCTCGATCCCGAGCGCATCACCGAAGGGCTCTCGATCGCCGACCAGCAGATCATCGAGATCGCGAAGGCGATCTCGCTGGACGCGAGAGTGCTCATCATGGATGAGCCCACCGCCGCCCTCTCCGGGGTCGAGGTGGAACGCCTCTTCGCCGTCGCGCGCAGCCTCCGCGATGAGGGTCGCGCGCTGCTGTTCATCTCCCACCGCTTCGACGAGGTCTTCGCCCTCTGCGACACCGTGACCGTCATGCGCGACGGGGCATACGTCGAGACGACGCCGCTCGCCGAGACCACCGTGGACGACCTCGTGCGCCAGATGGTGGGCCGCGACGTGACCGAGCTGTACCCGAAGCTGCCGTCCGACGTCGGTGAGGTGGTCCTCTCCGTCGAGGGCCTCACTCGCCGTGGCGTGTTCAGTGACGTGTCCTTCGACCTGCGGGCCGGGGAGATCGTCGGGCTCGCGGGTCTCGTCGGTGCCGGCCGCAGTGAAGTCGCCCGCGCCATCTTCGGCGTCGACTCGTACGAGTCCGGGTCGGTCATCCTCCACGGAGCGTCGCTCCCCAAGGGCAACCCGCAGAAGGCGACCGCCCGCGGAATCGCCCTCGTCCCCGAGGACCGGCGCCGGCAGGGCCTCGTGCTCGACGACGGGGTGTCCCGCAACGTCACGCTCGCCATCCGCTCCAAACTCGCGAAGTGGGGGCTGATCTGGAACGGCCTCGAGAACGCCGCGGCGCGGGTGTGGGCGAGCCGGCTCGAAGTCAAGACTGCTGCACTGGATGCCGAGACGGGCACGCTCTCGGGTGGCAACCAGCAGAAGGTCGTCATCGGCAAGTGGCTGGCGACCGAGCCCACGGTCCTCATCGTGGATGAGCCGACCCGTGGCATCGACGTCGGAACGAAGTCCGAGGTCCACCGCCTCCTCAGCGAGCTCGCCCAGCAGGGCCTCGCGATCCTCATGATCTCGTCGGAGCTCCCGGAGGTGCTCGGCATGGCCGACCGGGTCCTCGTGATGAGAGAGGGCCGCCTGACCGGCCAGTTCACCCGGGCGGAAGCGACACCCGAAGCAGTGATGTTCGCAGCGACGGCGGACGCGGAGGACGCAGCATGACCACCACCACCACTCCACGTCAGACCGCGCCCGGATCGAGCGGCGCCGCGAAAGCCGTGCGCCACCTCGCGACAGCACGCGAGACCGGGATCGCCGTCGCCCTGATCCTTGTGGTCGTGGCGGCCACGGCATCCAATCCGAGCTTCCTCTTCTCGCCGGACGGCTTCCGCGACCTGCTGCTGACGCCGTCGCTCCTGCTCCTCGTCGCCGTCGGACAGGCGATCGTCATCATCACGAGGAGCGTCGACCTCTCCGTAGGTTCGGTCGTCGGGCTCACGGCCTACCTGACCGGACGCCTCTTCATCGACCTCGAAGGGATCTCTCCCCTCGTCGTCTTCGTCGCCGGTGTCGTCCTCGGTGCGCTGCTCGGAGCCGTGAACGGGTTGCTCGTCGCGTGGGCCAAGGTGCCCGCCCTCGTCATCACCCTCGGCACGATGTATGTCTACCGCGGCATCAATGTGGCGTGGGCCGGGAGCGACCGGATCAACGCGTCCGACCTGCCCCGCGACTTTCGGGGCCTCGGCACCGATCAGCTCCTCGGAGTGCCGATCCTGACGATCATCGCGGTCGTCGTGCTGCTGGCCGCCGCCTGGTACCTGCGCAACATGCGCAGCGGGCGCGAGTTCTACGCCATCGGTTCCGACCCGGCAGCCGCGCACCTCTACGGCTTGAAGGTCACCCGACGGATCGTCACGGCGTTCGTCGTCTCGGGAGCCCTCGCGGGTCTCGCCGGTGTGCTCTACGCGGCCCGGTACGGAACCGTCAGCTCGGCGGCCGGCACCGGCTGGGAGCTGCAGGCGATCGGTGCGGCCGTGATCGGCGGGGTGGCGATCTCGGGCGGTGTCGGAACGGTGTGGGGCGCCGCGATCGGCGCCTTCCTCCTCCTCACCATCAACCGTGCCCTGCCCATCCTCGGCATCGACGACTTCTGGCAGCGCGCCGTCGTCGGCGTGCTCATCCTCGGGTCCATCGTCCTCGACCGCGTCCTCGCGGTGAGGCAGCATCGACGACTCATCGCTCAACGGGAGGACAGCCGATGACCGCGGTCACCACCGACACCGTCGCGCCGCGCACCTATCAGGACCACGGGCGGCCCCTGTGGCGGCGTGCTCTGCTCACCCGCGAGGCGGCGATCATCGGCATCCTCGTGCTGGTCGTCGTCGTCGCCCTCGGCACGGTGCGCAACTTCGACAGCCCGCTCACCGTCACCTACCTGCTCCGCGACATCGCGCCGATCCTGCTGATCGCGCTCCCGATGACGCTCATCATCATCACCGAGGAGATCGACCTCTCGGTGGCGAGCATCGTCGGGCTGTCGAGCGTGATGACCGGCATCCTCACGCAGGCGGGTCTGCCGTTCCCGGCCGCTGCCGTCGTCGCGATCCTCGTCGGCGCGATGGCCGGAGTCGTCAACGGCTTCCTCGTGACCGTGGTGGGGCTCCCCTCCCTCGCGGTGACCATCGGCACGCTCGCCCTCTTCCGCGGGATCGCGGTCGGTCTGCTCGGGACGACGGCGATCACCGACTTCCCGGAGGAGTGGACCGATCTCGCCAAGGCGAACATCCCGGGCACGCCCATCCCGCTGATCGTCGTCCCGTTCGTGGTCCTCGCCCTCGTGTTCGCGATCCTGCTGCACTTCACGCCTTTCGGCCGGTCGCTGTACGCGATCGGGCTCAACAAGGAAGCGGCGCACTTCTCCGGCATCGACGTCGGGCGCACGAAGTTCACGCTGTTCGTGCTCTCCGGAGCGGTCTCGGGTTTCGCCGGCGTCTACTTCACCCTGCTCTACTCGAACGCGCGCGGCGACAACGCCATGGGAATGGAGCTGCAGATCATCGCGGCGGTCCTCCTCGGAGGCGTGTCCATCTTCGGCGGCCGCGGTGCCCTGCACGGCGTGATCGCCGGCGTGCTCCTCATCGGCACGCTCGGCAGCGCGCTCCGCCTCGCCGGCGTCACCAGCGACATCATCAACGTCATCACGGGCGTGCTCCTCATCGTCTCCGTGGTGTCCGCAAGCCTCCTCGCCTGGCTGCACCGGAGCAGATCCGCAGCCATCGGACGGAGAAAGGGACGACGCAGCGCCGCCGGCGCCGCCGCCCCGACCCGATAACCACGCGAACCCATCGCACCAAGGAAGGAAACAAAGATGTTCGGATTCACGCGCACGCGGCGTGCAGGCGTCGTCGCCGCGATCGCCGTCGGTGCCACCCTCGTGATCTCAGGCTGCACGGCCGGAGGCGGCAACGCACCCGGCGGCGACGGCGGAGATGGTGACGGAGGCGACGTCTCGATCACGATGCTGCCGAAGAACCTCGGCAACCCCTACTTCGACACCTCCAGCTCGGGTGCCGAGGAGGCGGTCGAGGAGTTCGGTGGCAGCTTCGAGGAGGTCGGTCCCTCCGAGGCCAGCCCCACCTCGCAGGTGCAGTACATCCAGACCGCCGCGCAGCAGGGTGCCAGCGCCCTCATCGTGTCGGCGAACGACCCCGAAGCCATCTGCGACGCTCTCGACGAGGCGCGTTCGGCCGATGTGAAGGTCGTCACGTTCGACTCCGACACCAACCCGGAGTGCCGCGACCTGTTCATCAACCAGGCGACCTCCGAGGGCATCGCCAAGGTGCAGGTCGACCTCATCGCCGAGCAGATCGGCGACGCCGGGCAGATCGCCGTGCTGTCGGCATCCGCGAACGCCACGAACCAGAACGCCTGGATCGAGCTGATGGAGGCCGAGCTCGCCGCGAGCCACCCCGACATCGAGCTCGTCGAGGTCGTCTACGGCGACGACGACGACCAGACCTCGTTCGACAAGACCGCGGCGCTCCTGCAGACCTACCCCGACCTGAAGGGCATCGTCTCGCCGACGACCGTCGGGATCGCGGCTGCCGCGCGCTACCTCTCGACCTCCGACTTCAAGGGCAAGGTCGCGCTGACCGGTCTCGGCACGCCGAACCAGATGCGCGAGTACGTCGAGGACGGCACGGTCACGGCATTCGCGCTGTGGAACCCGGCCGACCTGGGCTACCTCGCGGCCTTCGCCGCGCAGGCGCTGGTCTCCGGTGACATCACCGGCGCAGAGGGCGATTCGTTCGAGGCCGGCAAGCTCGGCTCGTACGAGGTCGGTGCCGACGGCGCCGTGCTCCTCGGCGACCCGTACGTGTTCGACGCGGAGAACATCGGCGACTTCGACTTCTGAGAAGCCGTCGCTCCAGAGGGGTCCCGTGCGCAGGCACGGGGCCCCTCGTCGTCTCAGGGGAAGAGCAGCCCCCGTGCGAGACGACGGGCACGATGCAACTCCGCCGGTCTGCCGGCCGCGTTCTTCGCCGCGGCGCTGATCGGCGCGGCGGGCGTCGTCCTGCCCCCGCCGCGCCGCCTCGGCGGTCAGATGTCTTCGGGGGAGAGGTCGCCTTCGCCGTCCTCGCCCAGTTCGGCGACGACGGGGTCCTCGCCCTGAGATTCGGGCTGAACCTGCGACGCGGGGTAGCTCTCGTCGTCAATCGGTTCGGCTGTGGCCAGGCCGTCGAACTCCGCGTCCGCCGCCGCCGTGTCTCCGACGGTTGTGTCGCCGAGGGGCGCATCGTCGGGATCGAGGACGATGCCGTCCGGGTTCGCGTTGGAGGTGGTGTCGTCGATTCCGCTCATGGTGTCTCCTTCGTGGGCTGCCTCGACGGGGCCCGCTCGGTGTGGGGTCGCCGCTCCGGCTCCCGTCCACGAGTGTGCGCGCTCGCGCGGACCCCGTTCAGGGGGTGTCGTCGCTCGGGGCTTGCCGCTACCCTGACGAGCCATGCCCACCCGCCTGCTCCTCGTTGCCGACACCCACATCCCGGGTCGCGCTCGGCACCTGCCCGCTGCCCTCCTGCGCGCGGCCGATGCCGCCGATCTCATCGTGCATGCCGGTGACTGGGTGTCGGAGGCGGTGCTGGACGAGCTGCTCGGGCACGGCGAGGTGATCGGGGTCTACGGCAACAACGACGGCGATGATCTGCGGGCGCGTCTGCCGGAGGTGGCGCGTCGCGTCGTCGAGGGCGTGCGGCTCGCCGTGGTGCACGAGACGGGACCGGCGCCGCGACGTGAGCAGAGGATGGATGCCGCGTTCCCCGACACCGACCTGCTGGTGTTCGGGCACAGCCACATCCCCTGGGACTCCACGACGCCCGCCGGTCTCCGGCTGCTGAACCCGGGGTCTCCGACGGACCGGCGGCGGCAGCCGCACCGGACCCACATGATCGTCGACCTCGCTGAGGGCGCGGTGACCGCGGTGGAGCTGGTGGCGATCGATCCGGAGTGACGCGCCGAACTACGATCGAGGGGTTCGCCCGTTCCGTCCTGGAGGCCGCATGCCCGCCGACGCCCTCGCCCACGCCGATGATCTCGCGGACTTCGTCGCCGCGTCGCCGTCGAGCTTCCACGCCGCCGCGGAGGTCGCCCGTCGCCTTATCGATGCGGGTTTCCGGCAGCTCTCGGAGAGTGAGGCCTGGCCGGCGCAGGCCGGTGGCCGGTTCCTCGTCGTCCGCGACGGCGCCGTCCTCGCCTGGGTGGTGCCGAAGGATGCCGGTGCCGCTACCGGCGCACGCATCTTCGGGGCGCACAGCGATTCGCCGGCGTTCAAGCTGAAGCCGCGGCCGACTACGGGCTCGCACGGGTGGTTGCAGGCGGGCGTGGAGATCTACGGCGGTCCTCTGCTCAACTCGTGGCTCGATCGCGAGCTGCGGCTGGCGGGCCGGCTCGTGCTCGACGACGGCACGAGTGTGCTCGCGGCGACGGGGGCGCTGCTGCGGCTGCCGCAGCTGGCGATCCACCTCGACCGTGAGGTCAACGACGGCCTCGCCCTGGATCGGCAGCGTCAGACGCAGCCGGTCTGGGGCCTCGGCGAGTCCGACTCCGCCGATCTCCTCGGGGAGCTCGCCGCGACGGCCGGCGTCGACGCGGCGCGCATCCGCGGGTACGACATCGTGACGGCGGACGCCGCCCGCGGCGCCGTCTTCGGGCACGACGACGTGTTCTTCGCGTCGGGCCGTCTCGACGATCTGGCATCCGTTCACGCCGGCGTCGTCGCGCTGGAGCGTGCCGCCGACGGATTCGACGCGCCGCACATCGCGATGCTCGCCGTCTTCGACCACGAGGAGGTCGGCTCCGCCACCCGGTCCGGTGCCGCCGGGCCGTTCCTCGCGGATGTGCTCGAACGGGTGCAGCTCTCGCTCGGCGCGGACCGCGAGCAGCAGCTGCGCTCGCTGGCGTCGTCGTGGTGCGTCTCGAGCGATGTCGGCCACGCCGTGCACCCGAACTACCCCGACAAGCACGACCCGGTCGTGCAGCCCCGCCTCGGGTCGGGCCCGATCCTCAAGATCAACGCGAACCAGCGCTACGCCACCGACGGCGCAGGCGCCGCGGCGTGGAACGGCTGGTGCGCAGCCGCCGGGGTCGGCAGCCAGGAGTTCGTGTCGAACAACGCCGTCCCGTGCGGCTCGACGATCGGACCGATCACGGCGACGCGGCTGGGCATCGCGACGGTCGACGTCGGCATCCCGATCCTGTCGATGCACTCGGCACGCGAGCTCGCCGGGGTCAGCGACCTTGCCGACCTGGCCCGCGTCGCCGAGGTGTTCTTCACCGCCTGAGCCGGATCAGCGCGAGCGGCCCTGCCACGGGTCGTAGTCGACCTCGAGCGGCTCCTGCGCGGGGCGCTCCGCCTCGGGGACGTGCTGCAGGTTCACCCGCACGCGGTACCAGAGTGAACTCGACCCGCGCATCCCGTCGACCATGACGTCGGCGGGGGAGAGCTGCGGGACGACGGACGGATGCCGCTCCTTCCACGTCTCGAGGCCGGCGAGGGCCTCCTCCTTCGTCGCGGCGCGGGAAATCTCGATGAGCGGCATCGTCGACTGCCGCCGCCCCGATCCGTCACCCGACCGCGGCGCCTTCTCGGCCGGGCCCATCTTCTCGGCCAGTGCGAGCATTCGGTCGAGGGAGCCCGGGGCGTCGTCGATGCCCGCGTGCGGGTCGCCGCGCTCCGCGAATCGCTCCCGCACGGTTGCGACGGTGAACTGCTCGGGCCGGATGGTGCGCAGCTCGTCCCAGTCGACGGGCGTCGAGACGCGGGCGTCGGGGAGTGGGCGCACCGAGTAGGCGGACGCGACGGTGCGGTCTTTCGCGTTCTGGTTGAAGTCGACGAAGACACTCTCGCCGCGCTCCTCCTTCCACCACTGCGCGGTCGCGAGCCCCGGCGCACGGTCCTGCACCTCACGGGCGAAAGTCTGTGCGGCGAGACGCACGTCGGGATACTCCCAGTGCGGGTCGAGGCGGACGAGGATGTGGATGCCGCGCGACCCCGATGTCTTCGGCCATCCGACGAGGCCCATGTCGTCCAGCACGTCGCGGGCGACGAACGCGACGTCGACGATCTGCGACCAGTCGACGCCGGGCATCGGGTCGAGGTCGATGCGCAGCTCGTCGGGGTGGTCGAGGTCGGCCGCGCGCACCGGATGCGGGTTCAGGTCGAGGCAGCCCAGGCCCACGAGCCAGGCGAGGCCGGCGGCATCCGTGATCACGGACTCTTCCGCGCTCGTGCCGGACGCGTAGTGAAGAGTGGCCGAGGAGACGAAGTCGGGCCGGTTCTCGGGCACGCGCTTCTGAAAGAACGCCTCGTGGTCGATGCCCTTCACGAACCGCTTCAGCACCATGGGGCGGTCGCCCGCGCCGCGCAGGGCGCCGTCGGCGACGGCGACGTAGTACTCGACGAGGTCGAGCTTCGTCAGCCCGGGCTCAGGGAAGACCACCTTGCCGGGGCTCGAGATCCGCACCTCGTGACCGTCGATGTCGAGCGTGACCGCGTCGTCCTTCTTCGCCATGGTGCCGGTCTACTCCGGTGGAACGACGGATGCCACGGGGTTGCGTCCGCCGAAGCGGTCCGCAACCCCGTGGCATCCGAGGTGTTCTGGCTCAGTACCAGCCGTTGGACTGGGAGTGGCCCCACGCGCCGCACGGGCTGCCGTAGCGGCCGTCGATGTAGCCGAGACCCCACGCGATCTGCGTCGCGGGGTTGGTCTGCCAATCGGACCCGGCCGTCGACATCTTGCTGCCGGGGAGGGCCTGGGGGATTCCGTAGGCGCCGCTGGAGGGGTTCGAGGCCTGGTAGTTCCAGCCGGACTCCTTGTTCCACAGCGACACGAGGCAGGAGAACTGGTCGTCGCCCCAGCCGTAGTTGCCGAGCATCGCGCGTGCGGTCGCCTGCGCCTCGCCGGCGGAGGTGCCGCTGGCGGCCACGCTGACCGACGGTGCGGAGGTGTCGGCGCTGGTCTCGGATGCCGCAGCCTCCTCGGCAGCGGCCGCCTCTTCAGCGGCGGCTGCCTCTTCGGCGGCCTTCGCCTCGGCCTCGGCCTTCGCCTTGGCTTCAGCCTTCGCCTTGGCTTCGGCCTTGCGCTTGGCTTCGGCCTTGCGCTCCTTCTCCTTCTCGATCGCCGCGTCGAGCTGACCGCGCAGGGCGCTGGTCTCCTCGGCGACGTCCGCCGTCTCGGCGACGACGTCACCGGTCGCGCCGGCGATGTCGAGGAGCGGAATCTGCTCGACGGTCTCGAGGTGCTCGACCGCCGCCTCGAGGTCGGAGGTGTCGACCGTCGTGTCGTCGGCGGCGACCTCGAGCTTCGATGCCGCGATGTCCTTCGTGACATCGCTCGACGCGGCGATGGCGGCGTCGGCCTCGGCGATGGCCGTTTCGACGGTGGTCGCGAGCTTCGTGTCGGCGCTGCCGCCGAGGGTCTGGGGGAGTGCCGTGCTGAATGACGCGAGCGCGAAGGTGACCTGCGGCTCATCGGCGTGGGCTGTGCCGGGCGCCGGTGCCATCGCGGTGGCGGTCGCCGCGATCGCGAGGGACGCGGTCAGAGTCGAGGCGACGAGGAAGGGGCGGCGCCGCAGGCGGCGGACGGCCTGGCGGGTGGTTCGGCGGGCAGGGGTTGCGTGGGAATCAGTAAGCATGCAGTGGAGCGTTTCGTTTCGGGAAAGCACGTCAGAACGACGTGTGCACCCGTTCGGGCGGGCACAAGTCAGCGAGTCTGGCTCACCTTTCTGGGCGTTACCCGAACGTTACCTGGACGGCCCCCGACCGGACCTCGTCGAAAAAGTCCTGATCCGGGGCAGCAGGCCCCTTCCGAAACGTCGTCGAGCGATATATCGTTCAGTATCGGTCACGATACGAAGGAGCTGTCATGAGCACGTCATTCGGTGGAACCGGGTTCGGCAAAGGCACCGGACCGTTCGGGCTGGGAGACCTCGGCGCGGGCGTCTGGGAGGCCCTCGATCAGATGCGCACGGCGTTCGAGCCGCGCCCCTCATCCCCGCGTATGAAGAGCGGCGACGTGCGCGCCGCCGTCCTCACGCTGCTGGCCGAGAAGCCCATGCACGGATACCAGATCATCCAGGAGATCGACGAGCGCAGCGGCGGCAGCTGGAAGCCCAGCGCCGGCAGCGTCTACCCGACCCTGCAGCTGCTCGCCGATGAGGGTCTCATCACAGCCGAGGAGGCGGGCGGCCGCAAGACCTACTCGCTGACGGAGGCGGGACGGATCGACGCGGATGCCGCTTCGCAGAGCTCTGCGCCGTGGGAGAGCACCTCGCGGGAGAGCGGCCGCAAGACCGCGCTGCCCAAGGCCGGTGTCGAGCTCGCCCAGGCGGCGGCGCAGGTCGCGCGCACCGGAACGCCGGAGCAGGTGCAGCAGGCGGTGGAGATCATCGACGACGCGCGTCGTCGGCTCTACGCGCTGCTCGCCCAGGGCTGATCCGGGGTGGCCTCGGATCGTCCCGCGCGCTCGGCGGTGCCGGACGAGCGGGCGGCGAAGGCGCGGTATCGCCGCATCCTGCGGTTCGCGGGGGTGGCGCTCGCCGTCACGTGGTGGTTCGAGCTGTTCCTGCCGCGCATCGGCTTGGGAGCGCTCGCCGCGCGCGGGCGCACCGCCCGGCTGCAGCGCATTGCGCGGCGGTTCCACGCGCTCGCGGTCGACCTCGGCGGCCTGATGATCAAGGTGGGGCAGTTCATGTCGTCGCGCCTCGACGTGCTGCCGCCCGAGATCACCTCCGAACTGGAGGGGCTGCAGGACGAGGTGCCGGCGGTGCCGCTCGCCGGCATCCGATCGGTCGCGGAAGCGGAGCTGCAGGTGCCGCTGCCCGTGGCGTTCGCGTCGTTCGAGCCCGAGCCGGTCGCTGCGGCGTCGCTGGGGCAGGCGCACCGCGCCGTGCTGTCGGCGGAGGACGCCGAGCTCGCCGGGCTGTCGACGGTGGTCGTGAAGGTGCAACGCCCCGGCATCCAGCTCATCGTCGACACCGACCTGGCGGCGCTGCGCCGGGTGGGGCGGTGGCTGAGCCGGGTGAAGGTGGTGTCGAGCCGGGTGGATGCGCCCGCGCTCGTGGAGGAGTTCGCGGCGACGAGCCTCGAGGAGATCGACTACCTGCACGAGGCCGCCAACGGCGAGCGGTTCGCCGAGAACTTCGCCGGCGACGAGCGGGTCGCGGTTCCCGCGGTGGTGTGGGAGCGGACGTCGCGGCGCACGCTGACGCTCGAGGATGTCACGGCGATCAAGATCACCGATCACGAGACGCTGCGGGCGGCGGGCATCGACCCTGCCGAGGTGGCATCGGTGTTCGCGTCGGTGATGTTCGACCAGGTGTTCACGCACGGGTTCTTCCACGCCGATCCGCACCCGGGCAACATCTTCGTGACTCCGTTTTCGACACTGGACGCCACGGGGCCCGGCTGGACGCTCACGTTCATCGACTTCGGGATGATGGGCGAGGTGCCGCCGTCGCTGCGCCGGGGCCTGCGGCGGCTGATGGTCGCGACGGCCGCGCGGGATGGGGCGGCGCTGGTCGCCGCGGTGCGCGAGGTGGGCGTGCTGCTGCCGTCGGCCGACACGACCGAGCTCGAGCGGGCGATGACGCAACTGTTCGCCCGGTTCGGCGGGATGGGGTTCGCGCAGCTGCGCGAGGTCGATCCGCGCGAGTTCCGCGCGTTCGCGATCGAGTTCCAAGACGTCGTGCGGGCGCTGCCGTTCCAGCTGCCCGAGAACTTCCTGCTGATCGTGCGGGCGATGTCGCTGACGTCGGGTGTGTGCAGTGCGCTCGATCCGGATTTCAATCTGTGGGATGCCGTGGAGCCGTACGCCGCTCAGCTGGTGCGCGACGAGGGCGGCAACGCCGTGCGCGACGTGCTGGAGCGTGGCGCCGCGATCGCCGGAACGCTCGCGCGCATGCCGGGGCGCCTCGAGAAGCTCGTCGCGCGGGTGGAGGAGGGGCAGGTGTCGTTCACCGATCCGCGGCTGGAGCGGCGCGTGGGCCGGTTGGAGCAGGTGGGGCGGCGGCTGCCGTCGTCGATCATGTTCGCGGGGCTTGTCGTCGGGGGAGCGTTGGTGCGCCCGGAGGACGGGGTGCTCGGGGGCGTGTTGCTCGTGGCATCCGTCGTGCCGCTGCTGCACGCGGTGTTCGCGGGGCGCGGGCGGTAGCGGGGCGGGCGCCTCGTAGGATGAGGCGGACGCGCTTCGCGCGTGGAGGAGGATGCCGTGGCGGCTGACCGCAAGACCTGGGTGCTCATCGACGGCGAGAACATCGACGCGACGCTCGGCGGCTCGATTCTCGGGCGGCGCCCGCAGTCCGATGAGCGTCCGCGGTGGGACCGGATTCTGACCTTCCTCGCGCGGGAGTGGAACCAGGAGGTGCAGGGCCTCTTCTTCTTGAACGCGTCGACGAACCTGCCGATGTCGTTCGTGCAGGCGCTGCTCGCGCTCGGCTACACGCCGGTGCCGCTGTCGGGCGATGCGGACGAGAAGGTCGTCGACATCGCCATCCAGCGCACGCTCCGCGCTTTGCGGGACCGTTCGGACGATGTGGTGCTCGTGAGCCACGACGGCGACTTCGTCGACGACGTCGGCGCGCTCGCCGATGGGTCGCGCCGTCTCGGCGTGCTGGCGTTCGAGGAGTTCCGCAACGCCGGCTTCGCGCAGATCCCCGGACTGCGGTTCTTCGACCTTGAGTTCGACGCCGGCGCCTTCGACGCGCAGCTGCCGCGCGTCCGCATAATTCCGATCGACGAGTTCGACCCGGGGATGTTCCTGCGGTAGGCGTCTGCGGCTTTGCTGTGAGCATCCCGCTCGCGTCCGGGAGCGGGCTGTGCGGGGACTCGCTGGCGCTCAGGGCCTCGGTACTTAGGCGTCCGATGTCGGTCATTCAAGTTGGTCGACCGCGCGGCGCCCCGCCGTCAGGGCAAGCCGATCCGTCGGTAGCCATTCGACCAGAGGCAGCTCGTTCGGCCGCGGCCAACGGATCTCGTCATGGTCCTCGCCGAGGACAGGGGCCTCCGCGATCAGGGTTGCCAGGAATGGGCTGACCCCGTTTCGTAGGTCCGGTGGTTCTGAGAGTTGTCCTGTCGCGCGGAGTCGCGGGCAGGGAGACTGGTCAGATCATGTCGAACAGCAGGAAGCGTCACACCCCGGAGCAGGTCGTCCGCAAGCTCGGGCAGGCCGACAGGATGCTCGCCGACGGGCAGGATGTCGCCGCGGTGTGTCGGGAGCTCGGCGTGTCCGAGCAGACGTACTACCGGTGGCGGAACCAGTACGGCGGCCTCAAGGCCGACGACGCAAAGCGCCTGAAGGAGCTGGAGAAGCAGATCGCCACCCTCAAGCGGCTACTCGCCGAAGCGGAGCTGGAGAAGGCGGCGCTGAAGGAGTTGGCTGAGGGAAACTTCTAGGCCCGGGCAGACGTCGCGCCGCCGTCTCGCACCTGCTCAGGACACTGCGGGTGAGCGAACGGTTGGCGTGCCGCCTGGCCGGGCTCTCACGCTCCGCATACCGGCGCCCGCTCGCGGGCGAAACCACCGACGATCCGGACATGGCGCTGCGGGACTGGCTGCGCGCCTGGGCGAAGAACCATCCCCGCTACGGGTATCGGCGGGCGTATCACGACGCCCGCGCCGAGGAGTGGGTGGTGAACCACAAGAAGATCCAACGGCTGTGGCGTGACGAAGGGCTCCGGGTCCCGCAGCGGCGTAGGCGCAAGCGCGTCGGGTCCTCGACCGTCGACGCGCCGACGGCGGATGCGCCGAACGTGGTGTGGGCGGTGGACTTCCAGTTCGATGTCGACGATCACGGCCGACCGATCAAGATCTGCTCATCGTCGACGAACACACCCGGGAGTGCATCGGCGGCCTCGTGGAGCGCTCGATTACCGCCGACCGACTCACCGCCCACCTCGAGGACCTCGTCGCCGCCCGGGGCGCCCCGGCGGTGCTCAGGTCGGACAACGGGCCGGAGTTCATCAGCGAGGCGATGGCCGACTGGGCCGGCACCCGCACCGGCTTGAGCTACATTCATCCGGGCTCGCCGTGGCGCAACGGGTACGTCGAGTCGTTCAACAGCCGGATCCGCGACGAGTGCCTCAACATCAACAGCTTCTATTCGCTACTGCACGCGCAGGTTGTGATCGGCGACTGGAAGGACGAGTACAACCACCACCGCCGGCACTCCTCGCTCGGCTACCTACCCCCAGCTGAGTACGCTCGACAGTGCACCCATCAAATGGAAACCGACGACTCACAGAACGTCCGGACCGAATAAAGGGGGCGGCTCAACTCTCTTGCTCGGCGAACTCCCGCCAGGAAGCGAACTCACTGACGTGCTGATCCAAGACCTCGCGTCGGCTTGGGGGCTGCGTGAAGGACTTGTGAGACCGGCGTCCGTTAGCCAGCGACGACCAGCTGCCGCTGCGCCACATCGATGTATCCGAGCTGAGTCATCAGCGCTCGCGCTACGGCTTTGCCAAGTTCGAGGGGCACCGCGTTGCCAAGTTGACGTTGCACGTCAGCGCGCGCCCCTGCGATCTTGAAGTCGTCAGGGAAAGACATGAGACGGAGCATCTCGTTGACTCGGAGCCGGCGCGCGCGCTCGACACCGGCTGTGGTGAGCACGTTCTCCCAGTGGAACGGGCCTACCCAGGGGCCCGGCTGCGCCTGGAGGGTTGTCGAGGGGCGGTTGGGGTCCAGGCGGAGGAGGAATGTCCAGTAGCGGCTCCGCCACTGAAATTGATTGCGGCCGCCGTACCGTTCGGTGTGCCAGAGGTAGTTCTGTCCCGGTGGAACTTCTGCGGCAAGTTCTCCGTAACTCCCGTCGACTACTTCATCGTCCGCTGCTCGTACGAGACGGGGTAGGCCCTCAAATGCTTCGGCAGCAGTGACATGCGGGAGCTTACTTGTATCGAACGCGCGGGAGTGTTCGCTCCATCCAGAATGCGTCGGTTCGGGGAACTCAAACTTCTCGCCGTCTCGGCGACCGACCACGAAGACACGTCGTCGCAGCTGGGGAACCCCATAGTCAGCGGCGAGTAGAACCTTCCATTGCGGGTTATATCCCAGCTCGCCGAGTGCCTTAAGGAGCCGCTCGAACTGAGCCTTGTGCGTCTTGTAGGTCAGACCCTGAACGTTCTCAAGGATGAACGCCTCGGGTCGCGCTTCCCGTACAACCCGAACATACTCGTCGAGCAAAGACGCGTTGGGGTCGCGGCTCTCGCGCTTCTGCTCAAGCCAGAAACCTGACTTGCTGAACGGGGTGCAAGGTGGCCCCCCGACTACCAGCACCGGCTCGCTCGCCCTCAGGCCCGCACTGGCTAGAATTTGCTCAGTCGAGACGTTGCGGATATCCCCAGTCAGCGTAGAGGTGTCGCGGAAGTTTGCCTTGAGAGTTCGGAGCGCGGACTCGTTATAGTCCGTCGCAACGCTGACGCGAAGTAGACCGCTCCCCGGGTCGTCGCCCGCGAGAGGCTCACCGTCAACACGTTCGACAGCGAGGTCGAGTCCGCCCGCTCCGGAGAACAAACTCACGACGGGGAGCTGCTCAGCCACTTGCCACCTCATTCCAACATGACGCGCATCGTCCGAAGGAACGAGACGAACACGTCATCCAAGTATCGTCGAGACTGAGTGTGACTCAGACACCCGACATGCACCGAAGTGGTGCGCGGTCTGTGGAGATTTCAAGTGGGATGCGGCCTGGGGAGGACACGCCGATCCATCGTGAGTTTCACCCCGAGGAGCAGCATTGAACGACGTGGCAAGGGCCGACCTGGCTGGCAGGATTTATGCCCGTGTCTATCAGGCGAGCGGTCGCGGGGACATGCATGCTCTGCTGCGACGCGCGATCACGGAGAGCGGCGGCCGAGTGGTCTGGGCGAGCGATCACAAACGCGCCCCGTTCTACTTCGGAGTGCAGACTGACCGAGGCGAGAGCCTCGGTCTGCTCATCTACCCCATCAGGCTGACCAGGGTAGTTACGAAGGGCCGGCCCACCGACGAGCATCACGCGCAGGTCAAGTTCGGCGCCGACAGCACCTGGAAGTCAGAGGTTCACCCCGTTGCCTTCGATGTGGCGGGAGTCGATACGACTCTGTTTCTCGGGATCAATGCGAAGGAGGACAAGCTCGTCGGACTCGACCCGACACTGTGGGATCCCATGCCACTGGGCGTCTCGTTCTATGCATATGAGCGGGACTTCGATCAGATGGGCGCTGACGGTTGGCACGTATGGGAAGTCGACACCCGGCGCGGACACCGCCACTCCGCGCGCACACCTGAAGGATTCGAGTGCCGGGTGGGGTTCACGCCAAACCGCTTGTTGGACTTCGCTCGTTTTGAGCGGCGGGCCACCGATCTAGGACTCGACGCTGCGCTCCGCGTGAACCTTGCGGCGCAATTTCGCGAGTCGTCAACGGCCAGCAAGATGGCCGGTGGCATCCACCCTCTGGAGAAACAGTTCGGACTCTCGGCGCCGAAGATCCTCGACTTGATCGCAGAAAGGAGGATGCTCACAACCGCAGTCAAAGGCGGAGTTGCCGAAGCCCATCTCGAGCAACTACTCGAGTTGGATCCAGCTGTCTCGTCAGTGGACCGGCGGACAGACGATCGTGGCGCTGACTTCGACGTGCGGCTAGCGTCCGGCAGGACCTTCGTCGTGGAGTGCAAGAACGTGAGTCCGACGGTGCTCGCCGACGGCACGGTGCAGGTCGAGACACAACGGACGCGTAACAGTAAGGATGACCCGACCGGACGTCTATACAGCTTCGATGCCTTCGATGTGGTTGCGGCGTGCATGTTCTCCGTGACCGGCGTCTGGGAGTTCAAGTACGCGAGAACCAACCAGCTCAAACCTCATGCCAAGTTCCCCGGATTCCTCGCCACGAAGCAGGCTGTCGATTCGCGCTGGACAGACACCATTGACGAACTTCCGTAACCCGGGGAGGCTACCGACGCGGGACATCGCCCCAGGCCGACGTCAACGCCAGCGAACACGATTCGATGCGTAGCAAGGGCTCGCGATGGGCTTTCGGACCGCAAGGCGTTCCGCCACGTTTGTCTCGGGAGTCGGATCGATGCCTCAGTCGAACCGCACCCAGTTCGCCCCGCCGCCGGTCTCGGCCTGCTGCAGCAGCTGCAGCGAGTCGCCGTCGACGGCGTACAGCGACACGGTCGTCGAACGCTCCCCGGCGGCGACCAGGAACCCCCCGTCCGGGCTCACCGCGAACCCGCGCGGCTGCGGCTCGGTCACGGTGAACCGCTCCGGCGCGGTGAGCGACCCGTCGGCCTCGATGCGCACGGCGCCGAGGGTGCTCTCGGTGCGCTCCGAGCACCACAGCATCCCGTTCGCGAGGTGGATGTCGGCGCCCCAGATGTAGTGGTGCTCGCGCGGGTTCTCGTCGATGACGCTGTGCTCCAGATCCTTCGACAGGTCGTACGCGGGCACCGCCTGGCGGAACTCCAGCACGCCCGACTCGACGTCGCGGTCGAATCGCAGCACCTCGCCCGAGAACTCGGTCAGCACGTACACGGCATCCTGACGCTCGCTGAAAGCGAGGTGACGCGGGCCGCTCCGATCCGGGCACGCGACCGTTGCGGGCGTGAGCGGGGTCAGCGACAGGTCGTCACCGAGCGCGTACTCCGCGACGAGGTCGGCCTCCAGCGACACGAAGTACGCGAACCGGCCGTCCTCACTCGCCAGCACCGAATGCAGCCGCGGATACTCCACCCGCGCCACCGGCTCACCGACCACGCCGCCCCCGACCGGGCACACGATCCCGTAACCGCCGCCGTACGACGCACCCAGCAGCACCGACCCGTCCCGCGTCAGCGCGAGGTAATTCATCCCGCCGTCTGCCAACGCGAGGTGCGTCCGCGGCGTCAGCGCACCGGATTCCCGATCGATCTCGAGGGTCAAGATGCCGGCATCCCGCGCCTCGCTCTTCTTCACCGCCGCGTACAGCAAATCGCGCTCGCCGTCGATGACGAACGTCGAGCAGCCCGGCACGCCCTCGGTCACCGCGAGCCGCTCGAGCCGGCCCTCCACGAGCCGGAACGTGCTGATCGAACCATCACCGGCATTGGCCACGAACACGAAGGGAAAGTCGCTCATCCTCCGATCGTAGGGGCGTCACGCGGCGGGGGAGCGGGACCGCGGCGGATGGCGAGGTGCGGCATCCCGAGCAGAAGCGGAGTCCCCGTGACGCGACGGCGGGTGCGGTCAGGCCAGCGCGAGGTGCGCGAGCGCCGCCTCGACCCGGTCGGCGGGAGCGCCCACGCCGCCGCCGCGCGGCGTGGTTTAGTCTGCAGACAGATCTCACTGGGGAGGGAACGATGGTTGTCAATGACTCGTGTCGCGTTAGAGGCTGCGTGACCTGACATGATCAGCTTCGGTTACCACCCGATTCCCGATGACCTCGGTGTCGTTCTCTCGCGCGGCGGCTTCTCTCGCGCAGTGATCGTGGATGAGTCTGTCGACCACCTCTACGACGCCGTGCCCGTCGTTCGTACGTCCCAGGACTCAGAGAGTGGTCTGCCCGCGGGACTGTACTGGTTCGAGGGCATCGGATCGCCGATCGTAATGCAGGTCGGGTCCGGCCCGACAGGCTCATCCGCGCAGCTAACCCTCGAAAGCTGGGATGACACCGTCGAGCACCCGCTGTTCGAAGCGCTGAACTGGGCAGAACACCTGTGGGAGACAGGAGACCCGGTGCCTGCCCCCAGATTCGGAGTAGGGGAGCGGGTTCTGACGGTTCCCGGGGGCGCGGACGTCGAGATCCGGACACGAGCCTTCGACCGCCGCGCCTGGTCCTACCGAGTGTTCGGTGATGGCGGGCTGCGTATGGAACTCGAGCACAAACTGGCACCAATCGAGGCGGCGGACCAGCCGGACGAGTGGGTCCTCGGACCAGCCGCGTCCGCAGCGCGCTTTGGAGCGACGCTCACCCGGGCGAAGCTTCGAGGCCGTTTCGCGGACACGATCTACTCATTCCGAGCGACGCGGACGGTTTTTCGGCCGTACCAGTTCAAACCGGTCCTGAAGCTTCTTCAAACAGGGCAGGCGCGCATTCTCATCGCGGACGAGGTTGGACTCGGGAAGACGATCGAGGCGGGTCTCATCTGGACGGAGCTGGAGGCGCGTCACGAGGCAGACCGGGTGCTCATCGTCTGCCCATCTGTGCTGGTGGATAAGTGGCGCGATGAGATGGAAGAGCGATTCGGCTTCGACCTGGTCCAGCTGGATCGGGAGGAACTGGAGAGGTTCCTGGCGCAACATCGAGAGGGTCGGGTACCCAAACGCAGGTCCTACGTGGTCTCTCTGGAGACGCTCAGAACGTGGGATGCGCTCGACGAGTTGCGCGACAACCCGCCGGAGTTCGATCTCGTCATCGTCGACGAAGCGCATTCGATGCGTAACAGTGACACCAAGAGCTATCAGCTCGGCACTCAACTGTCAGAGTGGACGATCGGCTCCAACATGGTCTTCCTCACGGCGACGCCGATAAACCTTCGTCAGACGGACCTGCTTCACCTCCTCGGGCTGCTCGAGCCGGCGGATTTCGACACCATCGAGGACCTCGAGGCTCGGCTAGAACCTAATGCCGTGCTCAACGAGGTGGGTCGCATGCTTCCGAGGCAGGACGTCCGAGGGTCTGACTTCGACTCAGTGCTCGGTGGCCTGAAAGGTCTCGTGTTCGAGAGATCGCTCACGCAGCGCCCGGAATTCGCAGAGCTCTCTGGAATACTTCGCCGCGCCCCGCTCCCTCCGAAGGACGTCGCAGACGCGCGGCGACTTCTTGGGGAACTCAACGCCCTCTCTACTACCGTCACGCGCACCCGCCGCGCTGAAGTCGATGAGAGGAAGGCTGTGCGGGACGCGGAGCCGGGCATTGAGGTCGTGTGGCATCCGGCCGAAGCGGCGTTCTACGAAGAGTATCTGAAATGGTGTGCGCGCCGTGCAGATGTGGCGCGCACACCGATGTACTTCTCCATGCAGATGCCTATCAGGCTGGCGAGCACGAGCATTCATCTTGCAGCCCGGGATGTACTCGGATCGGACCCGGAGGTTTGGGAGGGAGACGCGGACAAGGCACACCGACCGAGCTGGGTAGAACCACACCCCGAGCTCATCAACGCAGCCAAGCGCGTACTCGAGGTCCCTGACTCCAAGCTCGAAGTATTGGGCGGCGTGCTATCCGAGCTACACACACTCGGGCGGCAGGCCCTCCTCTTCACATGGTCCAAAGCCAACCTTCGGAACCTGAAGGCCACTTTCCAGGGCCGCTACCGCATCGCCGTGCTCAATGGTGACGTTAAGCGAGACCAACGGCGAAAGATCATGAAGGATTTCCGCGCGGGCCACTATGATTTCCTCTTCGCGAACCGAGTGGCGTCGGAGGGCCTGGATTTCGAGTTCTGCTCAGCAGTCATCAACTACGACCTTCCGTGGAATCCCATGGAGATTGAGCAGCGGATCGGTCGCATCGATCGAATCGGCCAGCAGTCCGAGAAAATTCTGATTCGCAACTTCTATAACGACGGTGCGATCGACTCTCGCATCATGTTCAGGGTCCTCGAGCGAATCCAGATCTTCGAGCAGTCGATAGGCGAGCTCGAGCCGATCATTGGACAGCACATGGATGTGCTTCGCGAGGCGATGGATTTCCGACTCACTCGCTCACAGCAGGACGAGAAGGCGCGCCAGTTCTTGACCGCGATCGAAGCCCAACGCCAGGGGCTTCGTCAGGTCGCTGACTCCGCCGCGAGTCTCATCATCGCTAATGACGTCGAGGTAGCTGGACTCGTAGACGAGCTCGTTTCCACCGGACGCTACCTCGGTCAGGCTGAGCTGGCGCACCTTCTCGACGACTGGGCCCAGAGCGACGGTGGTGACGGGTTGGCGCGTGGTGGCGACGGGAGGACGGTCGAGCTCCGCGGTAATCCAGCGATGGCTGCTCGGATTCTCGAGTTGATCCGGCGAGGCCGGCGGAACCGGTCCGAGACCGGCTCGCTCGTCACCGACCTGCAGAACGACATCCCGATCCATCTCGCGCTCGACCCCGAGCTGGCACGCACGAGCGGGATCGAATTGCTTTCCGCCAACCATCCTCTCGTTATGGCGGCAGCAGAGGTCCCCGGACACCGACACGCGCGGTTCGCCTACGTCAGCATTCGCGCCGACGGAGATGTTGCACCAGGGAACTATCTGATCGTGCTTGCTCATGCCGAAAACGCGAGCCGCGGTGGTGATGAGATCTGGGGTGCGTCCATCGATTTCACGGGCAAGACAATGGGCAGCTCCCCGGCAGACGCGCTTCTGGCGGCGCTTGCCCGCGGCACGATGGGGAAAGGGCGTCCAATCGATACGGGTCCGCTGCCGCGGTTAGCCAATCGAGCGAAGCGCGAACTCGAACTTCGGCATCGGGAGGTACAGGACCGTCGAGACATCGAGGAAGGCGCGCTCGCAGAGGCGCGCCGAGCGATCCTCGCGGATCAACACGCGCGCCGGATGAAGGGGATCCATCGACGCATGCAGACCATGTTGGAGAGAGACCGGGGACGTAGCGTGCTCCGGATGGTGGAGGGGCAAAAGCGACGGCAGCAAGAGCGGTACGAGGCGCTCGCGGCTGAACTCGACGCGCAAAGGCCGGAGGCAGTGTCTCTGCGGTACCTCGCAGTTTGCGTTCTTGAGGTGCTCCAGTGAGTGGCGCGGCAAAACCGGGCGTGGTCGCCGATGAAATGGCCAAGGAAAAACGCTACAACGAGGAACTGTCGAAGAATGCCGCCCGGCATCAGCGACTCCGCAGCGCACAGACTCAGAACACATGGACGACCTCCACATCGACAGACGTCGCGATGGCGGGCGAACTGGTTGGTCGCGTGGCTTTGGGGTCACCCGATGCGTCGCTCGATGGCGCTCGAGACTTCTATATCGGCACGGCGTATCTCGACGGTGGCGATTTCAAAGTATTCAGCTGGACCGCGAAGGTTGCGTGCACGTACTACCGAAAGGCAGCTGAGCACCACGAGCTTTGTGAGAACGTCGTCGGCGTGCGGGTGCTCGCGCACCAAGGCGGACGCATCGTGGACTACCAAGACGAGACGTTCGGACCGGAACAAGTGGCTGAGCTCTTCCCCGAGCGCAGGTTGCAGATTCCGCGAGCACCCTTCGCGAAGGGACGGGCGCGTGGGGTGGGAGCTTCGACACCTGACATCGACCACAGCGCCAAAATAGTCGAGGTAGCTCCTGGACCGGAGTCCGCCCGCGTCTCGCGCGGGCTGGTTCCAGGGCCGGTGCTTCGAGCTCCAGACCTGCTTCGCCGCCAGCTCGCGGCCCCGAAGACTGCCGCAATGTCCGCAGTCCTGGCGACGCTGCAGTCCGATCAATATGAAGCGATCACTCGCCCCGCTCGGGAGAACCAGATACTCCAAGGACATCCCGGGACGGGAAAGACGATCGTCGCCGCCCATCGTGCGGCGTATCTCCTCAGCAAGGATGTGGCTCCCATCTCGGGCAAGGTTCTCGTGCTGGGACCCACGGTGGAGTACGTCAAACATGTGCAGGGCGCCCTACGAGCTCTCATCGCCGATGACTCGCAGTATGAGGTGAAGCCGATTCCCACACTGCTCGAGGAGCTCGCAGGACTGCCCCGCTCGGACATGCCAACCGAGTCATTCGTCCTGCAGGACGTCGATCAGAGTCTGGCGCGATTGATTGACGCGGCCTACTCGCGGGCGAGAGCGGGGTTGGACGACGTCGGGGAGAAAGCGACGGCGAGCGACGTTTATGCCGAGCTTCGCTGGTTCCTGGAAGATCCGCCCGCAAACGGTTTGGAGGCGGAGTGGGTGCGGTACCTGCGAGAGTTGCCTACCACCTTCGAGAGGCTGCAGGCGAGTCGAATCACTTCATACCGCGGTCTCATGGCATACATCGGAGTCCGGACAACTCGAGTGGAGAACCCAGGCCACGTCATTGTCGATGAGGCGCAGGACATCCACCCCATTGAGTGGGAGGTCTTGGGGTGGCTGGGAAACCGCGGCGGATGGACAATCCTCGGTGATATGAATCAGCGTCGCACGGATCACACGTTCGGGTCGTGGAAGGAGGTGGCCAACCTGCTCGCGATCGAAGACAGCGACGGGCAGGCACCGGTAGAGATTCTTGCCCGCGGATACCGGTCCACGGCGCAGATCCTTCGCTTCGCCAACCAGCTACTGCCCGCGCGTGACAGGCATCTGTACTCGCTCCAGCAGGATGGAGAGGAACCTACAGTCACCCGGGCCGTGTCCCTAAGGGAGCTACCGGAGCTGACGTTGTCACGGGCCACGAAACTACTCGCGCGGGTAGGTGCGGGGACTGTTGCGATCATCACGGTCGAACCGCTCGCGGTGCAGGCAGCGCTCGTGCGGCGCGGCTGGCAGGCGGATTTCGGAGACGCGTCCACGTGGCGCAGTGGCGGTCAAACGCTCACCCTTTTCCCGCCGGAACGTGCGCGCGGACTGGAGTTCGACGGGGTCGTCGTTGTCGAGCCCGCCGCATTCCCGGAGAACGTGGGACGACAAGGGGTCCTGTACACGGCGCTGACGCGAGCGAATCGTCTGCTCACCGTCGTGCACAGCCGCCCCCTGCCGCGCGGTCTCAGGGTGCGCGCGTAGTTCGATCTCCGGAACGTCGGCAACTCTCTCACTTGCGGCTGGGTGGCGCCGTGGGGGTGTCACGCGGCGGGGGAGCGGATGTGCAGCGGACGGCGAGGAGCGGCATCCCGAGCAGAAGCGGAGTCCCCTGAGGCGACGGCGGGTGCGGTCAGGCCAGCGCAGGTGCGCGAGCGCCGCCTCGACCCGGTCGGCGGGAGCGCCCACGCCGCAGCCGCGCGCCCACGCGCGGATCGCCGCGTTCGCGACCGCCTCGTGCCCCGACGCCAGCGCGTGCGCCGTGTCGGCGTCGATCCCCGGCACCCGCGCGGCGATCGCCTCGGCCAGCAGCGCCATCCACGGCTCAGACGCCTCGAGGTGCAACGCCTGCAGCGGCGGCCCCTCCGCAAGCACCCTCAGCAGCTGCGACCCCATTACGCCGACCGCATTGGTGCGGGAAACGTATGCCACGACCGCCGCGCGCAGCACCTCCCCGGGGTCTCCGCCGAGCGGCGCCTCCGAGGTCGCGGCGTCAGCGTTTGACGGTCGCGGTCTTGGCCGAGGTCTTCGACGCTTTCGCGTAGCCAGCGGCAGTTCCTACGACAGTGACGGTAATGCGCTTACCGGCGTGGGCCCGTGTGAGCGTGAGCGTCTTACCCGTCGCCGATAGGGGGCGGCCGTCGGCCTTCCACGTATAACTGAGCTTCGCGTCCTTCGTCCATGAGCCGGGTTGCACGGTCAGCTTCGAGCCGACCTTCACCCTCCCCGAAAGCTTCGGCGTCGCCGTCTTCAACGTTCCCATCGCGACGGCGGCCGTTCGTCCAGACGTTTTGGTGACCGAGGTCCACCCCTCGCGCGCACCCGTCACCGATACCGTGATGCTCTTGCCTCGGTGCACCGCGGTCGGGGTGAACTTCGATTTCGTCGCCCCGGCGATCGGCGCGCCATCGGCCTGCCAGCGATACCGGAACGTGGTACCGGCTTGCCAGCCGGCCGTGCCCACTTTCAAGATCGCGCCGACTTTGGCGCTGCCGCTGATCTTGGGAGTAGCCGAGCGCAGGGTGCCCCAGAGCTCATACGTGAGGTCTGCGTCGATGCCAGCGGACCCGGGAGTCACTGGCTCAGCCGATGACCAATTGTCCGCGTTCGGGTACCACTCCGCGTGGACTCCCGTTACGCTCTCCGGTCCGCCGATCAAGCTCACTCGCGGTCCGAACTCGACGTAAACAGGCTCGGCCGGTAGGCGCTCAAGCCTGTACACACCCGTCTTCGGGTCGGGGTTCGCCTTCGAGATCCACTCGGACAGGTCTTCGGAGTAGGCAGTCACGGTCGAGGAGCCCAGCCACGACGCGGGCGCCCCCTTCGGCAGAGTCACGCGTCCCGTGATGGTCTTGCCTGCTTTCATCTCATGATTGATACCGACGGCGTTCGCAGCGCGCACGTCCACGAGCAGTGCCTCATCCTCGTGCGGCGTGCCCCCGTAGTATTCGTCGACGAGATTAGGCCTCATGCCGCCATCGTCGACAGCTGCGAAATCCACCGGATACCGCCCGGGGCGAAGACCAACCAGTGTGTACGCGCCGGTCGCGGAGTTCGGGTAGGCCACTGCCCCGCCCGCGCGCACCCAGATCCGCTTGAGCCAGGATGCCGGCGCACCCGGCGGCAGTGAGATTCTGCCGCTGATGGTGCGTCCAAGTGTGAGAGTGGCGTTCACACCGCGCTTGCTGCTGGAGCGGAGATCAACCGTGCGCGTACCAGGACCAAGGAGGTTCGGAACGACACGTCGACCCTTGGAATCGGTGTATTCGTCGATCTCGACGTCGAGTTCGTACTTCTTCGCGCCGAGTCCTTCGATCGAATACCGTCCCCGGGAGTCGGGGACGGCGCCGACACCTCCACCGGTGTTCGGGTCATACGCCGTCACCGAGACACCCTCGTACCACGACGTCGGCGCGCCCTTCGGGAGGGTGACCGTCCCCGACACCGTCCGGGTCGAGGCAGCGGTCGCCTCCGGCGAGTAGAGCACGCCAGAGGGGATCAACACCGCGAGCGCCACGATCAGCGCCCCGAACTTCCGACTCATTCGAGCACGCATTGGAAACCCCATCCCCCAGGGCGTCCGAATCTTCGGCCGCCGGTGTCATCCTGGCGGGTCGGCGCGCCTGGGCGCAACCTCGCTCAGCATGCCGGCCAGATAGGGTCGAGGGATGACTTCGGCCGCCCCGCGCACCGCGCGCTTCGTCGTCCTCTGCATCCTGATCGGGCTCATCGCGGGCCTCATGTCGGGCATGTTCGGCGTCGGCGGCGGCACCGTGATCGTCCCGCTGCTCGTGTTCCTGCTCGGCTTCGACCAGAAGCTCGCCGCCGGCACCTCGCTCGCCGCGATCGTCCCGACCGCGACGGTCGGCGTCATCTCTTACGGGTTGAACGGCACGGTCGCCTGGATCCCCGCCCTCATCCTCGCGGCGGCGGCCGTCGTCGGCGCGCAGCTTGGCACCTGGCTGCTCGCACGCCTGCCGCAGAACGCGATCCGGTGGGGCTTCGTCGGCTTCCTCGTCGTCGTCATCGTGATGCTGTTCATCGTGATCCCGTCGAGGGATGCCACGTTGCCCCTGAACATCTGGACGATCCTCGCCCTCGTGGCCCTGGGCCTGTTCACCGGCACCGCCGCGGGCCTGCTCGGCGTCGGCGGGGGAGTGATCGTCGTCCCGGCGCTCATGATGCTGTTCGGCACGAGCGACCTCGAGGCCAAGGGCACGTCGCTGCTCATGATGATCCCGACCGCTATCTCGGGCACCATCGGCAACCTCCGCCGCTCCAACGTCGACCTCGTCGCGGCGGCGTGCATCGGCATCGCCGCGTGCACGACGACCGCGCTCGGCGCCTGGGTCGCGACGCTCCTCGACCCGTTCACCGCGAACATCCTGTTCGCCGCGTTCCTCACCTTCATCGCGACGCAGCTGGCCCTCAAGGCCTGGCGGGCGAGCCGCGACGCGCGCAGCGCGCGCTGACACGCGGCATCCCGTCGACCCCCGACCTGCCGTCGAGGCCCGCCGGTAGGATCGACGGGTGCCCGTGAATCCCGAGTTGCAAGGTCGAGCCTTCCCGCCGACCGTCCCGTACCTCGTCGGTCGCGAGAAGGTGCGCGAGTTCGCGCGTGCCGTCTTCGCCACCGACCCGCAGCACGACGACGTCGCCGCAGCGCAGGCGCTCGGCTACCCCGACGTCGTCGCGCCGCCCACCTTCGCGATGGTCATCCAAGACCTCACCCTCCAGCAGCTCCTCGCCGAGCCCGACTCCGGCATCGTTCTGGAGCGCGTCGTGCACGCCGAGCAGCGATTCCGCTACACGCGCCCCATCGTCGCGGGCGACGAACTCACCGGCGCGCTCACCGTCACCGGCATCCGTGCCTTCGGCAAGGGCGCGATGGTCACGAGCGAAGCCGAGATCACCGACGCCGCAGGAAGCCACGTCGTGACCGCGACCTCCGTGCTGCTCGTGGGAGGAGACGAATGAGCGCCGCACCCGCCGTCGGCGACATCGTCGCCGAGCGCACCGTCCACCTGACGCGCGCATCCCTCGTCCGGTACGCCGGCGCCTCGGGAGACTTCAACCCGATCCACTTCAACGACGCCGTCGCCGAACGCGTCGGCCTGCCCGGCGTCCTCGCCCACGGCATGCTCACCATGGGCCTGGCCGTCGAGACCGTCGTCGAGTGGCTCGGCGACTCGGGTCGCATCCTCGAATACGGCGTGCGGTTCACCCGCCCCGTGGTCGTCGACACCGACGCGGGCGCCGATGTGACCGTCGTCGCGAAGGTCGGTGCCGTCGACGACGACGCGCTGCGCCTCGATCTGACGGTCAGCCACGACGGCACCACGGTGCTCGGCAAGGCGCAGGTCCGCGTCCGCGCGGCATCCTGACCGCCATGCCCGAGATCGATCCCGTTCCACTCGCGCAGCTGACCACGCTGCGCGTCGGCGGCACCCCGCGTCGCACCGTCGAAGCGCGCACCCGCGACGAGCTCGTCGACACGCTCCGCGACCTGTGGAGCGAGAACGAGCCGTGGCTCGTCGTCGGCGGGGGATCGAACCTGCTCTTCGGAGACGACGACTTCGAGGGAACCGTCGTCCTCGTGCGCACCGAGGGCGTCGAGCGGCTGTCATCGCCGCACGAGGGCCGTGTGCGGCTCCGCATCCAGGCCGGACACCCCTGGGACGACCTCGTCGCCCAGACCGTCGCCGCTGGGCTCAGCGGCATCGAGGCGATGTCGGGCATCCCCGGCACGACCGGCGCCGCCCCGATCCAGAACGTCGGCGCCTACGGGCAGGAGATCGTCGAGACCCTGGTCGAGGTCGAACTCCTCGACGAGGCGACGGGCGAGGTCGCCACCGTCCCGGCATCCGAGCTCGGTCTGGGACTGCGTACCTCGGTGCTGAAGAAGCACTACGGGTCGGTTCCCGAACGCTCCGCCGTCATCCTCTCGGTCACCCTCGAGCTCCGGCAGGTCGGGCACGGTGACGTCCCGGTGCAGGGAGCGCAGCTGCGGACGGCCTTGGGTCTGGCGGAGGATGCCGCGGTGTCCCTCGGCTGGATCCGCGAGACGGTCCTCGCGACCCGTGCACGCAAGGGCATGGTCCTCGACGACGCCGACAACGACACGTGGAGTGCGGGATCGTTCTTCCAGAACCCCGTGGTCTCGGCCGAGTTCGCCGCCACCCTCCCGCCGGAGGCGCCCCGCTGGCCGATGGCCCCCGAGCCCGCCGCCGACACGATCATCCCCCTCGACCGGTTCGAGGGCTTCATCCCGCCGCGGCCGACGAGCCTTCCGCCGGTGAAGGTGAGCGCCGCGTGGCTTATCGAGCACGCCGGCATGGCGAAGGGGTTCCGCCTGCCCCGCTCCCGTGCGTCGCTGTCCACAAAGCACGCGCTGGCGCTGACCAACCGCGGATCCGCCAGTGCCGAGGAGGTCGCTGCGCTCGCGAGGCTCATCCAGCAGCGTGTGCAGTCCGAGTTCGGCATCCTGCTTCAGCCCGAGCCGGTGCTCGTCGGCGTCGAGCTCTAGGCCGCGTCGCCCGTCCGGTCGTCGCTCAGGCGGCTGCTGCGTGCGCGTGGCATCCGCTCCCTGCGCACAACGGCGGACCGCACGGTGTGACACGCCGCCGCCGAGGCGGCTCAACCGGCGTGTCGACCCCTCGGCTCCGCCGTTGTGCACGGACAGGCGCGCGCACCGATGCAATGGATTCGAGCCGACACGCGGGGAGCGGATGCCGCAGCGCGGCGTGCCGCGCGGAATCCATTGCAAACGTGCGCGACGGACGCCGCCGCGCCAGCGGCATCGGCGGAGACCGGCGCTCAGCCGAAGAGGCGCTGCAGGCGCTGGACACCCTCGAGCAGCTGGTCCTCGCCAAGGGCGTAGGACAGGCGCAGGTAGCCCGACGGCCCGAACGCCTCGCCGGGCACCACGGCCACCTCGGCGCGTTCGAGGATGAAATCGGCCAGCTCGAGCGACGTGTCGATGCGGACGCCGTCCCACTCGCGGCCCAGAAGACCGGTGACGTCGGGGTAGACGTAGAACGCGCCCAGCGGGTTCGGCACCGTCACGCCCGGGATCTTCGCCAGCTCCGACACGATCAGACCGCGGCGGTGGTCGAACGCCTGCCTCATCTTCTCGGCCTCGTCCTGCGGCCCGGTGAGGGCGGCCAACGCCGCGCGCTGCGCGATGTTGTTGACGTTCGAGCTCAGGTGGGACTGCAGGTTGCCGGCCGCCTTGATGGCGGCGGTCGGGCCGACCATCCAGCCCACGCGCCACCCGGTCATCGCGTACGTCTTCGCGACGCCGTTGACGAGGATCGTCTGCTCCGCGAGCGCCGGCACCGCCTCGACGATCGACACGGCGCGGGCACCTTCGTAGACCAGGTTCTGGTAGATCTCGTCGGTCACGACCCAGATGCCGTGCTCGAGCGCCCACTCGCCGATCGCGGCGGTCTCGTCGGCGGTGTACACCGCGCCGGTCGGGTTCGACGGCGACACGAAGACGAGCACGGTCGTCTTGTCGGTGCGCGCCGCCTCGAGCTGCTCGACGGTGACCTTGTACTCCTGGTCGGCTCCGGCGAAGACCTCGACGGGGATGCCGTCGGCGAGGGCGATCGCCTCGGGGTAGGTCGTCCAGTACGGCGCGGGCAGAAGCACCTCGTCGCCCGGGTTCACGACCGCCTGGAACGCCTGGTACACCGCCTGCTTGCCGCCGTTGGTGACGATCACCTGCGACGGGGCGACTTCGAGCCCGGAGTCGCGCAGGGTCTTCGCGGCGATCGCCTCGCGCAGCACCGGGAGGCCGGCGGCGGGCGTGTACCGGAAGTTCGCGGGGTCGCGGAGGGCCTCGGCCGCGGCATCCACGATGAACTGCGGGGTCGGGAAGTCGGGCTCTCCCGCCGCGTAGGAGATGACCGGGCGGCCGGCCGCCTGCAGCGACTTCGCCTTGGCATCGACCTTGAGGGTCGCGGACTCGGCGATGGCGGTGAGCTTGCGGGAGAGGGGAGCGCGTTCGGTCACTCTCAGAGAGTACCGCCCGACGCATGCCCGAATCGGATGCCGCCGGTCACCCGGTGGCCTCTCAGGAGGTGGGGCGGGTGAGGATCACGGGACCGTCGTCGGTGATGGCGACGGTGTGCTCCGTGTGAGCCGTGCGGCAGCCGGTCGCGCTGCGCAGGGTCCACCCGTCGTCGTCGGTGACGAGCACGTCGGTGTCGGCCATGACCCACGGCTCGATGGCGAGCATGAGGCCGGGGCGCAGGCGGTAGCCGCGGCCGGGGCGGCCGTTGTTCGAGACGTGGGGGTCCTGGTGCATCGTCGTGCCGATGCCGTGGCCGCCGAACTCCATGTTGATCGGGTAGCCGGCGCCCGAGAGCACCTCGCCGATCGCGTGGGAGATGTCGCCGATGCGGTTCCCGGGCTGAGCGGCCTCGATTCCCGCGGCCAGGGCGCGCTCGGTCGCGGTGATGAGCGGGTCGTTCTCGGAGTGGGCCCCGCCGCCGACCGTGAAGCTGATCGCGGCGTCCGCGGCGACGCCGCTCGTCTTGATCGCGAGGTCGAGGGTGAGCAGGTCACCCGCGGCGACGCGCTGGTCGCGCGGTCGCCCGTGCAGCACCGCGTCGTTGACGGCCGTGCAGATGTAATGCCCGAACGGACCGCGCCCGAAGGAGGGGGCGTAGTCGACGTAGCAGGACTCGGCACCCGCGCCGAGGATCATGTCCTTCGCCCACGCGTCGATCTCGAGGAGGTTCGTCCCGGGCTTCACCCGCTCCTTGATCCCGTGCAGGATGTCGCCGACGAGTCCACCCGTCGTGCGGGCACGGTCGATCTGGTCAGGGGTGAGGATTTCGATCATCCAATGATCATACCGGCCAAAGAGTACCGGTATGATCATCGCCATGATGGTGCGACTCCCGCTCTCGGATGCCGAGATCGCGCGCGGCCGACGGCTCGGCGCCGTGCTGCGGCGCGCCCGCGGGGACCGCTCCATGCTCGACGTCTCCCTCGCCGCCGGTGTCTCGCCCGAGACGCTCCGCAAGATCGAGGCCGGGAGGATCGCCACCCCCGCCTTCCCCACCATCGCCGCGATCGCCGACGTCCTCGGGCTCTCCCTCGACGCCGTCTGGGCAGAGGTCAACAGCGCCGCCCTCGCTCGCTGACGCCGAGGCGCGGCATCCGCCCGCACAACTCCCAGGCCACTCCACTACCCTTGATGGGTGAGTGACACTTCTTCCGCCGTGCCCGAGACCCGCCAGGACCAGGCCGGTGACACCCCCGCCCTCCCCGGCTTCGACGAGCTGGGTCTGACCGGTCCCGTCCTCGCCGCCATCAAGGACCTCGGCTACGAGACGCCCTCCGCGATCCAGGCCGCCACCATCCCCGTCCTCCTCGGCGGCCGCGACGTCGTCGGCATGGCGCAGACCGGCACCGGCAAGACGGCCGCGTTCGCGCTGCCGATCATGGAGAACCTCGACCTGACCCAGAAGACGCCGCAGGCGCTCGTCCTGGCACCGACCCGTGAGCTCGCGCTCCAGGTGTGCGAGGCGTTCGAGTCGT
Organism: Microbacterium marinum; assembly: GCF_014204835.1. Classification (NCBI taxonomy): domain Bacteria; kingdom Bacillati; phylum Actinomycetota; class Actinomycetes; order Micrococcales; family Microbacteriaceae; genus Microbacterium; species Microbacterium marinum. The sequence goes on along the minus strand of NZ_JACHMD010000001.1, from coordinate 2,746,044 downwards.
ACGCCGCCCGCATGAAGAACGTGCACATCCTCCCCGTCTACGGCGGACAGGGCTATGGCGTGCAGCTGTCGGCCCTCCGCCGCGGCGTGCACATCGTCGTCGGCACCCCCGGGCGCATCATGGACCACCTCGAGAAGGGCACCCTCGACCTCTCCGAGCTGAAGAACCTCGTGCTCGACGAGGCCGACGAGATGTTGAAGATGGGCTTCGCCGAGGACGTCGAGCAGATTCTCGCGCAGACGCCCGAAGAGAAGCAGGTCGCCCTCTTCTCGGCGACCATGCCGGCATCCATCCGCCGTCTCGCGCAGCAGTACCTGCGCGACCCGGAGGAGATCACGGTCAAGACCAAGACCTCCACGAACACGAACATCACGCAGCGCTACCTGATCGTGTCGTACCAGCAGAAGGTCGACGCGCTCACCCGCATCCTCGAGGTCGAGGACTTCGACGGGATGATCATCTTCGTCCGCACCAAGAACGAGACCGAGACCCTCGCCGAGAAGCTGCGCGCCCGCGGCTTCAGCGCAGCGCCCATCAACGGCGACATCCCGCAGCCGCAGCGAGAGCGCAGCATCCAGCAGCTCAAGGACGGCAAGCTCGACATCCTCGTCGCGACCGACGTCGCCGCGCGCGGCCTCGACGTGGAGCGCATCAGCCACGTCGTGAACTTCGACATCCCCACCGACACCGAGTCGTACGTGCACCGCATCGGCCGCACCGGCCGCGCCGGCCGCAAGGGCGACGCGATCAGCTTCGTCACCCCGCGCGAGCGCTACCTGCTCGCCCACATCGAACGCGCCACGCGCCAGGCGCCGACGCAGATGCAGCTGCCGACGACCGAGGACATCAACTCGACGCGTCTCACCCGCTTCGACGACGCGATCACCGCCGCGCTCGCCGAGACCGACCGCATCGCCGGCTTCCGTGACGTGATCGCCCACTACGTCCGCAACCACGACGTGCCCGAGCAGGACGTCGCCGCAGCGCTCGCCGTCGTGGCCCAGGGCGAGACGCCGCTGCTGCTCGACCCGGCTGCCGACCAGCTCGCGAAGACGCTCGCCGCCGACGCGCAGCGCGGCGTGCGCAAGGAGCGCACCGACCGCCCCGACGGCGGCGGGCGGGAGCGGCGCAGCAAGGGCGACTTCACCACGTACCGCATCGACGTGGGGCGCCGCCAGCGCGTCGAGCCGCGGCAGATCGTCGGTGCCCTCGCGAACGAGGGCGGGCTCGGCCGTGACGACTTCGGAGCGATCACGATCCGCCCGGACTTCTCCCTCGTGGAGCTGCCCACCTCGATGGACTCGTCGGTCCTCGATCGCCTCCGCGACACCCGCATCTCGGGCCAGCGGATCAACATCGCGCCCGACCGTGGTCGTCCCGGTCACCGCCGCGACGACACCCGCCGCGACGACACGCGCCGCGACGACACCCGCCGCGACCGGCCGCAGCGCTCCTTCGACGACCGTCCGGCGCGCAAGCCCCGACACAAGAACGACTGACCGCTCTCACGCGGAAAGAGAAGAGGGTGGATGCCGCGACGCGGCATCCACCCTCTGTTGTCTGCTGTGCGCTCAGCCGAACTGGTTCATCGTGTTGTGCACGCCACCGGCCTTCAGCGCGGCCTCCCCGGCGAAGTACTCCTTGTGGGAGTCGCCCAGGTCGCTGCCCGCCATGTTCTGGTGCTTCACCGTCGCGATGCCCTCGCGGATCTCTCGGCGCTGCACGCCCCGGACGTAGGCGAGCATGCCGTCGTCTCCGAAGTAGCCCTTCGCGAGATCATCGGTCGACAGCGCGGCCGTGTGGTACGTCGGCAGCGTGATCAGGTGGTGGAAGATGCCGGCGCGCGCCGACCCGTCGCGCTGGAACGTGCGGATCTTCTCGTCGGCGAGCCGCGCGAGGTCGGTGTCGTCGTACTCCGCGCTCATGAGATTGTTCCGGTCGTACGCGGAGACGTCGGCGCCCTCGCTCTCGAGCAGGTCGTAGGCCTGCTGGCGGAAGTTCAGCGTCCAGTTGAACGACGGGCTGTTGTTGTAGACGAGCTTCGCGTCGGGGATCTCCTCGCGGATCGCGTCGACCATGCCGGCGATCTGGTCGATGTGCGGCTTCTCGGTCTCGATCCACAGCAGGTCGGCGCCGTTGCGGAGCGACGTGACGCAGTCGAGCACCACGCGCTCCTCTCCCGTCCCCGGGCGGAACTGGAACAGGTTGCTGGCCAGACGCTTGGGGCGCAGCAGCTTGTCGCCCCGGGCGAGGACGACGTCGCCGTTGCCGAGCTCCGCGTGGGAGATCTCCTCCGTGTCGAGGAAGGAGTTGTACTGGTCGCCGAGGTCGCCGGGTTCGCGGGTCACGGCGAGCTTCTGGGTGAGCCCTGCTCCCAGGGAGTCGGTGCGGGCGACGATGATGCCGTTGTCGATGCCGAGTTCGAGGAACGCGTACCGGACGGCGGTGAGCTTGGCGATGAAATCCTCGTGGGGAACCGTCACCTTGCCGTCCTGATGGCCGCACTGCTTCTCGTCGGAGACCTGATTCTCGATCTGGATCGCGCACGCCCCGGCCTCGATCATCTTCTTGGCCAGCAGGTAGGTCGCCTCGGGGTTGCCGAACCCGGCGTCGATGTCGGCGATGATCGGGACGACGTGGGTCTGGAAGTTGTCGATCTGCGACCGGACGAACTCGGCCGCCGTCTCGTCGCCGGCCGCGCGTGCCGCGTCGAGCTTCGCGAACAGCAGGTCGAGCTCGCGGGCGTCGGCCTGACGGAGGAACGTGTAGAGCTCCTCGATGAGCGCGGGGACCGACGTCTTCTCGTGCATGGACTGGTCGGGCAGCGGCCCGAACTCGGAGCGAAGCGCGGCGACCATCCAGCCGGACAGGTACAGGTAGCGTCCCTTGGTGCTCTTCAGGTGCTTCTTGATCGAGATGAGCTTCTGCTGCCCGATGAACCCGTGCCAGACCCCGAGCGACTGGGTGTAGGCGGAGGGGTCGGTGTCGTACTCGGCCATGTCGCGGCGCATGATGTCGGCGGTGTACTGGGCGATCTCCAGCCCGGTGCGGAACCGGTTCTGTGCGCGCATCCGTGCGGCCGACTCGGGGTCGATGGCGTCCCACGGGGCGCCGTGGGTGGCCTTGAGTGCGCGGATCGCGTCGATGTCGTTCTGGTAGGCGTTCATGTCACTTCCTTGTGCGTGTGGGGGTGGGGGTCCGGTGAGGAACCGTCAGTCGATGTCGGTCAGGTGCTTCGCGTAGGCGCCGAGGGTGAGGAACGCCGGGAAGTCCGCCCCCAGGGCGACCTCGCGGAACACCTCCGCGGCGTCGTCGAAGCGGTCGGAGTCGTTGCGGGGAGCCTCTGCGAGCACCTGCGTGATGAGGTCCTCGATGTACTCGCGGGTGATGCGCGTGCCGTCGTCGGTGACGTGGTCCTGATGGATCCACTGCCAGACCTGTGACCGGCTGATCTCGGCGGTCGCGGCATCCTCCATGAGGTTGTCGATCGCCACGGCGCCGAGGCCGCGCAGCCAGGCCTCGATGTAGCGGATCGCCACCGACACGTTGCCTCGCACGCCCTCAGCCGTGACCGGGAGCCCGATGTGCACGTCGATGAGCTCTGCGGGGAGGACCGTCACGTCGTCACGGAGCCGCGACACCTGGTTCGGCTTGTCGCCGAGCACCGCGTCGAACTCGGCCTGCGCCACCGGGATCAGGTCGGGGTGGGCCACCCAGGTGCCGTCGAACCCATCGCCGGCCTCGCGCTTCTTGTCGGCGGCGACCTTCTCGAACGCCTGCTTCGTGACCTCGGGGTCACGGCGGTTCGGGATGAAGGCGCTCATGCCGCCGATCGCGAAGGCACCGCGCTTGTGGCACGTCTGCACGAGCAGCTCGGTGTACGCCCGCATGAAGGGAACCGTCATGGTGACCTGGCTGCGGTCGGGGAGCACGAAGCGCGCGCCGCGGCCACGGTAGTTCTTGATCATCGAGAAGATGTAGTCCCAGCGGCCGGCGTTGAGGCCCGCGATGTGGTCGCGCATCTCGAAGAGGATCTCCTCCATCTCGAACGCGGCCGGGAGCGTCTCGATGAGCACCGTCGCGCGGATCGTGCCGTGGGGGATGCCGACGTACTGCTCGCTGAAGGTGAACACGTCGTCCCAGAGCTTCGCCTCTTCGGACGACTCGATCTTCGGGATGTAGAAGTAGGGGCCACGACCACGGGCGATCAGCTCGGTCGCGTTGTGGAAGAAGTAGAGACCGAAGTCGACAAGCGAACCGGATGCCGCCATGGTGCGACCGTTGCGGTCGGTGAACTCCATGTGCTTCTCCACCAGGTGCCAGCCGCGCGGACGCATCACGATGGTCGGCGTCCGCTCCGCGGTGACGCGGTACTCCTTGCCCTCGGGGCTCGTGAACTGCAGCTGTTCGCGGATGGCGTCGAACAGCGAGAGCTGGCCTTCGATGACGTTCTTCCACGTCGGGCTGGTCGCGTCCTCCTGGTCGGCGAGCCACACCTTCGCGCCGGAGTTCAGCGCGTTGATGGTCATCTTCGGGTCGGTGGGGCCGGTGATCTCCACGCGGCGGTCCTCCAGGCCCGGGCCGGGGCCGGCCACGCGCCACTCGGCGTCCTCGCGGATGTGTGCGGTGTCGTGACGGAAGGTCGGGTCCTGGCCGTTGCCGATCTCGAAGCGGCGACGCATGCGGTCGGCGAGACGGTCGTGCCGGCGCCCGGCGAAGCGGTGGTGCAGCTGGGCGAGGAAGTCGAGGGCGGCAGGGGTGAGGACCTCGTCGTAGCGCTCGCTGAGTCGGCCGACGACCGTGATGGTCGGGATGCTCTGGGTCGCGATGGTCGATGTCGTGGGCGCGGTGCCCGTCATGGTGGGGGTCATGGCCCTGCCTTCCTCTGTGAACCGGATTCTTCCGGGAACGGCTTCCCGTGACACCACTATGTGTGAATTTCCAAGCTCACTCCGGCCAAATCGGGAGTGAAGTTTGTACGATCTTCTGTTTTTCTGACACACTTTCGAGCATGACGATCGTGGAAGAAGCGGCATCCGACATCGAAGAAGCCGACGCACTCACCATCGGCCGGCGCATCCGGCAGCTGCGCACCGCGCGCGGGATGACCCTCGACGAGCTGGCCTCCGCCGTCGAGCGGGCGCCGAGTCAGCTGTCGATGATCGAGAACGGCAAGCGCGAGCCGAAGCTCACCCTGCTGCGCACGATCGCGAAGGCGCTCGGCGTGACGATCGACGCGCTCCTCGAGGCCGAGCCCCTCGACGAGCGCGCGACGCTCGAGATCACGCTCGAGCGCGCCATGAAGGGCCAGACCTTCCAGTCACTCGGCATCGCGCCGTTCCGCATCGGCAAGAGCGTGCCCGACGACGTGCTGCGCACCATGGTGGCGCTGCAGAACGAGATCGAGCGGCTCAACGACGAGCGCTCGGCGACGCCGGAAGAGGCGCGCCGCGCCAACGTCGAGCTGCGGCACCTCATGCGCCGCCAGGACAACTACTTCGCCGAGCTCGAAGAGCATGCCTCGCGCATCCTCGCCGCCGTCGAGCACCCGGGCGGGCCGCTCACCCAGCGCACCGCGTCGGAGATCGCCGCGCACCTCGGGTTCTCCCTGCACTACGTGTCGGACCTGCCGCAGTCCACCCGCAGCGTCGCCGACATCCGCAACGGCCGGCTGTACCTCTCGAACACGATCCCCGGGCGCGGCGACAGCCGCACCCCCGTGCTGCAGGCGCTCGCCAGCCGCATCCTCGGGCACGCCGAGCCGCGCTCGTACGCCGAGTTCCTGCGCCAGCGCGTGGAGACCAACTACCTCGTCGGCGCGCTCATGGTGCCCGAGAAGCACGCGGCATCCTTTCTGCAGGATGCCAAGTCGCGCCGCGCCATCTCCATCGAAGACCTCCGCGACGCGTACTCCGTCTCGTACGAGACCGCCGCGCACCGCTTCACCAACCTGGCGACGCGACACCTCGGCATCCCGGTGCACTTCCTGAAGGTGCACGAGTCGGGCACCATCACGAAGGCGTACGAGAACGACGACGTCAACTTCCCCGCCGACCGCTTCGGGTCGATCGAGGGGCAGATGTGCTGCCGCAAGTGGACCAGCCGCGAGGTCTTCGACATCTCCGACAAGTTCAACCCGTACTACCAGTACACCGACACCGGCAACGGCACCTACTGGTGCACCGCCCGCGTGGAATCGTCCAGCGATGGAGCGCATTCTGTGAGCGTCGGGGTGCGCTTCGACGACACCAAGTGGTTCATCGGGCGCGAGACGACGAACCGGGGGGTGTCACGCCACTCGGTCGACGTCTGCTGCCGGCGCCCGCCCGAGCAGCTCGAGTCGCAGTGGCGCGACCAGGCCTGGCCGAACGTGCGCACGCCGAGGACGCTGCTGGCCACGCTTCCGACCGGAGCGTTCCCCGGCGTCGACACGACCGACCTCTACGAGTTCCTCGAGGCGCACGCGCCGAGGTGACGGCTCACCCGCCGTGAAGGCGGAACGCCGCCCACAGCTCCGCGCGCACCGCGAACGAGCCCAGGTCCCGCTCGAGGAGCCGCTCCGCGAGAGCCAGGCGGGTGCGCACCGTGTGCCGGTGCACGCCCAGGGTGAGGGCCGTCGCCTCGTGAGAGCCGTCGGCGTCGAGCCAGGCACCGAGGGTCGCGACGAGGGCCCCGCGATGGTCGCGATCGTGCGCGGCGAGCGGCTCGAGGACGGCGGATGCCACCGCGCGTCCGGCGGCGCTGTCGACGGCGCCCAGGATCCCGTCGGCGCGGACCGTCGAGAACCGCACCACGGCCGTCTCCCCATCCACCCGTCGATGCGCCGATCGCGCCTGCGTGAGGGCGGCGTCGAAGTCCTCGTAGCCGGCGGCGGACGAGACGCCCAGGCGCAGCTCGAGCGCGTCCGCGAGCGCGTCCAGCTCGTCCTCCTCGTCGGCACCCGTGACGAGGACGATCTCCGAGCCGTCGCGCCCGTAAAACAGCGCGCCGCCGCGCTCGTCGGCGATGAGCTCGAGGCGCTCGAGGACCGCGTCGCCGCGCGCGCCGGTGGCATCCGTCACCGCGACGACGACGGGAGGCGCCGGCAACGGACCCCAGATGTCGCGGGAGATGCGTTCGGCGAGAGCGGGGTCGCCCGCCTGCAGGGAATGCACCATGCCCGTGCGGAGGGCGTTGCGCGCCCGGCCGAGCCGCTGGTGCTGTTCCAACGCCAGTCCCGCCATCGCGATGACGGCCGTGACGACGTCGCGGCCCTCCCGGTCGAGTTCGCCGGCCGCGATCGCCACGACGCCCCGGAGGCTCCCGCCTCGGCCGAGCGTCTGCAGGGTGAAGGCGCGCTCGCCGGAGTGGAGGGACGAGCCGGCGCGTGCGCCGCGGCGCAGCACCGCGTCGACCTCGGCGCGAAGACTCGCTGCCGCCGCCTGGGGGATGCCGCCGACGGGATGCTCCTGCATGAGCTCACCCGCCGCGTCGAACATGCCGACCCAGGTGTCCAACTGCCGCGCGAGCTCCTCGATCGTCGCGGCGAGTCCGTCGGGGCGGAGTGCGGCGAGGGCGATGGCGCGCTGCGCGGACAGCGCCCAGCTGCGCCGCGCGTATGCCTGCGCGGCGACGGTCTCGGCGTTGGCGCGCGCGACGGCGATGAACGGCGTGCTGTACGGCACCTCGAACAGCGGCATCCGTGCGTCGCGACAGGCGGTGTGCAGGGCGGAAGGGATGCCGGCGCGCACCACCTCGGTGCCGAACCCGAGCGCGGCGACGCCGCGATCGACGAGTCGACGGACGTAGGCGTCGAAGGGCGCCCGGTCGGCGTCGTCGCCGCCTGGGAACTGGGTGCCCGTCGTCAGGAGCACCAGGTCGTCGGCGAGGAAGGGGGTGGGGTCGGCGAGGTCGGAGCTGTGGACCCAGCGCGTCGGCCGGTCGAGCGCGTCGTGGGCGAGGTCGGCGGCGTCGGAGGCGAGCCGCAGCGACAGCTCTGCCCGCCCGAGGAGGGCGCGAAGCGTCGGTTCCGGGTTGGCGACGGCCATCGAGCCTCTTTCGTACACTGTGTACAGGATCGTCGCCAGCTTATACACGCGGGCAGGTGACGCCGGCTCGCGGCCGCCCTACGCTCGCGACATGAGCACCACGATCGCGCCCTCGTCCACGCCCCTCGGCGGTCCCTCCCTCCCGCAGGAGCGCAGACTGGCGACCGCGATCCCAGGGCCGCGCTCGCAGGAGCTGCTGGATCGGAAGGCGTCGGCGGTCGCCGCCGGTGTCGGACACACCGTGCCCATCGCCGCCATCGCGGCCGGCGGCGGCGTGGTCGTCGACGCCGACGGCAACTCGCTGATCGACCTCGGTTCGGGTATCGCCGTCACCACCGTCGGGGTGTCCCACCCCCGGGTCGTCGAGGCGATCGCGGCGCAGGCCGCGCAACTCACCCACACGTGCTTCATGATCTCGCCCTACGAGTCGTACGTCGCCGTGGCCGAGGCTCTCAACCGCGTCACCCCCGGCGACCACGCCAAGAAGAGCGCGCTGTTCAACTCCGGCGCCGAGGCGGTCGAGAACGCGATCAAGATCGCCCGCAAGCACACCGGCAAGCAGGCAGTCGTGGCTTTCGACCACGCGTACCACGGCCGCACCAATCTCACGATGGCGCTCACCGCGAAGTCGATGCCGTACAAGAGCGGCTTCGGCCCGTTCGCCTCGGAGGTGTACCGCGTCGCCGCCTCGTACCCGTACCGCGACGGGCTGAGCGGAGCGGATGCCGCCGCGAAGGCGATCTCGTCGATCGAGAAGCAGATCGGCGCCGACAACCTGGCCGCGGTCATCATCGAGCCGATCCAGGGCGAGGGCGGTTTCATCGTCCCCGCAGAGGGCTTCCTCCCGGCGGTCGCCGCGTGGTGCCGCGAGAACGGCGTGGTCTTCATCGCCGATGAGGTGCAGTCCGGCTTCGCCCGCACCGGGGCGATGTTCGCGAGCGAACTGTTCGGCATCGTGCCCGATCTCGTCACCACCGCCAAGGGCATCGCGGGCGGCATGCCGCTGGCCGCCGTGACCGGCCGTGCGGAGATCATGGACGCCGCGCACACCGGAGGACTCGGGGGGACGTACGGCGGCAACCCGGTCGCCTGCGCCGCGGCGCTGGCCGCGATCGACGCGTTCGAGAACGACGGCCTGATCGAGCGAGCACGCCAGATCGAGTCGATCCTCAAGGGCAGGCTCACCAGCCTCGCATCGGTCGACGCGCGGATCGGTGACGTGCGCGGGCACGGCGCGATGATCGCCGCGGAGTTCGTCGACCCCGCCACCGGAGCGCCCGACGCAGCACTCGCCGCGGCCGTCGCGAAGGCCTGCATCGCGGAGGGCGTGATCGTCCTCACCTGCGGAACCTACGGCAACGTCATCCGCTTCCTGCCGCCGCTGTCGATCGGCGACGACCTGTTGAACGAGGGCATCGACGTGGTCCTCGCCGCCCTGGCATCCGCCTGACCCCCCTGACGTCGCCCGACCGATCGAGAAGAGGACCCATGACCGAGATCACCAGAGATGTCGTCATCATCGGAGCGGGGGCCGCGGGGCTCACCGCCGCGAACCGCCTCCGGACGGCGGGCCTGTCCGTGGCGGTGCTCGAGGCGCGGGACCGCGTCGGCGGCCGCCTGTGGACCGACGTCATCGACGGCGCCATGCTCGAGTTGGGCGGCCAGTGGGTCTCGCCCGACCAGGATGCGCTCAAGGAGACGATCGCGGAACTGGGGCTCGAGACGTTCGACCGCTACCGCGAGGGCGACAGCGTGTACGTCGGACCAGACGGGACGGCGTCGCGATTCACCGGCGAGATGTTCCCAGTGAGCGCCGAGACCGAGCGCGTCATCGACGAGATCACCCGGCGCCTCGACGAGATGGTCGCCGAGATCGATCCCGACCGTCCCTACGCGCACCCGAAAGCTGCGGAGTGGGACACGATCTCGTGGGACGCGTGGCTGCGTCAGCAGACCGACGACGACGAAGCGGTGCGAAACCTCGCCTTCGCGACCGGGTCGGCGATGCTGACCAAACCCACGCACGCGTTCTCGCTCCTGCAGTCCCTCCTGATGGCGGCAAGCGCCGGGAGCTACTCGCACCTGGTCGACGCGGACTTCATCCTCGACAAACGGGTCGTGGGGGGTCTCCAGCAGGTGCCGCTGCTGCTGGCCGAACGCCTGGGGGACGACGTCTTCCTGAACCAGCCCGTCCGCACGATCGAATGGTCGGATGCCGGGGTGACCGCGATCGCCGACGGCATGACCGTCCGGGCGCGGCACGCGATCCTCGCGGTGGCGCCGGTGCTCTACAACCGGATCTCCTTCGTTCCGCCGCTTCCCCGTCTCCAGCACCAGATGCACCAGCACCTGTCGATGGGCTTCGTGATCAAGGTTCACGCCGTGTACGACCGGCCGTTCTGGCGCGAGGCGGGCCTGTCCGGGACCGCATTCAGTCCCTACGAGCTCTCGCACGAGGCGTACGACAACACCAACCACGGTGACGAGCGCGGCACCCTCGTGGGCTTCGTCTCGGACCGCAACGCCGATGACCTCTTCCGCCTGAGCGCCGCCGAGCGCAGGGAGCGGATCCTCGAGTCGCTCTCGCACTACTACGGGCCCGAGGCGAAGAACCCCGTCGTCTACTACGAGAGCGACTGGGGGAGCGAGGAATGGACCCGCGGCGCGTACGCGGCGAGCTTCGACCTCGGCGGTCTCCACCGCTACGGCGCGGACCTGCGCACCCCGGTCGGACCGATCCGCTTCGCCTGTTCCGACCTGGCGGGCGCCGGGTATCAGCACGTCGACGGCGCGATCCGCATGGGTCGACTCGCGGCCGCCGACATCATCGAAGGGGGCCGGTCATGAGCGGTCGGATCGTGGTCGGCTACACGGCGACCAAAGCGGGCAAGGATGCCATCGCGGTGGCGAGCGGTCTCGCCGCGGCATCCGGCGCCGAACTGGACATCGTGCTCGTGCTGCCGGGGGAGGGGCGCAGCGTCATCACGCCGCCGGACGCTTCGTACGACCGGTATCTCCTCGGCCAGGCGGAGCAGTGGCTTGCCGAGGCTGCCACCTCGGTGGGGGAGGGAGTCGTGCACCGTGAGCACGCGCGGTACGCGGAGTCCTTCGCCGAGGGACTGATCGAGGCGGCGGGCGAGTTCGGTGCCACGCACATCGTCGTGGGCGCCGCCGACGGCGGGTCGCGCGGTCGTCATCGGCTGGGCTCGACCACGGGGCAGCTCCTCCACTCGTCCGACGTGCCCGTCGTGCTCGTGCCCCGCGGTTCGCGGAAGCGGGTGACGGATGCCGGTGTGCCCCGACTCACGGTGGCCGTCGGCACGCGCGCCGGGGCCGACGTCCTCCTCGACGAGGCGGTGGCGCTGGCCACCGACACGGGAGCGTCGCTGCGGCTCGTCTCACTCGTCACCGTCGACCTGCCGGCATCCGTGGACACGGGCGTCATCCGGTTGGCGGGAGCCGCGCACGCCGAGGAGGTGCTCGCGTCGGTGCTCGATCGGGTGCCGCCGGGCGTTCCCGCCGAGATCCTCGCGGCGCGCGGTGACGACATCCAGGACGCCGTCTCGCACCTCGACTGGCTTCCCGGCGAGATCATCCTCGTCGGATCGAGCAGGCTCGCCCAGCCGCGGCGACTGTTCCTGGGTTCCACCGCGGCGAAGCTGCTCGACCAGATCCCGGTGCCGATGATCGTCGTGCCCCGGACCCGCACACCCGAAGGAGCCGGACGATGACCCGGAACGCACCCGAGAAGGTCCCCGTCGGCGGCGACAGCGGCCTCTCGCAGAAAGGGCTGAACGCCGGGACCGTCGGCCTCATCGGTGCCGTCGTCATCGGCATCTCGTGCATCGCGCCCGCATACACGTTCACTGCGGCGATCGGCCCGACCGCATCGACGGTCGGCGCACAGATCCCGGCGGTGATCCTCATCGGCTTCATCCCGATGCTCCTGGTCGCCTTCGGCTACCGCGAGCTGAACAACCGCATGCCCGACGCCGGCACCTCCTTCACCTGGGCGACGCGGGCGTTCGGTCCGTGGATCGGCTGGATGGCCGGCTGGGGCCTCGTGGTCGCCACGATCCTCGTGCTCTCCAATCTCGCCGGGGTGGCGGTCGAGTTCCTCTTCCTGCTCATCTCGCAGATCACCGGCAACGCGGGCGTTGCCGACCTCGCCTTCGAGGTCTGGATCAACATCGCCGTCTGCCTGCTGTTCATGCTGGGAGCCACCTACATCTCGTACCGCGACATGCAGACGACGCAGAAGCTGCAGTACGTGTTGGTCACCTTCCAGGTCGCCGTCCTCGTCCTGTTCTCGGTCGTCGCCATCTCGCAGGCCGTCGGCGGGAACGGCTTCGACTTCCAGCCGTTCGACCTCGAATGGTTCAACCCGTTCGCCATCTCGTCGTTCAGCGCGCTTGCGGCCGGCCTGTCCCTGTCGATCTTCATCTTCTGGGGCTGGGACGTCACCCTGACCATGAACGAGGAGACGAAGGATCCCGAGAAGACGCCGGGGCGCGCGGCGACGGTCACCGTCATCACCATCGTCTCGCTCTACCTGCTCCTGGCCGTCGCGATGATCATGTTCGCGGGAGTGGGAACGGGCGAACTGGGGCTCGGGAACGAGGACATCCAGGCGAACGTCTTCTTCTTCCTCTCCGACCCCGTGCTCGGGCCCCTCGCGTTCCTCGTCTCGCTGGCGGTGCTCACGAGCTCCGCCTCGTCGCTGCAATCGACCTTCGTCGGTCCCGCGCGGACGCTCCTGGCCATGGGCCACTACGGTGCCCTGCCGCCGGCGTTCGCCAAGGTCAGCCCGCGCTTCTTCACCCCCGGCTACGCGACGATCGTCTCGGCGATCGTGGCGTCCGGCTTCTACGTCGTCATGCGTCTGGTGAGTGAGAACACGCTGTGGGACACGATCCTCACCCTCGGCATGATGATCTGCTTCTACTACGGGATCACCGCGTTCGCGTGCGTCTGGTACTTCCGCAAGCAGTGGTTCGATTCGGTCCGCAACGTCTTCTTCACGTTCCTGTTCCCGCTGATCGGCGGTGTCATCCTCGCGATCCTGTTCGTCACGACCCTCATCGACTCGATGGACCCGGCCTACGGGTCGGGAGCGAACGTCTTCGGAGTGGGCATCGTGTTCATCCTCGGCATCCTGATCATCCTCATCGGGATCGGCGTGATGGTGTGGCAGTCGTTCGTGCGCCCCGCCTTCTTCCGGGGTGAGACGCTGGGTATGGACGCCCCTGTCAGCGCGCGCAAGCTGCGCGCAGAAAGCGAGAACCGCCGATGACCTCAGCCGAGACCGACCTTCTGGCCCGAGTCCCCGCACAGCTGTTCATCGGTGGCGAATGGGTGGATGCCGCGAGGGGTGCGACCTTCGCCGTCCACGACCCGTCGACGGGCGAGGTCGTCCGCGAGATCGCGGACGCCTCGCCCGAGGACGGCATCCGCGCCCTGGACGCCGCCGTCGCCGCCCAGGACGCCTGGGCGGCGACAGCTCCGCGCGAGCGGGGCGAGATTCTCCGCCGCGCATTCGAGCTGGTGCAGGAGCACAAGGAAGACCTGGCGCTGCTGATGACCCTCGAGATGGGGAAGCCCCTCGCGGAGTCCCGCGGGGAGGTCGCCTACGGCGGCGAGTTCCTCCGCTGGTTCAGCGAGGAGGCGGTGCGGATCTCGGGTCGGTACGGCACGAACCCCGAAGGGACCGGCCGGATCGTCGTCTCGCAACGGCCGGTGGGCCCGTCGTTCTTCATCACCCCGTGGAACTTCCCTCTCGCGATGGCCACCCGCAAGATCGCGCCGGCGCTCGCCGCCGGGTGCACCGTGGTCGTCAAGCCTGCCGAGCTCACTCCGCTGACGACGCTGTTCTTCGTTCGACTGCTCGCCGAGGCGGGCGTGCCGGCGGGCGTGGTGAACGTCGTGACGACGACCTCCTCCGGCGAGGTTTCGGCGCCGATCATCGCCGACCCGCGCCTGCGCAAGCTCTCGTTCACGGGCTCGACGCCGGTCGGGCAGAAGCTCATCGCGCAGGCGGCCGAGGGAGTACTCCGCGTCTCGATGGAACTCGGCGGGAACGCCCCGTTCGTCGTCTTCGAGGACGCCGACCTCGACAAGGCGGTCGAGGGCGCGATGCTCGCGAAGTTCCGCAACATCGGCCAGGCGTGCACCGCCGCGAATCGGTTCATCGTGCACGAGTCGGTCGCGGCCGAGTTCGCCCGCCGGGTGACCGAGCGGGTCGAGGCGATGCGCGTGGGCCGCGGGACCGAGGACGGCGTGCAGATCGGTCCGCTCATCGACGATCGTGCGGTGGCGAAGGCGACCGAGCTCGTGGCGGATGCCGTCGAGCGCGGCGCCCGCGTCCTCGTGGGTGGAAACGCGGTCGAGGGTCGCGGCTCGTTCTACGAGCCGACCGTCGTCGAAGGTGTCGTCCCCGGCAGTGCCATCCTCCGGGAGGAGATCTTCGGCCCCGTGCTCGCGATCAGCACCTTCTCCGACGAGGACGAGGCCGTTCGCCTCGCGAACGACACCGAGTACGGGCTCGTCTCGTACGTCTTCACCGAGAGCCTCTCCCGCGGGCACCGGATGATCGATCGGCTCGAGACCGGGATGATGGGCCTGAACGTCGGCGTCGTCTCGAACGCGGCTGCGCCGTTCGGCGGCGTCAAGCAGTCCGGGGTCGGCCGGGAGGGCGGCCTGGAAGGCATCCACGAATATCTCAGCGTGAAGTACACCCTGATCCCCGCGTGACGGGGGAGGAACGGAGCATCATGAGCGACTACGCCGTCATCGACCCCTCGACCGGGGAGACCATCGCCACCTATCCGACCGCGACCGACGCCGACGTCGAACGCGCGCTCGCCGGCGCGGACGCCGCTGCCCGCGGATGGGGGCGCGAGTCGACACCCGCCGACCGGGCCGACCTCCTGCGCCGGGCCGCGCAGCTGCACCGGGAGCGCCGCGACGACCTCGCCGCGATCATCGTGCGCGAGATGGGCAAGCAGATCGACGGTGCTCTCGGTGAAGTGGACTTCGCCGCGGACATCACCGAGTACTACGCCGACCACATCGACGAGATCACCGCAGACGTGCCCGTCGCCATCGAGGGGGAGGGCACCGCCGTCATCCGCAAGGCGCCCCTGGGAGCCCTGCTGGGCATCATGCCGTGGAATTTCCCGTACTACCAGGTCGCCCGCTTCGCGGCGCCGAACCTGGCGGTGGGCAACACCATCCTCCTCAAGCACGCACCGCAGTGCCCGGAGTCGGCGGCGGCGATCGAGGCGATCTACCGCGACGCCGGATTCCCCGTCGGCGCGTACACGAACGTCTACCTGACCAACGAGCAGGCGGCCGAGGTCATTGCCGACCCGCGGATCCACGGTGCGTCGGTCACGGGTTCGGAGCGCGCGGGGGCAGCTGTCGCCGAGGTCGCCGGCCGCAATCTGAAGAAGGTGGCGCTCGAGCTCGGCGGATCCGATCCCTTCATCGTGCTGTCCGCGGACGACCTCGACGCCGTCGCGCAGGCGGCGGTCGACGCCCGACTCGACAACACCGGCCAGTCCTGCAACGGCGCCAAGCGCTTCATCGTCGTGGAGGGCCTCTACGACCGCTTCGTGGAACTGTTCGCCGCGAAGATGTCGGACGCGTCGGTGGGCGACCCGTGGAGCACCGACACCGTCCTCGGCCCGCTGTCGTCGCTGGCGGCGGCGGAGCGGCTCGAAGGCCAGATCCGGGGTGCCGTCGCGCAGGGCGCGACCATCGTGACCGGAGGGACCCGTGACGGCGCCTTCTTCACGCCGACGGTCCTCACCGACGTCACCGCCGAGATGGACCTCTATCGCGAGGAGCTGTTCGGACCCGCAGGCGTCGTCTACCGTGTGGCGGACGAGGACGAAGCGGTGCGCGTCGCCAACGACACGCCGTTCGGCCTCGGCTCCTACGTCTTCACGACGGATGCCGCGCAGGCGGAGCGCGTGGCGGATCGCATCGAGGCGGGCATGGTCTACGTCAACCTGGTCCTCGCCGACGAGCCCGGCCTGCCGTTCGGCGGCATCAAGCGCAGCGGCACCGGGCGCGAGCTCGGCCTGCTGGCGGCCGAGGAGTTCGTGAACAAGAAGCTCGTCCGCGTCGGCTGAGCGCGTCCACGGCCGGGGGCGGTTCGCGCCGCCCCTGGCCATGACGTACACTGAATGACGCAGTTGTCTGCATTCTTTCGCCGTGCCCACGGGCACGCGGAGATGCGGATCCCCGGGTCGCAAGACCTTAGGGCGGTAGCTCAATTGGCAGAGCAGCGGTCTCCAAAACCGCAGGTTGCAGGTTCGATTCCTGTCCGCCCTGCGCGTCAGCGTCAGCTGACTCGTACCGAGCAACAGGTGGGTTGAATGGTCCAGGATGAGCCGAACGGCGAGGTCGTCGCAGCAGGCGGCGCCGCCCGTGAGAGGAAGCTCAACTTCTTCCAGCGGATCGCCCTCTTCATCCGTCAGGTGTTCGCGGAGCTTCGCAAGGTCGTCACCCCGACCCGGCAGGAGCTGCTGAAGTTCACCGCCGTTGTCCTGGCCTTCGTGGTCGTCGTGATGGCGTTCGTCTACGGCCTCGATCTCCTGTTCACCTGGATCGTCGACGTCGTCTTCGGCGTCCCGGCGTGACGGGCTGAGGCCCATCCGCCCGGATGACAGACGGCATCCGTATCGGGTCCCCATCATCTCGGTGCCGAATCCCTGAGGGAAGTGAATCAAGTGTCTGAAAGATATGTCGACGACGCCGACTGGTCGACCGCCGCTGAGCAGTCCAGCGAGGACGACGAAGCCCAGGAGGGCAACGTCCTGGCCGACCAGGAGCGTTCCGCCGAGTCCGCGGAGCACGCAGCCCTGCACATCGAGGACGACGAGCCGGTCGACGAAGAGCCCAGCGGGGACGACGCCGTCGTGATCGAGGACCCCGAGGCCGACGCCGTCGTCAACGACGCGCTCGAGATCGACCAGGCCGACGAGGCCGAGGCCGCCGCCGAGGTGCTGACCGAGTCGCTCGCTGACGAAGAGGCTGAGCGCGCCGCCGAGGCCGCTGACGAGGTCGCGCCCTACGACGGCCCCGAGCTCGGCGACGAGTCGGACGACGTCGAGTCGGACGACCCGTACGAGGCGTTCCGTCAGGAGCTCCGCTCGCTCGAGGGCAAGTGGTTTGTCATCCACTCCTACGCCGGCTTCGAGCGCAAGGTGAAGGCCAACATCGAGCAGCGCAAGTCCACGCTCGAGGTCGAAGAGGACATCTACCAGGTCGAGGTCCCCATGGAGGACGTCGTCGAGATCAAGAACGGCCAGCGCAAAATGGTCACGCGCGTCCGGATCCCCGGGTACGTGCTCGTTCGCATGGAGCTCAACGAGGACACCTGGTCCGTCGTCCGCCACACCCCGGGTGTCACCGGCTTCGTGGGCAACGCCCACAACCCGACGCCGCTGCGTTTCGAAGAGGCCTTCAACATGCTGAAGTCGCTCGTCGAGGTCAAGGAGACCGCGCCCGCCAAGGCCGGCGCCGCGAAGGGCTCCGCGACCCAGGCACGCGCCGTCGTCACCGAGGTCGACTTCGAGATCGGCGAGACCATCACGATCAAGGAGGGCTCGTTCGCCGGGCTCCCCGGATCGATCTCCGAGATCAAGCCGGAGAGCGGCAAGCTCACCGTCCTCGTCTCGCTCTTCGAGCGCGAGACGCCGGTCGAGCTCAGCTTCGACCAGGTGACCAAGCAGTAGAAGGCACAGCGCAGTAAGACGTTTCGCACGAAGGCCCCGCTCCGGCGGGGCCTTCGTCGTTCGGCGGAGGATGCCGCGATGCGGTAGACTTCTGTGGTTTGTGTGCCGCTTCTGCGCGCACCGAAACGGACACCGCGACCCGGACCCGCCGGGACCGCGGGAGAACGGGGCATCCACCCCGCTCGTGAAAGGAAGAGGAATGGCACCGAAGAAGAAGGTGACCGGCCTGATCAAGCTTCAGATCAACGCCGGTGCAGCCAACCCGGCGCCGCCGATCGGCCCCGCGCTCGGTCAGCATGGCGTCAACATCATGGAGTTCTGCAAGGCGTACAACGCCGCGACCGAGTCGCAGCGCGGCAACGTCATCCCCGTGGAGATCACCGTCTACGAGGACCGCAGCTTCACGTTCATCCTGAAGACCCCGCCCGCCGCCGAGCTGATCAAGAAGGCCGCCGGCGTCGCCAAGGGCTCGCCGACCCCGCACACCACGAAGGTCGCGAAGCTCACCAAGGAGCAGGTCCGTCAGATCGCTGAGACGAAGATGCCCGACCTGAACGCGAACGACATCGAGGCTGCCTCGCTGATCATCGCCGGCACCGCCCGCTCCATGGGCATCACGGTCGAGGGCTGAGGGGAAGAACATCATGGCTAAGTCCAAGGTTTACGAAGCAGCCGCGGCGAAGATCGACCGCGACACGTTCTACAGCTCCACCGAGGCCGTCGCCCTCGCGAAGGAGACCGGCTCGAAGAAGTTCGACTCGACCGTCGAGGTCGCGCTGAAGCTCGCCGTCGACCCGCGCAAGGCGGACCAGATGGTCCGTGGCACGGTCATCCTGCCCCACGGCACCGGCAAGACCGCGCGCGTCATCGTGTTCGCGACCGGTCCCGCCGCTGAGGCCGCTCTCGCGGCCGGTGCGGACGAGGTCGGCGGCGCCGAGCTCATCGAGAAGGTCGCCGGTGGTTACACCGCGTTCGACTCGGCCGTCTCCACCCCCGAGCTCATGGGCCAGGTCGGTCGCCTCGGTAAGGTCCTCGGACCCCGCGGCCTCATGCCGAACCCCAAGACGGGCACCGTGACCCCCAACCCGGCCAAGGCCGTTGAGGAGATCAAGGGCGGCAAGATCGAGTTCCGCGTCGACAAGCACGCCAACGTGCACTTCGTCGTCGGCAAGGCCTCGTTCTCGGCTGAGCAGCTCGACGAGAACTTCAACGCCGCTCTCGAAGAGATCGTGCGTCTGAAGCCCTCGAGCGCGAAGGGCCGTTACATCCAGAAGGGCGCCATCTCGACCACCTTCGGTCCGGGCATCCCGCTGGACGTCAACGCTCTCGTCTGAGACACCACGTCAGCGAACGGGGTTCCACCTTCGGGTGGGGCCCCGTTCGTCGTTTCCGGTCCTCGCGCGACCCGGCCGCCGGTAGCGTCGGATCATGGCCACCGACCTGACCGACGTCCTCGGCATCGACGTCCCCCTCCTCCTCGGACCGTTCGGCGGACTGTCGTCCGTCGAGCTCACGGCCGCCGTCAGCGAGGGCGGCGGGCTCGGGTCGTTCGGTCTCTACGGTTTTGACGCCGCGCGCATCGGCGCAACCGTGGCAGATCTCCGTCGCGCCACCATGCGGCCCTTCGCGCTCAACCTGTGGCTGCCCACGGGCGACGAGGTGACTCCGGGCGATATCGATTTGGCTCCCGCGACAGCTGCGCTCGCACCGCTGTTCGACGCCGCAGGCGTCGATGCTCCGACGGCTCCGCACCGTTTCCTCCCGCCGCTCGAGGAACAGCTCGACGCGGTCTGGGAGGCCGCGCCCGCCGTACTCAGCGTGGTGTTCGGCGTGCCCGACGACGAGCTGATGGATGCCGCGCACCGACGCGGCATCCGTGTCATCGGCACCGCGACCACCGTCGCAGAGGCCGTCGCCCTGGACGCCGCCGGCGTCGACGCGATCGTGGCCAGCGGTGCAGAGGCCGCGGGGCACCGGGTCAGCTTCCTCGCGGCGCCGGAGGAGTCCCTCGTCGGGACCTTCGCGCTCGTCCCGCAGGTCGTCGATGCGGTGCACGTCCCGGTCATCGCCGCCGGCGGCATCGCCGACCGCCGCGGGGTGGCCGCCGCGTTCGCGCTCGGCGCCGCGGGAGCGCAGGTGGGGACCGCGTTCCTCCGCACCCGCCAATCCGCCGCGTCCGACGGGCACCGTGCGGCGATCGCCGGTGCGCGTGACACCGACACCGTCCTGACCCGTGCCATGAGCGGACGGCTGGCCCGCGGCATCCCGAATCGTGCCGTTCGCGAGATCGAGGCCGGGGGAGTGATCGCACCCTTCCCCGCACAGAACTGGCTCACCGGGGTCTTCCGCGCGGCGGCGGGCGGCGATCCCGCCCTCTCGTCGCTGTGGGCGGGGCAGGCTGCGGCCCTCGCCACCGGTGCCGACGCGCTCGAGGTGCTCGCGGAACTGCGCGCCGGACTGCCTCGCTGAGGCCACGAGCAACAGGACGTCACACGAGGGAAGAATGACGGGCGCTGCGTGTTGTACTGAGGGGTCGCGCGGCCCACAGGAGCCCGCGACAGTACCACGCCCCTCATCAAGGAGATCCATGTCCCGTCGCCTCGTCGCCCTCGGCGCCCTCACGCTCACTGCCGCCCTCGCCCTCTCCGCCTGCGCACCCGGCGGAAGCGAGCCCGAAGGCTCCGCGGCAGACGACCTCGGCCTCGTGTCCTCGGGCACCCTCACCGTCGGCACCGAAGGAACCTACCGTCCCTTCACGTATCACGATGAGACGGGAGCCCTCGTCGGCTTCGACGTCGAGATCATCGAGGCCGTCGCCGAGAAGCTCGACCTCGAGGTGGAGTTCGCCGAGACGCAGTGGGACGGCATCTTCGCCGGTCTCGACGCCGGCCGCTTCGACGTCATCGCCAACCAGGTCTCGATCAACCCCGAGCGCGAGGAGAAGTACCTCTTCAGCGAGCCGTACACCGTCTCGCCCAGCGTCGTGGTGGTCAAGGAGGACGACGACTCGATCTCGAGCTTCGACGACCTCGACGGCAAGAAGACCGCTCAGTCGCTGACGAGCAACTTCTACGAGCTCGCCGAGGAGGCCGGCGCCGACGTGACCCCGATCGAAGGGTGGGCGCAGGCTGTCGAGCTGCTCCGCCAGGACCGCGTCGACGCGACCGTCAACGACAAGCTCACCTTCCTCGACTACGAGAAGACCGACGGCCCGACCGGTCTGAAGATCGCCGCAGAGACGGACCCCGCCCGCAGCGCCGTCGCCGCGACGAAGGACAAGACCGCTCTCATCGAGGCGATCGACGGCGCATTGGCTGAACTGCGCGAAGATGGAACCCTCGCCGAGATCAGCGAGAAGTACTTCGGAGCCGACGTCACCGAGTGACCATCGTCTCCACGGGCTCGGCGCGGCGTCTGATGGCGCCCGCCGAGTCCGTTCCCTGTTCAGCGAAAGGATGCCGATGGACGCCGAGACGTGGCAACTGATCGTCACCTCCTTCTGGCCCATGCTCAGCGCCGGGCTCGCTGTGACGATGCCGCTCGCGCTCGTGTCGTTCGCGATCGGCCTGGTCCTCGCGGTCGCCGCCGCGCTGATGCGAATCTCGGGCAACCGCGCGCTGTCGGGTATCGCCCGCGTGTACATCTCGGCCATCCGCGGCACGCCGCTGCTCGTCCAGATCTTCATCGTCTTCTACGGGCTCCCGCAGGTGGGCGTGCGCATCGAGGAGTTCCCCGCGGCGATCATCGCGCTGTCGCTGAACGTGGGCGGGTACGCGGCAGAGGTGATCCGCGCCGCGATCCTGTCCGTTCCGAAGGGGCAGTGGGAAGCGGCCTTCACCGTCGGCCTGTCGCGGGCGACGGCCCTCCGCCGCATCATCCTGCCGCAGGCGGCGCGGGTCTCCGTGCCGCCGCTGTCGAACACCTTCATCTCCCTCGTGAAGGACACCTCGCTGGTCGCGACGATCACCGTCACCGAGCTCTTCCGCGTCGCGCAGAACATCGCCGCCTTCAGCTACGAGTTCATGGTGATCTACATCGAGGCGGCCTTCATCTACTGGCTCTTCTGCCTCATCCTGTCCTTCGGGCAGGATCGCATCGAACGGAGGCTCGATCGCCGTGTCGCCCACTGACGCCCCGCTGCTCGAGGTCTCCGGACTGGTCAAATCGTTCGGCGACAACGTCGTCCTCAACGGCGTCTCGTTCGCCGTCGACCCCGGCAAGGTCACCTGCCTCATCGGTCCCAGCGGGTCGGGCAAGACGACCGTGCTGCGCTGCCTCAACGGTCTCGAGACGCCGGATGCCGGCGTGCTCGCCTTCTCCGACGGCGGGCGATACGACTTCTCGCAGGCGCCCTCCGGCCGCGCCGCGAAGGCCGAGCGCGCCGCCCTGCGCGACCGATCGGCGATGGTGTTCCAGCACCACAACCTCTTCCCGCACCTGACGGTCATCCAGAACGTCATCGAGGGCCCCGTCCGCGCACGCGGGATCGCGAAGGACGCCGCGGTGGCGGAGGCGGAGCGGCTGCTGGAGCGGGTCGGACTGTCGCAGAAGCGCGACGCCTTCCCGCACGAGCTCTCCGGAGGTCAGCAGCAGCGGGTCGGCATCGTCCGTGCCCTCGCGCTGCGACCGGACCTGCTCCTGTTCGACGAGCCCACCAGCGCCCTCGACCCGGAACTCGTCGGAGAGGTGCTGCTCGTCCTGAAGGAGTTGGCGGAGGAGGGTTGGACGATGGTCATCGTCACCCACGAACTCGGCTTTGCGCGTCAGGTCGCCGACCAGGTGGTCTTCTTCGACGAGGGTGTCATCGTGGAACGCGGGCACCCCGCGGAGATGTTCGCGGCCCCGCAGAACGCGCGCACCCGCCGCTTCCTCGACCGTCTGCTGCGACCGCTCGACGAGTGAGGTCGCCGCGCGCCGACCGGCCGGGTCAGGCCTCGCCGATGCTGAGGACGAGCTTCCCCCGCGAATGCCCGCGCTCCAGCTCACGGTGGGCCTGCGCCGCCTCCGACAGGTCGAACACCTGGTCGACGTAGACCTGGATCGCGCCCGACTCGAGGAGTCGCGCAAGGGTGGCGAGCACCGCACCGTCGGGGACGACCTTGTACGTCGTCGCTCGGACTCCGGCGGCGGCAGCCGCGGCGGCGTAGTCGGGCCAGGCGCCGGTGGGCACCATGATGTAGAGCCCTCCCGGCCGCAGGACATCGAGGGAGCGTGAGCCGGTGTCGTCGTGGGCGTTGCCCACGAGGTCGATCACGACGTCCATCTCGCCGACGACGTCCTCGAACCTCGTCGTGGCGTAGTCCACGGCGACCGCCGCCCCCAGCTCGCGCAGCCAGGGCAGATTGCGTGCGGAGCCGGTCGCGGTGACATGCGCGCCGAAGTACGCGGCCAGCTGCACCGCGAAGTGGCCGACGCCGCCGGACCCGGCGTGGATCAGCACCCGCTGCCCCTCGTGCGCATGAGCGGTCTCGACCACCAGTCCCCAGGCCGTCAGGGCAGCCAGGGGGACGCCGGCGGCCTCGACGTGCGAGAGGGCGGCGGGCTTGCGCGCCACGGAGAGGGTGGGCACCACGACATACTCCGCGTACGAACCGCCCGAGCGCGGGAAGGGGACCATCCCGAAGACCTGCTCGCCGGGCCGCAGCGGATGCGCCTCGAAGGGACTCTTCACCACCACGCCGCTGAAATCGAAGCCCAGGGTCGTCGGGTACGAGGGGATCGCGCCGGTCACACCGCGTCCGGCGCGGGTCTTCGCGTCGATGGGGTTCATCCCCGCCGCGACCACCCGGACGAGAAGCTCGCTCATGGCCGGCTGCGGCACCGGCATCCGCTCTTCCCGAAGGGCATCGGCGGGACCGGGCCCGTCATAGACGACGGCGCGCATCGAGCTGGGCGGCGCCGCGACGTCGACCTTCTCGGGAGAGGCGGATGCTGCGGATCGCAACGGCCGGAATCGCATCGGTCGCTCCTGTTCCCTGCGCCGGTCGACGTCGGCCGCGCAGATGCTCGGTGTGCCCACCAGTCAACCGCGGGATTGTCTCCAGGGTGTTACACCGGTGCTACCGGAGGGAGAATCCCCGTTCACGCCGTCGGGTCGGTCCCGTGTGAGAGGGCGTGCAGCAGCCGGGAGAGGTTCTGGATGTCGGAGATCTTCCAGTCCTCGAGGGCGCTCGCCAGCGCGTGCTCGCGCGGCGCGCGCGCCGCGGCGAGGCGCTCGCGCCCCGTCGCCGTGGCCGACAGCAGGCTCGAGCGCTTGTCCGTGGGATCCGCCGTGCGTTCGACGAGTCCGAGCTCCTCCAGTTCCCGCACCGTGCGGCTCATCTGCCCCTTGTCGGCCATCAGCGTGTCGGCCAGCGCGGAGAGCGTGATGCCGTCGTGGCGGGCGACGGTGGTGAAGACCTTGTACGCCCCCGGCAGCATTCCCGGGCTCACCCGCTCGGCGTTCTCCATGATCGCCTTGCGGAAGATCGCGATGAGGCTCGAGAACTCGTCCTCGAGCCCCCTCACCGCGGCCATCCGATCCGCGTCGGCACTCTCAGTCACGGTCGTCCATCGTACGGTGCGACGCATCCTCGACGACGCGGACCGAGCCTGTCGCCGTCACGGCATCCATGCCCTCGGGGACCGAAACTGTCGCGAGATCGGCCTCGGAGGCGTGACGCCGCTCGGCCGTCGTCATCCGGCTCAGCGACGTGTTGGGGAGGAACAGCACGGCGATGATGCTGATGACCGCGAACGGCACGGCGATGAGGAACGCCGACGAGATGCCCTGCGCGTAGATGTCCTCGACGATCACGCGCAGCGACTCGGGCATGGTCGAGACCTGCGGAAGCGTGCCGGACTGCAGCTGCTCGGCCCACGCCTGACCCTCGGCTCCCATCCCCGCGAGGACGGCGCCGATCCGCTCCCGCGAGTCGGTGAACAGGTCGGTGACGCGCGTGGCGAGGGCGGCGCCCATCACCGAGACGCCGACGGTGCCGCCGAGGCTGCGGAAGAACGTCACGCCCGAGCTCGCGACGCCGATCTCGCTCGGCTTCGCCGTGTTCTGCACGGCCAGGACGAGGTTCTGCATCGTCATGCCCACGCCCGCACCCAGCAGGAACATGTAGACCGAGACGAGGAAGAAGTCGGTGTCGTAGTGGATCGTCGACAGGAGCACGGCTCCGGCGGTCAGCAGGATGCTTCCCACGATGAGGTAGGGCTTCCAGTGGCCGAAGCGCGTGATCAGCGCACCGACGCCGACGGACGCCAGCAGCAGGCCCGCGATCATGGGGATCGTCATCAGGCCGGCCTCAGTGGGCGTGGCGCCCCGGGCCATCTGCATGTACTGGCCGAGGAAGACCGACGCGCCGAACATCGCGATGCCGGTGGCGATCGAGGCGATGACGGACAGCGTGAAGGTCCTGTCGCGGAAGAGCGTCAGGGGGACGAGCGGCTCGGCGGAGCGGAACTCCACGACCACGAAGAGGATCGCCGCCACGATGGCGCCGCCCACCATGAGCATCGTCTCCACGCCCCACCAGTCGAAGCTCGACCCGGCGCTGGTCACCCAGATGAGCAGGAGCGACACGGCCGCCGAGAGGAGGACGATGCCCAGGTAGTCGATCCGCACCTTCTTCTCGCTGCGCGTCGAGTGGGGGAGGGTCCGCTGCACCATGATCAACGCCGCGACGGCGATGGGGAGGGACACGAAGAAGTTCCAGCGCCATCCGAAGGCGTCCGTGATGACGCCGCCGAGGAGCGGGCCGCCGACGGTGGCGACGGCCATGACGGCGCCGAACAGACCCATGTAGCGACCGCGCTCGCGCGGGCTGATGATGTCGGCCATGAGCACCTGGCTGAGGGCGGCGAGCCCGCCCGCGCCGAGGCCCTGCACGGCGCGGAAGGCGATCAGGGTGCCGGGGTCCTGCGCGAAGCCGGCCGCGGCGGTCGCGAGCACGAAGATGACCAGGGCGACCTGGTAGAGCACCTTCCGGTTCACGAGGTCGGCGAGCTTGCCCCAGATGGGCGTGGAGATCGCCGTGGTCAGCAGGGTGGCCGTGACGACCCAGGTGAAGGCGCTCTGATCGCCTTCGAGGTCGTGGATGATGACGGGCAGCGAGGTCGAGACGACCGTCGAGGCGATCATCGACACGAACATGCCGAGGAGCAGGCCGGAGAGGGCGGCGAGGACGCGCCGGGGGGCGGCCTGAGGGGTGGAGGTGGTCATGCGGCTCCTGCAAATGGTTGACTGAAGTCAAAAGTTGAGATTAGTCAACTATAGGTGATGGTTGACGAAAGTCAACCTTTCTCGGAGGTTCGTGGCGCGCGACAGCGCCCGGCCGTGCGGGCGGCCGGAGGGGTGCGCCGATCAGTCGGCGAGGGCGAGCGCGCGGAAGATGTCGCGCTCGCGGAGCTGATCGCGCTTGCTCGCGGGAGGCGCCTGCTCGCGCACCGGAGGGGTGAGTCCGGTCGTGCGGTGGTACAGCTCGTCGATGAGGGTCGTGGCCAAGCGCACGAGGGAACGGATCTCGGTCTCGTCCCGCTCGATCCACGCGCACCGCGGCTCGTCGCGGAGCGGCACGAAGTCCTGGTGCTCCTCCCACACGACGAGGGTGCGCTCCGCCCCGAGGACGTGCTGCTGCCACCAGACCTGACGCAGGTACGTGCGGGGAATGCTGCGCCACGACTTGTTGGTGGTCTTGATCTCGGCAAGCACGACCCGCCCCGATCCGTCCACCATGATCCCGTCGGGCGTCGCGAGATGGCGCTTCTCGATCTCTGCGTGGAAGAGCGCAGACGACGGGCGGATGCCGTGGGTCGCGGCCACCCACGCGGCGATCTCCGGTTCACGACGGCGGCCGTGATCCGTGTAGGCGTTTCCGCTGAAACCGGACCCGTTGAGCTTGGCCTCCGCGGCGCGCGCGATGGACTTCTCGCTCGTGAGCCCGGCGACGTCCGTCGCGGTGATGCCGCGGGACCGCGCGCGCATCCAGGCCACCCGATCGCGGCTGTCCGCGACGATGCGGGCGGCGAGTTCGGGGGTCACCCGAAAAGCCTACGTCGCACGTCCCGCATCGGGATCCAGGACCCGCCGAGCCGCGGCATCCCTCGTCTTCAGAGGTTCGCGAGCAGGGCAGACGCGGGGAAGCGGATGCCGCGCCCCACACCCGTCCGGATTTGGCGGGGGCGGGCGGGCGGCGTATGCTGGGGGCAAGCCAAAGACCGTCGGTCATCGGCGTGCGCCCGCGCACATCGATCGAAGCTCTGCATCGCAGGGGCCCACGCAGGTGTACGACAGACTTCCGGGAAACCGGGCCCAAAGCTCCGTGCGCTTGCGCCGGAGCTTTTCTCATGCAGCCCGACCGTCGAGGTCGACGCTCCGCCACCGCGGAGCGTCTCGTACACATCAAGGAGTGACCATGGCGCAGAAGGATGCATCGGTCGCCGAGCTCACGAAGAACTTCGAGGACTCGACCGCCGTCTTGCTGACCGAGTACCGCGGTCTGACGGTTGCCCAGCTCAAGCAGCTGCGCAACGACATCCGTCAGGACGCGCAGTACGCCGTGGTGAAGAACACGCTGACCAAGATCGCCGCGAACAACGCGGGGATCACGGCGCTGGACGAGGACCTCAAGGGCCCCTCGGCCGTCGCTTTCGTGCACGGCGACTTCGTCGCCACTGCCAAGGCTCTGCGTGACTTCGCCAAGGCCAACCCGCTTCTCGTGATCAAGGGCGGCATCTTCGAGGGCAACGCCCTCACGGCCGACGAGGTCAACAAGTACGCCTCGCTCGAGAGCCGTGAGGTTCTGCTGGCGAAGGCTGCGGGCATGATGAAGGCGACGATGGGCAAGGCTGCGGCCACCATCGACGCGCTTCGCGAAAAGCTGGAGACCGCTGACGCCGCGTAAGCGAGCAGCGACCTCTTTTACACAACCCCCATCTATCTAGGAGATACATCATGGCGAAGCTTTCCACCGAGGAGCTGCTCGAGCAGTTCGCCGGCCTCACCCTCGTCGAGCTCAGCGAGTTCGTGAAGGCGTTCGAGGAGAAGTTCGACGTCACCGCTGCCGCCCCCGTCGCCGTTGCCGGCGCTGCTGGTGGTGCTGGTGCCGCTGAGGCCGAGGAGGAGAAGGACTCGTTCGACGTCATCCTCGAGGCTGCCGGCGACAAGAAGATCCAGGTCATCAAGGTCGTCCGCGAGCTCACCTCGCTCGGCCTCGGCGAGGCCAAGGCTGTCGTCGACGGCGCTCCCAAGGCCGTCCTCGAGGGCGCGAACAAGGAGGCCGCAGACAAGGCCAAGGAGTCCCTCGAGGCTGCTGGCGCGACGGTTACCGTCAAGTAAGGCTGACACCTTTCGCGAAGGGCCCCGGATGCTTCGGCATCCGGGGCCCTTTGTCGTGTCGGGATGCCGCTGTGCTCAGCTCTGCGGTGCGAATCCGGAGTCGCGGACGGCCGCCGAGGTGCGGCCGGGACCGCCGGCGGTGGTGCCGCGGACGACCAGGCGCGGTTTGATGCTGAGGGTCACCGGCTCGGCATCCGGATCCTCGAGGTGGCGGACGAGGAGCTCGACGGCGGCGCGACCCTGCTCGCGAGGGACCTGGCGGAGGGTCGTGAGCGAGAACATCTCGGCGTTGACGTGGTCGTCGATGCCGACGACGCTCAGTGTGGAGGGGACGAGGATGCCGAGGCGGCGAGCGGCGATGATCGCACCGATCGCGACCTCGTCACAGGCCGCGACGATCCCCGTGGGGCGGGCGGCGGCGTCGCTCAGGAGGTCGACCGCGGCTGCGTAGCCCGCGGGCATCGACAGCTCGGCCGGTGTCCGCGTGATCTCGCCTTCGAGTCCGGCACGCCGCATCTCCGCCTCGTAGCCGGCGTAGCGCGCGGACTCGACGTGCGGCCAGTGGGTCGCGTCGGTTCCGCCGAGGAAGGCGATGCGCCGATGTCCGAGTTCGATGAGGTGGGCGGTGGCGAGGACGGCGGCGTGGCTGTCGTCGAGGGTGACGACGCTCGTGCTCTGCTGTGTGCCGATGACGCTGACGACGGGTTTGCCGAGGGCGAGCAGCGCGTCCAGTTCGCTCTCGGCGGGTTCGAGTCCGACGGCGATCAGCCCGTCGAAGCGCCGCCGGGCGAGGAAGTCTTCGAAGACCCGTCGGCGGCTCGCGCTGCCGGGGGTGGCGTCGTAGAGGGTGAGGTCGAGCCCGCGTTCGAGGAGGGCGAGCTGAATCCCCTCGAGGACCTCCGCGAAGAACCACCGGTTCACATGGGGCATCACCACGCCCACCGTCTGGGTGCGTCCGGTGGCCAGGCTGGTTGCGGAGGAGTGCGCGACGTAGGACAGCTCTCGTGCCGCCTGCGCGACCCGCACGCGCGTCTCATCGGAGACGTAGCCGCGGCCGGTCAGGGCTCGGCTCGCCGTCGCTTTGGACACCCCGGCTCGGGTGGCGACGTCGGCGATGGTGCTCATCGGTCCTCCTCGACCGGTGCGTCCGACGTTCCGGTCGCACTCCAGGGTGACAGCGTACTGTCTTCGCGGCGCGGAGGGAACCGGTTCCACCCCATCGGTATGGGATCGCTCTCATTTCGGATGCCTCGAACGCGAGATGGTTGCCATCCTGTGATGTTCCGTGGTTGTGCGGGGGCCACACGGGACAGTAGGTTTACCTGGAATCGGTTCCCCAATGGATGCGGACATGGCTTCCCTGGGCGGACGATGATCCCGAAAGAGGAGAGGTACATGGCATTGTCACAGCGATTCCGTCTGCTCGCCCCCGTCGCCCTGGTGGGCGCGGCAGCACTGGTGCTGGCAGGGTGCGCCGAAGGCGGCACCGAGGGCGGCAGCGGCGAGGGGAAGACGACCGTCCGCATTGCGGGAGGCATCACCGGTGGTGAGGCCGACGCGCTCAACGAATCGTTCGCGTCGTTCACCGAGGAGACCGGCATCAAGGTCGAGTACACCGGTGACAAGTCGTTCGAGGGCAACATCGTCACGAAGGTGACCGGTGGCGACGCCCCCGACATCGCGATCGTTCCGCAGCCCGGTCTGCTGAAGACCCTCGTCGACACCGGCAAGGTCCTCGAGGCGCCCGACGCCGTCGAGACCGCCGTGGACGAGAACTGGTCGGAGGACTGGAAGAAGTACGGCACGTTCGACGACACCTTCTACGCGGCACCCATGCTCGCGAACCTGAAGGGGTACGTCTGGTACTCGCCGAAGCAGTTCGCCGAGTGGGGTGTCGAAGCACCGAAGACCTGGGACGACATGATCGCGCTCACCGACACCATCGTCGAGACGACCGGCGGCCCCGCGTGGTGCGCCGGCTTCGCCTCGGACGCGGCGTCCGGATGGCCGGGCACCGACTGGATCGAGGACCTCGTCCTGCGCCAGTCCGGCGCAGACGTCTACGACCAGTGGGTGGCCGGTGACGTGAAGTTCACCGACCCCGAGATCAAGGACGCGTTCGACGCCGTCGGCGAGATCCTCCTGAACCCCGACTACGTCAACGCCGGTTACGGCGACGTCAAGAGCATCAACGCCACCGCATTCGGTGACGTGGCGGCGGCGGTGGCCAGCGGCGACTGCGCCCTGACCCACCAGGCCTCGTTCCTGTCGGCGAACTTCCTCGACGTGCAGACGGCGGAGGGTGAGACCCCGGTGGTCGCTCCCGACGGTGACGTCTACGCGTTCATCATGCCGGGCTACACCGAGGGTGAGCTCCAGATCGAGGGCGGCGGCGAGTTCGTCGCAGCGTTCTCGGACGACGAGTCGACGCAGAAGGTGCTGGAGTTCATGGCGTCGCCCGAGTTCGCCGACGCGCGTGTCGAGCTGGGTGGCGTCATCTCGGCGAACAAGAACGCCAACCCCGACCTCGCTTCGAGCGAGTTCCTGAAGGAAGCGATGATGACGCTGCAGGACGACTCCACGGTCTTCCGCTTCGACGCCTCCGACCTGATGCCCTCCACGGTGGGCCAGGGCTCCTTCTGGAAGGGCATGGTCGACTGGATCGACGGCAAGGACACCGAGACGGTGCTCTCCGACATCCAGGCAGGCTACGAGAACTGATCGTCTGAGGACGATCGGTCGAGCCGAGCGGGGCCGGGCTTCACAGCCCGGCCCCGCTCCTCCCATCCGCACCGCTCGGGTACGCCGCAGTACTCAGAAGGGGACATCCATGTCGAACACCACCGTCGATCGGCCGCCCGTCGCGACCGACGAGCCGGCGAAGACGACGCACGCCACCGACCCGAGAGGCCGCGCGATCACCCGAATCGTCCTGGTCGCGGGCTTCGTCGTGCTGGTCGCGCTCGCCCTGCTCCTGGTCTTCACGACGCCCGCCGAGGGATCCGCCCGCATCACCATCGGCTTCTCGCTCAACAGCTTCTTCCTCTGGCTGGGAGGCCTCACACCCCTCGTCCAGATCCCCGTCATCCTGCTCGTCTTCGGCATCGTGGTCGGGATCATCCTCGTCCTGATCGAGTTCGCGCCCCGACCGGGTCGTGGCTACTTCATCATGCGGCTCGTCGCCTGCCTGGCGATCCCCGTCCTCGCGTTCCTGCTGCTGCGCCCCTACGCCAACGCCGTCCTGTACGTCGTGGCCATCGCGCTGCTCGTCGGAGCGCTGCTGTTCTTCGCGGACTTCCGTGCTCGGCAGGGCGCGGGCTACCTGTTCCAGCTGGTCCTGTTCATGGCGCCGGCGACGATCATGCTGACGCTCGGCCTGATCTACCCCGCCATCGCGACCATCATCAAGTCGTTCTACGACAAGACCGGCGACCAGTTCGTCGGGCTCGAGAACTACTTCTGGGTCTTCACCAACCCCACCGGCACCGCCTCGGTCGTCAACACGATCATCTGGGCCATCCTCGCGCCGACCATCTCCGTCGCGATCGGCCTCGCCTATGCCGTCTTCATCGACCGGGCGCGAGGGGAGAAGTTCCTCAAGGTGCTCGTGTTCATGCCGGTCGCGATCTCCTTTGTGGGCGCCGGCATCATCTGGAAGTTCATGTACGACGCGCGGCAGGGCGACCAGATCGGTCTGCTGAACGCGATCGTCACCGGCCTCGGCGGCGACCCGATCCAGTGGCTCGCGATCAAGCCGATCATCAACACCCTCATGCTGCTCGTCGTGTTCATCTGGACCCAGACCGGCTTCGCGATGGTGATCCTCTCGGCGGCGATCAAGGCGGTGCCCGTCGAGCAGATGGAGGCCGCCGAGCTCGATGGCACGAACGCCTGGCAGCGGTTCCGGAATGTCACCGTCCCCGGCATCCGCTCCTCGCTGATCGTGGTGCTCACGACGATCACGATCGCCTCGCTGAAGGTGTACGACATCGTCGCCGTCATGACAGGCGGTCGCGACGACACGACCGTGCTCGGCTTCGAGATGGTCAACCAGCAGCAGCGCTTCCAGAGCTACGGCCACTCGTCCGCGCTCGCTGTCGTCCTGTTCCTGTTCGTCCTGCCGCTGATCATCTACAACGCCCGATCGATGGCCAAGCAGAGGGAGATCCGCTGATGACCGTCGCCGCTCCGACGACACCCGTCGACACCCGCACCGCGCGCCAGGTCGCGCGCGACACCCGCCGCAACGAGGCGATCGCCCACAAGAAGCTGACGTCGAAGGGCGCGACGATCGCCGCGGTCATCATCGCGATCTTCTGGACGATCCCGACCTTCGGCCTGTTCGTGACCTCGTTCCGGCCCGGTGCCGACACCCAGACCACCGGCTGGTGGTCCGTGTTCACCGACCCCGAGTTCACGCTCGACAACTACCTTCAGGCGTTGAACTCGGGCGGAACCTCGACGACGCTCGCCTCCGCGTTCGTGAACTCGCTCGCCATCACCATCCCGGCGACCGTGTTCCCGATCGTCATGGCGGCGCTGGCGGCGTACGCCTTCGCGTGGATCGACTTCAAGGGACGCAGCGCGCTGTTCGTCTTCGTGTTCGCGCTGCAGATCGTGCCGCTGCAGATGGCTCTCGTGCCGCTGCTCAGCCTGTTCTCGGACGGACTGACCATCGGAGACGTGCCGATCTTCCCCGGTTTCGGTCTCAACGATGTGCAGTACAGCTTCGCGCGCGTGTGGATCGCGCACGCGATCTTCGCACTGCCGCTGGCCACCTTCATGCTCCACAACTTCATCGCGGAGATCCCGGGTGAGGTCATCGAGGCGGCGCGGGTGGACGGCGCCGGCCACGGACAGGTCTTCTTCCGGATCATCCTCCCCCTGGCCGCTCCGGCGATCGCCTCGTTCGCGATCTTCCAGTTCCTGTGGGTGTGGAACGACCTCCTGGTCGCGACGATCTTCGCCTCGCCGGGGGCACTGCCGATCACTCAGGCGCTCAACTCGCTGTCCGGCACCTGGGGCAACAAATGGTTCCTGCAGTCCGCGGGAACGTTCATCTCGATCATCGTCCCGCTGATCGTGTTCTTCGCCCTGCAGCGGTTCTTCGTCCGCGGCCTCCTGGCCGGTGCCACGAAGGGCTGAGCGGGTACACAGAACGAGAAGAGGGGATGCCGGTGGCGACCGGCATCCCCTCTTCTGATGTGTCCCGTGTCAGCCGCTGCAGCCGAAGCGGGTCTGCATCGAGGTCATGGCCTCGATCTCGAAGGTCTGGCCCTTCTTCATGTTCTCTGCGACGGCGAGCGTGCGCTCGTCGGAGCCGAGTTCGACGACCGCATCGACCATCGGGATCGCACCCTCGTGGTGGCGGATCATGAGGCTCAGGAAGCGGCACTCGGCGTCGCGGCCGCTCGCGGCGCGAAGCTCGGCGAGCTCTGCGTCCGACGCCATACCCATCGCCTCGCGCATCTCCGCGTCGGTCATGGGCTCGTCGTCGGTCGCGGCGGCGCCGTGCGCGTGCCCGCCGTCGGATGAGCCCTCCATCCACGTCATCGGCGTTCCGTACTGCGGCAGCCCCCAGCGCACGAGCCAGTCGTACATCTCGCCGCGCTGAGCCGACTGCCCCGTGGCGATGTCGTAGGCGAGGGCGCTGAGCTGCTCATCGTCGGTCTTCGCGTAGATCGTCATCGCCATGTCAACGGCCTGCGCATGGTGCACCTGCATGTCACGGGCGAAGCCGGCCTCGGCGGAGTCATCGGCAGGCGTCGACGCGACGATGTCGAACGTGGTGAAGCGTCCGATCGCGAAGGCGAGGCCCGCGATGGCCAGGGCGACCAGCAGCAGCACCCACCACGGGGGCAGGGTGCGCGCTCCGGCATCCTCGGCCGGGAGGTCGCTGCCGGGGGCGTCGGTCACAGCTTGCCGGGTCCGTCGATCGCTCCGGCGCAGGTGGCGTTCGGCTCGGGGCCGTTGACGTTGCGCCAGTAGGCCTGAAGGAACTCGCCGATGCGCTCGTCGTCTGCGGACTCGACCTTGAGCTGCGCATCCCACGCGCTGACGACGATCGGGGAGTCGATGTCGTCGTAGGGCGCGAGGATCGTGTACGTCGACGGCAGCTGGGCCTTGAGGGCGTCGACCTCTGCCTGGTCCACCTGTGCGGGGTCGTAGGCGACCCAGACGGCGCCGTGCTCCAGCGAGTGGACGGCGTTGATGTTGGGGACCGGTTCGCTGTAGACGCCGCAGTTCAGCCACGCCGCATTGTGGTCGCCGCCGGCCGGCGGGGTCTGCTCGTAGTCGACCTCGCCCTCCACGTGATTGGCGGTGTGGTCGAAGGTCTCCACGCCCGTGATGCCGGCGCCGTCTCCGTCGCCGCGGGCGATGCTCACCGGTCGCGGGGTGAGGATGACCGAGGCGACCACGACACCGATGACGACGATGGCGGCGGTGACGCCGACGATCCACCATGTCGCCTTGTTGCGGCGACGCTTCGCGAGCTGACGCTGGTACTCCGCGAGCTTCTGCTGCTTCTGCTGCTCGCGCTGCTGCTTGACGGTCAGGTTGATCTCGGACTGCGTCGCGGGGTTTCCGCTCTGACGCTTGCCGGACGGAGGGTTCGGGGTCATGGAATGATCTCGTTCTCGGGGAGGCGGCGCGGGCGCGCGGTCCCTGCGATTCTATGCGGCGACATGCGGCCGAGCCCGGGGAGAGGCTGTGCGTTGAGCGGGTTCATAGGAACCGGGATGCCACAGCGGGGCCGCCCGCGACAAGGGGGTCGGTCGCGCGTGTGAGCTGCGGCATGATGAGGCGATGAGACGACCGGCCGGCGACCACGAGATCAGCATCGCGCTACGGATGACGATCATCGGCATCCCCCTGCTCCTGTTCGCCGTGGCGCTCGGGATCGCGGCGGCGTCGACCGACTCGGATCTCATCGACCTCGACGCGTGGTGGAACTCCTACGTCACGACCTTCCTCCCCGCCTTCCGAGAAGTGTCGTTCTTCATGAACGTCGCGGGTGCGGGGGTGGTCGGCACGTACGTCGTGCCGCTGGCCGGAGCCGCCCTCCTGGCGCTGGCGCGGCGCCCGTGGGGTGCGGTGTTCTTCCTCCTCGCGTCGATCGTCGGAGCGCTCACGGTGCAGGTGCTGAAGGGACTTTTCGGTCGGGTGCGCCCTGAAGAGATCCTCGTCATCTCCGACCACGGCTCCTACCCCTCCGGCCATACGGCCAACGCGGCGGTGATCGCGACCGTGGCGGTGATCCTCTTCCCCCGGATCTGGGTGGCTCTCGTGGGCCTCGCGTGGACGCTCGCGATGGCGTTCAGTCGCACGCAGGTGCACGCGCACTGGTTGAGTGACACGTTCGGCGCGGTGCTCGTGGGCGTGGCCACCACGCTGCTCGTGGCGGCGGTGCTCGCCGTGCCGATCACCCGCGAGCGGGAGCGGCGCCTCTCGCTAGGCTGATCGCCATGACCGCGCACGATGAGGTGGCAGCCGCTGAACTCGCCCGACTCGAAGCCGAGGCCGCCGCGGCGGAGGCCGCTCTGAAGCTCGCTCAGGCGAACGCGGCGCTCGCCGCGGCCCGAGCGGCGGCGGCGGAGGACGGCGCGTCGAGTCCGCCCGAGGCCCCGACGGCCCCTGCACCCGACGCCCCGACGGCCCCTGCACCCGAAGCTCCCGCAGCGGATGCCGCCGCGCCTCAGGCGACGGTGCGTCAAGCCCCGACGCCTCGCACAACGGGACCACTGGATGCCGATGAGATCGCCGCCATCGTCGCCGGGTACACCTTCGAGGACGAGGCTCTCGGACTCGGTGCGCTGATGAACAGCGAGCCCGTGCCGCAGGCGCAGATCCGCATCCCGCTCGCGATGACGAACCGGCACGGACTCATCGCCGGCGCGACCGGCACCGGCAAGACACGCACCCTGCAGGGGCTTGCGGAGCAACTGGCCGCGAAGGGCGTCCCCGTCTTCGCCGCGGACATCAAGGGCGACCTCAGCGGTGTCGCGACGCCCGGGGAGCCGAGCGAGAAGCTGCTGGCGCGGACCGCTGCGATCGGGCAGGACTGGGCGCCGGCGGCATCCGCAACGGAGTACTTCGCCCTCGGTGGCGTCGGCCGAGGAGTGCCGGTCCGTGCCACCGTCAGCGGATTCGGACCCCTCCTGCTGAGCAAGGTGCTCGGCCTCAACGAGACCCAGGAGTCCAGCCTCGGGCTCGTGTTCCACTACGCCGATGAGAACGGCCTCGCGCTCGTCGATCTCGCCGACCTGCGCGCGGTGCTGAGCTTCCTCACGAGCGACGAGGGCAAGCCCGAGCTGAAGCAGCTCGGCGGGCTCTCGTCCGCGACGGCCGGCGTGATCCTGCGCGAGCTGATCACCTTCGCCGACGATGGCGCCGACGTCTTCTTCGGCGAGCCGGAGTTCGACGTGCAGGACTTCCTCCGGCTCGCCGACGACGGGCGGGGGATCATCTCGCTGCTGGAGGTGCCGGGTGTCGCCGACAAGCCGGCGCTGTTCTCGACCTTCCTGATGTACCTGCTCGCGGAGCTGTTCGAGATCCTCCCCGAGGTGGGCGATCTCGACAAGCCGAAGCTGGTGTTCTTCTTCGACGAGGCGCACTTGCTGTTCACCGATGCGTCGAAGAGCTTCACGGCGGCGATCGTGCAGACCGTCCGTCTGATCCGTTCGAAGGGAGTGGGTGTCTTCTTCGTCACCCAGACGCCGAAGGACGTCCCCGCCGACGTCCTCGGCCAGCTCGGTTCGCGCATCCAGCACGCGCTGCGCGCCTTCACCCCCGACGACGCGAAAGCGCTGCGCGCGACGGTGGGCACCTATCCGACGTCGGGGTACGACCTCGACCGGGTGCTGCAGGAGCTCGGCACGGGCGAGGCGATCGTCACGGTGATGAGTGAGAAGGGTGCCCCGACTCCGGTCGCCTGGACGCGTCTTCGCGCGCCGCAGGGGCTCATGTCGCCCACCCCCGAGCCCGCCATCGTCTCCGCCGTCTCGGCGTCGCCGCTGCTGGCGAAGTACGGCACCGCGATCGACCGCGAATCGGCCCGCGAGATCCTCGCGGCGAAGATGGCGGCAGCGGATGCCGCGGCGCAGGCGGCCCTCGCGGCGGCGCAGAAGGCGAAAGACGACGCCGAGTACGCCGCCCAGAAGGCCGCAATCGACAAGGCCCAGGAGAAGGCGGAGCGCGACGCGCAGAAGGAGTACGACCGGCTGATGAAGAAGACCGGTGGCACGAGCCGAACCACGCGTCGCGCCGAGAAGGGGCCGCTGGAACAGATCCTCGGGTCGAAGACGACCGAGCGCATCATCACCGGCGTGATCCGCGGCGTCTTCGGCAACGGCCGGCGGTGAAGCGGCGATGACGCACATCCGTCCCTTCCGCCCCGGCGACGAGCCGGCGCTCTCGGAGATCTGCCTGCGCACCGCCGACGCGGGCGCCGACGGCACCGGCATCTTCGCCGACGACGACCTGTGGGGCGAGGTGTTCGTGCTGCCGTACGTGGCACGGCATCCCGACCTCGCCTTCGTCGTCGAGGGCGACGGGGGATCTGTCGTCGGCTACGTGGTCGGGACCGATGACACCGACGCCTTCGAAGACTGGTTCGCCCGCAAGTGGTGGCCGCGGTTCGCCGAGCGCTGGCCGAAGCCGGCGTCAGAGCAGTCTCGCCAGGATGGCACCCTCATCTACGCCTACGGGCGGCGGGCAGGCTCCGAGCCGTACTCCCGGGAGCACCCGGCGCACCTCCACATCGACCTGCTCCCGCAGGTGCAGGGTCAGGGCTGGGGTCGCCGTCTCATCGGCGAGTTCTCCGAGGCGCTCCGGGCTCGGGGGGTCGACCGGCTGCACCTCGTGTCGTCGGCCGCGAACACCGGCGCGCTCGCCTTCTACACGAAGCTCGGGTTCGCCCCGCTCCCGTCGCACGCAGGGGTGCAGGCGTTCGCCATCACGCTCTGACGGAACTCAGGAGCGCACGAGCGGGATCGGCATGGTCGAGGTGTCGATGCGGGGATCCTCGTCCTGGTGCTCGACGACGTGCTCGGCCTCTGCGACGGTCTCGACCGTGGGTACCGACCCGAGGAGGGGACGCCCCGCGCTCTCGCGCATCGAGAGCAAGGCGACAGCGCCGAGCGCCGCGAAGAACATGATGTAGAACGCCGGCATGTAGGTGTTGCCGGTGAGTTCGATCAGGCCCTGGCTGAAGAGGGGCGTCGTTCCGCCGAAGAGCGACACCGACACGTTGTAGGCGATGGCCATCGCGCCGAAGCGGGACGCCGTCGGGAAGAGGGCCGGCAGCGCCGACGCCGACACCGCCACGTAGAACGCGACCGGGATCGCGACCATCGCGAGGGCGATGAACACCGCCCACTCCTCGCCGATCTGCATGACCGCGAACGCCGGCACCATCAGCACGAGTGTCGACCCGGCCGCGATGAGGTACACCGGCCGACGGCCGATCCGGTCGCTGAGGAGGCCGATGAGAGGGAGGCAGGCCGACATCACGATGAGGACGGGAACCGTGGCGACCGCCGCGCCCAGGTTGGAGATGCCCACCTCGTTCTCGAGGTAGGTGGGCATGTAGCTGGTGAGCGCGTAGCCGGCGGTGTTGGTCGCCGCGACGATCGCGATGCCGATGAGGACCTCCCGCCAGTGGTGACGCAGGATGCCGCCGATGCCGTGACGCGCGAGCGGGTCGTCGGGGGAGATCTCGTCCTCGCGGCCGGCGGTGCTCTCGTAGGCGGGGGTCTCAGGGATCTTCAAGCGGAACCAGATCGCGACGATGCCGAGCGGGATCGCGACGAGGAACGGGATGCGCCACCCGAACTCGACCATCGCGTCCTCACCCCAGATGCCCTGGGTGATCACCGTCGTGAGCGCCACGACCGACGCGCCCGCGGCGAAGCCGACGTACGAGCCGAGATCGAGCCACGATGACCAGAAGCCGCGGCGACGGTCGGGGGAGAATTCGGCGACGTAGGTCGTCGCACCCGCGTACTCGCCGCCAGTGGAGAATCCCTGGACCATCTTCAGGACGTACAGCGGGACGATGGCCCACAGGCCGATCTGCGCGCTCGTGGGCAGGACACCGATCAGCGCCGTGGCGACGGCCATCATCGCCATCGTGAAGAAGAGGACCTTCTGCCGGCCGATCTTGTCGCCCAGCGGGCCGAGCACGAGCCCGCCGATCGGGCGGACGAGGAACGAGATCGCGAACCCGAGCAGGGTCACCAGAAGTCCCCACGGGTCGGGGAGGTCTGCGGTGAAGACGACCGCGAGGGTGACGGCGAGATAGCCGTAGATCCCGAAGTCGAACCACTCCATGAAATTGCCGACGACCGTGCCGCCGATGGCGGTGCGGATGCGCTTCTTGTCGACGACGATGACGTCGTCGACCTCGAGGCGGGGCGGGTCGCTCGGGTGGGTGAGCGAGGGCGTGGAGGGCAGAGCCGCGGACTTCCGGGAAGATCTAGGCATCTTTCCACGATACGGGAACGGCCGGTGAGCGCACCTTTCGGGTCGGGGTCTTGACAACAGTGGGGGAGGCGTTCCGGGCCGTCCTACCGCGTTCTGTCCGTTGCGGCAACCGTGTGCGAGCGCGAGGGAGGAGTCCTACCGTGGCGGCATGGCAGAGTCGATTCCGAAGCCCTCCGACGACGTTCTCTCGGCGCCCACCGGCCGCGAGCCCGGGCTTCAGGCGCTCCCGCGCTCCGACGGTTCGGCGCCCCGCGCGCTCGTGCTCGGCGGCACCGGGTACATCGGCGGCAGGCTCGTCCCCCGACTGCTCGCCGCCGGCTACCGGGTTCGCGTGCTGGCCCGCACGCCTGACCGGGTGAACGCCTTCGTGTGGGGCGCCGAGGTGGAGGTGGCTGAGGGTTCCGCGGACGACGCGGATGCCGCGGCTCGAGCGATGGCGGATGTCGACGTCGTCTTCTACCTGATCCACTCGATGGGCGGAGGAACCGACTTCGAGGCGAAGGACCTGCGTGCTGCTCGCGTCGTCGCGGAGGCCGCGGCCGCGGCATCCGTCGGGCGAATCGTGTACCTGGGCGGGCTGCACCCGTCCGGAGTCGCGCTGAGTCCGCATCTGCGCTCCCGGGTCGAGGTGGGGGAGACCCTCCTGGCCAGCGGAGTGCCGACGCTGGTGCTGCAGGCGGGGGTCGTCATCGGCTCGGGGTCCGCCTCGTTCGAGATGATCCGGCACCTGACCGAGGTGCTTCCGTACATGCCGGCGCCGAAATGGGTGAGGAACCGCATCCAGCCGATCGCCGTCCGCGATGTGCTGCACTACCTGCTCGCGGCGGCGCGCGTGGGGCCGGACGTGAACCGGGCGGTCGACATCGGCGGGCCCGACGTGCTGCGCTACGGGCAGATGATGAACGGCTACGCCCTCGAGGCCGGGCTCCGCCAGCGGGCCATCGCGGCGCTCCCGGTGCTCACCCCGGGCCTCGCGTCGCACTGGGTGAACCTGGTGACGCCGGTGCCCCGCGCGATCGCGCGGCCGCTGATCGCGTCCCTGCAGAACGAGTGCGTGATGGACGACCACTCCGTCGA
The DNA here is from genome assembly GCF_014204835.1 of Microbacterium marinum. NCBI lineage: Bacteria > Bacillati > Actinomycetota > Actinomycetes > Micrococcales > Microbacteriaceae > Microbacterium > Microbacterium marinum. Next base: position 2,705,389 of record NZ_JACHMD010000001.1, on the reverse strand, counting down.
TGATCTGCTGCCCCGGCCCGAGGGCGGTCTCACGCCGTACCGCGAGGCGGTGCGCTTGGCGCTGCGCCGCGTGGAATCGGACGCCGTGGAGACGAGTTGGCAGGATGCCGAGGTGAGCTCGGTGCCGAGCGACCCGCTGCCGAGCGACCCCGATTGGGCGGGCCGCACGGTGTTCACCGACGTGAAGTCGGCGACGACGACGGCCGCGCCCGACAAGCTGTGGCGGGTGATCGTCGGCATCGGCGGCGAGAACGGCTGGTACTCGTCCCCCTTCCTCTGGGCCGTGCGCGGCTGGATGGACCGCCTCGTGGGCGGGGTCGGGCTGCAGCGGGGCCGGCGCAGCCGCGGTCGCGTGGCCGCAGGCGATGCGATCGACTTCTGGCGCGTCGAGGCCGTCGAGCCGGGGACGCTGCTGCGCCTACGTGCGGAGATGAAGGTGCCCGGCCTCGCCTGGCTCGAACTCCGCGCTTCTCCCGAGGGGGCAGGTTCCCGGTACGACCAGCGCGCGGTGTTCTTCCCGCGAGGGCTCGCCGGTCGACTGTACTGGCTCGCCGTGCTGCCCTTCCACGGCTTCATCTTCCGAGGGATGGCGAACCGGATCGCGGCGGCCGCCGAGGCCGGTGACGACCGCTCGCGCCGCTGAGGGGACGGATCAGCCGACGACCCGGCCGCCGGCCAGGCGCACCGTGCGGTCGACGAGCCCGCTCGGCACGTCCACGTGGGAGATGAGGATCACCGCACGGTCGTTCCCGATGGCGGTGAGCATGTCGGTCAGCAGGCGATCGGATGCCGCGGCGTCGACGCCGGCCGTGGGTTCGTCGAGCACCAGGACGGGGAAGTCGCGCAGGAGCGCGCGAGCGAGGCCGAGGCGCTGGGCCTGACCGCCCGAGACGAGCGCGCCGCGCTCGCCGACGCGTGCATCGAGGCCTCCGCGCTCTCGGAGCCAGGGTCCGAGCCCCACGCGCCCGAGGACCTGCTCCAGTTCGGCGTCGCCGGCGGTGTCCTTCGCGAACAGGAGGTTCTGGCGGATGTCCTCGTCGAACAGCATCGGACGCTGTTCGCACAGCCCGACGGTCAGGCGCACGTCGTCGGGGGCGAGATCGTGCACGCGGGTGCCGCCGATCGTGTAGATCCCCTCAGCCTCGAGGAAGCGCACGAGCGCGTACGCGAGGGTGGTCTTGCCGGCCCCGCTCGCACCCACGACGAGGACGCGCTCGCCTGGCGCCACGTCGAGGTCGACGTCGACGAGGGTAGGCGCCCCGTCACCGGGCCAGGTCGCGGAGACGCCGCGGAGCGAGAGACCCCTGCCGAGGGGCGGTGCGACGCCGGATGCGGCGTCGGATCGGGGGATGTGCGGCGACTGCTCGGCGGGCACCGCGGCCGCAACCCGCGAGGCGGCGGATCGCACCTGACGCCAGGCGGATGCGGCGAGCGGCACCGAGGTGAACACCTCAAACACCGCCATCGGCACGAGCGCGACGACGGCCAGCGCAGGACCCGCGAGACCGCCCTGCGCGACGGTCGGTGCGGCCAGAGCCAGCGTGATCAGCGTGGCAAGGCCGGCCGCGAGCGACACGACCGCTGTCGTGCCGGCCTGCGCCACCGCGCGCCGCGTCGATGCGCGGCGGAGGTCGTCGTCGGCCGCGTGGATCCGCCGTCGGCTGGCGTCCGTGGCGCCGTAGGCGACGAGCACGTCGAGGCTGCCGAGATGATCGAGCACCGCATCGGCGAGTCGGGCGCGCAACGGCGCGATGGCGCGCTCGGCCCGAGCGCCCGAGAGCCAGCCCCAGCCCACGGCGACACCGGCGGCGGCGAGAAGGCACCCGAGGAGGACCAGCCCCGCAGGCCACCACACGAACGTGACGAGCACGACCGAAGCGAGAGCCACTGTCGCCGACGAGACCAACGGGAGGACGACCCGCAGGGGAAGGTTCTGGAGCTCATCGACGTCGTCGACGAGAGCGGCCAAGGTGGACCCGCGCGACGTGCGCCCGAGGCCTGCGGGCGCGTGGGGGATGAGCCGCCGGACGAGATCCGTCCGCGTCGCCGCCAGCTCTCGGAGCGCCGCATCGTGGCTGGAGAGCCGCTCTGTGTAGCGGAAGACGGCTCGCGAGAGCGCGAAGGCGCGGACGCCCACGACGGCGGCGGTGATGTACATCACGAGCGGCTGCTCCGACGCCCGCACGATCAGCCACGCCGACACCGCCAGCAGGGCGACCGCCGACCCCTCGGACAGGAAACCTGAGGCGAGTGCCGGCCAGAAGCGGCGGGGCGCGGGAAGGGACATCCGCAGCACGTCCGCGGTGGTCGTCATGTCGTCACCCCGAGTCCCACGTGCACGACCCGGTCGGCCACCGCGCGCGCAGACGCGCGGTGCGAGACGAGCAGGACGATCGCGCCGCCGTCGGCGAGGGCGCGGAGCTCTCGCCACAGGATCGTCTCGGTGTCCGCGTCCAGCGCGGCCGACGGCTCGTCCAGCGCCAGCACCGGCGCCCGTCCGCGCAGGTGACGGGCGATCGCCCGCGCCACGGCGACCCGCTGCGCCTGTCCGCCCGAGAGTCCGCCGCCCTGCACGCCGAGCTCGCGCGACGGGTCGAGCTCGTCGGCGCCGGCGCGCCGGAGGGCATCGCGTACGGTATCCGCGGGCATCGCGTCGTCGCCCAGCGACACGTTCGCGGCGATCGTGCCCGCCACGAGGCCGGGAGTCTGGCCCGCCCAGGCGAGCCAATCCGACGGATGCAGCTGCGCGGCATCCGCGTCACCGAATCGGACGCTCCCGGTGGCCTCGGCGGCCCCGCGGAGCGCGGCGAGCAGGCTGCTCTTGCCGGCTCCGCTCGGACCCTCGACGAGGACCAGGTCGCCCGGGGCCGCCGTGAACGACACCGGCGGGAGGCCCCGCACGCGCAGGTCGTCGACGGTCAAGGTCGCCGGCTCACGGACGTCGCCCGCGGAGGCCGGCGCGGGCGCCTGGGCCGCGGCATCCAGCACCGCGAAGACATCACGTGTCGCGGCGACGCCCTCGCTGGACGCGTGGAACTGCACACCCACCTGGCGCAAGGGCAGGTAGGCCTCCGGCGCGAGCAGGAGCACGAACAGGCCGACGGCCAGCACGAGGGTGCCGTCGAGCAGACGGAATCCGATCGACACGGCGACGATGGCCACCGAGATCGACGCGAGGAACTCGAGCGCGAAACCGGAGAGGAAGGAGACGCGCAGAACGCGCATCGTCTCACGGCGATACGCGTCGGTCACCCGGGCGATCGAGTCGGCGGCGCGGTGCTGGCGACCGAAGACCGACAGTGTGCCGAGGCCGCGGACGGTGTCGCTGAAGCGTGAGGCGAGATGTGTCAGGGTGCGCCACTGGCGATCCTGCACGATGCGGGTGGCCAGGCCGATCAGGATCATGAAGATCGGGATCAGCGGAAGCGTCAGCAGTACGGTGAGCCCCGAGATCCAGTCGCTCCACCACATGACGGCGACGAGGATCGGCGTCGCGATGACCGTCTGCACCAGCTGGGGGAGGTAGCGACCGAAGTAGGCGTCGAGCGCGTCGAGTCCGCGTCCGGCGACGAGAGCGAGGCGGGCGGTGCTCTGCGTTGCGAGCCATCCCGGACCGAGGCGGTCGATGGCGCCGAGCAGCGCGCGGCGCAGTTCCGACTCGACGCGCGCGGAGGCGCGGGTCGCGACCGTCTCCCGCGCCCAGATGAGCACGGCACGGACGACCGCGACCGCGAGCAGGGCCGTCAGTGTGCCGGTGACGTCGCGCCCCTCGATCGCGTCGACGATCGCCGTCGTGACGAGGGCGGCGAAGCAGACGACCGCAGCGGTCTGCGCGAGACCGATCGCGCCGATGGCGAGGAGGAAGAAGCGGGATGCCGCGGCGTACCTCAACAGCCGAGGGTCGAGCGGACCCTGCCGGGTGCGCCCTTCCGATGCCATGCGTCAATCCTCACACGCGTGTCAGTGGACGGCGCTGGATGCCTTCTCGATGTGGGCGCGGGTCACGCGCTTGCGGAAGATCCAGTAGGTCCATGCCTGGTACGCGAGGACCAGGGGGAGGAAGATCAGCGCGGCCCACGACATGATCGTCAGCGTGTAGTCGGTGCTGGAGGCGTTCTCGATCGTCAGGGAGAACGCCGGGTCGGTGGACGACGGCATGACGTAGGGGAACAGGGCCAGCCACAGCGTGAGGACCGCGAAGACGATGGTGCCCGCGCCGAAGGTGAACGCCCAGCCGTCGCTGCGACGCAGGTTCGCCACGATCGACGCCAACAGGGTTCCGGCGGCCACCGCGCCGCACACGAACACGGCCCACAGCAGCGGCGCATCGCGGCCGATCGCGATCGCCGCCGTCCAGACGACGGTGCCGGCCGCGAACAGGACCGCGGGGATCGACGTGCGCTTTGCGAGGAGGTGGGCGTCGGCCTGCACCTGTCCGTCGGTCTTGAGGGCGACGAAGTACACGCCGTGGAGGAAGAACAGCAGAAGGGTCGTCGCGCCCACCCACAGGCCGTAGGGATTCAGCAGGGTGAGGAGACTGCCGGTGAACTCCTTGTCGGCGTCGATGGGGACGCCCTGCACGATGTTGCCGACGGCGACACCCCAGAGGAACGCGGGCACGGCGGAGCCGATGACGATCATGCGGTCGAAGCCGCGCTTCCACGCCAGGCCTTCGCGCTGGTGCCGGTACTCGAAGGAGACCCCACGGAGGATGAGCGCGAGCAGGATGAGCAGCAGCGGCAGGTAGAAGCCGCTGAACAGGGTGGCGTACCACTCCGGGAAGGCAGCGAACAGGCACGCGCCGGCCACGATCACCCAGGTCTCGTTGAGATCCCAGATCGGGCCGATGGTGTTGATGACCTGGCGCCGGGAGACGTCGTCCTTCCCGAGGAACGGCAGGCTCATGCCGACACCGAAATCGAAGCCGTCGAGGACGAAGTAGCCGACGAAGAGGACTCCGACGACGAAGAACCAGAGGTAGGCGAGATCCATGGCGCGCTCCTAGTAGACCGTGGAGGGGGTCTGGTCGACGGGAAGGTCCCGTGGATCGGGGTCGTCCGGGCCGGGCAGCGGGTCGGGGCCCTGCTGTGCCGCCTTCAGGATCAGCCGGAACTCGACGACCGCGAGCGCGGCGTAGATCGCGGTGAACGCGACGAGAGAGATGAGCACGGTCCAGCCGGGCACGCTCGGCGAGACACCATCCTCCGTGCGCATGAGCCCGAAGACGATCCACGGCTGGCGGCCCATCTCGGTGAAGATCCAGCCCACGAGGCTGCCGAAGAGGGGGAGCGGAGCCGACCAGATCGCGACGCGCCACATCCAGTCCGCGACGGGACGCTTCGCCTTCTTGCGGGTGACCCAGAGGCCGGCGACGGAGATGAGTGTCGCGATGCCGCCGAAGCCCATCATCCAGCGGAACGACCAGTACGTGACCCAGACCTCGGGCATGTAGTCGATGCCGGCGCCGTAGATCTGCTCGTAGTCGGCCTGCAGCTGATTCAGACCCTCGACGCAGCCATCGAACGTGTGCGTCGAGAGGAACGAGAGCAGGTAGGGCACGCGGAGTGACCAGACCTCTTCGGTGCCGTCGGGCGTGCCGATGGAGAAGATCGAGAACGAGGCGTCCGCGCCGCACGCCGTGTTCCACAGGGCCTCGGCCGCCGCCATCTTCATCGGCTGCGTCTCCACCATCACGAGCCCGAGCTGGTCGCCGCTGATGGCGGTGCCGACGAACGAGGCGATCATGAACCACGCGCCGTAGCGGAGGGCGGGGCGCATGGTGTCGACGTGCTGCCCGCGGCGCAAGTGGAAGGCGGCGACGGCGACGATGACGGCGGCCGCGAACATGAAGGCCGCGAAGATCGTGTGCGGGAACGCGGCGAGGGCGACAGGGTTGGTGAGGAGGGCGAAGAAGTCGACGAGTTCGGCACGGCCGGTCTCGGGATTGAACTCGTAGCCGACCGGGTTCTGCATGAACGCGTTGGCGGTGAGGATGAAGTACGCCGACAGGATCGATCCCACGGCGGTCGCCCAGATGGTGAGCAGGTGGATGCGGCGGGGCAGCTTGTCCCACCCGAAGATCCACAGGCCGATGAAGGTGGCCTCGAAGAAGAAGGCCATGAGTCCCTCGAAGGCGAGGGGCGCCCCGAAGACGTCGCCGGTGAAGCGCGAGTACGACGACCAGTTCATGCCGAACTGGAACTCCTGGACGATGCCGGTGACGACGCCCATCGCGAAGTTGATGAGGAAGATCTTGCCGAACAGGCGCGTCAGGTGCAGCCACCGCACGTCACCGGTCCGGTGCCAGATCGTCTGGAACACCGCGACGGTGAGGGCCATGCCGAGCGTGAGCGGCACGAAGAGGTAGTGGTACAGCGTCGTCAGGCCGAACTGCCATCGAGCGAGGATGAGCGGGTCCAGAAAGTCCACGGGCTTGGTCCTTCCACGGGTATGCTCCGACACTACGATCGGGCGGCTGGCCCGCGGGGCGATTCAGGCCGTGCAAAATAGCCGGCCGTGCGCGGATGCGCCGAGGGTGCGGGCGACGCGCGCCGTCGCGGGCCTCAGTCGGTCGTGTCGGGGCGGCGACGCATGAGCTGGATGACGCATTCGCGCGGATCACACGAGGGGCGCATCCCGACGACCTCGAGAGGGCCGCCGACTTCGCGGAGGGTGCCGCGCATGAGACCGAGGTGCACCTCGCACAGCTTGTCGCGGTGTCCTGCCTGGGACTCGGCGTGCGCGCAGGGGGTGAGTTCGACGGTGAGGTCGTCTTCATCGACGACGGGGTCGAAGCCGCCGTCGAGCAGCTGTTCGACGAGGGCGTCGAGTTGGTGCTGGGACTCGCCGGTGAGGGCCCCGGCGGTCTCGGGCATGACCTTGCGCATCAGCTCGCCGCGGCTGATGGCGGCCTGCACCTTACGGCGGTGCTCTTCGCTGGAGACCTGGTCGCCGTCGACGGCGCGGTAGAGCACGCGGGGGCGGCCGCGGACGGTGCGCTTCTCGATCTCGCTGGCGACGAAGCCGCGTTCGATCAGGCGCTGGACGTGCTCGCGGACGGTGTTCGCGTGCAGGCCGGTGGCGGCGACGAGATCGCCGATGGTCTGCTGCGGGTTGGATTGCAGCAGATGAAGGATCTCCACACGTGAGTAGTTGGAGATGGCGCTGTAGGCAGCGGGACGCCCCGACGTCATGCCTCCATTATCCATCGGCGAGGCGTCTGGCGGGCGGCCGGATGCCGGGAATTGGCCGTACGCTGAGTCGATGCGGCATCCCGTTCCCGATCCCATCGGCCCCGGTCAGGAGAGCGTGTGGGAGTATCCACGTCCGCCGCGAGTGGAGTCCGTGGCGGGGCGCGTCACGATCACGTTGGGCGGCGAGGTGATCGTCGACACGGCGGACGTCGTGCGCGTGCTCGAGACCAGCCATCCGCCGGTGTACTACCTGCCGATCGCCGACTTCGTTCCGGGAGCGTTGCGGGATGCCGCGGGCTCGTCTTTCTGCGAGTTCAAGGGTGCCGCCCGGTACCTGGATGTGTGGGGTGGCGGGCAGGTGCGGGAACGCGCCGCGTGGAACTATCCGCAGCCCGAGCCTGGTTATGAGGCGCTCGCCGGACGCGTCGCGGTCTACGCCCAGGGAATGGATGCGTGCACGGTCGCGGGGGAGACCGTCGTCCCGCAGCCGGGCAAGTTCTACGGCGGCTGGGTGACGTCGTGGGTGGTCGGGCCCTTCAAGGGTGTTCCCGGCTCCATGGGGTGGTGACGCACTCAGAAGGGTGCGGTGCCGGTATCCGGTGCGGTCAGGGGGTCGTCACGGGGTCCGGTGCGGGTTCCTCCGGAGACGGCTCCGCGGGGGCGGGTTCCTCCGGCGCAGGCTCCTCCACGGGCGTCGTCGGCTCCGGTTCGGGTGCCGGCTCGACGGGAGTCGTGGGGTCGGGTTCCTCTGCGCCCGGGTCTGCGGGCGCCGGGGACTCCTCCGCGGGCGCGTCCGGCTCCGGAGAGGAGGACTCCTCATCGGAGGGCGCAGTCGACTCCTCGTCCGTCGGACGGGTGTCTCCTCCTGTGGACGTCTCGCCGTCCGCCTCCGTGTCGGTCGGTTCGCCGGAGGGTCGCGGCGTGCTCGGGGTCTCCTCGGTGACGGCCGGTTCCTCGGACGCCGGTGCCGGCGCCCCGCCGAGAGTTCCGATTCCCCACGCGCCCGCGCCGACCAGGATGGCGGCTCCGACCGCTGCGGCACCGATCAGGGTTCGGCGTCGCCGCGGACGACTCGCGCCGTCGTCGGGAACGGTGTCGGTCGGTGCGGTCGCGGCATCCGTTCCACCGGTTGAAGCGGCTGTCGCGCCTGCGGCGGACGCGAGGCCGGGCATCACCCGGGTGGGCGGGTCACCCGCGCCTGCGCCTGCACCTGCGCCTGCGCCTAGCGGTGCGGCGGCCGCGGCAGCGAGCAGTTCGGTCGGGACGTCGGTGTTCGCACTCTCCGCGGCCGGCGCAGCGGTGAGGAGCTCCGTCGGGGCGGCACCCGCGGCCGCGACCGGGGCGCTCGGCTCCTCGGGCACTCCCATGAGGCGGGATGCCACGATCGCGACGTCGAGCGCGGAGGGACGCTCCGACGGTTCGAGTCGGGTCATCTGCTCCAGGAGATCGCGCCACGGGGCGGACACGGCGACGGGGAGCTCGGGGGGTGCGTTCAGGCGTGCCAGTGCGGTGGCGACTCCTGCGGCGTGAGGGAATGCGGGCTGGCCTGACAGCGCCTCGATCAGCACGAGTCCGAGCGCGTACACGTCTGCCGGTGGCGCGGGTGCCGCACCGTTCACCTGCTCGGGAGCGAGGTACGCGGCGGTGCCGATCACATCACCCGGCTCGGTGACGCGCGCCTCGTCGACGAGGTAGGCGATCCCGAAGTCCGCGAGCTTGGCGCGATAGCGCAGCCCCGGCAGATGCGCCGGCGCCAGCAGGACGTTCGACGGCTTGATGTCACGGTGGACGACATCGGCGGAGTGCACGACGTGCAGACCTTCGGCGATCTCGCTCGCCAGCCGGGCCGTGTCGTGCTCGCTCAGGGGTCCTTCGCGGAGAACGTCGGAGAGGGTGGGTCCCTCCACGAGCTCCATCACGAGGTAGTCCTGCCCGTCGGCGTTGTCGAGTCGGGCGTCGAGCAGCGTCACCAGCGAGGGATGGTTGAGGGTCGCCAGCGCACTCATCTCGCCTCGGGCGCGTTCGGGGGACGCGACACCGTCGACGCCGGGCCGGATGATCTTCACCGCAACGTCACGGCCGAGCAGTTCGTCCATCGCTCGGTACACATCGGCCATGCCGCCGCGGCCGAGACGCTCGCCGATGCGGTACCTGCCGTCGAGCAGGTCTCCGGCGGGGCTGTCGTGGGTTTCGGGCATCCTCATCCTCCGTCCGCGGGGGCGCGGTGCATGGATCCCTCGACGATAGCCACGGCCGGCTGAGTGATCGCCTGCCTTGACGAGGACCGCTCGACCTGCAAGTAGGTCTCAGCGCGTGGACACCCAGCCGAGCGACGGCGCGACGTGCTTCGCGAACGACTCGACGATGCGGAGGTTGAACTCCACGCCCAGCTGCGACGGGATCGTGAGCATCAGCGTGTCGGCCGCGGCGACCGCGGCATCCTGCTGGAGCTGCTCGACGAGCTGGTCGGGGGATCCGGCGTAGGTGCGCCCGAACGTGGCGTGCATGCCGTCGATCACGCCGATGCCGCCCTGCTCGGCCGAGCGACCGAAGTACAGGTCGTCCTCCGCGGTCGTGATGGGGAACACCGATCGGCTGACAGAGACCCGAGGGGTCCCGGCGTGGCCGGCCTCGCGCCACGCACCGCGGAACGCGTCGATCTGCTCGGCCTGCAGCAGATCGAACTCGCGCCCGTCCGCTTCGGTGAGCAGGGTCGACGACATGAGGTTGACGCCCATGGTGCCCGCCCACGCGGCGGTGTCGCGGTTGCCCGCGCCCCACCAGACGCGCGAACGCAGGCCGGGGGAGTGCGGTTCGATGCGCTGCAGACCGGTCCCGCCGCCGAACGGGCTGTGCGGGTCGCGCTCTGCGAGACCCTCGCCATCGATCGCCCGAAGGAACGTGTCGAAGTGCTGCCGGGCGATGTCGGCGCCGCGCGGGTCCTGCGAGCCCGTGTAGCCGAACGCCTCGTAGCCGTTGACGACCGACTCGGGTGAGCCGCGGCTGACGCCGAGCGCCAGGCGGCCGTCAGAGATCAGGTCGACGGATGCCGCTTCCTCGGCGAGATACAGCGGGTTCTCGTACCGCATGTCGATGACGCCGGTGCCCATCTCGATGCGCTCGGTCGTCGCGGCGATGGCGGCGAGCAGCGGCATGGGGGAGGACTGCTGACGCGCGAAGTGGTGCACGCGGAAGTAGATGCCGTTCGCGCCGAGGTCGTCCATGCCCTGGGCGAGATCGATCGCCTGGCGCATCGAGTCGCCGGCGGTGAGTTCGCGGCCGCGGCCGAGGGGGCCGTAGTGGCCGAAGGAGAGCGTGCCGAATCGTTCCATGTCGATCGCAACGCGGCATCCGCCCGCTCCATTCCCGTGAATGAAGCAGCGGATGCCGCGCGAGGGGATCAGGCCGACAGCGCCGCCCGGATGCCCTCGGCGAAAGGCGTCGTGGGGCGGCCGATGAGGCGGGCGAGCGTGGGGTCTGCGTCGGCGAGCACACCGCGGCCGATCCCCGCCTGCATCTCGGCCACGAATCCGATGGTTCCGGCGTCGAGGCCCGCGGCCGTGAGCGCCTCTTCCAGCTGCGCGCGCGACACGGGGACGTAGGCGACGTCACGGCCGAGAGCGGAGCCGAGGGCATCGGCGATCTCGGCGTACGAGACCGCGATGTCGCCCGACAGCTCATAGGTCCGGCCCACGTGCCCGTCTTCGAGCAGCACCACGGCAGCGGCCTCCGCGTAGTCGGCCCGACTCGCGGCGGCGACCCGGGCGTCGCCCACGGCGGCGGCGAGCGCGCCGGTGGCGCCGGCGGTCGCGGCATCCGCGACGTAGTTCTCGATGTACCAGTTGTTGCGCAGGATCACGGCGGGGATGCCGCGGTCCGCGATCTCCCGCTCGGTCGCGGAGTGGTCGGGGGCGAGCACGAAGTCGATCGTGTCGGTGTGCGCGAGGCTGGTGTAGACGAGCTTCGCGACGCCTGCGGCCTGCACCGCGTCGATCACGGTGCGGTGCTGTTCGAATCGGGCGCCCGGGTCGGACCCGGAGACCAGCAGGACGCTGTCGACGCCCTGCAGCGCCGCGGCGACCGATGACGGGTCGTTGTAGTCGAGTGCCGTGACGCGGACGCCGCGCGCGGCGAGGTCGCTCGCCTTCTCGGGCGTGCGGGCGCCGGCGACGATGTCCTCGGGTCGCGCTCCGCGCCGCAGGAGGGCGTCGACGACGAGGTGTCCGAGGTGTCCGCCGGCGGCGGTGACGAGGATGGTCATGGCTGTCCTTTCGATGTCCGCGCGAATGCGCGTCACGCGGGCCAACGGCCGTCCGGCAGTACGCATTCCGATCCACGGGTACCCACTTTTCGGTAAGGTACCCACATGAAGGTGAGTTTCGACCTCCTCCGGTCGGAGTCGCCGGGCCTCTTCGAGGACGGGTGCCCCACTCGAGCTGTCCTGGATCACGTGATGAGCAAGTGGGGCGTCCTCGTGCTGATGGCACTGACGGACGGCACACGGCGCTGGGGTGAGCTGCGGCGCACGGTGGACGGTGTCAGCGAGAAGATGCTCGCCTCCACCCTGCGCACCCTCACCGCCGACGGTCTCGTCACCCGCACCTCGTATCCGGAGGTGCCGCCCCGCGTCGAGTACGCGCTCACTCCGCTCGGCGAGGAACTCATGGAGCGGATGATGCCGCTCATGGCGTGGATCGGCGACAACGCCGCCGGCATCCTGGAGTCATCCCGCGGGCGGTGACCCGGGCCGCGGTCACCGGAGCCCGCTCTTCTCAGCCGTGTCAGGATCGAGGACATGACTGCTCTCGGAACCAGCGACCTCGACGTCTTCCCCCTCAGCTTCGGCGGCAACGTGTTCGGTTGGACCGCTGACCGCGACACCTCCTTCGCGATCCTCGACGCCTTCGTCGCCGGCGGGGGCGACTTCGTCGACTCGGCCGATGTGTACAGCGCGTGGGCTCCGGGAAACTCCGGCGGCGAGAGCGAGACGATCATCGGGCAGTGGCTGGCGTCGCGTCGCCCCGACGGCGTCGTGGTCGCGACCAAGGTCAGCAAGCACCCCGACTTCCGGGGCCTGTCCGCGTCGAACGTGCGGGCCGGCGCAGAGGCATCGCTGCGGCGGCTGGGTGTCGAGGCGATCGACCTCTACTACGCGCACGCCGAAGACCCCGACACCCCGCTCGAGGAGACGGTGGCCGCATTCGGTGCACTGGTGACCGACGGGCTGATTCGCTACCCCGCGATCTCCAACTTTTCGGCGGAGAACACGCGAGAGTGGGTGCGCATCGCGCGTGAGCTCGGGGTCGCCGAGCCCGTCGCCGTGCAGCCCCGGTACAACCTCGTCGATCGCACCATCGAACGCGACCTCGTCCCCGTCGCCGACGAGCTCGGGCTGGCCGTCGTCCCCTACTCCGCCCTCGCGAGCGGATTCCTCACCGGGAAGTACCGCTCGAGCGACCCGGCGGGCCAGGCATCGCCGCGCGCCGGCACCGCAGCGTCGTACGCGACCGCCGAGGGCCTCGCCATCATCGCGGCCCTCGAGGAGGCGGCATCCGCTCACGACGTGTCGGTGGCCAGTGCCGCGTTGGGCTGGCTGCGAGCGAAGGGCACCGTCCCGATCGCCTCCGCCTCGCGGGTCGAGCAGGTCGACGGTCTTCTGGCGGGGGCGCGGCTCGAGCTGAGCGCCGACGAGATCGCCTCGCTGGATGCCGCATCGGACGCGTACGCCGCGACCAAGGTCTGAGCGGCAGCGGTCCTCGCGTCAGAGCAGCCGCTCCATCCCGGCGAGGAACGCGTCGACGTCGAAGCGCAGCTGGTCGGCGCCGTGGTTGTCCACCCGCGCGTCGACCAGCTCGCGCAGCGTGGGATAGGTCTCCGCGGTGTCATCGAGCGCCTGGCGCAGGCGGGCGACCTGCGGATCCTCCGCGGCGTGTCCGGCGATGACGGCGTCGCGCGCGAAGCCCTGACAGATGCTCGCCAGCAGGTGGATGGCGCGGCTCGTCGTGAGGACGTCGAATCCGGCCTCACGCAGTCGCCGCGCGAGCGTCTCGGCGGGCGCGATGATCGCGAGGTCGCGCGGTGACGCGAATCGGAGGTAGCCGAGCCACGCGCCGGTGTCGATGATCCCCTCCACCATCGCGGCGGCGTACCCCCGGCAGGCGTCCTGCCACGTGTCGCCGAGGTCGACGTGGGCAGCGTCGAACCGGCGGCGGAACGCGTCGACGGCGAGCAGTTCGAGGAGGTTGTCGCGATCGGTGACGTGGTGGTTGAGCGCCTTGCGGTCCACCCCGATCGCGTCGGCGACCTGCTGCATCGTCAGGGTCGCGGGGTCGAGTCCTCGCGCCGCCGTGAGGATCTGCTCGCGGTCGAGGCCGGCGCGATTGCCGCGCCCTCGCCGTCGCTCCTCGCCCGTGATCATCCTCTTCCCTTCATCGTCGGGCGAGAGTAACATTTCCCGCACGGGAATTAAATGATCCGGAGAGGACTCGACCATGGCCGCCAGCACCCCACTCACCGCCGCATCGACGATCGGCGACTGGCTCGACAGCGAGGTGGGAGGCCCCCTGATCCGCGGCCTCCTCGCCGCGTCCGGAGCGTCGGAGGACTCGCTCGCTCCCGTGCGCGGGCTCCCGCTCCAGCAGCTGGTCGCCCTCAGCCGGGGGCAGATGCCGCAGTCGGTCGTCGACGACCTGGTCAGGCAGGCGAACGACGGCGAGCTGCCCGACGCCGCGCCGAGCGGGTGGACTGAACGAATTTCGTCGGGCCGCTTCGCCGGCCAGACGGTGATCGTGACGGGCGCCGCCTCCGGGATCGGCCGGGCGACCGCCGCACGGATCGTCCGCGAAGGCGGCCGCGTCGTCGCCACCGACATCTCGGCCGAGAAGCTCGCCGAGTTCGCGGCATCCCTCCCGGAGGCGGACATCGTCGTCGTCCCCGGCGACATCACGGAGCAGGAATCCGTCGACGCCGTCGTCGCTGCTGCCGGAGACCGCATCGACGCCCTCGCGAACGTCGCCGGCATCAACGACGACTTCTCGCCGCTCGCCGAGACGACCGACGCGATGTGGCACAAGGTGCTCGCGGTCAACGTCACCGGCCCCTTCCTCCTCAGCCGTGCCGTCCTGCCCGCCATGCTCGCCGCGGGCCGGGGATCGATCGTCAACGTCGCCTCCGAAGCGGCCCTGCGCGGAAGCGCGTCCGGCAACGCCTACACGACCTCCAAGCACGCCGTGATCGGACTCACCAAGAGCGCCGCCGTCATGTACGGGCCGCAGGGCATCCGAGTGAACGCCGTCGCCCCGGGAGGTGTGGCCACCGGCATCCCCTTCCCCGCGCACGTCTCGGAGTACGGGCAGGAGCGGCTGGGGGCGTTCCACGGGCTCATCCCCTCGGTCGCCACCGCCGAGCAGCTGGCGGCGTCGATCACGTTCCTGCTCTCCGACGACGGCGTCAACATCAACGGCGCCGTGCTCGCGAGTGACGGCGGGTGGTCGGCGCAATAGTCTCCGCGGCGCCACGATCCGAGGGCCAGTGACTACCCTCGGATCGTGGCATCCGTTCTGAACATCTCGGCCTACCTCTTCACCCCCATCGCCGACCCGGCTGCGCTGCGACCGGTGCTCGAGCGGCGGGCGACCGAGCGGGAGCTCAAGGGGACCATCCTGGTCGCCGAAGAGGGGATCAACCTGTTCCTCGCCGGATCCGCGACGTCGGTGCGCGGCTTCGTCGACGAGCTGCGCGAGGACGAGCGCTTCGCCGCGCTGACCACGAAGGAGAGCTGGTCGGAGGATGCGCCCTTCCGCAAGATGATCGTCAAGCACAAACGCGAGATCATCCGGATGGACCGGCCCGCGATCCGCCCCGCGGAGGGACGTGCGCCGGCCGTCGAGCCGCGCGTGCTGCAGCGATGGCTCGCGCAGGGTCACGATGACGACGGTCGTGAGGTCGTGCTCCTCGACACCCGGAACGCCTTCGAGGTGGACCACGGCACCTTCACGGGAGCGGTCGACTGGCGGATCGAGAAGTTCACCGAGTTCCCGGGAGCGGCCGATGCGCACCGTGACGACCTGCTCGGAAAGACGGTCGTGAGCTTCTGCACCGGCGGCATCCGATGCGAGAAGGCCGCGATCCATCTGCGCGAGGAGGGCATTGACGCGCGCCAGCTCGAGGGCGGCATTCTCGGCTACTTCGAAGAGGTGGGCGGCGAGGGCTTCCAGGGCGAGTGCTTCGTCTTCGACGAGCGCCGCACCGTCGACGCCCGGCTCGCGCCGACCGGCTGAGCGGGTCGGAGGCTGGCGCTACCCTCGACCCATGCACCGGCTCTCCCGCGACGACGCGCGCCGCATCGCCGTTCGCGCCCAGCTCCTCGACGCCGACCGCCCTGCGGACGTCGTGGAGGTCGCCGAGCAGCTCGGAGCGATCAAGATCGACCCCACCGCCGTGATCTCGCCGAGCGAGCACACCATCTGCTGGTCGCGGATCGGATGGGCCTACGAGCCGGGGCAGCTGTCGAAGGCGGTCGAGACCGACCGCCAGCTCTTCGAGTACGACGGTCAATTCCGCCCCACGAGCCTCCTGCCCTTCCTGTGGCCACTGATGCGCACGCGCACGCTGCGGGCGGCGACCCGCGAGTACCTCGAGGCCAACGCACGCTTCCGCGCCGATATCCTCGCCAGGCTCACGAGCGAAGGAGAGCTGCTCGCCGCCGACATCCCCGACACCTCCCAGGTGCAGGCGAAGAATGAGGGCGGCTGGTACGGCTCCAATCAGGTGCCCCGCATGCTCGAGCTCATGATGTATCTCGGAGAGGTCGCGGTCAGCCGCCGCGTCGGTCGTCAGCGGGTGTGGGACCTCGCCGAGCGTGTCTACCCGACCGGGCTCCCCGAGATGTCGCCGGAGGATGCCGAGACGGCTCTCGCCGCGCGTCGGCTTCAGGCGCTCGGCATCGCGCGGCAGAAATCGTCGTGGAGCGGGGTCGGTGTCGCCGGCGAGGAGGCGCGGGTCGAGGGGAGCACCTGGGTGTGGCGCGTCGATCCCGAGGCGATCGCGGCACTCGAGGACGATCCCGGCGGCCGCGCGGCTGTCCTCAACCCGTACGACCGCATGCTCTTCGATCGGCCCCGGCTGGCGGAGCTGTTCGACTTCGAGTTCGTCCTGGAGCAGTTCAAGCCCAAGAGTCAGCGCGTGTACGGCTACTTCGCCCATCCGATCCTGGTGGGCGACCGGTTCATCGGGTTGCTGGACGCTGCGCTGGACAAGAGGAAGGAGAACCTCGTCGTCGGCGCGGTCCACGAGCTGGTCCCCTTCGACGACGAAGAGCGCGAGATGGTGCACGCCGAGATCCGAGACCTCGCTGAATGGATCGGCGTCCCCGTGCGAGGACTCGACTGAACGAGGAGTCGCGGCGATGCCGGGGGAGGTGGGGATCGGACGCCGTCCCTCCGGCATCCGATCCCGCCATGTCCCGCTGGTCGGACAGGGGCACCTACGCGCGGAGCGGGCCCGACCGTCTCCGCACTCTTCCCCCCAGAAGAGGCGCGTCTCGAATGGTACGTTCCGCGGGTAACGGAATGGCCACGGACGGGCGATCCCGGACGACTCCGGACAGCTCCGACGTCCGGATACACTCGGGAGTCGCACGCACCGAGGGGGATCGATCGTGAAGGCAGCCGACATCGGAGAGACTCCGGATGAGTCATCCGCCGATGTCGCCCGCTCGCTCCAGGACCTCCGATCCCGCTCCGGCGCGACGTATGCCGATATCGCCATGCGCATCGCGGCGCTCCGCGTCGCGGCGGGCGTGAGCCCGTCGGCCGCACGCGTGGCGCGCTCGACGGTCTTCGACGCGTTCAAAGCCGACCGTGCGCGTCTGAACCCTGCGCTCGTCGCGGAGATCGCGACCGTCCTCGGTGAGGATGACGCCGCCGTGGCGTCGTGGCGTGAGCGCGCCACGAAGGCCGCGCTCGTGCGTCGCGACCCCGCGCCGCACTCCGAGAAGCGGCCGCAGGTTGCGACCGATCTGCCGGCAGCGGCGACGCTGCCGCCGCTGACCGCCCCCGCGACCACCGCCCGTGCGGGGTGGTGGGAGCGCCACTCGGTGGCACTGATCCTGCTCACCGTCTGCATCGCGGCGAACCTGCTCGGACACCGCTTCGTGTCCGCGCTGCAGGTGCCCCTCTTCTTCGACATGATGGGCACCGCCATCGCATCGATCGCGCTCGGGCCGTGGCACGGCGTGCTCGTCGCGGTCGCCACGAACGTCGTGGGCATGGCACTGTCCAACCCGGCGTCGATCTTCTTCACCGCGGTGAATGTGGCGGGTGCCCTCCTCTGGGGCTACGGCGTGCGCCGCTTCGGCATGGGCCGGACCGTGCTCCGATTCCTGCTGCTGAACCTCCTCGTCGCTTTCGTCTGTTCGGTCATCGCCGCAGCCATCATCGTGTTCGCGTTGTCCGGGACGTCGCACCATCCGCTGGACGATCTGGCGCGGTCGTGGATGGCGCTCGGGCAGGGACTCCTGCCTGCGGTGTTCTCGTCGAATCTGGTCACGTCTGTCGCGGACAAGCTCATCGCCGGGTTCGTGACCCTCGTGGTGCTGGGCTCACTCGGGCCGGTGGCCGACCGGATCTCGCTCCCGCGCGACACCGTCTTCCGCCGGCTGCAGGCGCCCACCAGGGCCACGGCGCGCGCCCATGGGCCGCAGCGGACCCGTACGCTCGAAACATGAGTCCGGAACACGGCGCCGTCCTGCGTACCTTCGACGACGGCACCGTCCTGCGGGCCGCGTCGCCCGGGGACGAGGCGGGGCTGCTGGCGGCGATCCAGGCCCTCGCGGACTACGAACGCGAACCCGATGCAGTCGAGAACACCGCTGCCGACCTCACATCGAGCCTGTTCGGCCCCGATCCCAAGGTTTTCGCGCACGTGGTCGAGCGCGAGGAGCGCATCGTGGGGATAGCGATCTGGTTCCTCACCTACTCGACGTGGACCGGCCGCCACGGCATCTGGCTGGAAGACCTCTTCGTCGACGCGGACCAGCGCGGCCGCGGCTACGGAAAGGCGCTCATCGCGTCGCTCGGGGCCGTGGCTCTTCAGCGCGGATACTCGCGGGTGGAATGGACGGTGCTCGACTGGAACGCGCCCTCCATCGCGTTCTACCGCTCGCTGGGTGCGGAGCCGATGGACGAGTGGACCACACAGCGGATGAGCGGGCCTGCGCTGGAGGCGCTCGCACGCGCGTGATCGCGGCGACGCCGGACAGGAGGATCGGGATGGTTCAGGTGCGTGTGGCGGGCGTCGCGGTGGATGCCGCCGGCGACCACGTCATCCTGCTGAAACCCGTCGACACCCTGCCCGGTGCCGGCCGGGTCCTTCCGATCTGGATCGGCGCACAGGAGGCGACGTCGATCCTCATCGCGATCGAGGGCGTGGAGGCGCCTCGCCCACTCGCGCACGACCTCATGAGCGCCATGCTCGCGGGAATGGGCGCCACCGTGACCCGGGTGGAGGTCACGCGGGTGGAGGACGGCACGTTCTACGCCGAGGTGACGATCGCGGCATCCGGTGTCCTCACCCTGGATGCACGTCCGTCGGATGCCGTCGCTCTCGCGTCGCGTACGGGTGCCCCGATCTTCGTCGCCGACTCCGTGCTCGCCGAGGCCGGGATCGTGGACATCACGGCGGAGGACGAGGAGGCCGATCCCGAGGAGAACGTGGCGGAGTTCAAGCGGTTCCTCGACGACGTCGATCCGGACGACTTCCGGGACGGGCGCTAGGCCACGTCGTCGATCTCGTCGGCGGCATCCGACTCGTCGGAGGTGAGGAGCGTGCCGCGGCGGGGCGTGCGCGGTCGGGTCCGCGGGGCGGGCGAGTCCCGCAGTGCGGCGACGAGCGTCGCCACGTCGGACTCGTCACGCACCGCGAGCACGTGGCCGACGCCGGCTCGTCGGGCGGCGAGAAGGTCCCGGCGGGGGTGACTGCCGACGTACCAGGCGTCGACGGGATGGACGCCGAGCAGGGCGGCGGCGACCTCGATGCTCCGCGGATGCGGCCGACGGACGCCCACCTCCTCGCTGAAGACCTGAGCCGTGACCATCGGCGAGAGCGAGCCCGCTGACAACAGCGCCCTGCGTCGGTGTCCGGGCGGGGCGTCGCCGATGAGGGCGACCGGGATGCCGCGGCTGTGGGCGACGGCGATCGCCTCGACGGCCTGCGGGCGAGGGTCGCGCTGCCAGAGCGCGGCGTCGAGGTCGCCGCTGAGCGCGGCGGCGTCACGGAGAAGGGCGGATCGCGCGTCAGCGTCGAGTTCGGCGGTGAGGACGGCGGCGACCGTCTCGGCGGGAACCTCTCGCGGCACGCGACGGTGCCGGAGGGTGGCGTCACGCTCGGAGATCGCCCGCAGTCCGTGCTCGAGCGCGCCGCGCACCCGGTCGACGTCGTGTTCGATCGCCGCCGTGGTCAGACGCCTCACGACCTGTTCGGTGAGCACCCTGATCGTGTCCCGGTGGACCATCGGGGCGAAGACGACACCGTCGGCGTCGAGCAGGAGGGCGCGCGGAGCCGAGGGCCCCTCGGCGAAGGGATCGAGCACGCTCCGACGCTACGATCGGGCCCTGACATCCACGCCACCGGAAGGTGAATGGCGCGGGAACAGGCACCTCGGTCTCGTGGAGCGTCGGACTCAGCCGAGCGGCGTGATCGTCACCGCGTCGCCGAGACCCGAGAACTGCTGGGTGATCGTCGTCGTCCGTCCCAGGAAGCCCGTGGTCGACTCGGCTCGGACGGGAGCCCACTCCTCGGTGACCCACACGGCGTACGCCTCGACGGGGATGTCGAACCACGAGTAGGGCGCGTCGCTGTCGATGCGCCATGCCTCGACGGTCGTTCCGTCGTCGAGCGCGAGCTCCTCCGCGGCGTCGGCGACGGTCCAGGTCGCACCCTCCCGGATGAGGTCGGAGATGAAGCCGGGATCGGCGAACACGCGGTAGAGCTCGCCGGTCGTCCCGGCCATCTGCTCGTCGGGGTCGCTCGACTCCCGATCGCCGACGACGGGTCCCTCGCCCGTGTCCAGCATCATGACGTCGTCGACGAAGCTGAGGGCGAGTGGTCCGTCTCCCGTCTCGAGGTCTGCGCGGAAGTCGAACGTGGGCGCGTACCGGTAGACCACCTGCCCGGCGAGCTCGTCGCCGGTGAGCGTGAGGGTCCCGCTCTCGTGGCCCACCACGATGGCCTGGAGGCAGGGGCCGAGGTCGGCGCCTTCGACGACCGCTCCGGCGGCCAGCGCGACCGGCTCGCACTCGGCGGGTGCTTCGGCCGACTCTGAGGTCGGCTCGGGCGTCGGTGTCGCAGCGGTCGGTTCTGCCGACGGCTCGGACGAGGCGGGTGTCTCGGCGGGAGCGGGAGCGGGCGTCGGTGCGCAGCCGGCGAACAGGAGGGTCGCCGCCACGAGGGCAGGCACCAGGCGGGCGGCGGATCGGTTGCCGATGTCGAGGCGCACGAACGACTCCTTGCGGTGGAGGGACGCGTCCGAGCCTAGCCTGCCTACTAACAGACCCCCGGGGAGGGTCGCAAGCCCCTGGGGGCGGGCGCGCGACTGCGCCCAGGATGGGGACACATCCACCGATGAGAGGAGTCGGACCATGGCAAGCATCATCGAGACCATCGACGTCGACGTGCCCGTGACGACGGCGTACAACCAGTGGACGCAGTTCGAATCGTTCCCGCATTTCCTGAGCTACGTGGAGCGGATCGACCAGATCGACGACACGACGACGCGCTGGACCGTCAAGATCAACGGGGCGGAGCGCGAGTTCACCGCGAAGATCACCGAGCAGCACCCCGACGAGCGCGTCGCGTGGAACAGCGTGGACCAGGATCACGCCGGTGTCGTGACCTTCCATCGCCTGAGCGACACCGAGACGCGGGTCACCGTCCAGCTCGACTGGAAGCCGGAGGGATTCGTCGAGACCGTGGGAGCCGCCTTCGGCGTCGATGACCACGCGGTCAAGAAGGACCTGAAGAAGTTCAAGGAGTTCATCGAATCCCGCGGCGCTGAAACCGGTGCCTGGAGAGGCGACGTGGGCTGAGCGGTCGGATCCGTCCGATCGTGACCGACGACCCGGTGGCTGCGGCCACCGGGTCGTCTCCGTCTGCGGCAGGCCGGAGGCCGATGTCGGTGTGTGTCAACCCGACCCGCGGAGGTCTGCGGTGGTGGCACGGTGGAAGCATGACCGAGAACAACACCACGGACCGTGCCCGCCGACTGCGCGAGCTCCACGCCGCCTCCGAGATCCTCCGGGTGGTGAACGTCTGGGACGTGATCTCCGCGAAGGCCGTGCTGGCGCTTCCCGAGACGAAGGCGATCGCCACGGCCGGGCACTCCATCGCGGCATCCTTCGGATACGACGACGGCACCATCCCGCTCGAGCTCACCCTCGACGTCGTCGGACGGATCGTGTCCGCCGCCGGCGAGGTCCCCGTCAGCGCCGACCTCGATGACGGATACGCCGACCCCGCCGACACCGTGCGGCGAGCGGTCGGTGTCGGCATCGTCGGCGCGAACATCGAGGACCGGCTCCGGCCCTTCGACGAGTCCGTCTCCCGGGTGTCGGCGGCCGTGCGGGCGGCGGAGGCCGAGGGAGTGCCGTTCGCGCTGAACGCCCGCACCGACGCGTTCGTGCGCGGCGGCGACCGCCCCGCCGCCGATTCCCTCGCCGACGCGATCGCCCGTGGCCGGGCCTACCTCGACGCCGGCGCCGACGTCGTCTTCGTCCCCGGTGTCCTCGACGCCGAGACGACGGCCGCCCTTGTGGAGGGGATCGGCCGCGTCAGCGTGATCGGCTTGCCCGGTGCGCTGACCGCCGGCGAGTACGAGAAGCTCGGCGTCGCCCGCATCTCGTACGGACCGCTGACCCAGCGGGTCGCGCTGACGGCGTTCCAGGACGTGGCGAAGAGCCTCTACGCCGACGGGGCGATCCCCGAGTCCACGCGCGCCCTCAACTGAGCGCAGGCCCGCCGGCACGCAAGGGCGACGCATGCCGCATGGTAAGGTCGTCGTTTGGAAGCGTGTCCGAGCGGCCGAAGGAGCATGGCTGGAATCCATGTAGGCGGGGTAACTCGTCTCGCAGGTTCAAATCCTGTCGCTTCCGCTCTCGAGCCCCTCACCGGTGATCCGGTGAGGGGCTCTTCTCGTCTCAGGCGTTCGCGGCGGTCGCCGCCGCGAACGTGGAGCCGGGTCGCACGATCAGGGAGCGGGGGAGGACGGTCGCGGCCAGGCGGCGCCCGGGGGACACCGCGTCCCGCAGCGAGCGGTGGACGCTCGCGGCATCCGCCACCAGGGACTCGCCCGCGGGGCGCCCTCGCTCATCCGGGGCCGCGTAGCTCGCCCGCTCGACCGCGGCGGTCAGGCGGCCCAGTGCGGTGGGATCGGCGCCGTGCTCGGTGGTGAGCCGTGCCGCGAAGGCGCGGGGCGACTCGGCTGCGGGAACCTCGATGCCGAGGTCGAGCGCGGAGTCCTGCACCATCCGCCACGCGGTGCCCGCGCTTCCGCCCTGAACGCGTGCCACCCGGGATGCCGCGCGGAGGCGTCGCGCGAGGGCGGGGGCGGCGATGAGGGCGGCGATCCCGAGGATCAGCCCCAGCGTCGGGAGGAGCTTCGACGGGTCGATCCCGCCGGCCACGGATCCCGATTCCGGGTCCCGCTCGTCCGCGCGGGGTCCCGCGGTCGCCGACGGGCTGGCCGACGCGCTGGGTGCGGGTGACGCGGACGGCTCGGGCGCGGAGGGGTCGATGTCCTCAGCGATGAAACGCTGGGCGCTGCCGAGGCTCTTGGTCGGCTCGAAGGCGACCCATCCGATGCCCTCGAAGCGCACTTCGGGCCAGGCGTGGAGCTGGGCGGTCGTCGCCTCGTACACCCGTTCGTCGTCCGCGGTCTCGCCGGTGGGTGCGCCGGGGAGGAAGCCGACGACGACGCGCGAGGGCATGTCGAGGGTCCGTGCCATGAGCGCGAAGGCTGAGGCGAAGTGCACGCAGTAGCCGGAGCGCACCTCGAGGAAGTCTCCGATCGCATCGGCTCCCGAACCGTCGAAGCCCTCCTCGACGGGTGCGTCCAGCGAGTAGTCGAACGACGTCCCGCGGAACCAGCTCTGCAGGGCGAGAAGCCGGTCGTAGTCGTTGTCGGCGTCGACGGTGACTTCCTCCGCGAGCCGGGCGATGTTCTCCGGCATCCCCAGCGGCAGCTCGAGGGCGCTCGCGAAACGGGCGCCTCCCGATGTCGCCTGCGACTCCCGCGCCTGCTCGAGGCTCGGGCGCGGGACCGTGGTGGCCACCTCGTACTGCTGGCCCTGTGCGGCGACGCCGGTCGACCTCACGGTGCGGTTGTCGGGTGTGACCACCCACTCCGCGCCGTCGACACCCTCGATGGCGGTCGCGGGGTAGGGGACCGGAAGGGTCGCCGACGCCAGGTCGAGCACCTCCACCTGGGTGCGGTACTCGACGACGCGGATGTCCTCCGCCGTCTCGGGCGCCGCTCCGTCCCACTCGTCGAGGGTGACCGACCGGCCGCGGTCGGGTCGCCACGAATCGCCGTCGAGTCTCGTCAGCGTCGCGACCCGCAGATAGGGGGGTGTCGGGGTGTCGCCCCACGTCCGTACGACCGGGACCTCGGAGGGCCGGCGGAGATCGTCGCCGAGGTTCAGCGACGCATCGATCGTGGTGCCCGAGACCACGCCGCCGGTCGCGGCGGACTGCGGAAGCGTGGGTGCGGCGACCACCGCCACGACGATCGCCACCGTCGCGATCACTGCCGACACCACACCCACCCCCGATACAGGGGAGGGAGCGGATGCCGAGCGGACGCGCGATCTCGTGTCGGAGCGGATCACCCAGAGCATCGCCGCGGCGAGCAGGACGAACGCCCAGACGTCCACCTCCGATCGGATCGCGAGCGAGGGGATGAGCCACACCGCCATGAAGGCGACCGTCGCCAGGAGCGGCATCCGGGCAGTGAGGACCACGTGATCGAGGGCGATGACGAGGAGGCCGACCGACCCGACGACCAGGAAGGTCACGGCGGGGGTCGCCTCCAGCGGCGCGACTCCGACGGTGATGGCGGCGACGGCCTCTTCGAGGAGGAGGGGGACGCGCTCGATGGTTTCGAGGGTGGGGAGGACGACCAACCAAGCGACGTCGCTGAAGAACACCGCCGTCGTGCCGAGGATCCACAGGGCGACCTCGATGAGCGTCACCGCGACGGCCGGGACACCCCATCTCCGCGCCAGGTATCCCGCGAGCAGGAGCGCAGCGGGCCCCGCGATGCACAGCAGCGTCCACGTGCCCGGTGCGATCACGGTCAGCAGGGGGAGGAGAGCTGCGACGAGCGCGACGAGGAGCGCGATCGTCGTCCCGGCGTCGCCGCGCCTGCTCCGGGACGGGGTCCCGTCAGTCGACACCGACGGTCCCTCGTTCGGGTGCCCACTGGCTCCAGAGGGTCTTCAGCTCGTCCTCGGGCTCGAGTGGGGTCGTCCGCCATCCCGTCGCGGAAGCCGCGCGGAGCCCCTCCGGATCGGCGCCGACGGAGACGAGGACCGGCAGGGAGGTGTGCGCGACGATGGGCGCCAGCAGTGCGGCATCCGATTCGCGCACGGGTCCGGTCACGACCACGACCGGGCCCAGCGTCGCCCCGGCGAACAGCGGTGCCGCATCGGCGAGCGAGCCGTCACGGCGCGCCGTGACCGTGGCGAACGCGATCGTCATCGTCTCCACGGCGGCGAGGTCGCCCGCCTCGATCGGCTCGACCAGCTCCGCACCGTCGACATCCAGCACGGCGACCGTGTACCCCTCGCGGACGAAGCGCGCCGCGGCCGAGACGACCGCGGAGACGGCGACCTCGAACGCGGGGTCGTCGCCGGGGGTGCGCAGCGCCTCCGCAGACCAGCGATCGCGGGACCGGTCGAAGAGCACGACCGCCTCGGGGTTCGACTCCTGCTCCTCCTGCCGCACCATCAGGTCGCCGCGATGCGCGCTCGCCCGCCAGTGGATGCGTCGCATCGAGTCGCCCGGGAAGTACGGCCGCGGGATGAGGTTGTCGGCTCCCTGCCCGAGCCGATCGGTGGCTGTCTGCATGCTGCCGCCGGCGTCGCCGGGGAGGTCTTCGAGCGCGCCGAGATCGATCCGGGCGGGTGCCACCGTCAGGGGCACCGGCGTGTCCAGCCGCTGGGTGCGCCGCGCGAAGCCGAACGGGTCGGTCGTGGTGACCCGCAGTGGCCCGATCGAGCGGATGCCGCGCCGACGTGCCGTCAGCCGGTAGGCGAGGTCGACGCTGTGGCTGCCGGCGATCAGCCCCGACCGCATCCCCGGGAACGCGCCGGTCGCCTCGCCCTCGACGCCGGGGGCCAGTGCGTCCTCCCACCTGCCGCTCATCGTCGGCAGGACGGTCCGGGATTCCACATGGGCGCGCACCGTCACCTCTTCACCAGCCGTGGCGACTTCGGGCGAGAACGTGCGGCGGACATGATCGGGGCGGTGTCCCAGGTAGAGGGAGCCGAGGCCCAGGGCGACCGCGCTCAGCAGCAGGACGCCGAAGAAGAGAAGGGCGGGGATGGTGAAGGCGCCCGCCAGGACGAAGGAGAGCAGCCCGAGGAGGACGGCGCCCGTTCCGCGCAGCGTGAGCGGCCATCTCGTCATGTGCCGGCCAGACTCAATGCGCCGCGAGCGGGACCCGGACGGCCGCCGCGATGCCGTGCAGCGCGTGGGCGACCGCGTCGGCACCGCTGCGTCCGCGGGTGACGCTCGATCCGCGCGCCGGGATCAGCCGGTGCGCGAACACCGGCTCGAGCAGCGTCGCGATGTCGTCCGGGATCACGAACTCCCGGCCCTCCAGTGCCGCCCAGACCTTCGCCGCCCGGACGAGCTGCAGCGTCGCCCGCGGGCTCGCACCCAGGCGCAGCTCCGGGTGAGCGCGGGTGGCACGGGCGAGCGCGACCGCGTACTCCTCGACCGACGGAGAGACGTGGATGCCGCGCGCCCACGCGATGAGCGCCGCCACCCGGTCCGCGGTGATCACCGGGGTCAGCGCGTCGAGCGGGTTCGCGTCGTCGCGCTGACGCAGCATCAGGGCCTCGTCGGCGGCATCCGGGTACCCCATCGAGATGCGCATCATGAACCGGTCGCGCTGCGCTTCGGGCAGTGCGTACGTGCCCTCCATCTCGAGCGGATTCTGCGTGGCGACGACGAGGAACGGGTCGGGGAGGTGGCGGCTCGTGCCGTCGACGGTCACCTGCCGTTCCTCCATCGCCTCCAGGAGCGCCGACTGGGTCTTGGGGGAGGAGCGGTTGATCTCATCGGCGATCACGATGTGGGCGAAGATGGCCCCCGGCTTGAACTCGAAGCGGCGCTCGGCGGGGTCGTAGACGCTCACGCCAGTCACGTCGCCCGGCAGCAGGTCGGGGGTGAACTGGATGCGACGCACCGTCGCGTCGACGCTCGCCCCGAGGGCCCTCGCCAGCATCGTCTTGCCGACACCGGGGACGTCCTCGATGAGCAGGTGCCCTTCGGCGAGCAGACACAGCAGCGCCGCGCGCACGGCGCCGGGTTTGCCGTCGATGACGCGCGAGATCGACGCCGCGATCGCGTCGGTCGTGCGGGCGAACTCATCGGCATCCACCGGCCCGGCGAGCGGGCCCGCCTCACGACGCGTCCGCGTCATCGTCGGCTGGTCCTCGTCGGTCATCCGTCCCCCTTGCACCCGTCGGCGCGGCACCGCGCTCGGACCGATGCTAACCCGGCGCCGACAGCAGCCGGTGAGACGTCAGGTAGACTTGCAGCAGCTCTCCGCGAGGCGACATCCAGGCCAACTCCCCCAGGACGGAAACGTAGCAAGGGTAACCGGGCTCTGTCGGGTTCGCGGAGAGTCTTACTCTTTCCGGCTGTCATCGCGGACCGTCCCGGATATTCCCGGCTCTTCCCGGTCTGCTCCCCGAGCCCGCGCCTAGGCTGGTGACGTGGCGCAGAGCATCTACATCACTTCCGCAGAGGGCCATTCCGGCAAGTCGACGATCGCGCTCGGGGTGCTCGACACCCTGCTGCGCGCGTCGCCCCGGGTGGGCGTCTTCCGGGCGATCGCCCGATCCACCGAGGAGCGCGATTACGTCCTCGAGATGCTGCTCGACCACGACGGTGTCGATCTCGGGTACGACGAGTGCATCGGCGCGACCTACGACGAGGTGCGGGCAGACCCCGAGGCCGCCCTCGGTCGCATCGTGGAGCGCTATAAGGCGGTCGAGGCGCAGTGCGACGCCGTCGTCATCGTCGGCAGCGACTACACCGATGTCGGCAGCCCTGCCGAGCTCGGCTACAACGCGCGCATCGCGGCGAACCTCGGCGCTCCCGTCCTCCTGGTGCTCAGCGGACGGGGCGACGACGCGGACGCGCGGACGGATGCCGCCGCGCTCGCCCCCGAGAAGGTCGCTGACCTCGCGACCTTGGCGCTCGCCGAGGTGAAGCACGAGCGGGCGGGCATCTTCGCCGTCGTCGTCAATCGCGCCGACCCGGAGCGGCTCGAGGACATCGTGTCCGCGGTGAAGGCCGCGCCCGCTGCGACAGGGGACGTCGGCGTGTGGGCGGTCCCCGAGGACGCCTATCTCATCGCACCCTCCGTGGGCGATGTGGCCCGGTCGCTGGGCGCGAAGCTCGTGGGCGGCGACGAGGCGCTGCTCGACCGCGAGGTCCTGCACGTCGTGGTCGCCGGCATGTCGCTGAACAACGTGCTGCCGCGCCTGGAGGAGGGGGCGATCCTGGCGGTCGCCGCCGACCGCACCGAGGTGCTGCTGGCCGCTCTGCTGGCCCACGCCTCAGGAACGTTCCCGGCACTCTCGGGCATCGTGCTCTACGGCCCGTTCGACCTCCCCGAGCCCGTCGAGCGGCTCATCGCCGGGCTCGATTCGAACCTCCCCATCCTCGCGACCGATCAGGGCACCTACGAGACCGTGCGCGGGATCATGGGGGCTCGGGGTCGCCTCGCCGCAGACTCCCAGCGCCGCTACGACACGGCGCTGGCCCTGTTCGAGCAGCACGTCGACGCGGAGGAGCTGCGGCGCCGCATCGGTCTGGCCAGCTCCAGCGTGGTGACGCCGCTGATGTTCCAGTACCGGCTCATCGAGCGGGCGCGCGCCTCTCGGCGGCGCATCGTCCTCCCCGAGGGCGACGACGACCGCATCCTCCGTGCGGCGGCCACGGTGCTCGCCCGCGGCATCGCCGACATCACGATCCTGGGCGAGCCGATCGAGGTGCGCTCGCGTGCGCTCGAGCTCGGACTCGACCTGCAGGCGGCACAGATCCTGAGCCCGTTCGACGCGGTGCAGGTCGACAAGTTCGCCACCGAGTACGAGCGCTTGCGCGCGCACAAGGGAGTGACCTACCGGCAGGCGGCCGACACGGTCACCGACGTGTCGTATTTCGGCACGCTCATGGTGCACCTCGGCCTCGCCGACGGGATGGTCTCGGGGGCCGCGCACACCACCGCCCACACGATCCGGCCCGCATTCGAGATCATCAAGACGAAGCCGGGGGTGAAGGTCGTCTCGAGCGTCTTCCTCATGGCGCTCGCCGATCGCGTCCTGGTCTACGGCGACTGCGCAGTCATCCCCGATCCAACCGCCGAGCAGCTCGCCGACATCGCGGTGTCGTCGGCGGCGACGGCATCCCAGTTCGGCATCGATCCCCGGGTCGCGATGCTGTCCTACTCCACGGGGGAGTCGGGGTCGGGGGCTGACGTCGAGAAGGTGCGCGAAGCGACGGCGCTCGTGCGCGAACGCGCCCCTGAGCTCCTCGTCGAGGGCCCCATCCAGTACGACGCGGCGACGGATGCCGCCGTGGCGGCCACCAAGATGCCCGGCTCCGACGTGGCGGGGCGCGCGACCGTGTTCGTGTTCCCCGACCTGAACACCGGCAACAACACCTACAAGGCGGTGCAGCGATCCGCGGGTGCGGTGGCGATGGGGCCGGTACTGCAGGGCCTCAACAAGCCGATCAACGACCTGTCGCGCGGGGCGCTCGTGGAGGACATCGTCAACACGATCGCGATCACCGCGATCCAGGCACAGAACGCCGAAGGAGCAGCGGAATGACCCCCGTCCTCGTCATCAACAGCGGCTCCTCCTCCTTCAAGTACCAGCTGATCGACGTCGAGACCGAGCGCTCCTTGGCGTCGGGCCTCGTGGAGCGCATCGGCGAGGCGGCGGGTGTCGCCACGCACACCGTGTTCTTCCACGGGGAGGATGCCGCTGTCGCCGCGACGAAGGCCACCTCGTCGCGCGAGCTCCCGATCCCCGACCACACCGCGGGCTTCGCCGTGATGCTCGAGGCGTTCGGCGAGCACGGACCCTCCCTCGACGACGCGCGGCCGGTCGCGGTCGGGCACCGCGTCGTGCAGGGCGGCGCGCGCTTCTTCGAGCCGACCCTCATCACCTCGCTTGTCGAGATCAACATCGACGAGCTGAGCGCCCTCGCGCCGCTGCACAACCCCGGCGCGCTGCAGGGCATCCGAGCGGCGCGTGCGGCCTTCGCGCAGGTTCCGCACGTCGCCGTCTTCGACACCGCCTTCCACCAGACGATGCCGGCGGCCGCCTTCACGTACGCGATCGACCGCGAGACCGCCGAACGGCACCGCATCCGCAAGTACGGCTTCCACGGGACGAGCCACAAGTTCGTCAGCGAAGCCGCGGCGGCCCACCTCGATCGACCGCTGAGCAGTCTGAAGCAGATCGTCCTCCACCTTGGCAACGGAGCGTCGGCGACCGCCGTGGACGGCGGCGCATCCGTCGACACCTCGATGGGGCTCACCCCGCTCGAGGGTCTCGTCATGGGAACACGGTCCGGCGACATCGACGCCTCGGTCCTGGGGGTCCTCGCCCGACGCGACGAGATGACGCCCGGCGAGCTCGACGCCTTCCTCAACACCCGCAGCGGACTGCGCGGTCTCGCGGGCGCGTCGGACATGCGCGACATCGAGCGGCGCCGCGCCGAAGGCGATCCGCACGCGACGCTCGCCTTCGACGTCTACATCCACCGGCTCCGCGCCTACATCGGGTCCTACCTCGCCCAGCTGGGCGGCGCCGACGTCATCGTCTTCACCGCCGGAGTGGGGGAGAACTCCGCGGGCGTGCGCGCGGCCGCGCTGGCGACCTTCGGCTTCGCCGGGATCCACCTGGATGCCGCGCGGAACGAGTCGCCGGGCCGCGGCATCCGGGTCATCTCCACCGACGAGTCACCCGTCACGGTCCTCGTCGTGCCCACCGACGAGGAGCTCGAGATCGCCCGGCAGGCGCACACCGTCGCGGCGGGATGACCCGTCCGTCCCGGTCGGGGCGCCGGATGCCACGAGGCGCGGCGACGCCGTTACGCTGGAGCGCGTGACGATGGACACCCGGCCCGACCTCACCGCCTACGACGGCGTGCTCTTCGACCTCGACGGCGTGCTGACGCCGACGGCAGAGGTCCACATGCACGCGTGGAGGACGATGTTCACGGACCTCTTCCGCGACTGGGACATCTCGCCGCAGTACTCCGACCGCGACTACTTCGAGCACCTCGACGGCAAGAAGCGCTACGACGGGGTGGCGGCCCTGCTCCGCTCCCGCGACGTCGAGATCCCGTGGGGTGAGCCCGGCGACCCGGTCACCGCCGACACCGTCTGCGGGATCGGCAACCGCAAGAACGTCGTCTTCGAAGAGGTGCTCCGCGCCGACGGCATAGCGGCCTACCCGGGCTCGCTCGCACTCGTGCAGAAGCTGCAGGATGCCGGTGTCCCCATCGCCGTCGTGTCGAGTTCGAAGAACGCCCGTGAGGTGCTCACCGTGGCGGGCATCCTCGACCGGTTCCCCGTGATCATGGACGGGGTGGTCGCCGAGCAGGAGGGACTCGCCTCCAAGCCGGCACCCGACGTGTTCGCGCGTGCCGCCGAGATGCTCGGCGTCGACCCGGCTCGCAGCGCCGCCGTCGAGGACGCGCACTCCGGTGTCCAGTCCGCCGTCGCCGCCGGTTACGGCCTCGTCGTGGGCGTCGACCGGGGCGCGGGCGCCGCGACGCTCACCGCCGTCGGTGCGCACGTCGTCGTCGACGACCTCTCCGAACTCGTCTGAACTCCTCCGCAGCCGGCCGCCCGACCGGCATCCACGTCCCTCCCGAAGGACTCGCATGATCGATCGTCTCCGTTTCCCCGTCGACCCTTGGCGCCTCGTCGAGACCTCGTTCTCGCTCGACGACGTCGGTGTCACCGAGACCCTGTTCGCCGCCGGCAACGGCTACCTCGGCCTGCGCGGCAATCACCCGGAAGGGCGCCACGCGCAGGAGCACGGGACCTTCATCAACGGGTTCCACGAGATCTTCCCGATCCGGCACGCCGAGCAGGCGTTCGGCTTCGCCGAGGTCGGTCAGACGATCATCAACGCCCCCGACAGCAAGATCATGCGCGTGTACGTCGACGACGAGCCGCTCTCGCTCGACATCGCCGATGTGCGGGAGTACGAGCGTGCGCTCGACTTCCGCCGCGGCGTCCTCACTCGTCACGTGCGCTGGATGACGCCGAGCGGCAAGGACGTCGTCGTCGACTTCGAGCGGCTCGTCTCGTTCGAGGAGCGCCATGTCGCGATCATGCGGTTGACCGTCACGGTGCTGAACGCGGACGCGCCCGTCACCGTCAGCTGCCAGATGATCAACCGCCAGGACGGTGAAGACGTCTACGGCGGGGCGGGCAAGCTCGCCTCGAAGGCTGCGGCCGGCTTCGACCCGCGCAAGGCCGAGCGCATGTCGGAGCGGGTGCTTGAGCCCGAGGAGTATTGGCAGAACGGCGTGCGGTCGGCGCTGTCGTACAAGGTGAACGCATCGGGCATGACGATCGCCGTCGTCGCCGACCACCTCGTCGAGACCGAGAACGAGTACTCCGCCCGGGCGCTGATCGAACCCGACATCGCGAAGAACGTCTTCCGCGTCCAGGCGAAGCAGGGCGTGCCGGTCACCATCACCAAAGCGGTGAGCTACCACACCTCCCGCGGCGTCCCCGCGCACGAACTGGTCGACCGGGGCCGCCGCACCCTCGACCGCGTCGAGGACGAGGGGATCCAGACCCAGTTCGATCGACAGGAGGCGTGGATTCAGGATTTCTGGCGTCGCTCCGACGTCGTCATCGAGGGGCACGACGACCTGCAGCAGGCGACCCGGTGGTGCCTCTTCCAGCTGGCCCAGGCCGCCGCGCGTGCAGACTCGATGGGGGTGCCCGCCAAGGGCGTGACGGGGTCGGGCTACAGCGGGCACTACTTCTGGGACACCGAGGTCTACGTCCTCCCGTTCCTCGCGTACACGACGCCGCTCTGGGCGCGGAACGCGCTGCGCATGCGTTATCTCATGCTTCCGGCAGCGCGGAAGCGTGCGGGTCAACTCAACGAGGCGGGCGCCCTGTTCCCGTGGCGCACGATCAACGGCGAGGAGGCGTCGGCCTATTACGCCGCCGGGACCGCGCAGTACCACATCAACGCCGACGTCTCCTTCGCGCTCGGCAAATACGTCCGCGCGACGGGCGACACCGACTTCCTCTACCGGGAGGGCGCCGACATACTCGTCGAGACGGCGCGGCTGTGGGCCACCCTCGGGTTCTGGCGATTCTCCGAGGGCGGCGACCCGGAGAGCTTCCACATCCACGGCGTGACCGGGCCCGACGAGTACACTACGGTCGTGAACGACAACCTCTTCACGAACGTGATGGCGCGATACAACCTGCGCTATGCGGCCCGCGTGGTGCGAGAGATGGCCGTCGACGACCCCGACGCCTACCGCCGACTGGTCGAGCGCCTCGACCTCGACGCCGCGGAGCCCGACGCCTGGCAGGCGGCGGGTGAGGCGATGCACATCCCGTACAGCGACGCCCTCGGCATCCACCCCCAGGACGCGGTGTTCCTCGAGCGCGAAGTGTGGGACCTCGAGAACACGCCGCCCGAGCAGCGACCGCTGCTGCTGCACTTCCACCCCCTGGTCATCTACCGCTACCAGGTCCTCAAGCAGGCGGACGTGGTGCTCGCCCTCTTCCTGCAGGGAAACCAGTTCACCCCCGCCGAGAAGCTCGCCGACTTCGAGTACTACGACGCGCTGACCACGGGCGACTCGACGCTGTCCGCCGTGGTCCAGGCGATCCTCGCCGCCGAGGTCGGGTACCAGGACCTCGCGCTGGAGTACTTCCGCGAATCGGCCTTCGTCGATCTGGGCGACCTCCACAACAACGCCTCGGACGGCGTGCACGTCGCGTCGGCCGGCGGAGTGTGGACGGCGCTCGTCTCGGGGTTCGGAGGCATGCGGGACCACCGCGGCGCGCTCAGCTTCGACCCGCGGCTGCCGGCCGACTGGCCATCGCTGTCGTTCACGCTCCACTGGCACGGCACCCGACTGTCGATCACCATCCGCCGTGACGCGATGACCGTCGAGGCCGGCGACGGCGAGGCGGTCTCGTTTACGGTCCGCGGTGCCGGGTACACGGTCGCCGGCGGGGAGAGCGTGACGATCGCGCTCGAGGGTCAGGGGCCGGTGATCGCCGGTCGGCCGACGCTCCAGCAGATCGGCGAGCAGCTGCGCGAAGACGGCACGCTCCTGTCGGCGTCGGTCCCGGATGCCACCGCGGCCACGTCCGTGCCCGTCCACACCGGGACGATCCCCGTCATCGGCGACACGGGGGAGACCCCGACCGCGGAGGACGACCAGCTCGAGACGCGCACCCGCGCGATTCCGACCGTCGACGCGAGCGACGTCGGCATCGAGGGCTGACCGCGGCTCACACGGGCGCGGGCGATCGGCTCTCCAGACTGATCGCCCGCGCCGCGGTACGCCCTGCCCGGTTGGCCCCGACCGTCGACTGCGACGGACCATAGCCGATGAGGAACAGACGCGGCTCGTCGATCGACCGGGTGTCGCGCACCCGGATGCCGCCCGCCGGCGTCCGCAAGCGCAGGGGCGAGAGGTGGGCGATGTCGGCACGGAAGCCGGTCGCCCAGAGGATCACGTCGACCGGCTCGAAGCTCCCGTCGGCCATGCGCAGCCCGTGCTCCTCGATGGCGGTGAACATCGGATGCCACACGAGTGCGCCCCGGTCCTTCGCGGCCTGCGCCCACGGCGACCAGTGGGCGCCCGTCACCGAGACCACGCTCCCCGGCGGCAGGCCCTGCCGCACGCGCTCCTCGGCGCCCGCGATCGCCTGGATGCGTGCCGCGGTGTCGAACCCGGTGGCATCCCACTGCGGCTCACGTCGCGACACCCACAGCGTCGAGGTGGTGCGGGAGATCTCATCGAGGAGCTGAATGGCCGACACCCCGGCACCGACGATCGCGACGCGCGCGCCGGAGAACTCTGCAGCCGACACGTAGTCGTGGACGTGCAGCTGGCGGCCCGCGAACCGGGCCTGCCCGGCGACCGTGGGCCAGAACGGGCGGCGCCACGTGCCGGTCGCGTTGATGACGTATCGGGCCGCCCAGGTGTGCAAGCCGCCCGCTCCGTCCGTCGAGATGAGCAGACGCCCGTGCGGATCGTCGTCCGCGCGGCGGACGGCACGCACGCGGACGGGGCGCTGCACGGCCAGGTCGAAGCGCCGCTCGTACTCGGCGAAGTAGGCGGGCAGCACGTCGCGGCTGGATGCCGCAGGATCGGCCGGCGGCACGGCGAAACCGGGGAGTTCGTGGATGCCGTTGACCGTCCCCATCCGCAGAGACTCCCACCGGTGCTGCCAGGCGCCGCCGGGGGAGGCCTCGGCGTCGAGGACCACCATGTCGGGCCCCGCGGCCGGTGCCGGCGCGAAGCCGCGGCGACGCAGGTGGTACGCCGCCGACAGGCCCGCCTGGCCCGCGCCGATCACCGCGACATCGACCGGCTGAGCATCCATGTCGTCCTCAACACCGTCACCGGCCGCGCGTGTTCCCGGCGTCGGATCCCGCCGTCCCGGGTGTCGGCCCCAAGCCGTAGTCTGTTCTGGTGACCACCGCCCTGTACCGCCGCTATCGCCCGGAGACCTTCGGCGAGATGATCGGTCAGGCGCAGGTCACCGATCCGCTGATGACGGCGCTCCGCAGCGACCGGGTCGGTCACGCCTACCTCTTCTCCGGCCCGCGCGGCTGCGGCAAGACCACGTCGGCGCGCATCCTCGCCCGCTGTCTGAACTGCGCCGAGGGCCCGACCGACACGCCCTGCGGCGAGTGCGACAGCTGCCGCGAGCTCAGCCGGGGCGGCGGCGGATCGCTCGATGTCGTCGAGATCGACGCGGCATCCCACAACGGCGTCGACGACGCCCGCGACCTGCGCGAGCGCGCGGTGTTCGCGCCGGCCCGCGACCGTTTCAAGATCTTCATCCTCGATGAGGCGCACATGGTCACGGCGCAGGGGTTCAACGCGCTGCTCAAGCTCGTCGAAGAGCCTCCCGCGCACGTGAAGTTCATCTTCGCGACGACCGAGCCCGAGAAGGTCATCGGCACGATCCGTTCGCGCACGCATCACTACCCGTTCCGGCTCGTCGCCCCGGCCGCCATGCTCGAGTACGTCGAGCAGCTCTGCGCACAGGAGGGGGTGCAGGTCGAGCCCGGCGTGCTGCCGCTCGTCGTGCGTGCCGGCGGCGGGTCGCCCCGCGACACCCTCTCCCTCCTCGACCAGCTCATCGCGGGTTCGGATGACGGCCTCGTGGCCTATGCGCGCGCCGTCTCCCTGCTCGGGTACACCCACGCCGAGCTGCTCGACGAAGTCGTCGAGGCCTTCGGGTCCCGCGACGCGTCCGGCGCGTTCGGCGCCGTCGACCGGGTCGTGCAGACCGGCCAGGACCCGCGACGCTTCGTGGACGACCTGCTCGAGCGGCTGCGCGACCTCATCATCGTCGCGGCGACGGGGGCGGGCGCGAGCGCCGTGCTGCGCGGCATCCCCGCGGACGAGCTGGAGCGGATGGGGCGCCAGGCCGCGACGTTCGGCACCGACCGGCTGTCGCGCATCGCCGATCTGGTGGTCACGGCCCTCGACGACATGACGGGGACGACGTCTCCGCGACTGCAGCTCGAGCTCCTCGTCGCCCGGGTGCTCGCCACCGCCGATGCGCCGACGGGGCTCGGTGCCGTCGCGGCGCCCCCTGCTGCGACTGCTCCGGCGGCCCGGCCGAGCGTTCCTGCGGCGGATGCCGCGGCGACCCCGCCCGCCGCGAGCCCTGCCCCGGCTCCGTCCGCGTCGTCAGATCCCGCTCCCGCGACCCCGGCTCCGGCGACCCCCGCGACGTCGAGCCCTGCGCCGGCGGCTACTCCCGCGCTGCCCGACCCCCCGACGCCGACCGGTCCGGTCACCTTCGAGCAGGTGCGCGATGCCTGGACCGAGATCCTGCGACGTCTCGAGGATCTCAGCCGCACGTCGTGGATGATCGCGAGCGCCGCGCGCCCCGTGGCCTACACGGAGGACGACGTGCTCACGCTGTCGTTCCAGAGCCACGCCGACGTGCAGTCCTTCAAGAAGCTCAACGCCGGGAAGGGGCCGAGCGAAGACCTCCGCACGGTGGTCCGCTCCGTTCTCGGCGTCCGGGTGAAGTACCTCACCCGTCACGATTCCGATCCGACGCCGCCGCCCGGAGGAGATGACGGCGGCGGCAGGGGGCCTGCGCCGCAGCCGCCCTCGGGTCCGGGGCCTGCGGCGACGTCGAGCGCGCCGGTGCCCGCCGCGTCGGCACCGGTTGCCGCACCCCGTTCGGCACCGTCAGCGGCGGCGCCCGTCACCGAATGGGCGGTCGCGCCGATCCCCGTCGACGATGCGCCGCGGGCGCAGTTCGCGGTGGACGACGAGCCGGAAGAGGCGGCCTCGGCACCCGTGCGCACCGCCACGCTGCAGCGCGAGGGCGACGTGATCGCCGCCGAGGCGCCCGAGCGTGACGACGACGAGGACGAGGTGCCCCCGCCGGTCGACGCCGATGCACCGATCCCGGTGAGCGTCGTGCCCGAGCGGCCGGCTCCGCCCGCGCCCATCCGGTCGGGCGGCATCGAGCGCGTCGGAGAGGCGGCGGTCCGTCAGCTCCTGGGAGCGCGCTTCGTCCGTGAAGAGCCCTACACGCCGCCGACGAGGTTCGCCTGATCATGTACGACGGCATCGTCCAAGACCTGATCGACGAGTTCGGACGCCTGCCCGGCATCGGTCCGAAGTCGGCTCAGCGCATCGCGTTCCACATCCTGCAGACCCCGACCTTCGACGTGACGCGCCTCGCGCACCTGCTGTCGGAGCTGCGCGAGCGGGTGCGGTTCTGCGAGATCTGCGGCAACGTGTCCGAGCAGGACCAGTGCGGAATCTGCCGTGACCCGCGCCGCGATCGCACCTTCATCTGCGTCGTCGAGGACGCGAAGGACGTGTCGGCCATCGAGCGCACCCGGGAGTTCCGCGGGCTGTACCACGTGCTCGGCGGCTCGATCAGTCCCATCGCGGGGGTGGGCCCCGACGATCTGCGCATCGCCCAGCTCATGCAGCGCCTCGCCGACGGCACCGTGACCGAGGTCATCCTCGCCACCAACCCCAACCTCGAGGGCGAGGCGACGGCGACCTACCTGAGCCGGCTCCTGCACGCTCTCGAGATCCGGGTGACGCGTCTCGCCTCCGGTCTCCCCGTCGGCGGAGACCTCGAGTACGCCGACGAGGTCACGCTGGGCCGCGCCTTCGAAGGACGCCGCGCGATCTGAGTGCCGTCAGACCCGGAGGCGCGCGCGCGACCGGATGACCGATCCGAGTGAGGCGCGCAGGGGCTGACCGAGGTAGATGCCGAGCGACGCCCCGACGGCGAGGGCGATGCCGATGGTCGCGGCGGAGGCGAGCGTGCTGAACCCGGTGAGCAGGGTCGCGGCGCTTCCTTCTGCCTCGACGATCCCGAGCAGACCCCGGAAGACGGCGGCGCCGGGGACGAGCGGAAGGATGGCAGCCGTCGTGATCGCCACGGAGGGCACGTGCAGCCGGTAGGCGACGACGATGCCGACGATGCTCCCGGCGAATGCGCCGAGTCCACTCGCCGCCGCCGTGTCGAATCCGACGGCGGATGCCGCGACGTACCCCGCCCACGCGACCACGCTCAGTCCCGCGCTGACGGCGATGATGCGGGCTCCGGCGCCGTTGAAGACGGTGACGGCCAGGGCGATCAGGGCGGCGCCGAGGAACTGCACCGGAAGGGGACCGAGCGGCAGGGATTCGCTGGGTGCGCTCATTCCGAGCCCGATGACGCGCGCCGTCTCGAGTCCGGCGAGGATGCCGAGGACCACGCCCACCGTCTGGGTGGTCAGCTCGAGGATGCGGCCCATGGCGGTCAGCGCGAAGCCGTCGATCGCATCCTGCGCCGCGCCGACGACCGTCAGCCCCGCGAGCATCAGGACGATGCCGGATGCCACGATGACGGTCGGGCGGATCGCTTCGGCGGCATCCCATCCGGTCAGCTGCAGCAGCGGCGGGACGGTCGCGGCGACGAGAGTGAGCACGAAGGCGCCGGCGATCTGACTGAAGAAGAACGGCACCCGCGCGCGGGCGAGGAACGACTGGGTCAGGGCCGCCGCACCTGCGGCGACGAACGAGAGGGCGATCACCAGCCAGTTGCCGCCGAACATGACGGCCACCCCGACGGCGAGGAGGGCCTGTGAGGTGATCACGACCGGCTGGTGGTAGCCGAACGGTGTTCGGCGGATGGTACGGAAGCGCGCGGCGGCCTCGTCGAGAGCGACCCCGGCGCGGATGTCCGTCACGAGGGCCTGCAGACGCTGCAGCCGGGCATGGTCGGGTGCGGAGCCGCGCACGACGCGCATGAGGGTGACGGGCTTGTCGGCTCCGCTGCGGTGGTGGGCCACCGTGATGGAGTTGTAGGTGACGTCGACGTGGACGGGGTCCAAGCCGTAGGTGCCCGCGACCCGCACGATCGTCGACGCGACCTCGCTCGCAGGCGCACCCGCGACGAGCATCGTCTCTCCGATCCGGATGGCGAGATCGAGCACCCGCACGGTGAACGCATCGTCGATGACCGGAAGGATCTCGGTCGCCGGGCTCGCGGCATCCGTCACCCGGACCAGGGAATGAAGCGAGGGGAGCAGCCGGCGACGAGCCATGCATCCAGCCTACGATCGCGTTGGAGAGCACCGTCACATGGCGGCGCGCGCATGCGGCGCTCCTTAGGATGGAGCGCAGGGCGTGAGTCCCCGCCCGCCGGCCCGCACCGGCATCCACCCGGGAGTTTCGCAACACATGGCTTTGATCGTCCAGAAGTACGGTGGCTCGTCTGTCGCCGACGCTGAGAGCATTCGGCGCGTGGCTAAGCGCATCGTCGACGCGCGCCGCAAGGGCGATGACGTCGTCGTCGCCGTCAGCGCGATGGGCGACACCACCGACGAGCTCCTCGATCTCGCATCGCAGGTCTCACCGATCCCCGCGCCCCGCGAACTGGACATGCTGCTCTCCAGCGGCGAGCGCATCTCGATGGCGCTGCTGGCGATGGCGATCAACTCGATGGGGTTCGAGGCGCGCTCGTTCACGGGCAGCCAGGCCGGCATGATCACCGACAGCTCCCACGGTGCTGCGCGCATCGTCGACGTCACCCCGGTCCGGGTGCGCGAGGCGCTCGACGAGGGCGCCATCGTGATCGTCGCCGGCTTCCAGGGGTTCAGCCGTGACACCCGCGACATCACCACCCTGGGCCGCGGCGGCTCCGACACGACGGCCGTCGCGCTCGCCGCTGCCCTCAACGCCGATGTGTGCGAGATCTACAGCGACGTCGACGGCATCTTCACCGCCGACCCGCGCGTCGTCCCGAACGCCCGCAAGCTCACCACCGTCACCGCTGAGGAGATGCTCGAGCTCGCCGCCAACGGCGCGAAGGTGCTGTACATCCGCGCGGTCGAGTACGCCCGCCGTCACGGCGTCATGATCCACGCCCGTTCGACGTTCAGTTCGGGTGTCGGCACGTACGTCCTCGGGGCCGGGATGACCGCGCCCGACCACCAAGAGGGAGAAGAGATGGAAGAGCCCATCGTCACGGGGGTCGCCACCGACCTCAGCCAGGCGAAGATCACCGTCGTCGGCGTTCCCGACGTGCCCGGCAAGGCTGCCGACATCTTCAAGATCGTGGCGAAGTCGGGTGCCAACGTCGACATGATCGTCCAGAACGTGTCCGCCGCTGCGACCGGCCGCACCGACATCTCCTTCACCCTGCCCAAGGCGGAAGCATCGACCGCGCTGCGTGCGCTGGCCGGCGAGCAGACCGAGGTGGGCTTCGACAAGCTCGTCCACGACGACCAGATCGGCAAGCTGTCGGTCGTCGGCGCCGGGATGCGGACCCACTCGGGTGTCTCCGCGACCCTGTTCGAGGCGCTGTCGACGACGGGCGTGAACATCGAGATGATCTCGACGTCGGAGATCCGCATCTCGGTCGTCGTCCGCGGCGACGACCTCGCGGGAGCGGCGCGCGTGGTGCACGCCGCGTACGGACTCGACGGCGACACCGAGGCGGTCGTGTACGCGGGTACCGGCCGCTGACATGCCCCGGCCGCGGCTGCACCTCGGCCAGATCGAGGTGACTGCCGCGGTCGTCCGCCGTCTGCTCGCGCAGGCGCCCGAGTTCGCCGACGGAACGCTGCGCGAAGTGGCCTCCACGGGAACGGTCAATGCGCTGTACCGCGTCGGCGAGCGTGCGCTGGCACGCCTGCCGATCATGAGCGCTCACTCGGTCTGGTCGGCGAGCCACTCGGCGTAGGTCGGACCCAGCCGGAGGGCTTCGGGCCCGGGCAGCGCGAGTCCGGCGCGCATCCCGCGCATCTGTGCACCCGGAAGACTCACCGGCACGACGAGTCCTCGCTTCCCGGTCCGGCGCGCCCAGGCGCGGATCATGTCGGAAAGCTGCTCCTCCCGCGGCCCCGCGATGTCGACCGTCCTGCCTGCGGCGCCGCCCTCGGCGACGTCGAGAAGTCGACTCGCGACGGTCGCTGCGGCGATCGGCATCGTGCGGGCACGCGGGGCGAGCTGGATCGGCCCGAACGCGGCCTGCGCGGCGACCTGCGGCGCGAACTCGTGGAACTGCGTCGCCCGCACGATGGACCACGGGGTGTCGTGCTGCGGATAGGCCTCCTCCTGGGCGACCTTGCCGGCGTAGTAGCCGTGGGGGTTCCGGTCGATTCCCACGATGGACAGCAGCACGGCGTGCGATATCCCGGCGCGCCCGGCCCCCTCGAGCAGGCGTCCAGCGGCGACGCGGAAGAAGGCGCTCGATTCCGCGGCTTTCATCGTGCCGACACTGACGGCGTCGATGAGCGTGTCCACCCCCGCGAGTGCGGCATCCACTCCTGCGCCGGTCAGGACGTCCACTCCGGTCGAGCGGGCGATGACGACGGCGTCGTGCCCTCGTCGGCGCGCCTCGGCCACGATGTGGCGGCCGACGGTCCCGGTTCCTCCTGCGACTGCGATCCTCATGGTCGTCCTCTCTGGTGCTCTCATCATGTTGACGACGCAGCCCGGCAGAATGTGAGGCGGATGCCGCATTCCGCGGCGAAGGAGGACTCGTGTCGGACCTGTTCGCGGACGCCGACGTCGACGCGCACCGCGACGTGCTCCGCGGGGCCGCGTTCCGCATGCTGGGAACGCTCGCCGATGCGGATGACGCGGTTCAAGAGGCCTACGTGCGGTGGTTCCGCCAGGACGAGGGCACGCGTGCCGCGGTGGTCTCGCCGGGGGCGTGGCTGATGCGGGCGGTGGGGCGGATCTGCCTCGACATGCTCGGCTCGGCGCGTGCCAGTCGGGAGACCTACGTGGGGGAGTGGCTCCCCGAGCCGTTGCCGGCGCCGGATGCCGCGGCATCCGATCCGCTCGAGCGGGCGATTCGCGACGACTCGCTCTCCGTCGCGCTGCTGCGCGTGATGGAGTCGCTCACCCCCGCTGAACGCGTGGTCTTCGTCCTGCATGAGGTCTTCACCCTGCCCTTCGCCGACATCGCGGACGTCGTCGGACGCTCCACTGCGGCCTGCCGGCAGCTCGCGGCATCTGCGCGTCGCCATCTCGGGCAGAGGCGTTCCCCGGTCGACCGGCGTCGTCATGACGAGGTGGTGGCCGCGTTCGCCGCGGCATCCGTGACGGGAGACCTCGACGCCCTCGTGCGTGCCCTCGATCCGGATGTCGTCCTCGTCTCGGACGGCGGCGGGATCGTGTCGGCGGCCCGCCGCCCGGTGCGCGGCGCCGACGCCGTCGCGCGGTTCCTCCTGGGACTGGCCCTCAAGCAGCCCGACGCCCGGTACGAGCCGGTGCAGACGGGGGACGGCCTCGGTTTCGCGATTCGTGCAGCGGGGGAGACCCTCGCGCTGGTGACGTTCGCGACGGACGACGCACGGGTGACCGACGTCTGGATCATGCGCAACCCGCAGAAGCTCGGATCGTGGGCGTGACCTTCGGCAGGATGCCGCGCACGGTTGTCCGTTCACGAGCGGCAACACGGGCCGGCCGGGTCCTGCCCGCCCGGTAGAATCGGCGAAGCCCCGTCGACGACGCCCACTGCGGCGTCCGCGCGCCTCGTCGCGCACCCGAGCCCCACGCGAGGATCTGCCATGACCGTCATCTCCGAATCCGGAATCTCCGTCGCCGTCGTCGGCGCCACCGGTCAGGTCGGCACCGTCATGCGCGAGATCCTCCTCGAGCGCGCCTTCCCGATCGGTTCGCTGCGTCTGTTCGCCACGGCGCGCTCCGCCGGCTCGGTCGTCGAGTTCGACGGGCACGAGATCGTCGTCGAGGATGTCGCGACGGCCGACCCGACGGGCGTGGACATCGCGCTGTTCTCGGCGGGCGCCACCGGTTCGCGTGCGCACGCCCCGCGCTTCGCCG
The DNA here is from genome assembly GCF_014204835.1 of Microbacterium marinum. Classification (NCBI taxonomy): domain Bacteria; kingdom Bacillati; phylum Actinomycetota; class Actinomycetes; order Micrococcales; family Microbacteriaceae; genus Microbacterium; species Microbacterium marinum. Next base: position 2,662,331 of record NZ_JACHMD010000001.1, on the reverse strand, counting down.
AGGCGGGCGCCGTGGTCATCGACAACTCGAGCGCCTGGCGCATGGACCCCGAGGTCCCGCTGGTGGTGAGCGAGGTCAACCCGCACGCCATCGAGGACCTCCCCAAGGGGATCATCGCCAACCCGAACTGCACCACGATGGCCGCCATGCCGGTCCTGAAGCCGCTGCACGCCGAGTCGGGGCTCGTCCGCCTCACGGTGAGCACCTATCAGGCGGTGTCCGGATCAGGGCTCGCCGGTGCACAGGAGCTGCTTGGTCAGGTCGAGTCCGCCGTCGCGCAGGGCACCGCGATCGACCTCGTGCACGATGGCGGCGCCGTCGAATTCCCCGCACCCGAGAAGTACGTGGCGCCCATCGCCTTCGATGTCATCCCCTTCGCGGGCAACCTCGTCGAGGATGGCGACGGCGAGACGGACGAGGAGAAGAAGCTCCGCAATGAGAGCCGCAAGATCCTCGAGCTGCCCGATCTCCGCGTCGCAGGAACCTGCGTCCGCGTGCCGGTCTTCACCGGGCACTCGCTGACGCTCCACGCCGAATTCACCCGCGACCTCACGCCCGAGCGTGCGCGGGAGATCCTCTCGGCGGCGCCCGGGGTCGAGCTCGTCGACGTCCCGACGCCGCTGCAGGCCGCCGGCGCCGACCCGAGCTTCGTCGGACGCATCCGCACCGACCAGTCGGCGCCCGAGGGCAAGGGTCTCGTGCTGTTCGTCAGCAACGACAACCTCCGCAAGGGTGCCGCGCTGAACGCGGTGCAGATCGCCGAGCTCGTCGCCTCCCGCATCGCCGCGCGCGTCTGAGAGCGGGCCGGGGTGCCCCGGCATCCTTTTCGCGCTGAGTCAAGAACCCCGGTTGTTGCCGCGCCCAGCCGGGGCGGGACGGCCGGTACCTCTCGTGCGCGCACGTAGACTGGATGATCGTGACTGAGACGTACGATGCCGTCCTCATCGGCGGTGGGATCATGAGCGCCACCCTGGGCACCCTCCTGAAGCAGCTCGAGCCGGATTGGAAGATCGCGGTCTTCGAGCGGCTCTCCGACGTGGCGCAGGAGTCGTCGAACGCGTGGAACAACGCGGGCACCGGTCACGCCGCGCTGTGCGAGCTCAACTACACTCCCGAGGGCCCCGACGGGACGATCGATCCCACCAAGGCGATCGGCATCAACGAGCAGTTCCAGCAGTCGCGCCAGCTGTGGTCGGCGCTCATCGAGCAGGGCGTGCTCGATGAGCCGTCGACGTTCATCAACCCGACGCCCCACATGACCTTCGTACGCGGTGAGAAGGACGTGGCCTTCCTCAAGAAGCGCTATGAAGTGCTCCGCGAGCAGCCGCTGTTCGCGGGCATCGAATACTCCGAGGACTCCCGCGTCATCAACCAGTGGGCACCGCTGCTCATGCACAAGCGCCGGAAGGGCGAGCCGTTCGCCGCGACGCGGGTGCCTGCCGGCACCGACGTCGACTTCGGCTCCCTCACCCGCCAGCTCTTCGCGCATCTCGACGAGCAGGGCGTCGCCGTCGCGGTCAACCGTGAGGTCCGAAACCTCTCCCGACAGAAGGACGGCACCTGGAAGGTGTCCTTCCGCAAGACGGTCGGACGCACGCCCGGCTCGGTGAACGCGCGGTTCGTGTTCGTCGGCGCCGGCGGTTGGGCGATCAAGCTGCTCCAGCGCTCCGGCATCCCCGAGATCAAGGGCTACGGCGTCTTCCCCATCGGTGGGCAGTGGCTGAAGACGTCCAACCCCGAGCTGGTCTCCCAGCACAAGGCGAAGGTCTACTCCCAGGCGTCCGTCGGTGCCCCGCCGATGTCGGTGCCCCACCTGGACACCCGTGTCGTCGACGGCGAGACTTCGCTGCTGTTCGGCCCCTTCGCCACCTTCAGCCCCAAGTTCCTCAAGCAGGGTCGGATCACCGACATCGTGGCGCAGGTGCGTCCCGGCAACCTGTGGCCGATGCTGAAGGTCGCCATCGACAACCCGGGGCTCATCAAGTACCTCGTGAGCGAGCTACTGAAGGGCCACGCGAAGAAGGTCGACTCGCTCCGCGACTTCATGCCGAGCGCGCGCGACGAGGACTGGGAGCTGCTCCAGGCCGGTCAGCGCGCCCAGGTCATGAAGAAGGACCCGAAGAAGGGCGGCGTGCTGCAGTTCGGCACCGAGGTCGTGAGCTCCGCCGATGGCTCGATCGCCGGCCTCCTCGGCGCGTCGCCCGGGGCTTCGACCGGGGCATCCATCATGCTCGGCCTGCTGAAGACGTGCTTCCCCGACCGTATCGCCGGCTGGGAGCCGACGCTCCATTCGCTCATCCCCACCTACGGTGAGACGCTGAACGGGGATGCCGCCAAATCGTCGCAGGTGCTGCAGCAGACGGCATCCGTATTGCAGATCAACGCCTGAGCCCGCCCGCCATGGCGAAGCTGTACTTCCGCTACGGCGCGATGAACTCGGGGAAGTCGACCGCGCTCCTGCAGGCGGCGTACAACTACGAGGAGCGCGGTCAGCGCATCCTGCTCGCCAAGCCCGAGATCGATACCAAGGGTGCCGACCAGATCTCCAGTCGGCTCGGCGTCGAGCGGACGGTCGACTTCCTCATCCGTCCCGAGGATGACGTGCGGGCGCTCTTCGCCGAGCATCGCCGCCGTGTGCAGGAGGCGGGCGCCGACGCCCTCATCCCCGACACGGGCGCCGACGTGGCGTGCCTCCTGGTCGACGAGGCGCAGTTCCTCACCGCGGAGCAGGTCGATGACCTCCTGCGAATCAGTGTCGAGGACGGCATCCCGGTGCTCGCCTACGGCATCCGGACCGACTTCCAGACGAGGGCCTTTCCCGGTTCCGCGCGGCTGATGGAGCTCGCGCACAGCCTCGAAGAGCTCAAGACGATCTGCCGCTGCGGCAGCAAGGCGTTGTTCAACGCCCGCCTGGTCGGAGGCCGCTTCGTCTTCGACGGCGACCAGGTCGCGATCGACGAGCTGTCGGCGGACCGCGTCACCTACGAGTCGATGTGCGCCCGGTGCTATCTGCGGGAGTCTGCGGGCCGCTTGCGCTGACCCTGCGCGCCGGTGTTGCAGGCCTCACGCCCTGGACCTCAGCGGGCGGCGAGGGTGGGGACGAGCTGCTCGAGGAAGGCGGCGGTGTCCTGCCAGCCCTCCACCGCGTGGCACTCGACGCCGAGCGCGAGCACCGGGTAGTCATTGCCGTGCTCGTCGAGGCGGTCCCCGACGAAGAGCATGTCCTCCAGCGGGACGCCGGTCTGCTCGGCGAGCCGGCGCATGCCGTACGCCTTGTCGATGCCGCGGTGCGTGATGTCGACGGACGTCGATCCGCCGGAGCGGACCTCGAGGTCGGGGATCCGAGCGGCGACCGCGTCGCGCAGCGCGTTCTTCTTCTCACCGGTCGGGTCCCAGGCCGTCTTCGCCTCGAGCGGGGCCGACTGGCCGAGGGCCGAGAACGTGATCTGAGAGCCGCGGTCCTCGAGGATGTCGCCCCACGTCGTGCTCTCCCAGAGGCCGAGGCGGCGTGCCTCCTCCTCGACGGCCGCCAGCGCACGCGACTTCTCATCGTCGGTGAGCGAGTGGGCGTAGACCGTGTCGACACCGTCGGGCGTCAGCCGGTAGTACTGCGTGCCGCACGTCGGCATGAGGTGGAAGTGCGACAGGATCGCGGCATCCGTGCGGGGGAGACGCTCGACGACCTGCGTGCGGAACTGCTGGAGCTGACCGCCCGAGATGATCGCGACCTCGACCCGTTCGGCGAGCTGCAGGAGCAGATCGCCGATGCGCGGATCGATCGCGCTTTTGGACGGCGCGAGCGTGTCGTCGAGGTCGAACGCGACGAGTCGAGGAGAGGTCATGGTGCGGCTCCGTCCCAGGCGAGAGTGCGATGGCCCCTCCGAAGGAGGGATGCGAAAGGCCCCGCCGAATCGGCGGAGCCTCTCTGCTGTCGGGGTGACAGGATTTGAACCTGCGGCCTCGTCGTCCCGAACGACGCGCGCTACCAAGCTGCGCCACACCCCGTGGCAACCCTCCGAGTCTACCCTCTCGGAGGCCTCTCCGACGAATCGGGCACGGCGCGCAGCGTGATCGCCGACGCCTCGGGTCGACACGCGAAGCGCACCGGCGCGTAGATCGAGTGTCCGAGCCCGGCGCTCACATTGAGCGGCACGGTCCGCCCGGACGCCGACCACTCGCTCAGGCCGCGCGCCTGATCGAGGGGGATGTCGCAGTTGGCGACCAGCGCCTTCGGCGAGAACGGAATCCGAACCTGCCCGCCGTGGGTGTGACCACCCAGCAGCACGTCGGCGCCGGCAGCCGTGAAGCGGTCGAGTACGCGCCGGTACGGGGCGTGGGTGACGCCCAGCAGGAGCCGTGGCGCGTCCCTGTCGGGCAGCGCCGACTGGGCATCCACGGCGGCGTCGAGATCGTCCCAGTCGCGATGGGCATCGTCGACGCCCATCGCGTCGATGCGCAGACCGGCGACCGAGAGGGATGCCGCGGTGTTGTGCAACGCGGTCCAGCCGACGTCCTCGGTCAGGTAGGCGTCCAGGGCCTCGGTGTCGAGGCGACCCGCCGTCTTCGAGTGCGACGAGGGCCCGCTGAAGTACCGCAGCGGGTTGCGCCCGCTCGGGGCGACGACATCGTTCGATCCGTGGACGAACAGGCCCGGTACGCCACGCAGCGGTGCGAAGGCGTTGCGGATGCCGTCGAGTCCACGCTCATGGCCGAGATTGTCGCCCGTGTTGACGACCAGATCGGGCTGCACAGACTCGGCGAGGTCGGCGATCCAGCGCTGCTTGCGCCCCTGCCACGGCGCCATGTGGGCATCGGACAGGTGGAGGAGCGTCACGGAGGGTGACCCGGGAGGGAGCACCGCGATCTCGTGCCGACGCAGGGTGAACAGGTAGCGCTCGATCCCCACACCCCACAGGGCGGCGGCGGCGCCGACCGCCCCCACCGCGCCGAGCGAGGTGAGGGCGGTCCGTAGCGGCGTCACGGGCTGTTGCCGTTCCCGTTGCCGGGGCCGTTCCCGTTGCCGGGTCCGGAGTCCTCTTCATCGTCTCCGCTGCCATCGCAGTCGGGTGACTGGTACTCGACGGTGATGGTGTCACCCTTGGAGACCGTCTCCCCGGCGGCGGGTTCGGTCCCCGTGACGACGCCCTCCTTGGGCGCGCCCTCGGCGTCCGAACATTCCGCGCGCAGGTTCGAGAATCCGGCGGCTCGCAGCGCGGCCGCGGCCTGCTGGGGCGTCCCGCCGACGCCGGGAACAGTTGCGCCCTGACCGTTGCTGGGCCGTATCGTGACGGTCGTGCCCGAGACGACGCGGCCAGCCCCCGGCGACTGCTCGACGATCGTGCCCTCGGCCTCGGTGGCGTCGACCGCGTCGCCGACGGTGACGCTGAAGCCCGCTCCCCGGAGTCGACTCGTCGCCTCGTCGACGGTCATTCCGATGACGCTCGGCAGATTGACGTATGTGCGCCTGGTGAGCTCCTTGTCGGGCTCGGGGAAGGCCTGCCCGCCGTACTCGGCGTTGGCGGCGCGCTGCATCGCCGGCCAGATCGAGTTGCGGATACGCGAGAGCTGCCATCCGTTCTCGTAACGACCGTTCAGCTTCGCGTTGCCCTCGACGTTGCCGACCCAGACCACGGTCGCGACCTCGGTGCTCGCGCCGTCCATCCAGGTGTGCTCGAACTGGTGGATACCCGTCTTGCCGAGGATCGGCACGCCGTCGTAGGTGCGGGCACCGGAGCCGGTGCCACTGCCCTCCATGACGGCCTGCAGTGCATAGGCAGCGGTCGCGGCGACACCGCTGCTCATCGCGCGCTCGCACTTCGCTTCGGGAACGGCATGATCGCTGCCGTCCGCGTTGACGACCTTGTCGATGGCCTTCGACTGGCAGAGGATGCCGTCGCCGGCGATCGCGGCGTAGACCTGGGCCATGTCGATCGGCGCGACGTTGCCCGAGCCGAGGACGTCGTAGGGGACGTTCTCGTTGTCGAGCGGGGTTCCGTCTCCGCGCATCACGCCGAGGTCCATCGCGACGCGGTTGGTGCTGCAGATGGAGATCTTCTCGGCCATGGCGAGGAAGCCCGAGTTCAGCGAGTCCTTCGTGAACTGGTAGACCGTGCCGTTGTAGCCGGAGTTCCCCTCGAAGTTGCCGATGTGACCCGGCACGCCGCTGTTGTCGGCGGGCTGCTCTCGGGTCGCGCCGTCGCACGTCTGGACGTTCTTCACGCCGACGCGGCCGTTGACGTTCTCGTTGACCGAATGACCCTCCTGGAGCCAGTTGATGAGGCTGAAGACCTTGTAGGTCGACCCCGCCGAGTGGCCGACACCACCGCCGTCCTGGGCGCGCACGTTGTAGTTGACCTGGGTCGTGGTCTTGTTGTCTGCGTCGTTGGAGTACGGCCGGTTCTGGACCATGGACAGCACGCGTCCAGTGCCCACCTCGACCTGGATGCCGGAGGACCCGAGGTTCATGTCGTCGCGCGAGGCGGGGACGATGGAGATCGCGTCGCGAGCTGCAGACTGCAGCTTCGCGTCGAGCGTGGTGTAGATCTTCAGTCCGCCGCGCCGGAGGGCGGCGGTGCGCTCCTCGGGCGTCTCGCCGAACGCAGGGTCGCTCTTGATCTCGGAGACGACGTAGTCGCAGAAGAACTCGTTGCCCTTCGCCTGCGCGCAACCGCTCGGACGCGGGGTGATCTTCGGCTCGATCGCGCCGGCGCTGGTCCCGTCGTACTCTTCCTGGGTGATCTTGCCGTCGGCCAGCATGCGCTTGAGCACGTACAGTTGGCGGCTCTTGGTCAGCGAGTAGCCATCTGCCTTGCTGTTGATGGCTTCGCCGGCCTTATTGGTCGTCGAGCCCTTCGGGCGGTCGATCCGGAGGGTGTTCGGTTCGACGACCATGCCCGCAAGGGCGGCCGACTGACGGATGTTGAGCTTGTCCACGGTCGTGCCGAAGTAGTACTCAGCGGCGGCGCCGATGCCGTAGACCGATCCGCCGAAGTGCGCGATGTTGAGATACCCGATGAGGATCTCGTCCTTCGAGTACTCCTTTTCGAGCTGGATCGCGTAGCGCATCTCCTGGAGCTTGCGCTCGTAGCCCGCCGTGCCCGAGTTGACGGTCGACTCCTCGTAGCAGGCGGTGACCTCTTCGGCGGAGGTGGCTTTCGCCTCGCAGTTCTGCTGCAGCACGTTCTTGACGTACTGCTGGGTGATCGAGGAGCCACCGCGGTTGGAGCCCGAGCTGGCGTTGCCGACCAGGGCGCTGACCGTGCCGATCAGGTCGATACCGCCGTGGGAGTAGAAGTTCTTGTCCTCGCTGGAGAGGATCGCGTCGTAGACGACGGGGTTCACCTGGTCGAAGGTGACAGGGATGCGGTTCTGGTCGTAGAACTCGGTCATCAGCTGCCAGTCGCCGCTGGCGTTCTTCGAGTAGATCTCGGTGGGAAGCATGAGCTTCTCGATCTTCAAGAAGCTCGGCATGTTCTCGAACATCTCGATGGCGCTCGTGGCCGCGTAGCCGGAGACGGCGATCGCAGGGGTGACCGTGGCCGTGACGAGGACACCGGCGACGGTGCTGAGTCCGACGAGGCCGAGCACGCCTCCGAGCACACCGGTGGCCGTCCGTTTCGAGTGGGGCATAGGGTGATCGTAAGGGAGATAGCTGGGGGATACCTCGGATCGGATCCCCGTTTCTCGCGCCTGGCAGCCCGTTTCCGGTGCCTGGCAGGTGCTGCCACGCCGACCTCCGGGAGCTCGATATGACCACGTGGGAGTACATGACCACGCCGTTGCTGATCCACAACACCGCCGCGATCCTCAACAACTGGGGCAAGCAGGGGTGGGAGCTGGTGCAGGTGGTGACCGGTCCCGAAGGCGGGCTCGTCGGCTACTTCAAGCGTCCCAGCGGCGGTGGGGCGTCCAACGCCTCGGGTCTGGATGCCGCGGCTCAGGCCGCCCGTCAGTTCGGGGCGCAGGGCTGATGTCGGTCTCCGGACGTCTCGCTGAGCTCGGCATCGACCTCCCCGAGGTCGTGCCGCCCGTCGCCGCGTACATCCCCGCGAAAGTCCATGGCGACCTGGTGTACACCTCCGGACAGCTGCCGATGGTGGACGGCGCCCTCCCCGCGGTCGGCAAGGTGGGCGACGGCGCCGGGCTGGTGCCCGCCGCCGACGCCAACGCGCTCGCGCGCCGCAGCGCGCTCAACGCGATCGCCGCGGCGGCCGCCGCCGTGGGCGGCGTCGACCGCCTCACCGGCGTGCTCAAGGTCACCGGGTTCGTGGCATCCGTGCCCGAATTCACCGGGCAGCCCGGCGTGATCAACGGGGCGAGCGAGGTGCTCGGTGAGATCTTCGGCGACGCCGGGCGTCACGCGCGCTCCGCCGTCGGCGTGCCGGTGCTGCCGCTGGACAGCCCCGTCGAGGTCGAGGTCGTCTTCACCCACGCCTGACCCGCGGGCTCGCCCGCCTCGCCTGACCGCGAGACAGCAGCCACGGCCCGAGACATTGGTCGTGGACCGACGTCTGGGGCTCCCACTGCTGTTTCGCGGACCGGGGTTTCGCGGACCGGGGTTTCGCGGACCGCGGCAGGGTGGCGGCCTACTTGACCTGCGCGCTGATGACGCTCATGACCGCCGTGTCGGCGAGGGTCGTCGTGTCGCCGACCTCGCGTCCCTCGGCGACGTCGCGGAGCAGGCGGCGCATGATCTTGCCGGAGCGGGTCTTGGGCAGTTCGCCGACGATGTACACGTCTCGCGGCCGGGCGATGGGGCCGATCTGCTCGCCGACCCACTTGCGGAGCGTGTCGGCGAGGCCCTCGGGGGAGTGCTGGTCGAGGAAGCTCTGCTTGATGATGACGAAGGCGACCACCGCCTGACCGGTCGTCTCGTCCGACGCGCCGACGACAGCAGCCTCGGCGACCGCCTCGTTGCCGACGAGCGCCGATTCGATCTCGGTCGTCGACAGGCGGTGTCCGGAGACGTTCATCACGTCGTCGACGCGCCCGAGGAACCAGACGTCGCCGTCTTCATCGAGACGTGCGCCGTCGCCGGCGAAGTAGTAGCCCTGCTGCTCGAACTTGTCCCAGTAGGTCTCCTTGAACCGCTCGGGGTCGCCCCAGATGCCGCGCAGCATGCTCGGCCAGGGCTTCGTGAGCACGAGCAGTCCGCCGCCGCCGTTGCCCACTTCCTGACCGGAGTCGTCGACCACGTCGACGCCGATGCCGGGGAGCGGTACCTGGGCGCTGCCGGGCTTGGTCTCGGTGACGCCCGGCAGGGCGGAGACCATGATGGCGCCCGTCTCGGTCTGCCACCACGTGTCGACGATGGGCGTGCGGTCGCCGCCGATCACGTGCCGGTACCAGACCCAGGCTTCGGGGTTGATGGGTTCACCGACCGACCCGAGCAGGCGCAGGGACGACAGGTCGAACTTTTCCGGGATCGCTCGGCCGAGCTTCATGAACGAACGGATCGCCGTCGGTGCGGTGTAGAGGATCGTGACGCCGTACTTCTCGACGATCTCCCACCAGCGTCCCGGGTGAGGGCTGTCGGGGGTGCCTTCGTAGAGGACCTGGGTGACGCCGTTGGCGAGGGGCCCGTAGGTGACGTAGCTGTGTCCGGTGATCCAGCCGATGTCGGCGGTGCACCAGAACACGTCCGTCTCGGGGTGGAGGTCGTGGACCACCTTGTTGGTGAAGGCCGCCTGCGTGAGGTAGCCGCCGGAGGTGTGCAGGATCCCCTTGGGCTTTCCGGTCGTGCCGGAGGTGTAGAGGATGAACAGCGGGTTCTCGGCGGGGAACGGCTGGGCTTCGTGGTCGGCGGATGCCGCGGGGACGACGTCGTGCCACCAGACGTCGCGCCCGTCGGTCCAGGAGACCTCGTTCTCGGTCCGCTTGACGACCAGAACGTGCTCGACGGTCTCCTGCGGGCCGTGCCCGCGGTCGCCGAGCGCCTGGTCGACGGCCGGCTTGAGCGGCGAGACGCGCCCCTTCCGGTAGCCGCCGTCGCTGGTGATGACGAGCTTCGCGCCGGCGTCGTCGATGCGCGAGCGCAGGCTGTCGGCGGAGAAACCGCCGAAGATGACCGAGTGGATGGCGCCGATACGGGCGACAGCGAGCATGGCGGCGACCGCTTCGGGGATCATCGGCATGTAGATCGCCACTCGGTCGCCGGCGCTCACGCCGAGGTCGCTGAGGACGTTCGCGAGGCGCTTGACCTCGTCCGTGAGCTCGGCGTAGGTCACGCGACGCTGGTCTCCGGGCTCGCCCTCCCAGAGCAGTGCGACGCGGTCGCCGTGTCCCGCCTCGACGTGGCGGTCGAGGCAGTTGTAGGCGACGTTGAGCTCGCCGTCCTCGAACCACGTGGCGAACGGCGGGTTGGACCAGTCGAGGACCTTCGTGAAGGGCGTGTGCCAGTGAAGGTCGCGCGCCTGCTCGGCCCAGAACGCCTCCCGGTCGGCGTCAGCGCGCTCGTAGAGCTCGGCGGACCCCACGGCGGCGGAGGCGAAATCGCTCGATGGGGCGAACCGGCGGGTCTCGCTGAAGAGGTGGTCGATCTGGCTGCTCATTCGGCGCTCCTTTGCGTCTGGCGGCGGTGCCGCGGGCGGGCATCCTCGCCGCCGCGATGTCGTCACCATAGGTTCGCCGCCGGAATCGTCACTACTGCCGATAGTGGGGGTGCGACGGGAACCTGTGAAGAATCGATGTCACCGCATCTGTGGTCGCTGAAAAGTCTCTCGGCGTCGTAGTATTACAGAGCCCGAACATCAGCTTCGGCCTCGCAGCCCGCCGATCCCCCCTGACGCGCGGCTGCCGGGCGGCATCCTTTCCCCCAAAGGATGCCGCCCTCCTCTTTTCCCGCTCGCTCGCGGGTACTCCTCCCCACACGCGGGGAGGATGCCGCTGTCCACGGGACGACGACGTCGCCGCCAGGGCGCAGGGGTGGGCGGCCTACCGTCGCGGCATGTCGCTGTCGTTCATCGCCGTCCCGCGTGGGGGTGCGGATGCGCCCGCACCGCGCTCGGTGCCGTCGCATCCGCTGGTCGATCCGCTGCGCCGGTGGCTGTCCGACCCCGACGTGACGGACGTGTTCATCAACGGATCGGGAGGCCTCTTCGTCGACCGCGGTCGGGGACCGGAGCAGATCCCCGGGTGGAGCCTCGACGAGTCTGCCGCCCGCGAGCTCGCCGTCGGGCTGATCGCGATCGGCGGTCGCCACCTCGATGACGCGACGCCGTGCGCCGATGTGCGGTGGGAGCACGGCGTGCGGGTGCACGCCGTCCTCCCGCCGATCTCGTGCGAGGGGGCCACCATCTCCATCCGACTCCCCGGCACGGGGCTTCCCGACCTGGACGACCTCGGTCGGCGCGGGACGTTCGACGCGCACATCGGTGCGCAGCTGGAGCGTCTCGTGGAGACGCGCCAGAACGTTCTGGTGACAGGAGCGACCGGCGCGGGCAAGACCACGCTGCTGGCGGCGCTCCTGGGCCGGGTGCCGCGAAGCGAGCGGATCGTCACGATCGAGGACGTCGCGGAGCTGCGGATCGACCACCCGCATCACGTGCGGCTGGAGGCGAGGCAGGCGAACCTCGAAGGGGTCGGCGCCGTGCCCCTGAGCCGACTCCTCCGCGAAGCGCTGCGCATGCGTCCCGACCGTCTCGTGGTCGGCGAATGCCGCGGCGAGGAGGTGCGTGAGTTGCTGACCGCCCTCAACACCGGTCACGACGGCGGTGCCGGCACGGTGCACGCCAGCGGGATCGACGACGTCCCGGCGCGACTGGAGGCGCTCGGCGCCGGTGCGGGGATGACCGAACGGGCGGTCGCCCGACAGGTGGCCAGTGCCATCGGCGCGGTCGTGCACGTCGAGCGTGCCCGTGACGGCGATCGCCGGGTCGTCGGCATCGCGAGACCGGTCGTGCGGGCTGATCGCCTCGACATGGAGCTCGTCTCATGACGCGCCCGAGTGCGCCGGATGCCGCGTCGGTCGCGGCTACGGTCCAGTCCCTCGCAGTGCTGCTCCACGCCGGGCTCGCGCCGACGCGGGCGTGGGAGCACCTCGCGCGGTCGGGTGACGAGACCGCTCGCGCGGTGCGCTCCGCCGAGGCCGAGGGTGGCTCGGTGCCGACGGTCCTCGCGTCGCAGGGTGAGGCCTGGTCGCAGATCGGCATCGCCTGGCAGGTCGCGACGACGGTCGGGGCGCCCCTCGCGGCGAGTCTCCGCTCTCTCGCCGAGGCGCTGCGGGATGCGCATCAGGCCCGCGACGATGTCCGCACGGCGTTGGCCGAGCCGCGGACGACGGCTCGGCTCATCGGATGGCTGCCGCTGGTCGCGCTCGCGCTGTCCGCCGCGCTCGGCTTCGACCCGATCCCCGCGCTCAGCCACCCGATCGGCCTCACCTGCATGGTGCTCGGCGGTGCGCTCATGGTCCTCACCTGGCGGTGGACGGCGGCGCTCGTCGCCCACGCCCAGCCGGGCGACGCGATCCCCGGGCTCGGCGCCGAGATCGTCGCGATCGCGTTGTGCGGTGGCGTGTCCATCCCCCAGGCGATCGCGGTCGCCGAGAATGCCGCTCGCATGCCGGTCGACCGTGCCACGCGGGACGTCCTCGACCTCTCGCGCTCCGCGGGTGCCCCGGCGGTCGAGCTGCTTCGCGCCGACGCCGCCGCGCGGCGTCAATCGGCTCGGACGGAGGGGCGGCTGCGCGCGGCCACGCTCTCCGGGCGGCTTCTGCTCCCGCTGGGGGTCTGCACGCTACCCGCGTTCCTGCTCTTGGGGGTCGCGCCGATGCTGCTCTCGGTGCTCACCACGACCCCGGTGATGCTGTGACGTCGCATCCCCGTTCGCACGTGCCCATCCATCCATGAATATCCAGGAGGTCCTCCATGTCCCACGCCACGATCCCGCAGCTCACCAGCCGTCGCGCCGCCGAGCTCTTCGCCGACGAAAGCGGTGCCGCGACCGCGGAGTACGCCATCGCCACGATGGCGGCCGTCGCCTTCGCCGGGCTGCTGGTGGTCATCATGCGCTCGGGCGAGGTCCGCGAGATCCTGACCGATCTCGTGCGACGCGCCCTGACGGTGGCATGATCCGCGACGTGCGGGGGTCGGTCTCGGCGGAGTTCGCCGTGACCGTCCCCGCCGTCGTGGTCGTCATCGTGCTCGCCGTCTCCGCCCTGGGCGTCGGCGGCAGACAGGTGCGCCTCGAGCAGGGCGTCGCGCAGGCGGCGCGGCTCGCCGCGCGCGGCGAGAGCGCGGAGCGGATCGCAGCGGCGGTCGCCGTCGTGCCCGGTTCCCGGAGCGCGGTGGAGCGGACCGGCGACACCGTGTGCGTGGCAGCGTCCGCGGCATCCGGCACACCCCTCCCACTGCCGGATCTGCACGCTCGGGCGTGCGCGCTCGCCGGTGAGACCGGCGACGACGTCGGAGGTGGGTGATGGCGGGGACGACGGTCTCGGTGGGTGTCCTCGCCGTCAGCGCCACGATCGCGACAGGGCTCGCGCTCGCCGGCTTCGCCTCGGCGACGAGCGTGCGTGCGGCAGGGGCTGCGGATGCCGCCGCGCTCGCCGCCGCCGACACCGCATCAGGGCTCGTGTCGGGGATCGCCTGCGAGCGCGCCGCCGACATCGCCGCCGAGGTGGGCGCCGCGCTCGGCGATTGCCAGGTCGACGGGCTGGTCGCCACCGTCGAGGTGTCGGTGGCGTTCGGCCCGCTGGTCGCGTCCGCCCGCGCCCGCGCCGGCCCGCCGCCGGTCGGCCCGTGAGGCCGATCCGGCCTCTGGGAGACGCTCCCGGCGTCAGCTCCCAGCGAGCTCTTGACAAGGCGGTGTGTATGGTGTGCATCGAAGAAAGGACGCCACGTGGCACACGGCAAGAAGCTCGTCATCGTCGAGTCTCCGACGAAGATGCGCTCGATCCAGGGGTACCTGGGTGACGGATACGAGGTTCTCAGCTCCGTCGGACACATCCGAGACCTCGCCGACAAGAAGGACATCCCCGCGGATCTGAAGAAGACCTCGGTCGGGAAGTACTCCATCGACATCGAGAACGACTTCACTCCTCTTTATGTGGAGAGCGACCGCGGCAAGAAGACCGTCACCGAGCTCAAGCGCGCGCTGAAGACCGCCGACGAACTCCTGCTCGCCACCGATGAAGACCGCGAAGGCGAAGCCATCGCGTGGCACCTCCTCGAGACCCTCAAGCCGAAGGTCCCCGTCAAGCGCATGGTGTTCCACGAGATCACCAAGGACGCGATCCAGGCGGCGGTGAAGAACACCCGTGAGCTCGATCACGCCCTCGTCGACGCGCAGGAGACCCGCCGCATCCTCGACCGCCTCTACGGCTGGGACGTCTCCGACGTCACCCGCCGCAAGGTCGGCCAGGGCACGAGCGCCGGTCGTGTGCAGTCCGCCGCCACCCGCATGGTCGTCGAGCGCGAACGCGAGCGCATGGCCTTCGTCTCCGCGTCGTACTGGGACGTGGACGCCGATGCCGTGAAGGGCGCCGACGCCTTCGGCATCCGCCTCAGCCGCATCGACGGCGCGCCCCTCGCTCGCGGTACCGACTTCGACGACACCGGCGCGCTCAAAAAGGCCGTCGTTGTCCTGGGAGAGACCGAAGCGCGCGAGCTGGCATCCGCCCTGGAAGCGTCCGCGTCGGCTTCCGTGACCGCCGTCGAGGCCAAGCCCGGCACCCGGAGCCCGAAGCCCCCGTTCACGACCTCGACGCTCCAGCAGGAGGCCGGTCGCAAGCTCTCGATGAGCGCCAAGCACGCCATGGGCGTCGCTCAGCGGCTCTACGAAAAGGGCTACATCACCTATATGCGAACGGACTCGACCGCGCTATCGGCGCAGGCGGTCACCGCCGCCCGCACGCAGGCCGTCGCGCTGTACGGCGACAAGGCCGTGCCGGCGAACCCGCGGAGCTACCGCAACAACGCCAAGAACGCGCAGGAGGCGCACGAGGCGATCCGACCCTCCGGCGAGCACTTCCGCACGCCCAAGGAGGTCACCTCCGGCCTCGACCGCGACGAGCTGCGCCTCTACGACCTCATCTGGAAGCGCACCGTCGCCAGCCAGATGGCCGACGCGAAATACGAGACCACCACCGTCACGATCGACGCGGATGCCGCGGGCAAGACGGCGACGTTCACCGCCTCGGGCACGGTCTACACGTTCAAGGGCTTCCTCGACGCCTACGAGGAGGGCCGCGACGAGAAGCGCGGCGACAACGAGCGCTCCGACGACCAGTCGCTGCCCGCTCTCACCGTCGGCGACGCGCTCACCCTGCGCAGCATCGAGCCCAAGGGACACGCGACGAGCCCGAAGCCCCGGTACACGGAGGCGTCGCTCGTCAAAGCACTCGAAGAGCGGGGGATCGGCCGACCGTCCACCTTCGCCAGCATCATCGACGTGATCCTCGACCGTGGCTACGTCAGCAAGCGGGGACAGGCCCTCGTGCCGAGCTGGCTCGCCTTCAGCATCGTGCGACTGCTGGAAGAGCACTTCGCGGACCTCGTCGACTACGACTTCACGGCGGCGCTCGAAGACGATCTCGACGCGATCGCCCGCGGCGAGCAGAATCGTGCGGCATGGCTGAAGGAGTTCTACTTCGGCTCGGAGGCACACGTCGGTCTCCGAAACATCGTCGACAACCTCGGCGACATCGACGCGCGTGAGATCAACTCGACGAAAATCGGCGACGTCGCCGTCCTCCGCTTCGGTCGCTACGGACCGTACCTGGAGGTCCCGGGCGATGACCCCGAGGCCCCCCGCCGGATCAACGTCCCCGACGACCTCGCCCCCGACGAGCTCACCCCTGAGAAGGCGCGGGAGCTCATCGACGCACCGGTCGGCGGAGACCGGGTCCTCGGTCAGAACCCCGAGAACGGACGCGACGTCGTCATCAAGGACGGCCGCTTCGGGCCGTACCTCGAAGAGGTGCTGCCCGAGGAGGAGGCGCCCGTCGAAGAGGTGAAGCCGAAGCGCGGCGCCAAGAAGGCTCCGGCTCCCAAGCCGAAGCGGGCGTCGCTGTTCAAGAGCATGTCGCCGGAGACGATCGACCTCGAGACGGCGCTGAAGCTCCTCTCGCTGCCGCGAGAGGTGGGCGCCGACCCCGAGACCGGCACGATGATCACCGCTCAGAACGGTCCGTACGGCCCCTACATCAAGAAGGGGACCGACTCGCGGAGTATCGCGAGCGAGGACATGATCTTCGACATCACGCTGGAGCAGGCGCTCGAGATCTACTCGCAGCCGAAGTACGCCAACCGCGCCGCGACGTCCCTCAAGGAGTTCGAGCCCGATCCGGTCAGCGAGAAGCCGATCCGGATCAAGGACGGACGCTTCGGGGCGTACGTCACCGACGGCACGACCAACGTCACCATCCCGCGCGGTCAGACCCCCGACGACATCACGTTCGAGATCGCCGTGCAGATGCTCGCCGAGAAGCGCGCGAAGGGCCCGGCTCCCAAGCGCACGACGCGGCGCACGACGACGCGCAAGGCGCCGGCGAAGAAGAAGTGACCCGCGGGATCTGGATCACCCTCGAGGGCGGCGACGGCGCAGGAAAGACCACGCAGGCCGCCCTCCTCGAGGAGTGGCTGCGCGAGCAGGGGAGAGCCGTGGTGCGGACCCGCGAGCCGGGCGGCACGGAGGTCGGCACCCTGGTGCGCGACATCGTGCTGCACCACCGCGGCGACATAGCGCCGCGCGCGGAGGCGCTGCTGTACGCCGCCGATCGTGCCCATCACGTCGCGACCCACGTGCGCCCCGCCCTCGAGCGGGGAGACGTGGTCATCCAGGACCGGTACCTCGACTCGTCGGTCGCCTATCAGGGGGCCGGCCGCGTGCTCGACGGGGCGGAGATCCGCGCTCTGTCGCTGTGGGCGACCGAGGGGGCGTTGCCCGACGTCACGGTCCTCCTCGACCTCGCCCCCGACCTGGCGCGCGGTCGCCTCGACGCCGACGACAAGCCGTTCGACCGCCTTGAAGCCGAGAAGAGCGCGTTCCACGAGCGGGTGCGGGCGTCGTTCCTGGGCCTCGCCGCCGCCGAACCCGGCCGGTTCCTCGTCGTCGACGCGTCGCGCCCCGTCGAGGAGATCGCCGCCGCGATCCGTGAGCGTGTGGGCGTCGCCCTGTCCCCGGGTGAGAACGACGTCTCCGCGTCGTGACCACGCCGTAGGCTGGTCGGCATGACGACCCCCGCCCTCGACACCTCGCCGTGGGACGAGGTCTGGGGGCAGGACGAGGCCGTGCGTCAGCTGCAGGCCGCGGCATCCGACCCCTCTCAGCTCGCCCACGCCTGGCTCATCACCGGACCGCCGGGATCAGGCCGGTCGACGCTCGCGTACGCGTTCGCCGCCGCGCTGATCGCCGAGCCCGGCGACGCGAGCGCCGTGCGGCAGGTGGTCGCACGCACTCATCCAGACCTCACCGCGCTTCGCACCGAGGGCGTCATCATCTCCATCAAAGACGCCCGCGCGCTGGTGGAACGCTCGTACTTCTCGCCGTCGCTCGGCCGGTACCGGGTGATGGTGATGGAAGACGCCGACCGCATGGTCGAGCGCACCAGCAACGTGCTCCTCAAGGCTCTCGAGGAGCCGCCGGAGCAGACCGTCTGGATCCTGTGCGCCCCCAGCGACGCGGATCTGCTGCCCACCATCCGCTCGCGAGTGCGCATCCTGCGCCTGCGAGAGCCCGATGTCGCCGACGTCGCCCGCCTCATCGTGCAGCGCACCGGTGTCAGCGAGGCGGTCGCCGAGCAGTCGGCGCGGCTGGCTCAGCGTCACATCGGCATGGCGCAGCGACTGGCGACGGATGCCGCGTCGCGGGAGCGCCGCGAGCAGACCCTCCGCGGGGTGCTCGGGGTGCGCGGCGTCGGCGATGCCGTCGAGGTGGCCGCGCGCATCGTCCAGCTCGCCACCGAGGATGCGAAGGCGCTGACCGCCGCGCGCGACGAAGCGGAGCGCGAAGCGCTGCTGCGGACGCTCGGAGTGACCCCCGGCGGCGCCGTGCCGCCCGCCGTGCGCGGACAGCTGAGCGCCCTCGAAGACGACCAGAAGCGGCGGGCGACCCGGAGCCTCAGAGACGGCATCGATCGCGTGCTCACCGATCTCGAGTCCCTGTACCGAGACACCCTGATGCGCCAATTCGGGCAGGATGCCGCGCCCATCAACGTCGAGCTCGCCGCAGAGATCGACGCGCTCGCCGCCGCGTGGTCGCCGCAGCGCACGCTCGCGGTGATCGACGCGATCGCCCACACCCGCACCAATCTGCAGGGCAACGCCGCACCGGCACTGGCCCTGGAGAGCATGCTGATCACCGTCGCGACGGGACGCGCAGCGTGAGGCGCGGGGCGCGTGCGGCGGCGGCACTGCTTGCGACCGCGACCGCCCTCGCCGCTCTGGTGGCGTGCACGCCGAAGGAGGCGCCCGCGCCGGACCGCACACCCGTCACGGAGGGCGTGGCCGCCGACCTCGTCGGGTACTACGGCCAGGACGTCGACTGGGATCGCTGCGTCGGCGGAGGCGAGGGAACCTTCTACTGCGGGACGGTCACGGCTCCCGTGGACTGGTCCGACCCCGAGGGAGGAGACCTCGAGCTGGCCGTCATCGTCCGGATGGCCTCGGGCGAGTCCCAGGGCTCGCTCCTCGTGAACCCGGGTGGGCCCGGCGCCAGCGGTGTCGACCTCGTCCAGGGGTCGGCCGAGTTCGCCGTCGGGGAGACGCTCCTCGAGCACTACGACGTCGTGGGGTTCGATCCGCGCGGCGTCGGATCGTCGACGCCCGTGCGTTGCCTCGACGCTGAGCAGATGGACGACTACCTCTTCGCAGCGCCGCGCGCGGCGCGCGGGACCCCCGCGTGGGAAGCCGAGCTCACGGCGCGCAACGACCGGTTCGCCGAGGCGTGCGAGTCGGGCAGCGGCGGCATCCTGCCCCACATCACCACCGCAGACGCCGCCCGCGACATGGATCTCCTCCGCGGTGTCCTCGGCGACGAGAAGCTGACCTACCTGGGGTACTCCTACGGGTCGTTCCTCGGCGCGACGTACGCCGAGCTGTTCCCCGACCGTGTAGGGCGGATCGTTCTCGACGGCGGGCTCGACCCGTCGGTGCCGGGCAGCGAGGTCGGGGCGCGGCAGGCGGTCGGCTTCGAGTCCGCCCTGCGCGCGTACCTCACCTCGTGTGTGGAGCGGACGGAAAACTGCCCGTTCCAGGGGTCGGTGGACGACGCGCGGACCGCGCTCGCCGACGCGCTGGCGGCGGTCGAGGCGACGCCCCTCACGGCGACCGACGGGCGCGCGCTCGGCGCGGACGCGATGGTGATGGGAATCGTGAGCGCGCTCTACAGCGAGGGGAACTGGCCCTACCTGACCGGCGCGATCACCGCCGCCCTCGAAGGCGACGCCGACCCGATGTTCGTGCTCGTGGACTCGTACTACAACCGGTCGGACGGGGTGTACCTCGACAACTCGACCGAAGCGTTCTCTGCGTACAACTGCATGGACTATCCGGCGGATCCCCCCGACGTCGAAGCGGCCGCCGACGCCCTCGTCGCCGCCGAAGCGCCGACCTTCGCGCCCTACTGGTCGGGCGTCGACCTGTGCGCGTCGTGGCCTTATCCGCCGACGGGGACCCGCGGCGAGATCCACGCCGAGGGCGCTGCGCCGATCCTGCTCGTCGGCACGACGAACGATCCCGCCACCCCGTACGAGTGGTCGGCGGCGCTCGCCGAGCAGCTGAGCTCCGGCATCCTGCTCACCCGCGTGGGCGAAGGGCACCTCGGCTTCAACAAGGGCAACGCGTGCATCGACGACGCCGTGGAGGCGTACTTCGTGGACGGCACGGTGCCGGACGGCGACATCACCTGCGAGTGACGCCTCCGCGCGAGACACTGCGTCAGCGGCGCAGGATGCGCCGCGCCAGGCCATTCCCGAAGAACTGCACCAGCTGCACGATCACGATGATGATCAGCACTGCCGCCCAGGTGACCCACGGGTTGAACTGCTTGAAGCCGTAGACGATCGCGAACTCGCCGAGGCCGCCCGCCGCCACAGCGCCGGCGATCGCGGTCATGTCGACGAGTGCGACGACGATGAACGTGTAGCCGAGCACGAGCGGTGCGAGCGCCTCACGCGGCACGAGCCGGAAGAGGACACGGCTGCGACTGGCGCCCGCCGCGCGCGCCGCCTCGATGACGCCGGGCTTCACGGTGAGCAGGTTCTGCTCCACGATGCGGCTGATCGCGAACATCGAGGCGATCGTGATCGCGAAGATGCCGAACTCCGGTCCGATGCCGCGGATGTTCACGCTGCGGGCGAGGGGCTGCACCGCGGCGAGGAGGATCACGAACGGGATCGGGCGGAAGAAGTTGACGAGCACGTTCAGGAAGCCGAACACGAACCGGTTGGGGAACAGGCTGCCCGCGCGGGTGGCGTAGAGCGCCAGCCCGATCAGGAGCCCCGCGATCCCGCCCAGGACGAGGGAGAACGAGACGATGTAGAGGGTCTCGGCGGTGGCTTCCCACAGGTCGGGAAGCAGGTCGATGAGCCTATCCACGAACGTCCTCCTCGATCAGTGCTGCGTGCGTGCCGGCATCGGCGATCGCCGCGTCCACGGCATCCGCGTCTCCGGACACGGACAGCGTCAGGTGCCCGAAGACCCGTCCGCCGATGTCGTTGATGCCGCCGTGGATGAGTTCGAAGCGCACGCCGTGGCGAGCGAGGGCGGCGAACACGTCCGCCTGGGTGACGTCGCCGTCGCGCACGGTGAACGTGACCACGCGACCGGGATGCCGCTGACGCAGCGCCGAGAGCTTCTCGCCGCTCGGCACCTCGTCGATGATGCTCGAGACGAACCGGCGTGTGGCGGCGTGCTGCGGGGCGGAAAGGATGTCGAACACGGCGCCGTCCTCGATGACGCGACCGTTCTCCATCACGACGATGCGGTCGGCGATCGTGCGGACGACCTCCATCTCGTGGGTGATGACGAGGATCGTGATCCCGAGCTCCGCGTTGACGCGCTGGAGGAGTCCGAGCACCTCGTGGGTCGTCTCGGGGTCGAGGGCGCTGGTCGCCTCGTCGGCCAGGAGGATGCGCGGGTCGGTCGCGAGGGCGCGGGCGACACCGACCCGCTGCTTTTGACCACCCGAGAGCTGCTCGGGGTAGTTCTTCGCCTTGCCGGCGAGGCCGACGAACTCCAGGAGTTCGGCGACACGGGTGCGGATCTCCGCGCGGGGTCGCCCCGCCACTTCAAGCGGGTACGCGACGTTGCCCGCGACGGTGCGCGAGTCGAAGAGGTTGAACTGCTGGAAGATCATGCCGATGTCGCCGCGGAGCGCCCGAAGGTCGCGCTCGCCGAGGCGGGTGATGTCGCGCCCATCGATCTCGACCGTTCCCGATGTGGGCTTCTCGAGGGCGTTGACCAGGCGCAGCACCGTCGACTTGCCGGCGCCGGAGTACCCGATGATGCCGGTGATGCTGCCGGCGGGGATCTCCAGGCTGACGTCGTCGACGGCGACCACGGGCGCGGCATCCTTCCCGGTCGGAGGGAAGGACTTGGTGACGCCGGTGAGGCGGATGAAGGTCATGAGCGGCTCCTCGAGCACATGCCGATGCGGCCCGCTCTCAGAGAGCGAGCCGCATCGGGACGGGACTTACTGGTTCGCAGCGATGTCTTCCTGCACGTCTTCGAGTGAAGCGACGAGGTCGGCGGCCGGCGTGGTGACGAACTCGGCGGTGCCGCCCGAGGCCTCCTGGACGCCGTCGAGGACGTCCTGGGAGTTCTGGTAGATCTCGACGAGCTTCTGGTACGTCTCGTTGTCGGCATCCTCGGCACGCGCGGCGAAGATGTTGACGTAGGGCAGGGCGTTGGGGTCGCTGGGGTCGTCGGTGGCGATCGCGTCCTCGGGCGTGAGGCCCGCGTCCTCGAGGAAGTCGTTGTTCACGATGGATGCCGCGACGTCGGGGAGCGAGGTGGCGGTGAAGGCCGCGTCGAGGGCTTCGACCTTGACCTTCGAGCTGTCGAGGACGTCGGCGACGGTCGAGAAGATCGATCCGCCGTCCTTCAGCTCCACGAGGCCGGCCGACTGCAGGACGAGGAGGCCGCGGGCCTGGTTGGACTCGTCGTTGGGGACGGCGACGGTCTCGCCCTCGGGGATGTCCTCAACGGAGTCGTACTGCGTCGAGTACAGGCCGAGCGGGTAGATCGCGGTCGCACCGATCGGCACGAGGTCCTCGCCGGACTGCTCGTTGTAGGTGGCGAGGTAGATGACGTGCTGGAACTGGTTGAGGTCGAGCTCGCCCGCCGAGAGCGCCGGGTTGGGCTGCGTGTACTCGGTGAAGTCGACCAGCTCGATCTCGATGCCCTCCGCGGCGGCAGCCTCGGTGTAGGTCTCCCAGTACGGGTCGCCGGCGCCCACGACGCCGATGCGCACGGGGCCCTCGGTCTGGCCGGCGTCGCCCGATCCGGCGGAGTCGTCGGATCCGGTCGCGCAGCCTCCGAGCAGCAGGGCGAGGGGGAGGGCCAGCGCGACGGCGGCCAGGGACTTCTTGGGCATGGTGCTCTCCTTGATGGAACGAAGGCATCGCAAGCGCGGAACGCGCCGAGCACGGGGCGACCCGCGCTCGCCTCATCGCGGTGCCTCCACCACGGTATGCAGGGGCGGCTCAGAATCGGATCCGAGACGTAACAAGCCGACACCCGGAGGGCGAGGGAGTGGCCGGGGGACGGTTCGCGGCATCCTCTTCGACCCTGTAGGATCGATGATCGTGCAACGCGCGAGCGAAGCGCGCCACCTTAGCTCAGACGGCAGAGCGATTCACTCGTAATGAATAGGTCAAGGGTTCGATTCCCTTAGGTGGCTCCACAGATGACCTGACCGGCAGGCGCCGGGGCGGCTCCGAACAGAGGATGCGCAGGTGACGAACGCGCTCGATGCGATTCTCGAGATCTTCTCGTGGGTCGGGTTCGGAGCGGCGTTCGCCTTCGGAATCGCCGCCGTCGTGGTCTGGGCGGCCGATGGAAGCTGGCTTCCCGCTGAGGCATACCTCGACGATGACGGCCTCACCGCGCGGTGGATCGACGCCGACGGCGAGGTGAATTCGGCACCGCTGACGGCCGACGACGTCGCCGGGTTGGCGGGGGCGGACCGTGCGCAGATCTGGTACCGGCACGGCTGGCGCGACCGCATGCGGACGAGCCCGCGCCCGCCGATCCTGCGGCTGCTGTGGGGACTCTCGCTGGGCGGCTTCGTCGTCGGGGCGGTCGCCGTCATCGGATCGTTCGTCGCGCTCTTCCTACGGGGCTGAGTCGGCTCTGAGCAATTTTGCTGAAAAAGCGTATTACTAGCTATTCTAGTTATATGACCGCTCGGACCCCCTCCCGTTGGTTGCGCATCGCACTTCCGCTCGTCCTCGTCGTGATCTGGCTCGCCGGCGGATCGATCGGCGGACCCTACTTCGGGAAGGTCGACGAGGTCTCGACGAACGACCAGTCGTCGTTCCTGCCGCAGAGCGCCGAGTCCACTCAGGTACAGGAGCGGCTCGACGACTTCACCGGCGGCGAGTCCATCCCGGCGCTCGTCGTGGCCGACGCCGGGGGAGAGCTGAGCACCTCGCAGCTGGATGCGGTGCAGACGATCGCCGATCGCCTGGCCGAGGTGACCGGGGTGGAGGAGGTGTCTCCGGCGATCGCCTCCGACGACGGTGAGGCCGCCCAGGTCGTGGTGTCGATCGACGCGTCGGGCGAGGTCACCGAGATCGTGGGCGAGCTGCGCGACATCGTCGACGCGGAGGTTCCCGCGGGCCTCGAGGCGTGGGTGACGGGTCCGGCGGGCTTCACAGCCGACCTCGCGTCGGGCTTCACCGGCATCGACGGGCTCCTCCTGCTCGTCGCGCTCGGCGCGGTCTTCGTCATCCTCATCGTCGTCTACCGCTCGCCACTGCTGCCGATCCTGGTCCTGCTGACGTCGGTGTTCGCACTCTGCGTGGCGCTGCTGACGGTCTGGTGGCTGGCCAAGGCCGAGATCTTCGTGCTCAACGGCCAGGTGCAGGGGATCCTGTTCATCCTCGTCATCGGTGCCGCGACCGACTACGCGCTTCTCTATGTCGCCCGGTTCAGGGAGGCGATCGGCGAGGGACGCGGGCGGTGGGATGCCGCGGTCTCGGCGTGGAAGGGAGCGGTCGAGCCCATCCTCGCGTCGGGCGGCACGGTCATCGCCGGTCTCCTGTGCCTCCTGCTGAGCGATCTGGCCAGCAATCGCGCCCTCGGCCCGATCGCTTCCATCGGGATCGCGTTCGCGATCCTGTCGGCTCTCACGTTCCTGCCGGCACTGCTCGCCCTCACCGGTCGTGCCGCGTTCTGGCCGTTCATCCCGAAAACCGGCTCGCACGAACTGCCGGCAGATCTCACGCAGCCGGTCCGCGGCGTCTGGGCCCGGCTGGCGCGGCTGATCGCCCGGCGCGCCCGCGTCGTGTGGATCGTCTCGACCGTGGTGCTCCTGGCTGCCGCCGTCGGCGTCACCCAGCTGAAGGCCGACGGCGTGGCGGCGAGCGAGCTCGTGCTCGGCGCATCTCAGGCCCGCGACGGTCAGGAGGTGCTCGGCGAGCACTTCGCAGCCGGCTCCGGCAGCCCGCTGTACGTCATCACCGCGGAGGACGGCATCGCCGACGCCGCCGCCACGCTCCAGGACGAGCCGGGGATCGACTCCGTCGCCGTGCTGTCCTCGGATTCCCCGACCGGCCAGGTCGGCGTCGAGGTGGATGGCGGCGAGGTCTCGTACACGGTGCAGGGCCCCCCGGGGACCGCGGCTCCCGAGCCCACCGTCGACGGCGGTGACGTCATGCTCGTGGGGACGCTCGCCGACGCCGCCGACTCGCTCGCCGCGGAGCAGACGGTGCGTGATCTGCGAGCGGACTTCGCCGCATCGGACGTCGACGCGATCGTGGGCGGCACGACCGCCATCGACCTCGACACGAACGACACGTCGATCCGCGACCGCACGGTCATCATCCCGGTGATCCTCGTCGTCGTCCTGCTCATCCTCATGCTGCTGCTGCGGTCTGTCCTCGCTCCGGTGCTGCTCATCCTGAGCGTCGTCGTCTCGTTCGCGTCAGCGCTGGGAGTCGCCGCGCTCGTGTTCAACGGCGTCTTCGGCTTCCCGGGTGCCGACCCGGCCGTGCCGCTCTACGGGTTCGTCTTCCTCGTCGCCCTGGGCATCGACTACAACATCTTCCTGATGTCGCGAGTGCGCGAGGAGTCGCTCGTGCACGGGACGCGACGCGGCATCCTCCGCGGGCTCGTCTCGACCGGAGGGGTGATCACCTCGGCAGGACTCGTGCTGGCGGCGACCTTCGCCGCGCTCGGTGTGATCCAGATCCTGTTCCTCGTGCAGTTGGCCTTCATCGTGGCCTTCGGGGTGCTGCTGGACACCTTCCTCGTGCGGTCGCTTCTCGTGCCCGCGCTCACCTACGACATCGGGCGTGCGATCTGGTGGCCGTCGAAGCTGTCGCGATTCGAGCCGGAGGCGGAGGCGCCGGGCGCTATGAGCCGAGCGGAGTACCGTCGTACGCTCGACACATGAGCCGAGCGCTGTTCATCGTCGATGTGCAGAACGATTTCACCGAGGGCGGCGCCCTGGCGGTGACCGGAGGCGATGCCGTCGCCGAGGGGATCAGCGCCTTCGTCGCGGCCCGCGCCGCCGACTACTCAGTGATCGTCGCCTCACGCGATTGGCATGACCCGGTCGGCGACAACGGCGGCCACTTCGCCGAGCACCCCGACTTCGTCGACTCGTGGCCCGTCCACTGCGTCGCCGGGACGCCGGGCGCGGACTACGACGAGCTCCTCGACACCGACGCGGTGACCCACCACGTCACCAAGGGCCAGGGCATTCCGGCGTACTCCCTGTTCGAGGGCGTCACGGCGGCGGGCGAGACGGTCGCCGAGGTCTTGAGTGCGCACGGGATCACCGACGTCGATGTCACCGGGATCGCGACCGATCACTGCGTGCGTGCGTCGGCTCTGGATGCGATCAGCCACGGCCGGCGCGTGCGGATCCTCACCGGGCTCATCGCCGGTGTCGCGGAAGGCTCCAGCGAGGCGGCACTCGCCGAGCTCGCCCACGCCGGCGCGGAACTCGTGCCCGGTGACGGCCGGTGAGCCGCGGCGCTCCGGCCGGGTGGTACGCGGATCCGGGTGAGCCGGGCCAGCTCCGCTGGTGGGACGGTGCCGAGTGGGCGCCCGACACGGTCGCCCCGGCGGGCGATGCGGCATCCGCGTCGGAGGACGTGCCCGCGGAGGACGTGCCCGCGGAGGACGTGCCCGCGGCCCCAGTCGAGAAGCCGACGGTCCCGAAGGGAGAGCCGGCGGTCGCGAGCGAGCGGCCGGCACCCGCGAGGGAAGCGGCGGCCGCGCCGGTGCGGCCGGTGCGGGCGGGCACGGTCTGGGTGTGGCTCGCCATCGTCGCCTCCGTCTTCCCCTTCTGCTCCGCGCTGCTCGTCGACGCCGTCACCGGTGCGCGCCTGGTGGGCTACTTCGTGCTGCCGGCCGGGTACGACCCGGGCCCCGGCCCGTGGGTCATCGCGGGGCTCGTCCTGTTGACCTGGGTGAACGGGCTGTCCCTGGCCGCCTCGGTGCTGTTCGCCTGGCTCGACGCGCGCGCCCTCCGGCGCCGAGGGATCGAGCGCCCCTTCGGGTGGGGCTGGGCGGTGCTCGTGTTCGTCGCGACCCTCGGCGTGTACATCGTCGGCCGCACGGTCGTCGTCCGACGTCGCACCGGGCGAGGCTGGGCGCCCCTGTGGGGATGGCTGGCAGCTCTCGTGCTCGGGCTCGCGGCCCTCGCGCTTTGGCTGAGCGTGGTCGTCGACGCGCTGTGGAGATCGGTCACCCTCGGCGGCTGACGCGTGGATGCCGCTCGGCGGCGATCTTCACACGATGTACATCTGGGGTTCACCGCCGGAGGCGCACCCGATCGGAGCATGGGACGAACGCAACCTCGCGTGCATCCCGACCCGATCGAGAGGCGTCCGATGACCCGACCCACCCGCGTGCTCTCCCTCTACGAAGGCCTGTTCGCAGGTGGTGCCCGCATCCTCCACACCTCCGTCGTCCGGGGTCTGCACGCGGACGGATCGCACGAACACGCGGTCCTCTCGATCGCCTCCGCAGCGCGACGCGAGTCGACGCTGCAGCGCATGGAGGACGACACCCGCTACCGGGAGCTGACCGGGGCAGGCGTCGCGGTGTCGACGCTCGGCCGCACTGCGGGAGCGCACCCGCCGGCACCCGAGGACTATTCGAACGCCGAGCTGGATGCCGCGGCATCCGTGGTCGCCGAGGCCGACGTCATCCTGACCCTCAAGGAGCAGCCGCTCGGGCTCCTGCTCGCCCTCGACGAACGCGGGCTCCTGCCCGACGTGCCGATCGCATCCTGCCTGCACCGGTCGGACCCCACGCACTCCGGCGCGGCGATGCGCTGGCTCGGCGAGCTCGGGGCGTCGGGGCGGTTGACGTCCACCGTGTCGTGCGCGCAGTCCACGAGCGACGCCTACGCCCGCTTCACCCCGCCCACCGTCCGCAAGATCGTGATCCCGAACGGCATCGACACGGCCCGGTTCCGACCGGGAGCCGACGACCGCGTGGCGGTGCACCGCGCCCTCGGCATCCCGCTCGACGCTCCGGTGGTGGTGTTCGCCGCCCGCTTCGATGCGATGAAGGACCCCGGTCTCTTCCTCCGCTCCGTGGCATCGCACGCCCGGCGTGACGAGCAGACGCACTACCTGATGTGCGGCGCGGGGATGACGCGCGACAACCCGGCCCTCACCGCCGCGCTCGCCGATGCGGGTGTTCCGCGGCACCGGATGCATCCGCTCGGCATCCGGGACGACATGCCCTCGGTCTACCGGGCTGCGGACATCGTCGCGCTCACGAGCGCGTATGGCGAGGCCTCGCCGCTGTGCCTCATCGAAGGCGCCGCGACGGGGGCGACGCCCGTCACGACCGCGGTCGGCGATGCCGCGCAGATCGTCCGCGGTTTCGGCGTGGTCACCCCTCACGACGAGCACGCCATCGCGGCGGCGTGGACGAAGGTCATCTCGCGACGACCCGTCTACCGCGCGGCCGCGCTCGCCGCGAGACCGCGCCTGGGAAGCGACCGGATGCTCGACGCCTACCGGAACGTGATCGACGACCTGGCCGGCGCGCAGGAGGCGGCCGCCTGACCCCGTTCGCCTCCAGAGTTGTCCACGGTCGCCTCCTGGGCGGCTTCGTCTCCGGGGGCGAGGGCCGCACCCCATCACATCGCGGGAGGGGTGTCAACCGTTCTCGGTCTGACGCAGATCGCGGCGAGACTCGAAGACCTCGGACGATACGCGCCGAGGTCATCCCGAGGAGACGTCCCGCCCCATGACCCACCCCACCAGCGACCGCCCGGGTCAGGATCTTCGCGACTACGCGCCGATCGGCGATGGGCGCACGGTGGCGCTGGTGGGACTGCGCGGCCAGATCGACTGGATGCCGTTGCCGGGCATCGACGACGTGCCGATCTTCGGGCGCTTGCTCGACGACGATGCGGGCGGCTGCATCGAGCTCGAGCCGGTCGGTGAGTACACGGTGCGTCGGCGTTACCTCGCGCGGACGAACGTCCTGGTGACGACGTTCCGCACCGACACCGGAACGGCGAGCGTCACCGACGCGCTCGTGACAGGTGTCGCGGGGCGGCTGCCGTGGGCCGAACTGGCGCGCCGGGTGGACGGCATCGAGGGCCAGGTCGAGTTCCGCTGGCGCGTGCAGCCCGGCACCTCGCTCAAGACGGCGGCGCCTTGGTACGACGACGGCGGCGGGCGCCGCATTCTGCGCTCGGGGCTCACGACGATCGGCGTGACGGGCAAGGAGCACGGCCCGAAGCCCGCCGGATCGGGCGACGTGGAGGGTCCGGGCTTGGCGGGCGGGTTCCGCACGACCGCCGAGAGCCGCCACCTGCTCATCGTGGTGGGCACGCACGACGAGCCCATCCACTTCCCCAATCCCGACAACGTCGACCGCGGCATCGATCGGACGCTCGACGCCTGGCGGACCTGGTCCAAGGAGTTCTCTTACGAAGGGCCCTGGGCTGCGCACGTACAGCGCAGCGCGCTGATGCTCAAGCTCCTCATCCACAGTCCGACTGGTGCGATCGCAGCTGCGGCGACGACGTCGCTGCCCGAGAGCCTGGACGGCGGCAAGAACTGGGATTACCGGCTCGCGTGGGTGCGCGACCTCGCGTACACGGTCGATGCCCTCATCGGGTTCGGGCTGCGCGAGGAGACGCACGCCGCGATCTCGTGGCTGCTGCGCACGATCCGTGCCAACGGCCCCGACCTGCACGTGATGTACACGTTGGACGGCGGTCTCGACGGCGGCGTGAAGACGTACGACGTCCCCGGGTGGCGGGGGATCGGACCCGTCGTCACCGGCAATCCCGCCCACGGTCAGCTCCAGCTGGGTGTCTACGGCGATCTGTTCGCGATCTGTCGCGCCTATGTCGACGCCGGCAACTCTCTCGACGTGGCGACCGGCCGGATGCTGGAGATGTTCGCCGACAAGGTCTGCGACATCTGGCGGAACCCTGACTCGGGCATGTGGGAGCTTCCCGAGTTGCGGCACTACACCTCGTCGAAGATGGGGTGCTGGCAGGCGCTTCGGGATGCCGCTCACTTGTCGGACCTCGGGCAGATCCCCGGCAGCAGCGAGCGGTGGGTCGCCGAGGCGGACCTCATCCGTGAGTGGGTGGACGAGCACGGCTGGTCGGAATCCCGCGGCGCGTACGTCATGGCGCAGGACAGTCGCGATCTCGACGCGTCGGTGCTCCTGCACTCGTTCAGCGGGTTCGACCGCGGTGACCGGATGTCGCGCACGATCGACGCGCTCACCGGCGAACTGGGGGAGGGCGCGCACCTCTACCGCTACACCGGGATGCGTGAGGAGGAGGCGACCTTCGTCGCCTGCAGCTTCTGGCGGGCGGCGGCCCTCGTCTGCGTCGGGCGCCACGACGAGGGCGTGGCCGCGATGAACGAGCTCGTCCAGAGCGGGAATGACGTCGGGATGTTCGCCGAGATGATCGAACCTGCCGACGGATCCTTCCTCGGCAATCTTCCCCAAGCGCTCAGCCATCTGGCGCTCATCCAGACGGCACTGCTGATCCGCGAGCTCGTCGGCGACGACGCCGATCAGACCTGACGTGACTTGAACTTCCGACGCGACCGCTGACCATCGATCACCAGAGGAGACACACCATGGCCCGCGACCAGTACACCTTCACCAACCCCGCCGAGCTCTACGCCGACATCGAGCCGCAGAAGGGGCACCAGCCCGAGCCGGGCCTGGACGCCGACCTCGAGCCGAAGGCCGATCTCGGGGAGGACAGCTACCGCGGCAGCGGACGGCTGCAGGGCCGGAAGGCGCTCATCACCGGTGCGGATTCCGGCATCGGGGCGGCGACGGCGATCGCGTTCGCCCGTGAGGGCGCCGATGTGGCGATGTCGTACCTGCCGGAGGAGGAAGAGGATGCCGCGCGCATCGCCGGCATCCTGCAGGACGCAGGTGTCACCGTCCTGACCTTCCCCGGTGACCTGCGCAGCAAGGACTACTGCCGCGAACTCGTCGCGAAGACCGTCGAGGGTCTCGGCGGTCTCGACATCCTCGTCAACAACGGCGGCAAGCAGGTGTTCAACGAGGACATCACGACCCTCGACGACCAGCAGTTCGACGACACGTTCACGACGAACGTCGACGCGATGTTCTGGATCACGAAGGCGGCGGTGCCCCACCTCCCGGGAGGGGCGACGATCATCAACACGACGTCGATCCAGGCCTACTCGCCGTCCGACATCCTGGTCGACTACGCGTCGACGAAGGCGACCATCAACGCGTTCACGAAGGCGCTCGCCCAGCAGCTGGCGCCGAAGGGCATCCGTGTGAACGCCGTTGCGCCGGGACCGATCTGGACGCCGTTGCAGGTCTCGGACGGGCAGCCCCAGGAGAAGGTCGCGCAGTTCGGCGAGGACACCCCGCTCGGGCGGATGGGTCAGCCGGCCGAGCTCGCCCCCGCGTACGTCTTCCTGGCGTCGGCCGAGTCCAGCTACGTCATCGGTGAGACGCTCAACGTCAACGGCGGCATGCCGACCCCCTGACTGTGCGGACTCAGTGGGACGCCGGCTCGTTCTCGCGCACGGATGCCGCGGCGATGCGCGCCCGCGAACGCGCGACGAACCTGTTGCGGATCGAGACCACGAGGACGACCGCGAGCAGTGCGTAGAGGGTGATCGTGATCGGCCCCTGGACGAGCACCGAGAAGTCGCCGTTGGCGCTCATCGCGGCATCCCGCAGACTCGTCTCGGCCACGGCGCACCGCTACCTGACCCATCTGGTCGACCTGGGTGTCATCGACCTCGCCCATCGCTACGGCAAGCGGGGGCGACCCGAGGTGCTCTACCGGCTCGCGCCAGCCCCGCGCTGAGCGCGGCTTTCGAGGCCGGGGCGAGCCGGCGGGCGTCACGGCGTGCGGCGGTCCGGGATCTCCAGCAGGTGCAGGAAGTCCTCGAACAGGCCCTCCATGTCGACGGCGTCGGGGTCGAGTAGCCACTGGAGCTGGAGGCCGTCCATCATGGCGGTCACCAGCTGGCCCACGCGTTCGGGGTCGAGATCGGTGCGCAGCTCGCCGTCCGCCTGCAGACGGGAGAAGGATTCGTCGTCCTGATGGCGGATCTGCCGGTACCGGTCGCGGAACGACTCGTGCGCCGGATGCTGTGGGTCGGTCGCCTCCGCAGAGAGGACCACGTGCAGGGCGACGAGGCCGGGGGAGCGCGTGTTCCGCGCCACCTGATCCCTCATCGTGTCGACGAAGGTGGCGCCGGCCGCCTCCGACGCCTCGCGCCGTTCCCGGTCCATCTCGTCCCGCGCCTCGATGGTCGCGGCGAGAAGCCCCATCTTCGAGCCGAAGTGGTGGAGGAGTCCGGCGTCGGAGATGCCGACCCGTCGGGCTATTTCGCGCAGGGACGTCCCGCGGTACCCCTGCTCGCCGAAGACCTCGACCGCGGTGGCGAGGATCGTCGAGCGTCTCTTGTCGCCGCGGACTTTGCGCAGGTCGGCACGTCCGAGGCGGGTCAGGTCGGTCGCGGACTCGGTGTCGTTGGGGCGGGTGGCTCCGTCGCTCATGCGCCTTCTCTCTTGCGAGGGGTCGTGTCGTCAGTCTATGCTCAACAAACTAAGCGAGCAGTTGCTAAGTTACTTTTCCCGCCAGCTGCCGCGGAGTCAAGACTCAACGAGGAGGAATCGTGAAGCTGCGTAATCGGGCACTCGCCTTCGGTGCGATCGGGCTGGTGGGCGTTCTCGCCCTGGCAGGCTGCGGCCGCGCCGACGACGCCGGCGAGGGTAACGGCAACGCCGAAGCCGCGACCGTCGATGACGCTCCCGCGACGGGAGACATCGAAGTCTGGGCGATGGGCGAAGAGGGCGAGAACCTCGGCGACTTCGCCGACGCCTTCGTCGAAGAGAACCCCGACGCGAAGGTCACCG
Organism: Microbacterium marinum; assembly: GCF_014204835.1. Lineage (NCBI taxonomy): Bacteria > Bacillati > Actinomycetota > Actinomycetes > Micrococcales > Microbacteriaceae > Microbacterium > Microbacterium marinum. The sequence goes on along the minus strand of NZ_JACHMD010000001.1, from coordinate 2,629,803 downwards.
TCACCTCCATCCCGTGGGCCGACGTCATGACCAAGTACCAGACCGCCGTCGCCGCCGGCACCGTCCCCGACGCCATCATGATCGGCTCGTCGCTGCTGCCCTCCATGGTCGCGGCGGGCGGTCTCGCACCCGTGCCCGACGACCTCGTCGACGAGGACGGCTTCAACGAGACGGCCCTCGAGTCCACCGAGGTCGAAGGCACCGCGTACGCCGTGCCGTGGTACGTCGAGACCCGCGTCATGTACTACCGCACCGACCTCGCCGAAGAAGCGGGCGTCGAGGCTCCGACCACGTGGGAGGAACTCACCGCATTCGGTGAGGCGATGACCGCAGGCGGCGCGAAGTACGGCATCCAACTCCCCATGGGAGACGCCGAAGACTCCACGCAGGTGATCCTGCCGTTCTACGCGCAGGCCGGTGGCGACGTGCTGAACGACGCGGGCGACGCCTACGCCTGGGACGAAGCGGCGCTCACCGACGCGCTCGAGTACTACGCCTCGTTCTTCATCGACGGCCTCGCGCCCACCTCCGGTTACGGTGACGAGCAGACCGCGGCGTTCGCGAACGGCTCCAACCCCGCCTTCATCTCCGGTCCGTGGATGGTCGGCGTGCTGGGCGACCAGGAATCGCCGGAATGGGTCGAGGAGAACGTCGGCACCGCACCGGTGCCGGCGGGTGCCGATGGCAACGACTCGTACCTCGGCGGCGGGCACCTCGGGGTGTTCGAGGATGCCGAGAACGCGGACGGCGCGTGGAAGCTCATCCGCTGGCTGTCCGAGGCTGAGACGCAGCAGCAGTGGTTCGAGACCGTCAACGCGCTCCCGGCCGTGACCTCGGCGCTCGACGCCGAGCCGTTCACCTCCGACCCCCGGCTGTCCGTGCTCAACGACCAGCTCGAGAACACCGTCGCTCCGCCGTCGGTGCCCAGCTGGAACGAGATGTCGGCGTTCATCGAGACCGAGGCCGAGAAGGTCGCCAACGGCAGCGACGCCGCCGAGGCGGCATCCGCCATCGTCGCGAAGGCCGAGTCGCTCGGCACGGGCTGGTAACTTCCATGGCGCTCGCTTCGACGAGCGCGGCTGGGCGGCGAGGAGGATTCGCCGCCCAGCGGCGCCGCACGGCGGTGGTCGCGTGGCTGTTCGCGCTGCCGTTCCTGGTGATCTTCGCGGTCTTCATGCTGGGGCCGCTGCTCGGCTCGTTCGCGATGTCGTTCTCCGACCTGACGGTGCGGGACCTCCGCTCGCCGTTCAACGTGAACATCGTCGGGTTCGAGAACTTCGTCACGCTGTTCCAGGACGAGCTGTTCGTGAAGTCGATCGTGAACACGTTCTACTTCGTGGGCGTCGGCATCCCGCTGACGATGGCGCTCGGTCTGCTGCTGGCGGTGGCGCTGAACTCGGGCATCGAGAGGTTCCGGAGCGTCTTCCGGGTCGGCTTCTACACGCCGGTCGTCACGTCGATCGTCGCTGTTGCGGTCGTGTGGAAGTTCATCCTGCAGGACTCCGGGCTGCTCAACACCGTGCTGTCGTGGGTCGGGATCAACGGCCCCGACTGGTTGAACGACCCGTTCTGGGCCATGCCCTCGATCATCGTGATGGGCGCCTGGCGAAACATGGGCACGCTGATGATCATCTTTCTCGCCGGGCTCCAGGCGATCCCGCGCGACGTCTACGAGGCCGCTGAAGTCGACGGGGCGAGCGCGTGGCGCCGGTTCACGAGCATGACGCTGCCGCTGATGCGCCCGACGCTGTTGCTCGGCGCCGTGCTGCTGTCGGTTGGCTTCCTGCAGGTGTTCGAGGAGCCGTTCGTCATGACGCAGGGCGGGCCGCTCAACTCGACCCTGACGATCAGTTACTACGTCTACAACCAGTTCGGCTACGGCGACTATTCGGTCGCTTCGGCCGCCGCCTACGTGCTGTTCGCGTTCATCGCGGCGCTCTCGGCGGTGCAGTTCCGACTGCTGCGATCGAAGGACAACTGAGATGGCAATCACCACGGTCACCGAACCCTCGAAGTCCGCTCTGACGGATGCCGCACCTCGCCGCTCACGCAGGTCGTTCAACTGGTCGCGCAGCGCGACGTACCTCGCGCTGACCATCGGGCTGATCATGACGCTGGCGCCGTTCCTGTGGATGCTGCTCGGCAGTTTCAAGACGCAGGGCGAGCTGTTGCAGCGACCCATCACGTGGTGGCCGGAGCAGGCGACGCTCGACAATTACTCCCGCTGGCTGACCCAGCTCGACTACGGGCAGTTCTTCTTCAACTCGGTGGTCGTGGCGCTGATCGTCGTGGTCGGGAACATCGTGTTCTGCTCGATGGTCGCGTATGCGCTGGCGAAGCTGGAGTTCCCGGGCAAGAAGGTGCTGTTCGCGCTGGTGCTGCTGACGCTGATGGTGCCCGGCGTCGTGACGCTCGTGCCGATGTTCGTCCTGGTGGCGAACATGGGGCTGGTCAACACGTACCCGGCGCTGATCCTGCCGTTCCTGGCCGGACCGCTCGGCGTGTTCCTGATGCGGCAGTTCATCATGGGCGTGCCCGACGCGCTCATCGAGGCGGCGCGGATCGACGGTGCGGGGGAGTTCCGCATCTTCCTGCGAGTCGTGCTGCCGCAGTGCGGTCCGCCGATCGCGACGCTCGCGATCCTGACCTTCCTCGGCTCGTGGAACAACTTCCTGTGGCCGCTGGTGGTTGCGCAGACCGAGCAGATGTACACGCTGCCGGTGGCACTGTCGCTGTATTCGGTCGGATCGAACGGCACGTACTACGGGCTGCTCATGGCGGGTTCGGTGCTCGTGGTGACGCCGATCCTGGTGCTGTTCCTCTTCCTGCAACGCTACTTCGTGCAGGGCATCGCGATGACCGGGCTCAAGTAGGCCCGAGCTGCGAGACGAAGTACTGGTCGACGAGCGAGCGGACGAGCGCAGGGTCTCGTAACGATGCGGCGTCCTCGAACGCTTCGGCGCGCGTGAGTTGCGCATCGACGAAGCGTTCGAGGAGTCTCTTGGCGAGGTCCCAGCCGTTGACGTCGAACACCTCGTCCAGCGGGGTCTCGATGACGTCGCGCTCGGGAAAGAGCGAGAGGTACCTGTCGCGCGGTCGTACGAAGATGAACCGGCAGTCGTGCGCTGCATCGCCTCCGAACGCCCGAAGCGAGCGGCCGGTCAAAACGGTGGGAGTGAGATGTCGGCAGGAGTGAACGCGACGGCCGGGGTGGGTGCGTCTTCGCGATAGATCCTGCCGAGGGGTGAGGTCCATTCCAGGACGCCACCCTTGAGTTGTCGGACCCTCCATGCGGTGAATTGCTTCATCGAGTGGTGTCGCTGACAGAGGTGACACAAATTGCAGGTGTGGGTCTTGCCGCCGAGTGCGTGATCGACGTTGTGATCAACCTCACAGCGGATCGCCGCCTGGCGGCATCCCGGGAACCGGCAGTGCTGGTCCCGAGCTTGGAGGAAGCGGCGCATCTTTTCCGGCACCCGGTACGAATCGACCGCGAGCACGGCCCCGGTGATCGGGTGCGTGACGAGGCGTTCCCACTGGCTGTTCCCTGCGGCGAGTTCACGTGCTGTCGCAACGTCGATCGGGGACCGACCGACCAGGTCGCAGGCGTCGTGGTCATCATTCGCGAGCGCATGCGCGGGGATGACGACTTGGATACGGGCGCGGATCTTCCCAAGCGGACCCGCGGACGTGTCGCGGGTGTCGTCGAGCGCTGGGGTACCTGCGAGGAGGAGGTCGGCGAGCAGGTCTGCGCGGACCTGGTCCATGGTGCGTGCGTCGGTCGACACGACCTCGGCGTCACCCGTCGCAGCGCGTTCGCCGCGGGTGTCAATGATCGCCCGACCCATCCGGGTGAGGCGGTCGTGGATACCCTCCGCGATCGCCGTCGGCATCTTCGCGATCAATTCGCTCATCCCGTCGGACTCGGGCACGATCCGCACGCACCGGCCGGCCGCGGCTGCTTCGTGTCGCTCGGCGAACGACCGCGGGTGCAGGTGCTGCGCGAGCATCTCCAACGCTGGGCGGACCCGGTTCGGGGTGTCGCGTTCGCACGTCGGGATAGCGGCATCCGCGAACCGACCCCGCAGCTCGGGTGGCAGCACGGATCCGGCAGCGACGATCGTGAGGACGTGCCCGCGCACGATCCTCCCGGCTTCCCAAGCGTCGAGCACGGTCGGATAGTCCTCGACGATCGTTCGTGCCTCGTCGATCCGGCGCTGCATGGTGCGGTCGGCAACGCGCATGATTCCCGCGAGTTCCGCCGAGACCGACCTCAGCACCATGTCCTGTTCGCGGACCCGTGCAGGGGACCCGGCGGCGGTCTTTTCGGCCAGAGCAGCCGCGGCTGCGAGCAGACGAACCTCGCGGATCTGCACGGCCGCGGCATCCTGGGCCAACCCCTCGAACCCATGAGCCAGCCCGGCGAGGGACGCCATGAAGGCGTCCGATCCGGGTGTCTCTGCGGGGCTGGTCATACCTCTATTCTGGTGAGGGGGTACGACATCGAGCGGGCCAATCCGGGCCGGTCAACCCCAGATCAAAATGAGAAAACGATCATGCTGGGAAAGGCGTTCACCGACCGTTCACAGCAGGCGGCGCCGCGGCCGGTTAGCCTGCGGTCATGACCAGGCCTCGGATCGTCCGCAGGATCTCCGCGTTCTTCGATCGCGTGCTCGGGCCCGTGTCGTCGAGTCGCCGGGACGACACGCAGCGCGCTGGCGGCCCAGCATCGACTGACCCGAGGCAGGCTTCGCGTCGCGCCGAGGGCTCCACAGCGTGGACCCGCATCGGCGGTGGCGGGATCTGACTCACGCCTCGAGCGGGCACGAAGCACGACGGGGACGGGCGCAGGGGTGCCCGTCCCCGTCGTTGGTCTCAGCGGATCTCGAAGCCGACTGCGTGCAGTGCGGCGTCGCGCGAGGACGGGCCGATGAGCAGTTCGAACGCGCCGGGCTCAACGATGCGGTTGCCGGCAGCATCCACGATCGTGCAGTCGGCGGCGTCGATCGCGACCTCGACCGTGGTCGACTCCCCGGGTGCGAGGTCGACGTGCCGGTAGGCCTTGAGCTCCTTGTCTGCCCAGCTCACCGAGGTCACTCGATCGCGCACATAGGCCTGCACGACCTCGTGCGCCGGCCGGTCGCCGGTGTTGCGCAGGGTCACGCGTGCCCGCACCGTCTCGGCGACACCGACCGCAGGCGTGAGGATCGTGGCATCCGTGTACTCGACGGTGGAGTACGACAGGCCGTCGCCGAAGGCGAAGGCGGGTTCCTGGGTGAGGTCGGCGTAGCGGTCGCCATGCTGGCCGCGGATTTGGTTGTAGTACGTCGGCTGCTGGCCGGCGTGGCGGGCGAACGAGATCGGCAACCGACCGGTCGGCTCGATCCGCCCGAGCAGCAGCTCGGCGATCGCGCGCCCGCCCTGCATGCCGGGGTTCGCGACCCACACGAGGGGGGCGCCCTGCACCGACTCCGGCAGCACGAGCGGCTTCGAGGCGAGCAGCACGACGACGAGCGGCGTGCCGGTCGCGGCGAGGGCATCGAGCAGCGCGCGCTGGCCGCCGACGAGCTCGAGGGTCGCGGTCGACCGCCCCTCGCCGACGAGCTCGATGCGGTCGCCGACGACGGCGACGACGACGTCAGCCTGCTCTGCGGATGCCACGGCGGCGGCGATCTGCGCGGCATCCGGCTCCCGCGGCACGACGATCGGCGGGCGCGGCTGCCCGTCGGGGAAGACCCCGGCGGGGTCGTCGGTCAGCTCGAGGATGTCCGCGCCGCGCTCGTACGTCACAGTGCCGTCGAACTGTGACCGCAATCCGTCGAGCACGGTGGTGATCTGCGCGCGGGGGTGTCCGTCCGGCATCCAGTCGACCTGGCCGGAGGACCCGGCCCAGTCGCCGAGCTGGGTCTGCGCGTCGTCGGCGAGGGGGCCGACGACGGCGACGCGCTGCGTCGCCGGTGCGAGCGGGAGGGTGCCGTCGTTGCGGAGCAGGACGAGCGAGCGGCGCGCGGCCTCGAGGTTCAGCTCGGTGTGCGCGCGCGAGGCGATGACCTCGGCGATCCGCGTGGTGTCGGGCAGTCGCGGGTTCTCGAACAGGCCGAAGCGGAACTTCAGCGACAGCACGCGCGAGACCGCCTGGTCGATGTCGCCTTCGTCGAGCAGACCGGATGCCACGGCGTCGAGCGCGCCCTGGAAGAACCCGGGCGTCGTCATGATCATGTCGTTGCCGGCCTTGACGGCGGCGGCGGCCGCGTGCGCGTAGTCGGGCTGCACCTTCTGCTCCCAGACCATGCGCCCGACGTTGTCCCAGTCGGTGATGAGGGTGCCGGTGTAGCCCCACTCGCCGCGCAGCACGTCGCTGAGCAGCCAGTCGTTCACCGTGATCGGCACGCCGTCGGTGGTCTGGTAGCCGAGCATGAAGGTGCGGCACCCCTCGCGGGCGACGCGTTCGAATGGCGGCAGGAACCACGAGCGGAGCTTCCGCCGCGAGATGTCGGCTTCGCTGGCGTCGCGGCCGCCCTGCGTCTCGGAGTACCCGGCGAAGTGCTTCGCGGTCGCGAGGATCGCGTCGGGGTCGTCGAGCCCGTCGCCCTGGTAGCCGCGCACCATCGCCGAGGCGAGCTCGCCGATGAGGAACGGGTCTTCGCCGAACGTCTCGTTGATGCGTCCCCAGCGGAGGTCGCGCGCGATGCAGAGGACGGGCGAAAAGGTCCAGTGGATGCCGGTGGCGGCGACTTCCGCGGCGGTCGCGCGGGCGACGCGCTCGGCGAGCGCGGTGTCCCATGAGGCGGCCATGCCGAGCTGGGTCGGGAAGATGGTCGCGCCCTCCCAGAAGGAGTGCCCGTGGATGCAGTCGTCGGCGACGAGCAAGGGGATGCCGAGGCGGGTCTGCGCGGTGAGCTCGGCGGCCCGCAGCACCTTCGCGGGGGAGGTGTGGAGGATCGAGCCGGCGTGGTGGCCCAGGACGATGCCCTCGAGGTCTTCTCGGGCATCGAACTGCATCATCTGCCCGACCTTCTCTGGCAGCGTCATGCGTCCGAGGAGGTCGGCGACGCGGTCGTCGACGGGGAGGGCGGGATCGAGGTAGGGGGCGGTCGACACGTCGACGGAGGTCATACGGCGGAGTCCTTGGAGGGTGTGGGACGGACGGCGGTGACGGCGTCGTTGACGTCGAGGCCCTTCTTCTTCATGGCGCGGGCACGTTCACCGGCGGAGCGCAGACGCGGGTTGACGTATTCGTCGATCCCGAAGTTGATGAGTGACAGGGCGACACCGATCGCGGCGATGCAGAGCCCCGGGGGCAGGTACCACCACCACTGGTTCTGCCGGAACGCGCCCTGCGCGCTCGCCCAGTTGAGGATGGTGCCCCAGTTGTAGGTGTCGACGGGGATGACGCCGATGTAGGAGAGCGTCGTGAGCCCGAGGATCGCAGCGGTGACGGTGCCGACGAAGCTCGCCGCGATGAGCGCCATGAGGTTCGGCAGCATCTCGACGGCGATGATGCGGCTGAGCGGCTCGCCGTTGGCGCGCGCGGCCTGGATGAAGTCGCGGTTGCGCAGCGACATCGTCTGCGCGCGGAGCACGCGCGCGCCCCACGCCCAGCCAGTGATGCCGAGCACGGCGGCGATGAGCACGAGGGGTGCGTCTTCGACCATGGACGCCACGATGATGATCAGCGGCAGCCCGGGGATGACGAGGAACACGTTGGTGAGCGCCGACAGGCTCTCGCTGCGCCAGCCGCGCAGGTACCCCGAGACCACGCCGACGACGATCGCGATCACGGTGGCGATGAGCGCGGCGAGGAAGCCGACGACGATCACGCCGCGGGTCCCGTGGATGACCTGGCTGAGGACGTCCTCGCCGATGTGGGTCGTGCCGAGCCAGTGCTCGGCCGAGGGGGCCTGGAATCGCGCGGTGTTGTCGACCTTGGTGGGCGAGAACGGGGCGAGCACGTCGGCGAAGATCGCCACGAGGACGAAGAAGCCGAGGATCGCGAGCCCCGTGATCGACTTCGCGTTGCGGAACATCGCGAACGCGGAGCCGAGCTTCGCCCAGAAGGATGTGCGGACGGGCTCGGCGGGGCCGGCCGTGCGCAGGGTCATGGTCGCGGACATGTCAGGCCTCCGTCTGGCGGGTGCGCGGGTCGAGGAACGCGTAGGCGACGTCGGCGAGGACGTTCGCGATCAGCACCGAGAGGGTGATGACGAGGAAGACGCCCTGCATGAGCGCGTAGTCCTTCGCGTTGGTGGCATCCAGCAGCAGTTTGCCGACGCCGGGGTAGCTGAAGACCATCTCCATGACGATCGTGCCGCCGACGATGAAGCCGATCGACAGGGCGAAGCTCTGGATCTGGGGGAGGACCGCGTTGCGCGCGGCGTAGCGCCACAGCACGCGGGAGTTCGGCATGCCCTTGGCCTGGGCGACGGTGATGTAGTCCTCGTCGAGGACGGTGAGCATCATGTTACGCATGCCGAGCATCCAGCCGCCGAGGGAGGCGATGATGATCGTCACCGCCGGCAGGGTGCCGTGGTGGATCACCTGGCCGATGAACTCGGGGGTGAATTCGGGCGACATCCCGACGCCGTAGGCCTTGCCGATCGGGAACCACTTCAGGTTGACCGAGAAGACCGCGATGGCGAGCAGGCCGAGCCAGAAGTAGGGGATGGTGCTGAGGAAGGTGGTGATCGGAATGAGGACGTCTGCCCGGCTGCCGCGGCGCCAGCCGACGATCGCACCGCCGATCGTGCCGATGAGGAACGAGATGATCGTCGCGAACCCGACGAGGCCCACGGTCCAGGGCAGTGCCTGGCTGATGACCTCGGAGACCGGGCGCAGGCCGTGCAGGAGCGAGACGCCGAGGTCGCCGCGGAGCAGCAGCGCCCAGTAGTCGAGGTACTGCTGCCACATGCTCTTGTCGGTGTCGATACCGAGCAGGGCGCGGAGTGCTTCGGCGGCTTCGGGGCTCACGTTGCGGTTGCGGGCGAGGTACTGATCGACCGCATCGCCCTTCATGAACCGGGGGAGGAAGAAGTTGATCGTGATCGCGGCCCACAGCGTGAACAGGTAGAACGCGGCGCGACCGCCGAGGAAGCGCCACGGCACGCGAGAGCGCCCGGCCTTCGCAGTCGTGGCGGTGGTGCCGGCGCTGACGGCGTCGCCGGGGGCGTCGTCCACGGGCAGCTGGGGTTCGACGGCGGTCACAGTGCACCTCCGGGGATGCCGGGTGCCGAGGCGAAGTGTCGCTCGGGGTCAGGGGACGCGGCACGCAGTTCTTGCGTGTACGGGTTCTGGGGGCGCAGGATCACGTCGTCCGCCGTGCCGGTCTCGACGACACGGCCCTGGTTGAGGACGATGATCTCGTCGCTGAAGTGCCGGGCGGTCGCGAGGTCGTGGGTGATGTAGAGCACACCGAGGCCTTCCTCCCGCTGCAGGTCGGCGAGCAGGTTCAGCACGCCCATGCGGATGGAGACGTCGAGCATCGACACGGGCTCGTCGGCGACGAGCAGGCGGGGGCGGGATGCCAGGGCGCGGGCGATCGCCACACGCTGACGCTGTCCTCCGGAGAGCTCATGCGGTCGCCGGTCGATCACGGCGGCGGGCTGCAGACGCACCCGCTCGAGCAGACGGTGCACCTCGTCCTCGACCTCCGCGGCGGGGACGACGTGGTCGAGGCGGAGGGGCCGCTCGATGTGGTGCCGGATGGAGTGGTACGGGTTCAGCGAGGCGAACGGGTCTTGGAAGACCATGCGCAATTGCTGTCGGTAGGCGCGGAGCCCCTTGCCGCGGCGCGGGATGGGGGTGCCGTCGAGGCGGACCTCGCCGCTGGTGGGGGTCTCGAGCTGCGTGAGGATCTTGGCGATCGTCGACTTGCCGCTGCCGGACTGGCCGACGAGGCCGATCGTCTGCCCGGAGGTGAGGGTGAAGGTGACGTCGTCGAGGGCTTTGATCTGGCCGGCGCCGCGGACGTTGTAGATCTTCGTGACGCCGTCGAATTCGAGCGTGGTCATCGCGCGACGACTCCTCTCTCGCCGGTGAGACGGGGGAACGAGGACAGCAGGGTCTTCGTGTAGTCGTGCTGGGGGTCGGTCCAGATGCGCTCGGCGGTGTCGAGCTCGATGATCTCGCCCTCGCGCATGATCGCGATGCGGTCGCTGATCTCCAGCAGGAGGGGGAGGTCATGGGTGATGAAGATGACGGAGAAGCCGAACTCGTGACGCAGCTGCGAGATCTGCTTCAGGATCTCGCGCTGGACCAGCACGTCGAGGGCGGTGGTCGGCTCGTCCATCACCATGAGCTGGGGGCGCAGGGCGAGCGCCATCGCGATCATCACGCGCTGACGCATGCCGCCGGAGAGTTCGTGCGGGAAGGAGCGGACGCGCGCGGCGCCGACCTTGACGATCTCGAGAAGCTCGATGACCGCGTCGCGGCGCTGCGCCTTCGTCATCTCGGGGCGGTGGATCTCGAAGACATCCTCGAGCTGCGAGCCGATCGTCGCGACCGGGTTGAGCGCATTCATCGCGCCCTGGAACACCATCGAGATCTTGTCCCAGCGGAACCGGCGCATCTGCTCGGCATCCAACGCGTTCACGTCGATGTCCTCACCGGACACGTCACGGAAGACGACCGATCCGCTGGAGATGACGGCGGGCGCCTTGAGCAGGCGCTGCACGCCGTAGGCGAGGGTCGTCTTGCCGCAGCCGCTCTCTCCGGCCAGGCCGAGGATCTCGCCGCGGCGGAGTTCGAGGCTCACGTTCTTGACGGCCTCGACGGGTGGGTCGACGTCGTACACGACCGAGAAGTCGTGCACGGACAGCAGGGAGTCGCGCATGGTCGTGGGGCTTCCGAGTTCTGGGGACGGGAAGGGGGGTGGGGCGGATGCCGCGCGGCATCCGCCCCACCGGGGGGACTTACTCGGCGGGCGTGAGCTCCGTGAGGATCTTCACGATTCCGGGCTGCGTCGGGTCGGCCGACGCGTACGGGTCGTCCTCGGACGGCCAGCCCACGTAGTTGCGGGTGTTGAACTCACCCAGCAGCGGGTGCGCACCCAGCGGAATGGCCGGCACCTGCTCGGCGAACGTCTTCTGCAGGACCTCGCCGGCGGCGGCGCGGTCGTCCTCGGATGCCGCGTTGGCGTAGGTGTTCAGCGCCTCGGTGACCTTCGGGTCGTCGAACCGACCGAAGTTGAACGCGGCCTTGCCGTCGACGATCCACTTCGGGTCCATGGTCGAGGTGTACAGACCGTACGCGTTGCCGGTGTCCTCGAGCCAGTGGATGATCGCCTGGAACGTGCCCTCCTGGCGTGCGGCATCCCAGCCGCCCCAGTCGGGCTGGTCGACCTTGACCTCGATGCCGAGAGCCTCGTCGAGCTCTTCGGCCAGCAGCGCCTGCTCGGTGTTCCAGTCGCTCCAGCCGGCGGGCACCGAGATGGAGAAGGAGACGGCTTCGCCGTCGGGGTCGATCAGCTTGTCGTTCTCCCAGGTGTAGCCCGCGTCCTCCAGGACGCCCTTGGCCTTGTCGACGTCGACGGAGTAGTCGACGCCCTGGTACTCGTCGATGATCTCGCCCTCGAGGACGCTGCCGAGACCGGTGACGTTCCAGATCGGCTCGCTCGCGCCTTCACGGGCGATGTCGACGTAGGCCTGGCGGTCGATCGTCCAGGCGAGCGCCTGACGGAGGGCCGGGTCGTTGAACGGCTTGGTCTGCAGGTTCATGAAGAGCGTGCCGGCACCGGCGGTCGGAGAGACGAGGAACTGGTTCTTCTCGTCGGCCGACAGGTAGCTCGACTCGATCTGCGGGATGAACGCCTGCGCCCAGTCGGCCTCGCCGGAGACGAGCGCCGTGGTGAGCGCGGCGTTGTCGCCGTAGGAGACGTAGTTGAGCTTCGGGACGGCGAGCTCGCCACCCCAGTAGTCGGGGTTGGCGGTCAGGGTGACCGACTCGGTCGACCAGTTGTCGAGGACGTAGGGTCCGGTGCCGACGGCCTGACCCTCGCCGGTGAGGGGGTCGGTGTTCGGGTCGGCGATGTCGGCCCAGATGTGCTCGGGAACGATCTGGAAGTGCAGAACGCGGGCCTGCTGGGTGAACTTCGAGCTGTTGAAGTCGATGGTGACGGTGTCGCCGTCGACCGAGACGCTCTTCAGGTCGAGGGCGTTGGTGTCGTTGAGCTTGCCGTCGAGCACCTGGTTGAACGAGAAGGCGATGTCGTCGGCGGTGAAGTCCTCGCCGTCGCTCCAGGTCACGCCGGCGCGGGCCTTGGCGGTGAGCTGCGTGTAGTCCTCGTTCCAGGTCACCTCTTCGGCCAGCCAGGGCGTGGTGCCGAGGTCGCCGGTCGGGTTGACGAGGGCGAGGGACTCGAAGATGACCTTGCCGTAGCCGTACTTGGAGCCGGACGAGTCGCCGAGGTACGGGTTGTTGGACTCGGTCGTGATCGCGCCGTCGGGCTTGGCGATCGTGAGCGCGGCGCCGGAGGCGTTGCCGCCCTGGTCGCCCGTGTTCGATCCGCCCGCGGCGCAGCCGGTGAGGATCAGTGCCGCAGTGAGACCTGCTGCGGCGAGGGAGGTCTTAAGCCTCATTGCTTCTCCTTCGTGAGTGGTTCCCGGCGCCGCGGAGACTCCGAAGGGGAGTGGCACTCGGCGCTGAGTGTGATTGCAGTTGAGAACTTACAATCAAGTAAGTAAGTTCACAACTCCGAGATCTGTTCGCCGTGTCGACGGCGTGCGTAAACTCTGATCCGGCATTCGAAGAGGAGGCGGCCATGGTCGATGTGAAGCGCCAGCCGCGCTCGCGCCCCGAGACACTCGTCCGTCGGCGCGAGATCATCGACGCGGCCGTCGACATCTTCGGTGCCAAGGGCTACAGCGGCGGCACGCTGCAGGACATCGCCGATCAGGTCGGGATGACGCACGCCGGCATCCTGCATCACTTCGGATCGAAGGACGCGCTCCTGATGGAGGTGCTCGAGCACCGCGATCACACCGACGTCGCCGACCTCGAAGGGCAGCACATCCCGGGCGGCATCGAGTTGTTCCGGCACCTGGTCCGCACGGCTTTCGCCAATGCGCGACGGGCGGGGATCGTGCAGGCGTTCACGGTGCTGTCCGCGGAGTCCGTCACCGACGGTCACCCGGGGCACGCGTACTTCCAGGAGCGGTACCGCAACCTGCGCGCGGAGGTGACGGCGGCGTTCGAGGCGGTGTGCATCGAGCGGGGCGTGACCGATCGTGCCGTCGTGGCGGATGCCGCGGCGAGCATCCTCGCGGTGATGGACGGACTGCAGGTGCAGTGGCTGCTCGACCCGACCGCCGTCGACCTGGGGCGGGCGTCGGAGTTCGCGATCGAGGCGATCGTGACGGCGGTCGTCGCACCGACCGCCCCTGCCGTCGCCGGCTGAGATGGTACTTTCTCTGGCGCTGCGGGGTGCGCTGCGCGCGAAGGCCGACGCGCTCGGTGACGGGTGAGGCGCGTCGCAAGTGCGCGGGAGTACCGGCTGTGGCGCGTACTGCTCCGCACGGGATACCGCGGGCACAGGGCTCGCTGTGCGGATCGACACTCTATCAGGCTTCGTCGACCTCAGAACGGAGCTCGGCCGGCGTCGTGCGCGGTGTTGTGCGTGGGTGCGGCAGGGGTGAAGGTGACGGCCGGGGTGGGTGCGTCTTCGCGGTAGGTCCTGCCGAGGGGTGAGGTCCATTCGAGGACGCCACCCTTGAGTTGTCGGACCCTCCAGGCGGTGAACTGCTTCATCGAGTGGTGTCGTTGGCAGAGATGGGCGAGGTTCGATGTCTTCGTCGCGCCGCCGAGCGCCGCGTCGAGCGTGTGGTCGACTTCGCAGCGGATCGCCGCCTGCCGACATCCGGGGAATCGGCAGTGCTGGTCTCGGGCTTGGAGGTATCGGCGCATCGCCGACGGGACCCGATAGGAGTCCACGGCGAGCACGGTCCCGGTGATCGGGTCGGTGACGAGTCGTTCCCACGTGGGCGTCGACCCGGCCAGGAGCCGCGCGGTGGTCGGGTCGATGGGCGAGCGGCCGACGAGGTCGCACGCTTCGTCGGCACCCGCCAAGGCCAGGGCGGGGATGACGACCTGGACGCGGGCGCGGATCGCGCCGAGCGGCCCTGCGGTGGTGTCGCGCGTGTCGTCGAGGGCGGGCGTGCCCGCGAGGAGGAGGTCGGCGAACACGTCCGCGCGGACCTGGTCGGTGGAGCGGGCGTCGGTCGCGACGACGTCGCGCTGGTCGTCACCGTCGATGCGTACTGCCCTCCCGTGCGACGCACCGTCCGCCCGCTCACCACGGGTGTCGATGATCGCCCGCGCCATCTGTGTCAGCCGGTCGTGGACGCCTTCGACGATCGCCGTGGGGAGCGTCGCCACGAGATCGGACATCCCGTCCCGCCCTGGCACGACTCGCACACACCGTCCCGCGGCAGCTTCGGCGTGCCGTTCGGTGAAGGACCGCGGGTGCATCCGTTGTGCGAGGATCTCGAGCTCTGCCCGGACCCGGTTGGGAGTGTCCCGCTCGCACCGGGCGATCGCCGCGGCTTCGAACTCGGCTCGCATCTCCGGCGGAACGACCGACCCAGTCTCGACGATCACCAGCACGTGGCCTCGCGTGATCGCCCCGGTTTCCCACGCGGCCAGCGCGCCCGGGAAGTCCTCCACGATCACCCGCGCCTCGCTGATCCGGCGTTGCACGGTCCGGTCGGCGACCCGAATGACCCCGCCGAGCTCCGCCGCGATCGATCGGAGGATCATGTCGTGCTCCCGCACTCGACCCGGCGACCCGGCCGACTGCGTCTCCGCGAGACGGCCCGCCGCAGCGAGGAGGCGCAGCTGCTCGATCTGTGCCGCGGCGACACGACGCTCCGAGCCCTCGACGGAGTGCACCAACCCCGCGAGAGACGCGAGGAATGCGTCCGATCCGGGAGTCTCCGCCGTGCTGGTCATACCCTCATTCTGGTGAGGGCCTCCGACATTCCGACCCGCTTTCCCGCCTCCTGAAGACCCGATCAGATGAGAAAACACTCATTCGAGCTACGGGCGCCTCTCTGCGCGTTCGGCCCCTATGTCGGAACCCCGGAGCAGACAGGAATGGTGCGTCCATCGCCCCCGCTTCTCGACATCACCCGCATCTATGCGGAGCCGGCGGCGGCGCAGTCGCCTCGCGGCCAAGAGATCATCGCGCGGTGGCCGGCGGCTGAGGTGGTGCCGGTCGCGTCGCACTGGCAGATCCCCGAAGTGCATGGCGATGAGCGCAACGTGGCGCGATGGGTGCGCATCAAGACGGAGGCGCTGATCCTCGGGGAGAAGAAGAGCATCGCGACTCGCCTCAATGGGCGATCGGCGGACTTCATCGCGCCGTCACTCTCCAACGGATGCGCCATGGCCTGCGCCTATTGCTACGTGCCGAGGCGCAAGGGGTACAGCAACCCCGTCACCGTCTTCACGAACGTCGACAAGATCGCCGCCCACCTCGCGCGGCACGTGCACAAGCAGGGCCCGAAGACCGAGCCGAACCAGTGCGACCCCGAGGCGTGGGTGTACGACATCGGGGAGAACAGTGACTGCTCCGTCGACGCACTCATCAGCGAGAACGTCCGAGACATCTGCGACCTCTTCCGCATGACGCCGACCGCGAAGGCATCCTTCGCGACGAAATACGTGAACCGCGACCTGCTCGAGTGGGACCCGCTCGGACGAACGCGCATCCGGTTCTCGCTCATGCCGGCATCCACCGCGAAGATCACCGACATCCGGACCTCTCCGATGGCGGAGCGCATCGCCGCGATCGATGACTTCGTGGAGGCGGGATACGAGGTGCACCTGAACTTCTCGCCCGTGATCCTGACCCCCACCTGGGTGGAGGACTGGACCGAGCTCCTCACCCACCTCGCCGACGTCCTGTCGCCGCAGACCAAGCAGCAGCTGGCGGCCGAGGTGATCTTCCTGACGCACAACGAGCAGCTGCACGAGGTGAACCTCGGCTGGCATCCGAAGGCGGAAGAGCTGCTGTGGACGCCGCAGATTCAGGAGCCGAAGGTCTCGCAGAACGGCGCGGTCAACGTTCGCTACCGCTCCGGGTTCAAGGGCGCGCAGGTCGAGCTGTTCACGGAGCTCGTCGCCCGGTTCCTGCCGCAGTGCCGCATACGGTATGCCTTCTGACCGACGTGCTCAGCGCCCGCCTGACGGTGATCGTCAGAGATCGACCGTCTTGTTGTCGGCCGGGAACTCATCGGGGTCGTCGCGAGTGATGGCCCGCGCCATGCCGAGCAGCTGCTTCACGGAGCTGCTCGGGGCGTCCCAGTACTCGGCGGTCGACGCGTGCACCTTGATGAGGGTGAGGCCGGGGGTCTCGAGGCCGTCGGGGAACCAGGCCTCGAGCGGCTTCGCCCACAGCTCCTCGGCCTTCGCGCGGTCGTGTACGACTTCGGCGACGCCGGCGATCGATGTCCATTCGCTCTTCCTGTCGTTGGAGAGCGACACGTTCACGTGTGGGTGCGTGCGGATCTGACGCACCTTGTCCGAGGTCTCGTACGCGAAGAACCACAGGTCTCCGTCGAACTCGACCTCCTGCACAGCCATCGGTCGGCTGACGTGGTCTCCGGCATCCGTCATCGTCGTCAGCATCGCCGATCGTGCCCGGCCGATCAGCTCGACGACCTTCTCGCGGCTTTCCGCCTCGAGATGTCAACCGCCGTGGCCACGACCCCGTGCCGCCGTACGCTCGCCGCACGGTCCGGTCGATGGCCGGACACGACGAGAGGATGCAGACATGAGCGACGAGACGATTCCCTTCAACGAAGACGCTTCGCTGGAAGGTCCCGACGTCGAGACGTCGGCGGCAGATGGGGATGCCACGGAGAAGCCGGGCGGGCTCGGCGGCGACGGCACGATCCCGAGCGACCCCGACGGCGTCGGCGCTGGTCACACCGGCACGGCGTCGACCTTCGAGCCCGAAGAGGATGAAGACGCGCAGTGACCTGAGCGGGGCGAATGTCGAGCGCCTCGCTTGACCTCGCCCCAGGGGCAGGGTCGATGCTGACGGAGTGACACCGACACACGACGACCTGATGACCGCGGGAAGGTTCACCGCGTCGACCCTGCTGACGGCGAAGGCGCTGCGCATCTACGCGGAGCGCGGTCTGCTGACGCCGCGGCGGGTGGATCCCGACAACGGGTACCGGTACTACGGGGTCGAGCAGGTGCAGACCGGGTGGCTGATTGGGCTGCTGAGGTCTGCAGATCTCTCCCTCGACCAGATCGCCGAGATCGTCGCCGCTGCGGATGCCGATCCGGAGAGGGCCGTTGACCTGCTCGATCGAGCAGTCGCGGCGGGGGATCGGCGTCACGAGGCTCGGCACGCCGTGCTCGAGCGCGCACGTCTGCATCTGCGTCAGGAGACCGTCATGACCACCGTCCAGTCCCGCTTCGAACCGGATCGCGCCGTCGTCAGTGTGATGCGCCGGGTGGCGCCGCACGACCTCGATCGGGTCATCCAGGAGGAGGCCTCCGCCCTTCGAAAGGTCGCGGCCGAAGGTGGGGTCGCCATTGCGGGGGACCCCTTTGGCATCTTCCACGCGCCCGTGACGGACGATTCCGATGGTCCGCTCGAGATCGTCCTGCCCATCGACGGGCTGGTCGACTCGGCCGGCGACGTCCGCAGCTACCGGCTCGGGGGAGGCTCGGTGGCGACGCGGCTGGCCGAGGGAGCGGAGAGCGACTTCCCCGGCATCCTCGCCCTCTACGACGAGGTGCACGCGTGGATCACGGATGCCGGGCGCACCCCGACCGGGCCGCCGCGCGAGGTGTGGCACACGTCTCCGCAGTCGCCGGAGGGTCTGCGCCTCACGATCACCTGGCCCTACGCCGAAGCGACCGCCTAGTCCGAGGGAGGCTCGCCATCCACGCGGCCACCACGGTCGCGGCGACGGCGACCGCAGTGACCGCGAGCCACAGGGCAAGGGACGTGGGCAGCCCGATTGCGGAGCGCATCTCCGTCAGCGTGACCGATCCGCTCGGAGCGTCGCCGTAGCTGACGACAGTCACCACAGGGGCCCACACGATTGCGACGGCGACGACCGCGGCGACGCCGAGCCACAGCCAGGCGCCGTGTCTCCGGAGGTGATCGGGCATGTGCACAGCATGGCACGGAGCCGATCGGGAGCACCCACGCCGGTCGCTGGCGGCCGACTCGCGCTTCGGGATCGAGAGGTCAGCTCCTCCGTCGGCTCCGCCACGACCTGACGGCTACCGTGGCGACCGACGCCGCGATCAGTGCGATCAGTGCGCAGGAGATCAGATCCCACTCACCCGACGAGGTCACGCGAAAGGAGAGCGACAGGCTCGCCGCAGCCGTGATGACGAGGAGGACGTGGACACTCGCTGATGTCCGCGCGGGCGCGGGCAGCGACGCCGCGAAAGCATCGGGAGATCCGAACTCGTCGTGGAGCGGAGTCCCGGAGTCGGAGGAGTATTCGCGTGCTTCTCGAATCACGCGGCGTACGTCATGGGGCGCTACATCCCCGCGGTCGTGCAACGCCCGTGTCGCCTCGCGCGCCCACGCCTCATCGTCGTGCGAAACGGGCTGCGTTGAGTGGTGGCGTCGCAGGGCAAGGGTGATCCCGGACGCGAGCGCGATCGACGCGGCCGTGGCGAGCAAGGGCCACTGCGCCTGTGGAAGCCAGGCGCTCGGCTCTGCCCGGAGGATTCCCCAGGTGATCACGGCGCAGATCGCCACTCCGAGCAGCAGTGTGACGACGAGCGCGCGGGGTCGTCCGGCGCTCGAGCTCATCAGCTGGAAGCACACGATCAGCGACGAGGACGCGGACCCGATCAAGAAGGGAGTCAGAGGATCGGCATGCGTTGAGGTCGACAGGATGCCGACGGCGAGAAACGCCGCGGCGATCCCCGAGGCGTACGCGAGCCATCGGAGGATCAGGCCGACAGGGTCTGGCCGGACTTTCCGGGCTGTGCGGTCGGGTTCTTCCGGTGCAATGTTCGCGGCCCACGCGTGCGCAGGGCCGAACGTGTCCAAGGCGGACAGCCCGGATGCTCTGAGCGAGCTCAACAGTGGGGTGGTCCTGCGGATCACCGAGTCATGGTCGAGGCCCCGCATCGTGAGGAAGGCAGACGCTTCCGCCAACCACAATGCGTCCTCGTCAGCGCCGCGGACGTCTCGGAAGGCGCTCGCGAGGGCGTCAAGATTCTGCTCAGGCATCGCCGTTCGTTCCTTCTGAGTCGCCCAGTGCGAGCGTGAGTTCCATCCACTTCGCACGCTCGTCGGAGAGTCGTTCAAGGCCTGCGGGAGTGAGCGAGTAGGTCCGACGCCCTGGGCCGGATTCCCCCGATTCCCATATCGCCACGATTGCTCCGTCTGCCTCGAGCCCGGCGAGTGTCGGATAGAGCGACCCGCCGCGCGGTCTGCCGAGCCCTCTCGATTCCAACGCGAGGGCGATCGCATAGCCGTGCCGCGGCTCCTCCGCGAGCACGGCGAGCACGCCCGTCCCTATCGCTGCTCGGATCCAGGCCGGCGGCCAGTGCCCCGCGACTTCACTCACGTACTTAGATATGACACGTATCTAGCGCGTCAGTCAAGTGCGACCTCAACCGGGTGCGCTGGGTGCCGTCAGTTCACGGTGCGCGACGTGCACGCCAATGCCCGATGGCGTCGTCCCGCACTGCATCGTCGGGGTCGCGGTCGCTCACCACCCGGGGGAGCAGCGAACGTATCTGATCAGTTCCGATGTGGCGCGTCGCCGCGCGGCCTGCGCCGCGTGTTCGTCGATCTCCGCAGAACGGCGCGCCGCCTCGATGTCGGCCTGCGCAGCCTTGCCGCGCGCTGGACAAATGCGGTAGCCGGAGGTGCGTCAAGTCGGAACGGGCGAGCTCTCAGGTGCGCACGGTAGACTGACCTCGATAGGCGAACTTCTCATTCGTCTCGCCCCGGCTGTGTGGTAACAGTCGGGGCTTCCTTTTTGTGTGAACGGCCTACGGCCACGCGCCGGAGAGCGGCGGTCCGTCACTCACTCGTGCGTTCGTCGAGCTCTTTCAATCGCTTCAGCTTCGACCACGGTACGAAGATGATCCACGCGATCGATGCGATCGAGGCGCCCATCAACATCGAGGAGATATCCATGGTGCCAAGGTAGTGAGTTCACGAAAGAGCCGACTCCTCCTCCCGGCGGATATCCCGAGCGTTGGCGGGCAGCCTACAAGCGAGCCGCGAAGAAGGACTCGAGGACGTCGTCGTCCTCGTAGGCGAGCGCGAGGCTCTCGATCTGTTCTGGCGTGAACCACTCCACGCGTTGCCCCTCGGTGAGATCGATCTCGTCTACGGTTGCGGCGAATGGCGCGGTGAAGGTGTGCTCGAGCCCGTAGGACCGCGTCTTCGAGACGACGTGCGTCACGGTGCTGGGGTCGAGTCGCGCCCCGAGCTCCTCGTCCACTTCCCGAAGGATGCAGTCGAGCGGGAGTTCGCCGGGCTCCAGCATCCCTCCGGGGAGAGCCCACATGCCGGGGAACGGGATGCTCGGAATGTCGTCTCGCAGCTGCAGCAGAACCGAACCGGCCGGGTTCACCAGAATGATCTGACAGCCGGCGTCCGCGTTCTCCATCCCCGAACCCTACCGAGGCCCGCCGACCAACCCGACGTCACGTTCGGGTCGAAGCCGGCAGGCGCAAGTCCGAGTTTTCCGGTTCGGAAGGCGCGAGAGTGAGGTCGGAGCATCGCCGGCATCCGTGCAGCGCACATCTGATTCGGTGTCCGTTCCGAATAGACCAATGAAGGGACGGACATGACCACTCCACGCAGCGGTAAGAGGTTCATCGCATGGGCAGCCGTGGCCGGCGTCGTCGCGGGCGCGGTGTTCCTCGCGGTCGCCGAGCTCGCCGCCCTCGTCTTCGCCCGGACCGCGAGCCCGATCCTCGCGGTCGGTGCCTTCGTCATCGACATCGTCCCGCGGCCTCTCAAGGAGTTCGCGATCACCACGTTCGGCGAGTACGACAAGATCGCGCTCCTCGTCGGGCTGGGCCTCGCGGTGCTCATCGCGTCCGCGATCGCGGGCATCCTCCAGTACGTGCGCCCCCATCTCGGCGCGATCGCCATCGGTCTCGCGGGAGTGCTCTCGGGTGCCGCGATCGTCACTCGGGCTGAGGCGACGGTGCTCGCGTACCTGCCGCCGATTCTGGGAACCATCGGCGGCGTCGTGATCCTGGTGATCCTGGGCCGCCGCCTGCGCGCGTGGCGGGAGGCATCGACGGCTGCCCCCGTACCGGAGAATCCCGCGCACTCGCGTCACCTCGATCGCCGCAGGTTCCTCATGCTGACCACGATTGCGGGCGCATCCGCGATCGTCGTGGGCATCGCCGGTCGCACGGTCAGCGCGGTGACGTCATCGGCCGAAGCCATCCGCAAGGCGATCAAGCTGCCGGCACCGCGATCGACGGTGTCGATCCCGTCGGGTGCGGAGCTCGACGTCAAAGGCCTCAGCCCACTGATCACTCCTAACGCAGACTTCTACCGCGTCGACACCGCCCTCACCGTGCCCACCGTCGACCCTGAGACGTGGACCCTCGTGATCGACGGAATGGTCGACCAGCGCATCGAGTTGACCTTCCAAGACCTGCTCGACATGGGGCTCGACGAATACGCCATCACGTTGACCTGCGTGTCGAACGAGGTCGGTGGCGGGCTCGTCGGCAACGCCGTCTGGCAGGGTGTGCCGCTACGCGATGTGCTGGCGATGGCCGGACCTCAGTCCGGCGCCGACATGGTGCTCTCGCGCAGTGTCGATGGATACACCGCGAGTACGCCGCTTTCGGCGGTCACCGATGACGGTATCGACGCGATCCTCGCTGTCGCGATGAACGGCGAGCCGCTCCCGCCCGAGCACGGGTTCCCCGTCCGCATGGTCGTCCCGGGCCTCTACGGCTACGTGTCCGCGACGAAGTGGGTCACCGAACTCAAGGTCACGACGTTCGCGGAGGATGAGGCGTACTGGACGCCGCGCGGCTACAGCGCCGAGGCTCCCATCAAGTTCGCCTCGCGACTGGACACGCCGAAATCCGGCACGCCGGTCAAGGCGGGCAAGGTGCCCGTCGCCGGCGTCGCGTGGGCCCAGACCGTGGGCATCGAGCGCGTCGAAGTGAGCATCGACGACGGCGAGTGGAAGCCCGCCAAGCTGTCCAAGCCCATCAACGAGGACACGTGGGTGCAGTGGGTCATGGAATGGGATGCCACCCCCGGCACGCACTACGTCGCGGTTCGAGCGGTGAACAAGAACGGCGACCTCCAGATCGAGGAGCGCGCGCCGATCGCCCCCGACGGTTCGTCGGGATGGCAGCGGTCACTCATCACGGTCTCGTGAGCGCGTCTAGGGTGAGCGCGTGTCGTCTTTTCTCGCCTACGTGATTACCGTCTCCGACCGGTCTGCCGCGGGGGAGCGTGAGGATCGTGGCGGGCCGCTCGCGGTCCGTCTGCTCGACGAGGCGGGCATCGCATCATCGGGCAGCGAAATCGTTCCCGACGGTGCCGATTCGGTGGAGGAGGCCGTCCGACGCGCGATCGCCACGGGCGCCCGGCTCGTCGTCACGACCGGGGGCACGGGGGTGGGCCCGCGCGATCGGACACCCGAGGGGACGGAACGCGTGCTGACCCGAAGCGTCCCGGGTATCGCGGACGAGTTGCGACGCGTCGGTGTTGCCGACACCCCCTTGTCCGTGTTGTCACGCGGCGTGGCGGGCGTGGTGGAACCGGAGGGCGCGCTCGTCGTGAACCTCCCCGGGTCGACCGGGGCAGTGGCCTCCGGCATCCCGGTGATCGTGTCGGTCGCCGCGCACGTGATCGATCAGATGAAGGGCGGGGACCACTCGTGAACACCGTGAAGATCGCGCGCATCGAGGAGACACCCCTCGACCTCGATGCGCACATGCGCGCCGTCGAGAGCCCGGCGTACGGCGCCGTCACGACCTTCGTCGGCAGGGTGCGTGACAACGACCCGGACGCGCGGACCGGGGTCGTGGGACTCGAATACAGCGCGCACCCCGATGCCGAGCAGACGTTGGCACGGATCGCGGCCGAAGCCGGGGGCGAGGCGGGCGCCGTCGTCGCCGTCAGTCACCGCGTCGGGCATCTCGAGGTCGGAGACGCGGCGGTGGTGATCGCCGTCGCTTCAGAGCATCGCGCCGAAGCGTTCGAGGTCTGCCGCGCCGTCATCGAGACGATCAAGACCGACCTGCCCGTCTGGAAGCGTCAGCTCGAAGCCGACGGCACCACGGCCTGGAAGGGCATCGGGAGCTGAGGCTCAGCCGCCCGCGAAGGGCGGCAGCACATCGATCAGGCGTGCGTTCGCGAGCGAGATGTCGCCGTCAGTCCGCACGCCATCGACGAGGACCGCGCAGTCCGGGAGGACCAGGAACAGCTTCGGGTGCTCGTTGAGAACGGCGGTGCGGAGCTCGGCGAGCGTGGCCTCGTTGCGTTCCTCGGTCTCCGTGCCGGCCGCTTCGGCCGCTGCCGCGAAGTACCGCACGGTGGTCATGACTGGTCCCTCTCCGGGCCGGCTTCACCGGGCCGCACCCAGTCGCCCGATCGACCGCCCGACTTGGCGACGATGCGGACGTCTTCGATCATGACCGACCGGTCGAGCCCCTTCACCATGTCGACGACGGCGAGTGCCGTCACCGATACCGCGGTCAGCGCTTCCATCTCGACGCCGGTGCGGTCCGCCGTTCCGACGGTCGCCTCGATCTCTACGCCGTCGGCGACGACCTCGAGCTCGACCGAGGCGCGGTGCACGCCGATCACGTGCGCCAGGGGCAGCAGGCCTGCTGTGGACTTGGCTGCTTGGATGCCGGCGATGCGAGCCACGGCGATCACGTCGCCCTTCGGGGCCGAGCCGTCACGGAGCGCGGCGACGACGTCCGCGCTGCAGCGGACGAAGCCGCGCGCTGTCGCGGTGCGCACGGTCGGCTGCTTCGCGGTGACGTCGACCATGTGCGCGCGACCGGCCGAGTCGAGGTGGGGAAAGCTCATCCGACCAGCATGACATCTACCTCGTCGCCGACGGCGACCTCGGCCACGTCGGCGGGCACGATGGCGAAGGCCGACGCGCGTGCCAGCCCACCGGCCAGGTGCGACCCCGATCCTCCCGCGGTCGCGGGGCGTACGGTCCGCTCGGCGAGGTCGACGACCGCGGGCAGGTACTGCCGGCGACCTGGCGGGGTGCGCCACGATTCCGCGGCTCGGAGCGTCAGGTGCGGACGGAAGCGCTCGTTCCTGCCCTGCAGGGCGAGGAGCGCGGGACGCACGAACACCTCGAACGACACGGCGACGCTCACCGGGTTGCCGGGCAGGCCGAAGACGAGGCACGCGTCGCCCACCACCCCGAACGCCTGCGGCTTGCCCGGTTGCATCGAGACGCGGACGAACTCGACCTCGCCGTGTCCGTCGAAGGCGGCACGGACCGGCTCGTACGCCCCCGCGCTGACCCCACCGGTGAACACGATGACGTCGACCCCCGCCTCGCGGGCGGCGGCGGTGGCCTGGGCAACCCCCTCGCCTTCGTCCGCGACCCGCGCGGTGAAGACGAGGTCGGCGTCGGCGTCGGCGACGAGGCGTTCGAGGAGCGGCCCGTTCGAGTCGGGGATGAGCCCGCGCCGTGGCGTCTCGCCGGGGGTGAGCAGCTCGCTGCCGGTGGAGACGACTGCCACGCGTGGTGCGCGCGTCACGGTCACGTCGGCAACGCCTGCGGCCACGGCCGCGGCCACCTGGAAGGCGCCCATCCGTTCGCCGGCGGGGATGACCACGTCTCCGGCGTGCAGGTCGGCACCGCGTCGGCGGACGAAGGCGCCCGGCGCGGGCGCCTCGATCACTCGGACCACGTCGAGGGAGTCCGCGAGGCCGTCGACCGTGCTCTCGAACGGCACGATCGCGTCGGCGTCGGATGGCGTCGGTGAGCCGGTCATGATCCTGGCGGCCTCACCGGCGGTGAGGCGAGGGTCGGTCGACACGCCGGCCGGCAGGTCCGCGACGACGCGGAGGGTGACCGGATTGTCCGGGGAGGCATCCGCGACGTCGGCGGCGCGCACCGCGAAGCCGTCCATCGCCGAATTGTCGAACAGCGGGATGTCGTGGGTGGCCGTCGCGGGTGCGGCGAGCGTGCGCCCCGCCGCGTCATGGACGGGGATGACGTCGGTCGGGACGACGCGGACCGCCGCGAGGACCCGGGCGAGCTGCTCCTCGACGCTGCGCATGTCGTTCATCCCGCCGCCTTCGCCGATCGGAGGGCGAGCTCGTGCTGGCGCCCGGAGAGCGCGTCGAGCACCATCATGCGTCCGAGCAGCGGTTGGCCCGCACCGGTGACGAGCTTGACGACTTCGGTGGCCAGCACGCCGCCGACCTGCACGCAGAGCGCGCCCAGCACGCCGACCTGCGCGCAGGTGGGCGGGTCGCCTTCGGTGCCGACCGCGAAGAGGTCGTTCAGGACGACGGGGTCGCCCTCGGGAGGCGTCGACCAGAAGACCGTGATCTGTGCGTGCCACTCTCTGACCGCGCCCCACACTAGGGGCAGTCCGAGTGCTTCAGTGGCCGCGGCGACGGCGCGACGGGTCGCGAAGGAGTCGCTCGTGTCGATCACGACGTCGGCTCCGCTGAGCAACTCCACCGCGTTGGCGTCGTCGAGGCGAGCAGTGATCGGGGTCACCGTCGTGTGCGGTGAGAGCGCGGCGACGGCGCGGGCAGCGCTGTCCGTCTTCAGGGTGCCGATGTCGTCGACTCGATGCGCGATCTGGCGCTGCAGGTTGTGCAGCTCGACGATGTCATCGTCGATCACGATGAGGGTGCCGATGCCGGCAGCGGCGAGGGCCAGGAGTGCGGGCGACCCGATGCCGCCGGCGCCGACGACGGCAACGCGCGCGGCGGACAGGCGCCGCTGCCCCTCGTCGCCGATGGCACGCAGCACCGTGTGGCGGGCTGTGCGCACGCGTTCGTCGGGATCCAACTCGGGGACGGCATCGACCAACGGGCGCATGTCCTGAGCGTATACCGGTGGGATGCCGCGCGGGCGGCGATCAGCATCTCTGAGAAGCCGCAGATGCGGCATAACTGCTAGCTTTGCATCCGCTCGTGCGGCATCATCGGATGATGAGGACCTACCGTGTGGCTCGTGCCGCCCGTCTGCTCGGCGTGAGCGACGATTCCGTGCGCCGATGGATCGACCAGGGACTCCTCCCGGTGACGGACGCCGTCCCAGCGGAGATCCCGGGTGATGCGCTGGCCGCGTTCGCCGTCGACATGGCGAATCAGCCCGCGGAGGGGAGCGAGCACCGCTCCAGCGCGCGCAACAGCTTCGTCGGCATCGTGACCCGCGTGCAGATCGACGGCGTCATGGCACAGGTCGACCTGCAGTCGGGTCCGCATCGGGTGGTGTCGCTGATGTCCGCCGAAGCGGCACGCGAGCTGGAGCTCGAGGTGGGCTCGCTCGCGACGGCATCCGTGAAAGCCACGAACGTCGTCGTCGAGATCGCGCGGGACTGATGCCTCGTTCGCTGCGCGGTATCGCCCTCGTCGGAACGGTTGCGCTCACGGTCACCGCCTGCGCGAGCACGCCGGCTCCCTCCGCGACGGATGGGGCACCCCTGAGCGAGTCACTGACCGTGTACGCCGCCGCATCTCTGGCCGCGTCGTTCGGTGAGATCGGCGACGCGTTCACTGCGCGGCATCCCGAGGTCGAGGTCAGCGCCGTCTACGACGGTTCGTCGACCCTGGCCACGCAGATCCTCGAGGGGGCACCGGCCGATGTGTTCGCGTCCGCCGATCAGGCGAACATGGCGAAGGCATCGGATGCCACGGCCGACCCCGCCGTGTTCGCCTCGAACACGCTCGTCATCGCTGTGCCCGCGGGCAACCCGGCGGGCGTCGCGTCGCTCGACGACCTCGCGGACGTCGTGACGG
This sequence comes from Microbacterium marinum, assembly GCF_014204835.1. Taxonomy (NCBI): domain Bacteria; kingdom Bacillati; phylum Actinomycetota; class Actinomycetes; order Micrococcales; family Microbacteriaceae; genus Microbacterium; species Microbacterium marinum. The sequence goes on along the minus strand of NZ_JACHMD010000001.1, from coordinate 2,602,862 downwards.
TGCTGTGTGCGCCGGAGGTGCCGTGCGGCGCGGCATCCGCTTCGCTGCTCGACGCGGCGAGCGTGACCGTCGACGCCGCGAGCCTCGAGCAGAACGTGACCGCGGTGCTCACGAAGGTGGCGGCCGGTGAGGCCGACGCGGGCCTCGTCTACGCCACCGACGTGATCGGCCGCGAAGACATCGAGGCGATCGTGCCCGACGGTGCCGACGAAGTCGTAAACCTGTATGAGATCGCTGCGGTGGCGGATGCCGCGAGCCCCGATACCGCGGACGCGTTCGTCGACTTCGTGCTGTCCGACGAGGGTCAGGCCATCCTCGAGGAGTTCGGGTTCGGGGCACCGTGAGCGAACGCGGCTACACCCCGCGGGTGCTCGCGCTCCCCGCCATCGTCGCGCTCGCGTTCCTCGTGCTTCCGCTCATCGCGCTGGTCGCGCGCGTCGAGTGGTCGACCTTCCTGGCCGACGTGACGTCGCCCGCAGCGGTGGCGGCGCTTGGCCTGTCGCTCGGCACGGGGCTGGCGGCCACCCTCGTGTGCATCGTCCTCGGCGTGCCGCTCGCGCTGCTCATCGCCCGGTCGGGTCCGCGAGTGGCGGCACTCCTGCGCGCCGCCGTGACGGTGCCGCTTGTGCTGCCGCCGATGGTGGGCGGTATCGCGCTGCTGTACCTCTTCGGACGCTCCGGGTGGCTGGGGGAGTGGGGGCTCTCGTTCACGACGCCGGCCGTCGTGCTGGCGCAGACGTTCGTCGCACTGCCGTTCCTCGTGCTCGCCGTCGAGGGCGCGGTGCGAGCAACGGGCGTCGACTACGAGCGCACCGCCGCGGCGCTGGGCGCGGGACGGTGGACGATTCTCTGGCGCATCACGCTGCCGCTCGCCGTGCCCGGCATCGTCGCGGGGGTCGTGCTGTGCTTCGCCCGCGCGATCGGCGAGTTCGGGGCGACTGCGCTGTTTGCGGGCAATCGTCCAGGCGTCACGCAGACCATGCCGCTGGCCATTTATACCGCGTTCAACGGTGCCGGTGTGACCCAGGGGACGGCCGTCGCGCTCGCGCTGCTGTTGCTGGCAGCCGCGATCATCGTTCTGCTGCTGGTGCGGGGCTGGCGGCCGGGAGCGGTGCGATGAGGGGGCTGCGGGCACACGTCGTGGTCGACCGGCCGCGCTTCCGCGTCGATGTCGCGATCGATGCGGCGGCCGGTGAGACGGTGGCCGTCATGGGGCCGAGCGGGGCCGGCAAGTCGACGCTGCTCGAAGCGCTCGCCGGGCTGGCGCCGCTCCACGATGGCGAGATCGTCGTGGGCGGCCGTGTCGTCGAGCGGACCGCTGTGCCGCGCGTGCGGACCGCTCCGATGCATCGCGGGGTGATCCTCCTCAACCAGGATCCGCGCCTGTTCCCGCACCTGTCGGCTCGCGAGAACGTCGCGTTCGGCCCCCGGGCGGCGGGCACGCCGACCGACGCGGCACGCGCGAACGCCGACGTCTGGCTCGAGCGGGTGGGACTTGCCGGGATGGGGGAGCGGATGCCGCGGGAGCTGTCGGGCGGTGAGCAGCAGCGTGTCGCGATCGCCCGTGCCCTGTCGGCGTCCCCACGCGTCGTGCTGCTCGACGAGCCTCTCGTCGCGTTGGACCCTGTCACGGCATCGTCGATCCGCGGCATGCTCCGCAATCAGCTCGTCGGCACGACCACGATCGCGGTGACGCACGATGCGGCGGACGCGGTCGCGCTCGCCGAGCGGCTGTTCATCGTGGAGGCCGGAGTCGTCGTGCAGAGCGGCGCGGTGCGCGAGGTGCTGCACGCTCCGGCATCCACCTTCGTCGCGTCGATCGCAGACGTGAATCGGATGCCGGGTGTCGCGGCGGATGGCCGGTGGACGGGGGGCGCAGCGTTGCTGACGAGCGCGGATCCCGCGTCGCAGGCACTCGCGGCGACCGATGGCGCACCGCTCGCGGCGGTGTTCCGCCCGGCCGACGTGCGTGTCGTCAGCGGAGCGGGAGCGAACGCGTGGCCTACCGAGGTCGTGCGGGTCGAGCCGACGCTGTCGGGTGCGCGGATCCACACGACGTCCGGTGCCGCTGACATCGGAGCGGGGGACGCTGACGTCGCGCCAGGTGACACGGTATGGCTGCAGGTCGATCCGTCGCACATGCGGTTCGTGCCGATCCCCTGAGAGGCGGCGGATTCCCGCCTTCGCCCGGGCAACGGCGACTAGCCTCAGAAGATGACATCGGCGCGCGGAGCGACGCGATGACGGCCGTGCCCGTCACCATCGGTCGTGCGCCGCAGGCGCCGGCCGACGCGGCGCCCGCTGACCTCGGTGCCGGCCTCGTCGACACCCACGGTCGAGTGCACCGCGACATGCGGATCTCGCTCACCGATCGGTGCTCGCTGCGCTGCACGTACTGCATGCCCGAGCAGGGCAATGAGTGGCTCGCCCGCACGAGCATCCTGTCCACCGACGAGATCGTCGAGGTGGCTCAAACTGCCGCAGCCCTCGGCATCCGGACGTTCCGGCTGACCGGCGGCGAGCCGTTGCTGCGCACCGACATCGTCGATGTGGTGCGGCGCGTGGCGGCGATCTCTGGCCCCGATGGCCCGGTCGAGGTCGCGATGACGACCAACGGCATCCGTCTGGGCGAGGTGCTTCCCGACCTGATCGAGGCCGGGCTGACGCGGTTGAACATCAGCATCGACACGATCAACCGCGAGAAGTTCGCCGCGCTCACGCGTCGCGACCGCCTCGACGATGTGCTCGCGGGGATCGCTGCGGCTGCCGCGTCGGAGCTGACGCCGCTGAAGCTGAATGCGGTCGCGATGCGCGGCGTCAACGACGACGAGCTCGTCGACCTGGTGGAGTTCGCGATGGAGGTCGGCGCGCAGCTGCGCTTCATCGAGCAGATGCCGCTGGACTCCGGTCACACCTGGGACCGGGACGCGATGGTGACGCGCGAAGACATCCTCGCCGCACTGTCGGAGCGCTTCGGGTTGGAGCCGGTGCCCGGTCGTGGGGGAGCGCCTGCCGAGAAGTGGCGGATCGACGGTGGCCCGCACGAGGTCGGTGTGATCGCGTCGGTGACGGCGCCGTTCTGCGGCGCGTGCGATCGGCTGCGGCTGACTGCGGACGGTCAGTTCCGCAACTGCCTCTTCTCGCTCACCGAGTACGACGTGACGACTGCTCTGCGGGCGATGCCGGCGGATGCCGCTCCCTCCGAGCGGAGCGGGGTCATCGCCGGCATCCTGCAGGCCTGCGTGCACGGCAAGCTGCCGGGCCACGCGATCAACGACCCGTCGTTCCTCCAGCCCGCGCGCGGGATGAACGCGATCGGCGGCTGACGGCCTGGGGCCGGGAGTCGCAGACGTCGGAGCCGCCTAGGGCGTGTTGATTTAGTGCCGGGGTCGCTGGAGTCCAGTTAGTGCGCGTTGCCGAGTCCGCCAGTGAGGCGGCCGTGGAATCGGGCGGTGGCGTCGTTCATGCCGGTGAAGGTGACGGTCTTGCCGAGGTGTTCGTATTTGGTGTGGATGGCGTCGAGCGCGGCGACGGTGGATGCGTCCCAGACGTGGGAGCGGGTCAGGTCGACGACAACGCGGTCGGGGTCGTGGGTGTATTCGAACTGCGTGGTGAGGTCGTTGCTGGAGGCGAAGAACAGTTCTCCGTCGACGGTGTAACGGGCGGTGGGCTGGCCGTCTTGGTCGGTGATCTCGCGGGTGACGGTGGTGAAGTGCGCGACGCGGCGGGCGAAGAGGATCATCGCGGCGATGACGCCGACGCCGACGCCGATGGCGAGGTTGTGGGTCCACACGGTGATGCCGACGGTGACGACCATGACGAGGGTTTCGCTGAGCGGCATGCGCTTGAGGGTGGTGGGGCGGATGCTGTGCCAGTCGAACGTGGCGACGGAGACGACGATCATCACGGCGACGAGGGCGGCCATGGGGATGACGGCGACGATGTCGCCGAGCACAAGCACCAAGACGAGGAGGAACACGCCGGCGAGGAAGGTGGAGATGCGGGTGCGGGCTCCGGATGCCTTCACGTTGATCATCGTCTGCCCGATCATCGCGCAGCCGCCCATGCCACCGAACGCGCCGGAGAGGATGTTCGCCGCCCCCTGAGCCCACGCTTCGCGGGTCTTTCGGGAGTGGGTGTCGGTGATGTCATCGACCAGTTTCGCGGTCATGAGGGATTCGAGGAGCCCGACGATGGCCATCGCGGCGGCGAACGGGAAGATGATGCCGAGGGTGTCCAGGGTGAGCGGAACGTTCGGGATGAACAGTTCGGGCAGGCTCTGCGGGAGTTGGCCCTGATCGCCGACGGTGGGGACGCTGATACCGAACACGACAGCGGCGGCAGTGAGCAGAACGATCGCGACCAGCGGTGCCGGGACGACACGGGTCAGCAGCGGCATCAGATACATGATGAGCAGGCCCGCGACCACGAGCGGGTAGACCATCCAGGGCACCCCGAGCAGCTGCGGGATCTGCGAGATGAAGATGAGGATGGCGAGGGCGTTGACGAACCCGACCATGACGCTGCGGGGTATGAACCGCATCAGCTTCGCCACCCCGAGAAGTGCCAGCACGATCTGGATGAGCCCACCGAGGATCACGGTGGCGATGAAGTAGTCCATCCCGTACTCGCGGGCAACAGGGGCGATGACCAGCGCGATGGCGCCGGTTGCGGCGGTGATCATCGCGGGCCGGCCGCCGAGGAATGCGATGGCGACCGCCATCACGAACGACGAGAACAGCCCCACCCGGGGGTCGACCCCGGCGATGATCGAGAACGCGATCGCTTCGGGGATCAGCGCGATCGCGACGACCAGTCCGGCGAGGACTTCGCGGGTGAGAATGCGGGGGCTGCGCAGCGCTTGCAGAACGGTCGGTTCGATCCGGTAGCGGGCGGCGGGATCTTGCGTGGGCACGACGGCGGTCACGGTGCTCCTTCGTGGTCGGCGGGGATGTAAGCCCGCAGGAAGGCGCTCCGTTGCGCCGGGAAGTCTCAGAGATTCGGGAGAGGATGGATGCTGCACGACAGGGTGCGAGCGAACAACGAGACTCTAACGTAACGTGAGGGTTGAAGGAAATCGGGGATCATGACTGACGCGGCGATGCACATCGGTGAACTGGCCGAGCGCACTGGTCTGTCACTGCGCACCCTCCGCCATTACGACGAGATCGGTCTCGTCACTCCGTCCGGACGCACCGATGGCGGGTTCCGCCTCTACACCGCCGACGACGAGGCACGGGTGATGCTAATCCGCCGGATGAAACCCCTCGGCTACAGCCTCGACCAGATGCGTGAGCTGCTCGACCTCATCAATCTGGTCAACGCCAACCCGCGCGATCCGGAACTTGATGCTCGGTTTGAGAGTGTCCGGCAGGAGGCGCTCGAGCGGCGCGACCGTCTCAGAATCCAACTCGCCGCCGCCGAGGAGTTCGTCGCTCAACTTCACGCCCGCTCCACGAAGGTGTAAGCGGCTCACCCAAGTCCACTCAGCGCGCGCCGGTCTTGACCCAGATCAAAGTTCCGGCGAGACAGATCGCGGCGCGGTAGTTGCGGGCGAGTTTGTCAGAGCGCATCGCGATCCCGCGCCACTGCTTGAGCCGGTTGAAGCACCGCTCAACCACGTTGCGCCCCTTGTAGCGAGCTTGCTGCTGGTCGCCGAAGTCGATCGGCCGACCCGGCCGCTTCCGGCGGTGCGCGATCTGGTCGTCACGCTCCGGGATGGTCGCAGCGATCCCGCGGCTGCGAAGCCAGGCGCGGTTCGCCTTCGAAGGGTAGCCCTTGTCGGCAAGAACCCGGTCCGGGCGGGTTCGGGGCCTACCCTTACCGGCGCGGGGCACGCGAATGTCTTCGAGGACCGCGGTCATCATCGTGGTGTCGTTGACGTTGCCGCCGGTGATCAGCATTCCCAACGGCCGGCCACGGCCATCGCAGACCATGTGCAGCTTGGTTGTCAGTCCGCCGCGAGAGCGTCCGATCCCGTGATCCGGCGGCTCGACCCACGGATTCCTGTCATTCGGTAGAGCCCCCTGTGTCCCGCTTCAGGGTCGCGCCGTGCTGATGCACACGCGCGATCGTGGAGTCGATCGAGACCACCCAGTCAATCTTCCCGGCGGCATCTGCCTGCCTCTGGACCTCCGCGAGCAGCTTCTCCCAGGTGCCGTCCGCGGCCCATCGGCTGAACCGCTTGTAAATGGAGTTCCACTTCCCATACTGCTCCGGCACGTCCCGCCAGGGAGCGCCGGTGCGGTACTTCCACGCCATTCCCTCGACAGCGAGCCGATGATTCGTCCACGGCCTCGACCGGCCCGTAACCGTCGGCATCAACGGCTCCATCACGGCCCACGCCTCGTCAGAGATCTCGTGTCGCATCACCGTTCAAGGCTCACCGAGACAAGGGCAGATGACTTGATCAACACGCCCTAGGATCAGCGAGTGACCATCGGATACGACCGACCCCGGCGCGCATCTGATCGCCCGCGTGACTTTTCGCGACCTTTGCCGCCGGCGTTGAGTTGGTCGGTGTTCGGCACCTTCCTCGCCGCATTCACGATCGCCTACTTCGTGCTCGATCTTCCCTGGTGGATGCCGGTGCTCTACGCCGGCCTGAGCGTTATCACCATTGCGGCCTACGGCGTCGATAAGGGAGCCGCGCGCCGCGGTCGCCGACGGGTTTCGGAGCAGAGCCTCGTGATGCTCGGCCTGTTCGGTGGCTGGCCAGGAGCCCTCATCGCTCAGCAGCTGTTTCGACACAAGACCCGCAAACGCTCATTCCGTCGGGCGTTCTGGTGCTCCGTTGTCATCAATGTCGCCGCGCTGATCGGACTCATCGGCTTCGCAAAGCTGAGTGGCATCGCGTTGGACATTCCTGACGGAATGTTGTCGCTGGACCTCGTCTGAGCGACGCGCGATCAACGGCTCGTCGTTCCTCCGACCCGTCTGTCACATGAGCGCCATCGGCGGCTGACGCTTACGCCGAGGCAGTCGGACGAGGCTCGTCCTCCTCGCGCAGGCGTGGCTCGACCCGCCGAGCGGGAAGGAATCCGGACTTGTCGGCGTAGAACGCCCGGATGGTGTTCATGTCTGCGCTGACGTCTCCGGTGAGCGTGAGCGTGGGTCCCAGCCCGGTGGTCATGGTGGTGCGATCGACGTACCCGAGGGTGACGGGGAGGCCGGCCTCGCGCGCGATGCGGTAGAAGCCCGACTTCCAGTGGCCGACGCCGCCGCGGGTGCCTTCTGGTGTCACCACGAGGCCGAAGACGTCACCGTCGCGGATACGGCCGACGAGGTCGTCGACGACCCCGGCAGGGTTGGCCCTGTCGACCGGGATGCCGCCGATCGCCCGCATGACCGGGCCTCGCCAGCCGCGGAAGAGACTCTCCTTACCCAGCCAGCGAAACCGCATCTTCAGGCGCCATGCGATGGCGAGCATGAGCACGAAGTCCCAGTTGGAGGTGTGCGGCGCACCCAGGACGACGGTGGGCCGGGTGGGCGCGGGCTCGGTCGCGAGCGTCCACTTGCTGAACGTCCAATAGACCCTGGCGATGAGGCGGAGCATTCGGCAACCGTAACCCTCAGTCGGCGTGGACGAGGTTGATGCCGGCTTTGGCCAGCTCGCGCGAGGTCGGGTCGGTCTTCGGTTTGTCGGTGATGACGCCGGCGATGTCGTCGAAGGGGAGGACGGTGTAGCGGGAGGCGGCGCCGATCTTCTCGTCGCTGCCGAGTACGTAGGTCTCTGCGGCGCGGGCGGCGAGGGTGCGTTTCATGCTGGCTTCTTCGGGGTCGCCGGTGGTGAGTCCGGCGGTGGGGTGGATGCCGGTGACGCCGAGGAAGAAGAGGTCGGCGCTGATCCTGTTCGCGACCTCGACGGCGGCCGCCCCGCAGGCGACCGCGGAGTGTTTGAAGATCTGTCCGCCGATCAGGAAGATGTCTGCCTCGTGGTCCAGGAGGGCGGCGGCGATGGTGGGGCTGTGGGTGATGATCGTGCCGCGGAAGCTCTTCGGGAGCGCGTCGACCATGGCGAGCGTCGTCGTTCCGCCGTCCAGGATGATGGTCGCGCCCGGCTCGATCAGCCGAACTGCTGCCGCTGCGACCCGACGCTTGCTCTCGGGCGCGACCATCGAGCGTGCTGCGTAATCGGCTGTGGCTGGTGAGGCGGGGAGGGCCCCGCCGTAAACCCGCACGGCGAGACCTTGGGCGTCGAGTTCGCGCAGGTCGCGGCGGATGCTGTCCTCGGACAGCCCCAGCTCAGCAGCGATCTCCTTCGCGACGATGCGCCCGTCGGTGCGGAGGCGTTCGAGGAGGAGGTGCTTGCGTGCCGCAGCGAGCATTGTGCGGTCCTTCCTGTTTCTGCACGTTTCTGCTGTATTGTGCCGGATATGACCAAGCCTATGTTGATTCTGATCGCCGGGCCCTACGCATCCGGCACAAACGGGAACCCCGAACTGATGGCCCGGAACCTCAAGCGTCTGGAGGAGGCGGCCTGGCCGATCTTCCAAGCCGGCCACGTGCCGATGATCGGCGAGTGGGTCGCCCTGCCCGTGCTGGAGAGCGCCGGAGCGAGTGGGCCCACCGATCCGCTGGCGGCCGACGTGATGTATCCGACGGCCGAACGGCTGCTGCAGCACTGCGACGCGGTGCTGCGATTGTCCGGCGACTCTCGCGGCGCAGACCAAGATGTCGCGATCGCGCAGAGCCGTGGCATCCCGGTGTACTACTCCCTGGGTGAGGTGCCGAGCGCGGCGGGGTCAGCCTCGTGACTGGGTGAAGGCCCAACGGAAACACGCCTGGAGACGGCGTGCAGACCGAGCCGGGTGCGGCGGCGCCCTGAGGGCAAGGGTCGTCGCCGCAGTGGCGGCTTGTTCAGAAGATGTGCGCCTCGCAGGTGGCGAGGAATGCCACGCGTCGGCGCTGGAGTTCGCGGTACACGGTCGCGCGGGACACGCTGAACAGTTCAGCGATCTCGGCCTGGGTGTATTCGCCGCGGTCCTGCACGTCGAACAGGAGCTTGCGTTGCGTGTTCGACAGCTTCGGTTGTCTGCCCTTCAGATGTCCTTTCGCGCGAGCGACCGCCATCCCCTCCTTTGTGCGCATGCTGATCAGATCGCGTTCGAACTCTGCAACCATGGCGAGCACATTGAACAGGAGCCGGCCCACCGGATCTGTGGGGTCGTACCGACTCCCTCCAAGACTGAGCGCGACGCCTTTGATCGTCAGTTCGTCGGCGATGTCACGCGCGTCTCGCACCGACCTGGCAAGCCGATCGAGCTTCGTGACCACGAGCGTGTCGCCTGCTCGCACCGCCGCAAGCGCTTCGCGCAGCCCGGGTCTCGAGCGGTTCGTGCCGGTCAGCCCGTGATCGACGTAGATATTCGGATCAAGAACCCCGAGTCTTAGCAGCGCATCGCGCTGTGAGGTGAGGTCCTGATCGGTCGTGGAGACTCTGGCGTAGCCAATCTGTATTCCATCCATGGCGCCGAGCGTGCCACTCGCGAGACAGCCGCGCATCAGGGTGGATCCCTAATCGGGCATCGCGCGTAAGCGGGGCGGTCGCGTGCGACCAAGTGCACAGCTGCGGCTCCACGCGCGACCTGTTTCGGATCGAGCGCTTGCCGGAAACGATCGTTTTCGGTGGCACGACGGTTTTTGGTTACCGCGGCGGGCCGGAAACGGTGTCCGTTACGTGGTTTCGGCAGGCGTTTCCGGTGCGGATGCTGCTTCGCGTGTCGAGCTGTCGTCGTCCATCTCAGCGACACCACGTCGGCGGTGGGTGTTCTCTGCTTGGAGAAATGCGGCCGCGAGGGCGCCGGCCGCGAGGACGGTGAGGGTGATCGCGGCTGCGAGGAGGCTCGCACCGCCGAGCCATCCGGCGATGGGGTAGGTGATGAGGAAGCAGGCGTGGGAGAGCGCGAACTGGGCGGTGTAGACCAGGTTCCGGTTCTGCGGGGTGGAGGCTTCCGCGAGCAGGCGTGATGACGGGGTGTTCACGAGTGAGGTGCCCATGCCGAGCGCACCCCACGTCGCCAGCAGCAGCGGCCACCCGCTGGGGTTCGAGGTGAGTAGCCCGGTGATGAGGGTCGCGGCGGTGAGTCCGAGGACGATGAGGGTGCCGCCGAGGAGCATGGGGCGGGTGACGCCGAACCGGTCGACGAGCCAGGGGACGTTGAGGGCGACGACGAGGGAGCCGATGCCGTAGCTGGCGAGGGCGAGGGTAAGGGCGGTGTCGTCGAGCCCGAACACGCCGCGGGAGTAGACGACGGAGTTGACGAGGACGATCGCGGTGCCGGCGGCGACGACGATGTTGGTCAGCATCACGAACCGGAGCGTGGGGGTGCGTGCGAACACGCGCACACCGGTAGGGAGCCGCTGCCAGAACGTGTCCGATGAGGTGACGGGTTCTCGAGCGGGGAGCTTCGCGGTCACGACGAGGACGGCGGAGCAGGCGAAGCCGAGGGCGGTACCGAGGAACAGGTTGTTGTAGGAGACGACGGTGAGGAGCGCTGCGGCGATGATCGGGCTGAGTAGCGCTTCCAGGTCGTACGCGAGGCGCGACAGCGACAGCGCACGGGTGTAGTCGCGGGACTCAGGCAGCACGCTCGGGATGAGAGACTGGAACGCGGGCGTGAACGTTGCGGACGCTGACTGCAGGACGAACACGAGCACGTAGATCTGCCACGTCTCCGTCACCAGCGGCAGGGACAGAGCGATCGCGAAACGGATCGCATCCGCCCCGACCAGCACGGCCTTCTTCGGGAGCCGGTCAACGAGCGCGGCGACCAGCGGAGCGACACCGACGTAGGCGATCATCTTGATCGTCAGGGCGGTGCCGAGCACGGCGCCGGCGTTCTCGCCTGCAAGGTCGAACGCAAGCAGACCGAGCGCGACCGTCAACAGTCCGGTGCCTAGGAGGGCGAGGACCTGCGCCGAGAACAGCGCCCGGTAGGTCGCGTTTCGGAGGACGCGGATCATGCGTGGTGCCCCGGGGTCTCGTCCACCGCGTGCTCTGCTTGGCGGATCGCTTCGACGACGAGACGCATGGCGTGCTCGTCGGTCAGGCGGTAGAACGCCTTGTTGCCCTCCTGCCGGACCCGGACGATCTTTCCCCAGCGCAGCTTGGCGAGGTGTTGGGAGACTGCGGCGGGGCTGCGGTCGACGAGCTCCGCGAGGGTGTTCACCGACTGCTCCCCGTCGCGCAGCGCCAGCACGATACGGATGCGGGTCGCGTCCGCCAGGAGACGAAATACCTCGACGGCAACTTCGACGTACTCGCTCCCGGGAGTGAGATCATCCGCATTCGTATCTACGTGCATACGCAGATAGTACTACACGAGAGGGTGGCCCGAGCCGGCATTGAGAAAGAGCTAGCCCGAACCACCCTCCATGGGACTACGCGCGACGCATCACGAGCGGCGTCGACGCGCGAGAGTGACGGCGAGGAACGCGACACCAGCGGCGACGACCACCCCGCCGACCGCGAGCGTCACGACGCCCCACGTAGGGAGTCCGGCGGACTGGTCAGACTCTTCGGCTTCGGCGTCCGCGTGCGAGGTGTGCCCGTCGTCGTGGGCCTCGGAGACCGGTTCCGCATCGCCCACCGTGAACGGGATGGTGGAGGAGATGGGGTGCCCGTCACCGGAGACCACCCGCCACTGCACCTCGTAACCCGCGTCGGGCATGTCGGCGGCAAGCGGCACCGTCACGGCGGAGCCGTCGATCGTGACCTCACCGTCCACCCAGTCCTCGCCCGCGTCGTCGACCACGGCGATCTCTGCGCCCTGGGGGAGGACTTCGTCGGTGAAGACGAGTTCGACCTGCTGCGGGGCGGTGTCGAACTGCTGACCCTCGGTGGGGGAACTCGAGGTCAGGCTTTCGTGCGCGATCGCCGGAGCGCTGCTGGCGGTGATGAGGAGTGCTGCGAGGACTGCGGCCGCAGCGCCGCTGAACAGATGTGTGTGCCGCATGGGCATCCTTTCGGAATGTTCCCGACAGTGTGAGCGGGAACGAGCTGACACCCGCCGCAAGTAATGCGCGGGTCCGCGACGGCGACGCGCCGCCGCGTGGAGAAGGTCAGATACCGAAAGACAGCGGGGGGCCGCGATGCCGATCCCCCGGGAGAACGCACAGCGACCGCAACGCACGCACGACGCCCCGGACCACCTGGCGGGGAGAGTCAAAGGTCGCGGAGAGTGTGGCCGTGAAAGAGATGGTTTTCCGGTCCAGCCACGTCCGTGCTGCCCTGACGGCAGCCGCGGCAAGCAGCACAGACCGTTCCCCGACATAGATACCCGCGACCGTGATCACCGCAGCGACCGCGTGGGCAGCCCACATCACCCCGCCGTCATGGTCATGGGTCGTGGTGGCGGTGACCGTCGCCACCGAGGCTGCGACCTCCCCGTCGTGGTGACCGTGCAAGTGCCCGTGAAGCAGAAAAGCGCCTGAGGGGCCGCCGAGGGTGAACAAGGTGTGGAAGAGCAGCTGCGACGCGATCACCGCCACGGACAGGCGCCACATCGACAGGCGGTGACTCACCACCACCGTCGACACCGCGGACGCCAACACCAGCGGCACGAACACCCCGAGCCAGCCCGGAACCTCACCACCACCAGCGACATGAGACAGCAGCGCGACGAACGTCGCGAACAGCGCCACCAGACCACCGCGCGCAGCGCGAGCACCCCGATGCAGCCTCATACGACCATTGTCACCGACGGGATGCACTGTGCTCGCCGCGCCGAAAACGCCATCGTTTCCGGCAGGGGTGTCGTCTCGGCTGCCAATGTCACGACACGCCGTCGATGCGGTGGCCGAACCCCCCCCGCCGAAACGGCCACCCTCCGAAACCTCGCTCTGACGTTTTCGGCGCGACCTCGCGGTCTCTCGACTTGGTGTGGCTCGACCGGATCCCCGTGCGGGCATTGCCCGGATGAGGGACCACAGCGGGCGCAAGAGGCGACGCTGCATGTGGACTGTGGACGGATCAACACCGCGATCCCCTCTGAGCGACACGTTGTGCGATGTGCTCCATCCGGGCATGGCGGTGCGCCCTGCCGACGCCTATAGGCCAAGAACCAGGCTTCGCAGTCCCATCATCACCGCGCCGCCGCCGGACACAAGGATGACTGCGACGATCGCGGCAGCCACTACTGCGAGGATGACGACCAGGCGGCCGGTCGCCCCCCAACCGCCCTCGACCGCGGCGGTGATGGTGGACCACATACCCGCCTTGGTCTCAGCCTTCTTCGGATTCGGCGTTGTCATCGTCCATCACCTCCTTACTTGCGGGGTCCGGCTGCTTGCCTTGGCGTCGAGCCTGCGCGGCCTGCTGGAGAGCCTTGCGCGCCCTCAGGGAGAACTCGCCGTGGAGCACGTGCAGGGACGTTCGTCGGCGACCCTCCCCGGAGTCCGGATCGGACACCCAGCGCTCTCGGCTCTCCACGAGTCCCAGCATCCGTAGCTCGGCTAGGCCCTTCTCCGCGGCAGTTCGGGAGACGCCGTAATAGCGGTCGGCGCGGTCCACGGGCAGCTCAGCGTAGGGCTCCTGTCCGGTCTCCTTTAGGAGGATCAGGAGCACCGCGAGTGCGGGCCAGCTGAGCGTGCCGTGCAGCTCCTCGGTCCAGAACGCCGAGGGCAGGATGAAGTAGTTGTCTCCGGCACTTCCCTCGGGACGCTTGTACGCATCGCCAGAACCGCTCTCGTGCAGCGGTGTGACCTTTTTGAGCCGCTTCTGGTGGGTGCGGGTGACGAGCTGATTCTGTTCGAGAACCCCCCAGGCGTGGGAGAGGGACTGCGCGTTCCACGTCAGGGCGCCCGAAGCTTCGCACGTGAGGAACCGAATCCATGTGTCAGCGGGGAGTGCCTCATCGCTGCGGGACAACCACGACCAGTTGGTGAGGAGAGCCAGGTACAGCACCGCCGCGCGGTGGTTGCGTGCGAACTTCGGGAGAGTCCCAGGGTGGCTCTGTCCTCGCTCGGACGTGCGGGGGGACTGGACGAACGCGTTGCGTACCTTGGTGTAGCCGCTCGCGCCTCGACGCACGTACTCTTGACGTGTCTCCACGCCGGTGCTCGGCGGGGCATCCTCGGGGAACAGATTGGATTCGTCGGCATCGGAGGTGAAGGTTGGCTTCGGCATGTGGACACCATACCCCCTCGGTTGCCCGCGGTTTCGGTTTTCGCGGCACCTCACTTCGTCTTACGCGGCACAATGTGAGATAGAGGAACTCTGCTGAAACCGCTCGTGATACGGATGCACGGTCACGTAGGAGCCGTTTCGCCTGTCGCCTGCGCTCGTTGATCCCTACCAAGTGTCGACTCGCACGTTGTCGGCGCGGATATCGACGAAATGTGCACTGTCATGCCGTCCCGTCATAAACCTCGGTCGAACCCGCCTCGAGCGAGCACTCTTTGCTCGCAAGTTGCTCGAGGGTAGGCGCTCGGGGGATCTCGAGGTGCACGGGTCCTCCTGACCGGCGCGCGATGATTCACGGCGTCGACGCGGCTGGCCGGTGCGATTGCGCTCCTGGCCGGCGAGTCGGCCTCTGGGTACTCTGAGCGGCACTCTCCGCGTGCTCGCGCTCGCTCGGGATCGGCGTCGAGGAAGCTGAAGCGCGGCCTACGTAGCTGTGTCGTCTGCGTCCGGGTTGTCGACGTCGGGCCGTGCGCCCTGGACGAACGTCTCGATCGACTCGAGGTAGTACTTAACGCCGGCCGTCTGCTCGTCGTCATTCGTGAGTGGCGTCTCGACCCGGATCGTCGCTGTGACGAAGCTCTCATTTCCCACGGCGAGCCCGTCAGCTTCGGCGGTCGCTTCATCGGACATCGCCCCCTTGTATGCGGTGTTGGAGGCCGCGTCGATGATCTCGAACCGCTGGGTGCGCAGCACGAGGCCAGTGAGGATCCCACGACGAACGTTCACGTGGCTCACCTCGGGTGGCGCGTTGTCGATGAACTCGATCGCCGCCCGCACGCTGACGGGCTCAGCCGAAACGGCCTGAACCAGGTTGGTGTGAGCGATTGCAGTCGACAGCGTGAGGCCGCTCCCGACTGCGGCGAGCGGCTTGAGCATTGCGCGTAGCCGGCCACGAGTCTTCGGAGAGTGCTTCTTGAGCTCCTGCAGGAGCTGCGGGCCTTCGTTCGTCGCCACAGCTGCAATGAATGACGAGAGCTGCTCGAAGACGTTCGAGGTGACGTCAGTCGGCTCGACGACGCCAGCTGAGTCAATCGCCATGACCAGCACGAATGATGCCGCCTGCAGCTCGAGGGTCGAGACGCGCAGCTCGCGGGTGATCGGCGACTTTCGCTTGCCCACGTACTCCTTCGCGATCGACCCGATGGCGCCGTCGACGGCGACCTGCAGCTCGCCTGCGTTACGGGCAGGAAACTCCGTGATGCGCGCGCCTTCGTGCTCGACCTCGATCGCGAACAGCGTGCGCGACTGCGCCTGGGCGAGCGCAACGAGTCTCGACGGCTCGTACGGCTCGACGGTCGCCGTGGGCAGTGATAGCCGAGCGTCCTCGCTCGGCAACCACCGGGCCGGTAGGTCTTCCCCCAGCAGCTGCGAGATTGTCGGGACGGATCCCTGGCCGCCGAACGCGTCCTCGACCCACGCCCAGTCGACGCGGAACAGGGAGCTTCGCGCGGCCTCCGCGAACACCTCGCGGAACGGCACGATACCTGCCCGCATCGCACGAAAGCGATCACCGCTGACCGCGACGGCGAGCGTCACGAGGTCACCCGTCTCCTCATCCTCGTCGACGGTGTTCACGATGTAATACAGGTCAGGCATGCCGATCGACCGCATCGCGAACGTGCGCCGGCCGTCGAAGTAGACGTACGTCTCGACGTGCTCGAAGGGTGTGCCGACGAGATCGAGCGATTCGAAATCCATTAGCTCACCTCCAGCACTTCCACGATTGCGCCCTTTGGGACCAAGTCATAGGGGTTCGTCCACCAGTCGTGGTGACTGTGGCCCTCCGACGTGGGGCTGTGACGGAGGGGGCCGTCCAACGCACCGATCGTAACCTCAGCCACCGACTTACCCCTGACCCACGGTGTGAACGCGGTCGCTCCGCGGACGTCGGCGAGATCCGCAAAAACTGACAGGCCGTGCGCCTCGCAGTCGTCCTCCTTGCCGAACAGCTCGCCCCGGGGTGTCTCGTACGGGCGACGCCAGCAAATCGCCGTCGCCGCATCACCAACGGACATGCCCTTCGGCGCTAGGCGATAGTACTTTCCCGGCTTTGGTGCGGCGTCGGCAGGCGGGCAGTCAGGCGGGAACGGGACAGGCATCCTTCGAAGTAAACCATGAGCGCGAATCCTCCCGCGAGCAGCAGTCGCCGTGCGCACAGTCACTCCGCGCAGGCTTGTGCACGAGCACATCTGGCACGCGTAGGCCAGCCCGCTTAGCCGTCCAAGTCAGATTGCGCATTGGATGCCTCCCCCGCGCGGGTGGTTAACCGGAGGCTCCGATGGACGATCGCGGGCACGGCGTAGCATTCGTCCAATGAAGGGTCCTCGGGGAACTGACTCTACGAAGAAGGCATTGACTTGGCTCGTCATCAGCACGCTGACGGTCGTCCTGTCGGGTGCGCTGCTTGTGTATCTCAGCGCAGTGTTCACGAACCGTCCCGACGAGCTCTGGCTGGAGGCCGGAAAGGCCGGCATGCAGCTGCTCGTTTTGGGTGTGCTCGGAGGCCTTCTCACCGCTGGCTGGCAACGAGGTACAGAACAACGGAGTGCGGAGCGGGCTGAGCTCGCGGCACAACAGCAGCGGGATCACGAGGCCGCCGCGCGCGAGAGACAGACGGATTTGGAGGAGCACGAGCGCCGGCTTCAGAGGGAGCGGGAACTGCACGACCGCCAGCTCGCGACATTCCTACAAGTTGTGTCCGCGTACAACGGCGTCAAGGCGGTGCGTCGTCGACTGAAGAGCCTTGGGTTCGGTGACTCCGCGAGCCTTGTTGAGATCGACGAGTGGCAGGCGTCCGGATTCCACGAGGCGATGATGCAACTCAGCGAGCACCAGCTTGTGTTCGAGGCAATCGCGAGAGAGCTCCGCGAGACTCGATTGTTCGGCGAAGACTCGGATTCGATGGTGGCGGACTTGGAAGCCATCGAAAGCTACCTCAACAAGCACGTCGACTTCTGGGAGAAGCACGGCGCTGACGTTCGCAAGGGCATCGCCGCAGGCGCGGCAGCGCGAGGCGTACACGGCGTCGTCCGGTACTCCCCGTTCGAGCACGGCGTGGTGACCCACCGGCACCGATTGACTGAGTCCATGCACAGACACTTGTTCGAGCGCATCGATATCAGCGGGCCGGGCGGCTGAGTATCGTCACCCGCGGCCGTTTGCCGGTCGCCTCACGAGACATGGAAGTTGAGACACTGGTTCTGCGAGGATCTGCTCATGAGCGCAGCAGATCTCGAGGCCTCCTTCCCAGCCGTGAGAATCGAGTCGTGGACTCCTGAAGTCGAGATGGACACCGACGCGCTCGTCATGCATACGGTCTACGTCTTGCCGACTCGGACGGTAGTCGTGGACGAGTTGCCCGTTACGGTCTTCGACGACTCCGTCCGCTTTCTTCCGAAGTATGCACGCGCAGCCGGGGCGGAGGTACAGTTCGCCCCCATCCCTGGTGACCGTCGATTCGTGTCCGAGTACTCGCATGACCCGGGCGTCTGGGAGCTGGCGCTTACGTGCTACGGCTTCCTCAACGACTGGTTGATCATGGCGGTAACCGCATGGATCACCTCACGTTGTCAAGTGACCGGGCTGTCTGAGTCGGAGGCGCTGGAGCGCGAGATGGAACTCGAGATCGCCGAGTGGAAACCGAAGAAGGGCAAGTTCGTCGGGCTTCGGGTAAAGGGGCGAGGGTCAGATGTGATCGACGCGATACGCGAGCTTCGCGCGCTGGATGACTGAACTATGCGCGTTGGCGGCACGATAATTCAGTGGGGTCCAGTTCCGCCTCCGCGAGGACCGCTGCGAGATGCGTACCTCGACATGAATGGACGCGAACAGCTCCTCGTCGCAGAGAGCGAAATTGGACTAGCGATTATCGCCCTGGGCTCGTTGAACCCCACGGATCTCGATGTGCATCCCATCGAGTCAGAAGACGATGAGGCGCGACTTGAACAGCACTCGACGCTGAAGGCGCTCTGGGCCGACCGTCGACGTCAGATTGGCGGGACCAAGATCGCCGACGCCGAACCGCACATCCGATCAGCCGAACAGGCTGCCGTAAGGGCACTCAACTTTCTCGAAGATCACGCGCTCGGCGAAGCCGCGCACGAGGCCGTGCATAGAGCCGCTCAGTTGCGTCGTGGCTTGTTGGGTTGCCCCATTGAGTTCCGAGACGACGCCTACTGGACAACATGCCCGTTCTCCTTGGCGCACATCCGGGTCGGCTTTTCCGCGGGCATCACGGGATCGTTTGTTTGCTCGGTGTGCGAGAAGCCGATGGAGGACTGTGATCACCTCCCGGGAACGACATATGACCATGTCAAGCGCGGAGGAGACGGTTCATGCAACGTCTGTCACGAGTCCAACTGCGAGCACACTGACGGCGAAACCTATGCCGCTACGGCCACTCCCGTTGGCGTGGCTTTCAGCGCTCACGAGGTCTCCATGGTCCCGCGACCGATGTACCCGCAGGCGCGGTTCGGAGAGATCGAAGTCACTGACGATCTCGACTTTGAGGCTCGTGCGCTCGCGCAGGCGGGACGCTTGCACTGCGATGAATGCTTGGGGCCATGCGAAGGGCTGCTTGACGCGCGAACTTGGGCGTCCAGGGTCGGGCTGCCGATCGCATAGCCGCTGATGCGTACTATCGCGCGTCGAGTGCCGGTTGGCGCCCGAGCGCCAATACACGACGCGAACCCTCGGCGTACGTATCACGGTCGCTCTCCGGGCTTCGAGTGGATGCGCGGAGCGGTGTTTCGCCGCGGTTCAGGGGATGTCGTGGCCGAACGCGAGCAGGGTCCAGGGGGGAAGATCGGTTGCGGTGATGCGTGTCTCGTCCGGGCGCGCCCGGGCACCGAATTCGCGGTGCAGGTAGTCAAGCAAGTCGTCTCCGTACACGATCACGTCAGTCTGGTAGACGGACAAGACAGGAGCACGGGTTCCGTGCGGGGCGGCGGGGAGGTAGCGGTGCCCGTATAGCGGCACCAATTGCGGCCACAGACTGGTCTGAGTATCAACTACCTCGCGGCGGGCCCGTTCGTCCGACGGCCTCGCACCCCACGACGTAGGCCAGAACTCGTTGTTCTCAACATCGAAATGTGCGCCCTCCAGCGGCCACGAGATCGCGGCCCGGATGCGATCATCGTCCAGGTCTCGCCAGTTGAACCACCGGTCCCCGACGGGTAGCGCCTCGGATAGGAACTCGCGGTGGTCGGCGCCGAACTGCACGCCGTACGCGGACTGAGCGGCCACGATCTCCGCATCGCTCAGACCTGGCGTGAGGATCACACCGATGCCACGAAGGAGGTCGACGGCAGCGCTCTGAGACACCCCTGCAGGATATGGGGTGGCGATGCACTCCTCCTTCTCGCACTTCCAGTCGAGAACTCGCCTCGCACGAGTGTCGGTCGGCGCGCGAGAAGATTGCGGTGCGCCCACCACAGCGAGCCGCCGTCGCGAACAGGTGTCTCAGAAGGGCCGCCGTGAAAGACGCCCGCTGGCCGTCCGGTATGCGAGCGTAAGGGAGCTGCGTCCCGGCAGAGACTCTCGTGCGAGTCGAGTAGCGGCCGAGCGCCAATGTACGCAGGCGCGCCCGTGGGCATCGCCGTGCGGACCTCACGCAGTCGAGTGATCGTGCTGCCAGGACGAGGCGATCTATCTGATTACATGGCCAGATGGGAAGTCATTCCGGAATACCTGAGCCCGGTGAGGAGCGCATCCCTATTGCACAAGCGCTGCCGGGCCTTGAGGTGCACGCGCTCGAGCCAGGCGCGACCCCGGTCGAGGCGTTTGTACTCGTGAAGACTCTCGACGACGAGGGGTATACGTCATGGGCTTACCGCACGACCAACCGGCTCAACCGCGAGGAGCTGCTGGGTGCACTCACAGTGCAGGTAGCCGTACTGACGAAAGAACTGCGAGACGAATGGGACGACGACGAATAGCGCTCGTCACTTGCCGAGTGGGCGCTGAGCGCAGCCATCAGGGCTTCGATGCCTATCCAGAGGTGGGCCCCGTGGGGCTCGAACCCACGACCCGCGGATTAAAAGTCCGATGCTCTACCGACTGAGCTAGAGGCCCTCAGCGGTCAAGCCTACCGGCCCGCGCGGCTCGCGCTTCGCGCGTCAGCGCTTCTTCCAGGAGTCCACGATGATCCCGATCAGGATGCCGCCGGAGAGGCCGAACACAATCCCCATCGCGAAGTTGTCGAAGAACAGCAGCCCGATCGTCCCGCCGATGGGTATCCCGAGGGCGATTCCCATCGTGAGCCCGTTCGTCGAACCGCCGTCTTCGGAGTCTTCGTCGGTGCTGCTCATGCCTCGACGCTACCGACGGCGGTGCGACGCGGCATCCCCCTGCGGACGGAGCGCACGAAAAAGGCGACGCCGTCAAAGCCCGCAGAGCTTCAACGGCGTCGCCGGTCTAGAAGACCGTGATCACATCGGGGGCATCAGCACCGTGTCGATGAGGTACACAGTCGCGTTGGCGGTCTGAACGCCACCACAGATGACCGTGGCGTCGCCGTTGACCATGATCTCGTCGCCCGAACCGGTGACCTCGAGGTCAGCACCGTTCACCGTGGCGTGGGTGCCGTCGATGTCGTCCGGAGCGATCTGGCCGGGGACCACGTGGTAGGTCAGGATCGACGACAGCGTGTCGGCGTCGGTCTTGAGGCCCTCGATGGTCTCGGCGGGGATCTTCGCGAACGCCTCGTCCACCGGGGCGAACACGGTGAACTCGTCGCCGTTCAGCGTGTCGACGAGGTTGACGTCGGGGTTCAGCTCACCGCTGACCGCCGAGACGAGCGTCTTGAGAAGGGGGTTGTTGGATGCCGCGACCGCAACCGGGTCCTGCGACATTCCCTCGACCGAACCAGCGCCATCCGGCACAGCCTCGGCGTAGTCGGCGCAGCCGGCACCAACGAGGTTGGCGGCCGGGTCCATCGTGCCCTCGTCCGTCTCCTCAGGAGCCTGCGACTCCATGGGTGCCTGCGACTCCATCGACTCGTCGGTCGAGCTGTCGGTGCCGGTGGACCCCATCGAACAGCCGGCGAGAGCGAAGGCTCCGGCCAGAGTCAGAGAGAGTGCTGCGGTCATCTTCTTCTTCGTGCTGAGCATGATTACCTCCATGTGTTGGGACCGCCCTCTGCGGCGGCGATGTCTGGTCTTCGGAGTAGCTCAGGGAATGGATTGCAAGTTTTTCGAGATTCTTCGAAATGAATCCATTTCGGCTCCGTACGAGCCGACGCCGAGGTCGCGAAAAGGCCCGTTCACATTCGGTTCGGAGCAGGGGATGAGGCATGCTTATCGGGATGGTTATCGACGGTGTAGACGTCCCCGAAGACGGGCCCGCGGCGGATCACGCCGCCGACCTGCTGGTGCGTGTCGCCAGCGGCGACCAGGCCGCCTTCGCCGACCTCTACGACATGCTCTCGTCCCGCGTCTTCGGACTCATCCGGCGGGTCCTCGTCGACCCCTCTCAGAGCGAAGAAGTGCTGCAGGAAGTTTTCCTCGAGGTGTGGCAATCCGCTGCCGCCTTCGCTCCGAACAAGGGGCAAGGAAGAAGTTGGATCCTCACGATCGCGCATCGCCGAGCCGTAGACCGGGTGCGCGCATCGCAAGCAAGTACAGATCGAGATGTGCGCGTCGGAGCCCGTGACGCGCACACGCCTCAAGAAGGAATCGCAGAGCAGGTCGAGCTGCGTATCGAAGGACGCCGCGTCGTGCGGGCCCTCGGAACGCTTCCCGACCCGCAACGCGAAGCCCTCACCCTCGCCTACTTCGGGGGGTACAGCCAAAGTGAGATCGCAGCGCTGGTGGGAGCGCCGCTAGGAACGATTAAGACCCGAATGCGTGATGGCCTATCGCGCTTGCGTCAGGAGATGGGGGTGACACTGTGAACGAAAAGGACTTCGCCGAGCTCTCGGCCGGACACGCGCTCCACGCGCTGAGCCCCGAGGACGAGCGCGCTTACCGTGCTGCCCTCGAGACCCACCCGGAGTGGGCTGACCTCGTCGCCGCAGATGCCCAGGCCGGCGCTCTCCTCGCGGAGGGCTTCGGCGAGGAAGAGCCGCCGAGCGAGGTGCGTTCCGCGCTGCTGGCCCGTATCGCCGGGATGCCGCAGGTCGCTGCCTCGTTCGCGGGCGGGCCCGCCGCTTCGAAGCCCGCGCGCGACGTGCCGGTGGTCGACGAGCCGGCTGCTGCTGCTGAGGCGCCGGCTGCCGACGCGTCCGCCGCTGACGTTCCGCCCGTGCCGGAGGTGCCCGCCCCGGTCGCCGCCGAGGCTGAGCCCGTGGCGCCCACCGCCCCGCCGACCGAGGTCGTGCAGACCATCCAGCGCAAGAACTGGACCCGCGGACTGTTCGCGCTCGTGGCATCCGCTGCCCTGCTGGTCGGCATCGGCTGGGGAGTCGGCGCGATCGTCGAACAGGTGCGGACACCCGTCGAGGTGCAGGCGCTCGAGCAGATCGAAGCGGCGCCCGACGCGCAGTCGGTCGTCGGTCAGTTCGCCGACGGTGGCGAGGCGACCGTGCACTGGTCGCCGTCGGTCGGCAAGGTCGTGCTGACCACCGCCGAGACGCCCGAGATCGCCGACGACCGCAGCTTCGAGCTCTGGTACGTCCGTGGTGACGAGCCGATCGCCGCCGGCACCTTCGAGCCCGGCGAGGACATCACCGCCCTGTTGGACGGCGACATGGAGCCTGGCGACATCATCGCGGTCACGGTCGAGGAGCAGGGCGGATCGCCCGATGGCACCCCGACGACCGACCCGATCATCGCCATCCCGACCAACCCCGGCGACGCCTGACCCACCCCGCGCGACGCCCCGCTGCCGATCCGGTAGCGGGGCGTTGTGGTTGGGGCGTGTCGCTGGTGCGGCGCCCGCCCGTCCCGCCGCGGGTACCGTGGAGGGATGTCCGACGCGTCCCGCGACTTCCACAAACCGGTCCGCCGCTCACCCGACTCGTTCGACCGCAACTTCGCCGCCGACGACCCCGCCGAAGCCAGCCGGGTCGCGCACGCCACGGCATCCGCTCTGCTCTCCCGTGTGCGCGAGGCTCCGCACGACGAGGTCGTTGACCGCCTCGTCAGCTTCACCGACGCCCACGGCATCGCGACCATCGCGGAACTGTGGTCGCACTCGCCCGCGCGCTCACTGCCCGGAACGCTGTGGCGGCTCTACCTGCTGCAGCTGATGATCCACGACGACGCCGCCACCGCCGCGCTCCTGTATGAACGCGGACGCACGCGCCTCGCATCGGCCGACCCCGTCATCGCGGGCGCTCCCGCCCCGGCGAGCCCCGACGAACTCGTCGCGCTCATCGACCTGATCCTGCGCGGCGTGTTCGCGGGCGACTTCGCCCTCGCGCTCGAGCGTGCGTCGTCGTTCGCGCGCGTTGTCGCCTCCGGCGCGACCGACCTCGCCGACGACTACGACCAGACTGAGCCGCGCCGGGCTTCGCAGTTCACCACGCGCGCCCTGCGCCTCGACACCTACGCCGACGACCTGAACGCCGCGGCCGGACTCTGGCGGCGCGAAGGCCTCACCTGAGCGGATGCCGCGGGGGATCTGGCCGGGCGCGGCGGTGCGGTGCCGGTGCCCGGCGGGGGTGCGGTGCCGGTGCGCGGCGGGGGTGCGGTGCCGGTGCCCATCGGCATCCGGGCAGAAAAAGTGCCGGACCGCAGAACGCCTCTCGGCGCGTGGCCGCTCGGAGCGGCTGAAGATGGAGCCCGGGGTTACTGCGGCCCGGCTAGAAAAGTGTAACGAATCGGGCCGCAAGGTATTCCGATCGATGCCGAATCGGTCCGCGTTCCGCGGGACGGTGCCCGAAGGGATCCCGCCCGGAATGCGCCGCCGGGCGTGTCGACGCCATCGGCGGGGCGAGCGCCGGCGCCGAGCGTAGGCTCATCGCATGGCCTGGCGCTACGCACTCATGATCGACCCCGCGGCATCCGACGACACCCGCACCGACTTCGATTCGACCTTCTCCGAGGTCGACCCGTCGGCCCCCGCCCTGACCGTCGGCGAGCTCAGCACGCAGCGCGGTGACGGGATCTTCGAGTCCATCGGTGTCGTCGACGGACACGCGCAGGAGGTCGAGGCGCACCTGCAGCGTCTCGCGCACTCCGCGGAGATCTGCGAGCTGCCCGCCCCGCACCTCGGACAGTGGCGCGAGGCCGTCCGGCGCGCGGAGGCCGCCAGTGGCGCGGGGGAGTCGGTCATCAAGCTCATCCTCAGCCGCGGCGTCGAGCACGGCCCCACGCCGACCGCCTGGGTCACCGTCGCGCCGGCCGCCGACTTCACCGAGGCGCGCACGAGCGGCATCCGTGTCGCCGTCCTCGACCGGGGGTACAGCATCGACCTGCCCGGTCGCGCGCCGTGGCTGCTGCTGGGCGCGAAGACGCTGTCGTACGCGGTGAACATGGCCGCGATCCGCGAGGCGAAGCGCCGCGGTGCCGACGATGCGGTCTTCGTGAGCTCAGACGGCTTCGTGCTCGAAGCGCCGACGGCGTCGCTCGTCATCCGGCGTGGCGACACGTTCGTGACGCCCGCGCCGAACGGTGGCATCCTCCACGGCACCACCCAGCTCAGCCTCTTCGAGCACCTCGCCGACCGCGGCTTCGCGACCGCTTACGAGACCCTGCCCGTGAGCGCCCTGTACGAAGCGGATGCCGCGTGGCTCCTCTCCAGCGTCCGCCTCGCCGCCCCGATCACCGCCGTCGACGACCGTCCCCTCGCCGTCGACGCCGACCTCACCGCGTCCTTCAACGCCTACCTCCTGAGCCCCCGCGACTGAACCGTCTCGCGCGCCTGGCGTGCACAGTGGCGGATCGCTCGAGCGACACGCCGACGCGAGGCGCCACCGACCGGCATGTCGGACGTCCGATCCGCCGTTGTGCACGCGGCGTCGCGGGTGCCCGACGTCACACGAGGGCGAGGGCGCCGAGGATGGCCGCCTCCACGAGGTCCCATCGGTGCACGACCAGGGCGTAGTCGAACCGCAGCGTGGTGTACCCGCTCGCGGCGGCGACCGCGTCCCGCACGAGATCCTTGTGGCGCAGGGCCGGCCCGTCATGGTTCCCCCGACCGTCTGTTTCGATCAGTAGCCAGCCGTCGATGACAACATCGACCCGTCCGACGCCACCGATCGCAACCTGGGTGCGGATGTCGAATCCGTGTCCTCGGAGACGCCAGCGCAGCAATGATTCCAGTCCGCTGTCCGCATCATCCCGCGCGGCGTCAAGGGCTTCTCTGGTCGTCGCATCAGCCTTCGCCCGCAGCCACCCGAGAGCATCCGCAGACAGGCGCCCCAGCCGAAGCGCCGACTCGAGCGTCACGAAGAACGACTCCACTCCCATGCAGCGGCGGATCTGCAGGAGAATCCGGGCCAGGTCATCTTCACAGTCATCGGATGCCGCATCCCAATGCGTCACGCACTCACATCGTCGGTGGCGCTGGTGCCCTCCCGGCCCCACCCACACGTGCGTCTCACTGGGCGGTTCGAGAACCCACAGCCCGAGATGACGGGCGGCGCTCACGCAGGCAATCTCGCCGCCGTGCGCTGCTGCCGTGCGGACCGCGGAGCACGCGGCATCCGTGGCATAGATTCCGCGGCGGGGGCGGGTCAAGTGACCAGTCTTGAGTGCCGCTTCTATCTGCCGGCGGGAGACTCCCGCTGCACGCAACATCTCGTAGGTGGCGATCTGCGTTCCGGTGCACACGGGGCAAGGCTCGTCCGCGAGCCCAGCTTCGAGGGACGGGCGCGAGAGGACTGGGGAGAGGTTGGGCCAGATAGGTGTTGGGGAGAGTGTCGACGCCTTCTCGGCGGCTCGGGCCGAGCCTGCCGGTGTGCACAACGGCGGAGCCCACGCCCCGACACGCCGGTGGGGCGGTGCTGAAGCGGGGTGTCACACCCACCGATCCGCCGTTGTGTTCGACGCACGCCGGAGGCCCCAGGCCCAGACCCTAGGCCGCGCGTCGCACTGCCGCAACCCTCCCCGCCCGCACGCCACCACGAACAGACGCGCCGGCACGGAACCCGAATCCGTGCCGGCGCGTCACCGGCGTCGTCCAGCCCCCCGGCTGCGACGCGGGTCACCCGAAGCGGCCCGAGACGTAGTCCTCGGTGGCCTGGACGGACGGCTTGGTGAAGATGGTGCCGGTCTCGTCGTACTCGATGAGCTTGCCGGGCTTGCCGGTGCCGGCGATGTTGAAGAACGCGGTCTTGTCGGAGACGCGCGAGGCCTGCTGCATGTTGTGCGTGACGATGACGATCGTGTAATCGCTCTTGAGCTCCTGGATGAGCTCCTCGATCGCGAACGTCGAGATGGGGTCGAGGGCCGAGCAGGGCTCGTCCATCAGCAGCACGTCGGGGGAGACGGCGATCGCGCGCGCGATGCACAGACGCTGCTGCTGACCGCCCGAGAGGCCGGAGCCGGGCTTCTCGAGCCGGTCCTTGACCTCGTTCCAGAGGTTCGCACCGCGCAGCGACTTCTCGACGAGCGCGTCGGCGTCGGACTTCGAGATGCGCGAGTTGTTGAGCTTCACACCCGCGAGCACATTGTCGCGGATCGACATCGTCGGGAACGGGTTGGGCCGCTGGAAGACCATGCCGATCTGGCGGCGCACGAGCACGGGGTCGACACCCTGGCCGTAGAGGTCTTCACCGTCGAGCAGCACCTCACCCTCGACGCGGGCGCCGGGGATGACCTCGTGCATGCGGTTGAGGGTGCGGAGGAAGGTCGACTTGCCGCAGCCGGACGGCCCGATGAAGGCCGTGACGCTGCGGGGCTCGATGTCGAGGGACACGCCCTCCACCGCGAGGAAGTCGCTGTAGTAGACGTTGAGGTCGTTGACTTCGATGCTCTTTGACACGTCGGGTACTTTCTGTCGGATGCCGCGGGTCAGCGGCCGAACTTGGGGGCGAACTTCTTCGCGACGAAGCGCGCGATGAGGTTCAGAGCCATGACGATGATGATGAGGGTGAGCGCGCCCGCCCATGCGCGCTCGAGCGCTGCGGCGATGTTGGTGCCCGGGTTCTGGAACTGGTCGTAGACGAAGACCGGGAGGGTCATCATCGCGTTGTCGAACGCGTCGACGTTGAGCGACTGCGTGAACCCGGCGGTGAGCAGCAGGGGCGCGGTCTCGCCGATGACGCGGGAGATCGAGAGCATGATGCCGGTGGTGATGCCGGCGATCGAGGTGGGGAGGACCACCTTCACGATCGTGAGCCACTTCGGCACGCCGAGGGCGTAGCTGGCTTCGCGGAGCTCGTTGGGCACGAGGCGGAGCATCTCTTCGCTCGAGCGGACGACGACGGGGATCATCAGCACCGAGAGGGCGACCGAGCCCATGAAGCCGGTGTTCAGGCCCGGGTTGACGAGCGCGACGACGGCGACGATGAACAGACCGGCGACGATCGAGGGGATGCCGGTCATGACGTCGACGAAGAACGTGATCAGCTTCGCGATCCGGCCGCGGCCGTACTCGACGAGGTAGATCGAGGTCATCAGACCGATCGGCACCGAGATGAGCGTCGCCCATCCGGTCACGATGAGCGTGCCGTAGATGGCGTGGATCGCGCCGCCGCCTTCGCCGACGATGTTGCGCATCGAGTACGAGAAGAACATCGGGTCGAACCGGGCGATGCCGTCGGCGATGACCGTGAACAGCAGCGAGATGAGCGGGAGCAGCGCGATCGTGAAGGCGATCGAGACGAGCACGGTCGCGAGGCGGTCGGCCGCACGCCGCCGCGTCTCCACGACGCTCGAGAGCACCACGAGGACGATCGCGAAGATGATCACGCCGATGAAGACGGCCCCGGCGATGTTGAAGTCAGCGACCTCGCCGCCCGAGTTCATGATCGCGAAGACCGCGGTGGACAGCACGAGGCTTGCGGCCAGCAGCGCCCACGGCATCCATGCGGGCAGCTGGCCCGCCGTCAGCGAGTTGCCGACAGGCGTCTTGGTGGTCGGGCGGGTGAGGGTGGTCATCAGTTCGCTCCCGAGAACTCGGCCCGGCGGTTGACGATGTAGCGCGCGATCGCGTTGACGGCGAACGTGACGACGAAGAGGATGAGGCCGGTCGCGATCAGCACGTTCACGCCGTCGCCGTAGGCCTCACCGAAGTTGAGGGCGATGTTCGCGGGGATCGGCGTCGGGTTGTTCGAGTTGAGCACCTGGAAGGTGACGGCGCCGGTGGCGGAGAGGACCATGGTCACGGCCATCGTCTCGCCGAGTGCGCGGCCGAGGCCGAGCATGGCGCCCGAGACCATGCCGCCGCGGGCGAAGGGGAAGACGGCCATGCGGATCATCTCCCAGCGGGTGGCGCCGAGGGCGAGGGCCGCCTCTTCGTGCAGGACCGGGGTCTGGAGGAAGACCTCGCGGGTGATGGCGGTCATGATCGGGAGGATCATGACGGCGAGCACGAGGGATGCCGTGAGGATCGTGCGACCGGTGGGCGAGACGGCGCCGGCGAAGAACGGGATCCAGCCGAGGTTCTCGTTCAGCCAGACGTAGAACGGCTGGAGGAGCTGTGAGAAGACGAGGGCGCCCCACAGGCCGTAGACGACGGAGGGGATCGCGGCGAGCAGGTCGATGATGTACCCGAGCACGGCGGCGATGCGGCGCGGCGCGTAGTGCGAGATGAAGAGGGCGATGCCGATGGCGAGCGGGGATGCCACGACGAGAGCGATCACCGACGCCCACAGGGTGCCGAAGACGAACGGCCAGACGTACTCCCAGAAGGGGCGTCCGTTGAGGAACTGGATCTTCTCGGGGTCGCCCGTGAAGGCGGGCACGCTCTCGATGATGAGGAACAGGGTGACCGCCGCGAGGACGATCAGGATGATGATGCCGGCGCTGAGCGCGCTGCGCGAGAAGACGAGGTCTCCGCGGCGGCGGACGGTCCGCTTCGGGGTGGCCTGGTCGGTGGTGACCGACTCGGTGGTGGGGGGCATCGCAGTCCTCGGGATGGAAGCGGGCGGACGTGACTGCTGCTGGTGCCTCCCGACGAGCGGGAGACACCAGCAGCAAGGGTATTACTCGGAGGCGCCGATCAGGTCGATCGCAGCCTGGGCCTGCTCAGCGACCTCGGACGACAGCGGTGCGGAGCCGGCGGCCTCGTTCGCGGCGGCCTGGCCCTCTTCGCTGACGATGTACGCGAAGTACTCGCGGACGATGTCGGCGACAGCGGCGTCCTCGTACTCGACGCAGCCGATGAGGTAGCTCACCAGGGCGATCGGGTACGAACCCTCGGGGGCAGCGGCGGGGTCGACGGCGAAGACGAGGTCACCCTCGCCACGGCCCTCTTCGAGCGGCGAAGCCGAGACGAGCTTGGCGGCGGCGTCAGCCGAGAACGCGACGAACTCCTCGCCGACCTGGACGGCGGCGGAGCCGAGCTCGCCGACGCGCGATGCGTCGATGTAGCCGATGGTGCCCTGACCGCCGGTGACGGCCGCCTCGACGCCGGAGGTCTGCTGGGCAGCCTCGGAGCGCGTGGTGTCGACCGGCCACTCGTCGGCGTCCTCGTACGGCCATGCGTCGGGAGCGACGGAGGCGAGGTACTCGGTGAAGGTGCCGGTGGTGCCCGACGCGTCACCGCGGAAGACGGGGGTGATGGCCAGGTCGGGGAGCTCGACGCCCTCGTTGACCTCGGCGATCGCCGGGTCGTTCCACTTCTCGATCTTCTCGTTGAAGATGTTGCCGATGAGCTCGGGGGTGAGGTTCAGCGAGTCGACGCCCTCGAGGTTGAAGACGACGGCGACGGGCGAGATGTACGCCGGGACCTCGACGATCTCGTCGGTCGCGCACGCGCCGAAGCCGCCGGCCTCGAGCTCCTCGGCGTTGTACGCGCGGTCCGATCCGATGAAGTTGCTCGAACCGGCGATGAAGTTGTCACGGCCCGTGCCCGAACCGGTCGGCTGGTAGTTGATGGTGACGTCGCCGTTGGCGGTCTGGAACGCGGCGGTCCACGCCTGCTGGGCGGCACCCTGCGACGATGCGCCGGTGGCCTTGACCGTGCCGGAGAGGGTGCTCTCGGAGCCGGAGTTCGAGGAGTCGCCACCGGGGGCGGGCTCGTTCGCCGCGCAAGCGGAGAGGGAGAGAGCGGCGACGGCTGCGACAGCGCCCAGGCGGGCGATGCGGTTGAGCTTCACGTGTGATCCTTCGGATTTGATCGGGAACACCCCGGTGCAGGGGCTGGGCTCGACGCTAAAGTCCGCCGGTGTCCAGACTCCGGTGCCGAGGTGAACGACAGGTGAACGGACCTGGTCCGATCGGCGATGCCGCGTTCCGGATTGTTCATCCGTTGGAATGGATGCCGCGCCGCGGCATCCGGATCACACTTTGGGGTCGTGGGTCTCGATCGCGACGATGCCCGACCCGGGGTTCGTCGCCGACAGGTGGACGACGGAGAAGGCGCCGGTCTCGAGCGCTGACGCGCTTCCGAGGTACGACCCGCGGAGGGTCCCGGTCGCGAGGGCGAGCTCGCTGAGGATGTCGGGGAGCACGGGACCGTGCGAGCACAGGACCACAGGTTTGCGTGCCCGGATGCGCTTGCCGATGACCGAGCGCGGGTCGGACGTGCCCGCTTCCCACGCGTCCTGGGAGAGGGCGGCCGTCGTGCGCACCTGCGTGCGGAGAGCCTTCGCGAGAGGCGCCACGGTGTCGGCGCAGCGGACGGCGTCGCTCGAGATGACCTTGCGCACGCCGAAGGCGCGCAGTGGGCCGACAGCCGCCTTCGCCTGCCGACGCCCTCGGTCGGTCAGTGGCCGCTCCGCATCGGGACCCGACCAGTCCTCGCGGGCGACGGCTTTGCCATGTCGCAGCACGACGATCGGAAAGGTGGCGAGGATGCCGTCGTCGACGAAGGCGAGGAAGTTCTCGAGGATCTCGATGTCGACGGGGTAGCTCAGCCGTGCCAGTGCCTTGCGAGGAGTGAGCCACTCCACGGCGGCGATCTCCTTGTTGGGTACGAACGTCGACGCCCGGATCGCATCGTCGGACGCCTCGGCGCTCCAGTAGTGCACGATCTTCTGCCGCTTGCTGGGCAGCCGGTACTTGGACACCCCCACGGGCACACCGAGGGCGACACGGATTCCGGTCTCCTCGAAGATCTCGCGGGCAGCGGTCTCGGCCAGCGATTCGCCGGGCTCCACCTTCCCCTTCGGGAGGGTGAGGTCGGCGTACGCCGTGCGGTGGACGACCAGCACGTGCAGCTTGCCGTCGACGAGTCGCCACACCACACCGCCGGCTGCGTAGACGGCGGTGTCGGTCATCGCACCGCCCGTGCGCGCCGGCGGCGCTGCACCTGCGTCATCGTCTTCTCCTGGAGGTCGACCAGCGGGGCGCCGTCGGCATCGGTGCTGCGCCGGGTCCACTCGCCCTCGGCCCCGAGGTGCCACGAGCTCGTGGTGTCGGCCATCGCGAGGTCGAACAGTGCCGTGAGCTCGGCGAGGTGCGCCGGCTCGACGACGCGGACCAGCGCCTCGACGCGGCGGTCGAGGTTGCGGTGCATCATGTCGGCGCTGCCGATGTAGATCTGCGGGTCGCCGTCGTTGTGGAACGCGAAGATACGGGAGTGCTCGAGGTAGCGGCCGAGGATCGAACGGACCGTGATGTTGTCGCTGACGCCCGGGAGGTCGGTGCGCAGTGAGCAGATGCCGCGCACCCAGACCTCGACCTTCACCCCGGCCTGGCTGGCGCGGTAGAGCGCGTCGATGATCTGCTCGTCGACCATCGAGTTGACCTTGATGCGCACGCTGGCGGGCTTGCCCGCGCCGGCGTTGCGTCGCTCGTGGTCGATCTGGCGCAGCAGCCCCTTGCGCAGGTGCAGCGGCGCGACGAGCAGGCGCTTGAACTTCTTCTCGATCGCGTAGCCGCTCAGCTCGTTGAACAGACGGGTGAGGTCGCGGCCGACCTGCTCGTTGGCGGTGAAGAGACCGTAGTCCTCGTAGATGCGGCTGGTCTTCGGGTTGTAGTTGCCGGTGCCGATGTGGCTGTAGCTGCGCAGCACGCCGTCTTCCTCGCGGATGACGTGCAGCAGCTTGCAGTGGGTCTTGAGGCCGACGAGGCCGTAGACGACGTGCACGCCGGCCTTCTCGAGCTTGCGCGCCCAGACGATGTTCGCGGCTTCGTCGAAGCGCGCCTTCACCTCGACGAGGGCCAGCACCTGCTTGCCGTTCTCGGCGGCGTCGATGAGCGCCTCGACGATCGGGCTGTCGCCCGACGTACGGTACAGCGTCTGTTTGATGGCGAGCACGTGCGGGTCGCGGGCAGCCTGCTTGAGGAACGCCACGACACTCGTCGTGAACGACTCGTACGGGTGGTGGACGAGGACGTCCTCCTTGCGGATCGCCGCGAAGATGTCGGCGCGTCCGTTCTGCTCGGGCGGCTGGAAGGGTGTCGCCGTCTTCGGCACGTGCGCCGGGTAGCGCAGCTCTGGCCGGTCGAGTCCGGAGAGCGCGAAGAGTCCCCGGAGGTCGAGCGGCGACGGCAGGCGGTAGACGTCGTGCTCGGTGATGTCGAGCTCGTCGAGGAGGAGGTCGAGGGTGACGTCGTCCATGTCCTCGGTGATCTCGAGGCGGATCGGCGGGCCGAAGCGACGGCGGAGGAGCTCGGCCTCGAGGGCCTGGATGAGGTTCTCGGTCTCGTCCTCCTCGATGACCATGTCCTCGTTGCGGGTCAGCCGGAAGGTGTGATGCTCGAGGATCTCCATGCCCGGGAACAGGTCGTCCAGGTTCTCGGAGATGAGCTCCTCTATCGGCAGGTACCGCACGTGCGCGTCGGCCGTCTTGACCTCGACGAACCGGGGGAGCATCGGGGGAACCTTGAGTCGCGCGAACTCCTGGCGTCCGGTGCGTGCGTTGCGGATGCGAACGGCGAGGTTCAGCGACAGACCCGAGATGTACGGGAACGGGTGCGCGGGATCGACGGCCAGCGGCATCAGCACGGGGAACACCTGCGCCGAGAAGTACTCGTACAGGTCGCTGCGCTCGTCGTCGGCGAGGTCCGCCCAGGAGACGACCTCGATGCCGGCCTCGGCGAGGGCGGGGCGCACGTCTTCCGACCACACCCGCGCGTGGCGCTCCTGCAGCTCGTGCGCAGCCGTGGAGAGATCGGTGAGGACGTCCTGCGGGGAGCGCCCCACGTTCGTGGGGACGGCGAGCCCGGTGATGATGCGGCGCTTGAGTCCCGCGACGCGCACCATGAAGAACTCGTCGAGGTTGCTGGCGAAGATCGCGAGGAAGTTCG
The DNA here is from genome assembly GCF_014204835.1 of Microbacterium marinum. NCBI lineage: Bacteria > Bacillati > Actinomycetota > Actinomycetes > Micrococcales > Microbacteriaceae > Microbacterium > Microbacterium marinum. The sequence continues at coordinate 2,569,433 of NZ_JACHMD010000001.1, read as the reverse complement.
CCCGCTCCAGGACCGGCAGGTTGATGTCCTCGGCGAGCTCGAGCACGCGTTTGTTGAACGCGAGCCAGCTCAGCTCGCGGTCGAGATAGCGGTTGTCGGGCAGCTGCGAGTCGTACGCTTCGATGACGCCATCGAAGTCGTCGTCGTCGGCGTCGCCCAGTCCGGAGTCGTGAACCTGGGTGTCGATCATCCCCACATCATTGCAGGGGCGAGTGACCTCCGAGTGAACATGGCGCGCTCGGCGCCGCGGTCATGGGTCAGGCCGGGCTGCCGGGGAGCTGCTCGTCCTCGTAGACGTTGAACCGGTAGCCGACGTTGCGGACGGTGCCGATGAGCTGCTCGAGGTCGCCGAGCTTCGCGCGCAGCCGTCGCACGTGGACGTCGACGGTGCGCGTGCCGCCGAAGTAGTCGTAGCCCCAGACCTCGCTCAGCAGCTGCTCGCGGGTGAACACCCGGGAGGGGTGCGTCGCGAAGAAGTGGAGGAGCTGGAACTCCTTGTAGGTCAGATCCAGCGGGCGCCCGTGCACCTTGGCGGAGTACGAGGACTCGTCGATCGTGATGCCCGATGTCTGGATCCGCGTGGACACCTGCTCCTTGGACACGCGTCCCATCGACAATCGGATGCGTGCGTCGACCTCGGCGGGTCCGGCGGTGCCCAGGATGACGTCGTCGATTCCCCAGTCGGACGACACGGCGGTGAGGCCGCCTTCGGTGACGACGAGCACGAGGGGCGCGTCGGCGCCCGTGGTGCTGAGGATCTTGCACAGCGACTTCGCGCCGACGAGATCGATCCGCGCGTCGACGAAGATGATGTCCGCACTCGGCGCATTCACGAGCTGGGCGGCTTCGGCGGGGATCTGCCGGACCCGGTGGCTGAGCAGCTCGAGCGCGGGCAGGACGGCGTCGCCGCTGGGTGCGGAGCTCAGAACGAGCAGCTGTGCCAAAGGGGATCCCTCCCGATGCGGACCCGGAACCGGTCCCATCCTAGAGCGTGCCTGGATGCCGCCTGTGCATGCGTCCGTGCGGGCGCCCCGCCGGTGCGCAACAATGGACGACATGGCCACGCCCGAGTTCCCGCTCCGAGACCGCATCGGCGGTGTCGTCGCCGTCTGGGTCCTCGCCGTCGTGGTGGCCCTCGCGATCGGCGTGTTCGCCGAGCCGGAGTGGCGCGGCGCGTGGCTGCCGGTGGGTCTCGGGGCGTGCTTCTTCGTCGCCTTCGCGATCCAACTCGCCTACGGCCGATCGCAGGGCTTCATCGTGCGGGTGTCGGCGAGCGTGCTCGGCGCGATGCTCGTGATGGGACTCGTCGGCGCGGGCTTCGCGCTCGCCGAGCTCTTCGCCGGCTGAATCTGCGCGCGGCGCTCCGCGCCGACCGCTGCGCGCCGCGCGTCGGTAAAGTGGGGGTATGGACCTCCTCGCACTCGAGCTCTTCTTCGTCGGACTGCTCGGTCTCGCCTCGCTCGCGATCGTCTTCGTGTCCGGCGTCGTCATCAAGAACCTCTACCGCGGCCAGCGCTGATCACGTGATCGAACTGCCGACCGACCTTCCGGCCGATCTCGTCCCACTGTCGTGGCTGCTCGGCGTCTGGGAGGGCAACGGTGTGCTCGACTACAACGCGGGCGGCCTGTCGATGACCGGCGAGTTCACGCATCGCGTGAGCTTCAGCCACGACGGCGGCGACGCCCTGAACTACGCCGCCACGGCGTGGTTCGAAGGTGAGGACGGAGAGCGACACAACCTCGTCGCCGAGACGGGGTACTGGCGGCTGTCGCGTCCCGCGACGGAGGAGGATGCCGGCCCGGCGCTGCTCCCGGCTCTTCGCGCTCGTGCGGCCGCGCGTACCGTCGACGACGTCGAAGCGCTGCGTGCCGACGGCGGCGGCTTCGAGATCGAGGTCGCCCTCGTCCACTCGGACGGCATCAGCGAGCTCTACCTCGGCCAGGTCCGCGGTCCGCGGATCGACATCGCGACCGACGCCATCGTCCGTCCCGCCGGCGCTAAGGACTACACCGCGGCCACGCGCATGTACGGGCTCGTGGACGGCCATCTCCTCTGGGCGTGGGACATCGCCGCGCTCGGCAGCGAGCTCGGGTCGCACGCATCCGCCCGATTGGCGAAGCTCCCGTGACCGAGCCGGTCCCCGTCCCCGCGGCCTTCGAGCCCTTCGCCGCCCTTCCGGGCGCGGTGACCGACGCGAGCGGCATCGCCCACCTCGGAAACCCGGTGCGCGAGCAGCGCGACCTCGCGGCAGGACGCGCCCTCGCGCCGCTTGCCGACCGCGCCGTCCTCACCGTGTCCGGCGAGGACCGGCTCACCTGGCTCGACTCCATCACCTCCCAGGCGCTCACCTCGCTGGCGCCGGGCGTCGGCACCGAGCTGCTCGTGCTGGACCCGCAGGGTCACGTCGAGCACGCGGCATCCGTCGTCGATGACGGCGAGCGCACCTGGCTGCTGGTCGACCGCGACCGTGCTGCCGCGCTGGTGGGCTGGCTGCAGCGCATGCGGTTCCGGCTGCGGGTCGACCCGCAGGACGTATCCGACACCTACGCCGTCGTCGGCGGCACGTCGAGCGCCGTGGCGCCGCTTCCCGCCGCGGCGGTGTGGCGCGACCCGTGGCCCTCGGTCACCCTCGGCGGATGGGGCTACTCGCCGGTCGACCCGCATCCCGGCGGAGAGCGCGACTGGTCGGAAGCCATCGTCGCCGTCGCCGACCTCGCACAGCTCGCGGACTCCGCCGTCCGAGGCGATCAGCCCCTTGCCGGGTCGCTCGCCGTCGAGGCGCTGCGGGTCGCGGCGTGGCGCCCACGCGCGAGCCATGAGGCCGACGGGCGGACGCTGCCGCACGAGGTCGACTGGCTCCGCACCGCCGTGCACCTCGACAAGGGGTGCTACCGCGGCCAGGAGACGGTCGCCAAGGTGCACAACCTCGGACACCCGCCGCGGCGCCTCGTGTCGCTCCAGCTCGACGGTTCCGATGCGGAGCTCCCCGAGGTCGGCGCCATCGTGCGGCGTGAGGGTACCGAGGTCGGCGCGATCACCTCGGTCGCCCGGCACCACGAAGAGGGCCCCATCGCCCTCGCGATCGTGAAGCGCTCCGTTCCCGTCGACGCTGCCCTCGAAGTCGATGTGGCCGACGGCGTGATCGCCGCCGCCCAGGAGGTCGTGGTGCCGCCGGATGCGGGACGCGCGGCATCCGTCCCACGTCTGCCGCGGCTCTCGCAGCGGCGATGACGACCGAGCCGCCGGCCACCGCTCCGGTGCCGACCGCGCGGCGGTATCCGCGCGAGGGGTGGGCGCGTCTGCGGGAGTCGGCCCCCGCGATCGTGCAGCTGGTGGTCGCCGCGAGCGCCGCGTTCTCGATCGCCCACTACGGGTTCGGCCACCCCGCGCCGCTCATCGCCGCGACGGTGACGATCTCGAGTCTCGGGCTCGTCCGCGACGCCCGGCCCCGCCGCGTGCTCGAGACCGTCGTCGGCATGGTGCTCGGAGTGTTCGTCGCCGAGCTGGTGGTGCTCCTCGCCGGCAGCGGGTGGTGGCAGCTCGCCCTGACGCTGGCGGCGAGCCTCGCGATCGCGCGTTTCGTGTCGCCCCAGCCCGCCTTCGCGATCGCGGCGGCGATCCAGTCGATCATCGTCGTGGTGGTGCCCGCTTCGGCGCCGTTCCTCCGACTGCTGGATGCCGCGATCGGGGGCGTGATGGCGCTCCTCGTGACCGCGCTCATCCCGCGCAGCCCACTGCGGACGGCCGTCGCCGATGGTGCGCGGCTGTTCCTCGCGTTCGATCAGGCGGCCGGCACGGTCGTTCAGGGTCTCCGCCGTGGGAGCCGGGTGCGCGCGGAGCGCGGGCTCGAGAAGGCACGCGATCTGCAGCGGCTCGTCGACGACTGGCGGGTGTCCGTCGAATCGGGGCTGGCGATCGCACGGATCTCGCCGTTCCTGCGGCGGCAGCGTTTCGAGCTCGAGCGGCACGAGCGCATGCGGGCCAGCATGGACCTCGCCGTCCGGAACCTGCGCGTGGTCGCGCGTCGCGCGGTCTACCTGAGCGACGACGGGCGCGAGCGCGAGACCGCGGCCGATCTGCTCGTGGAGCTCGCCCGGGGCGCCGACCTGCTGTCCAGCTCGCTGACCGACATCGCCGACGAACCGATCGCGCGCGCCACGCTCGCCGCGGTCGCCGCACGTCTCGACCCGATCGCGCTGGTCCCCGACGGATCTCTCGGCGACCAGACCCTCGTCAGCGCGCTCCGCCCGCTCGCGACCGACCTGCTCTGCGCGACCGGGCTCGCATCCGCCGAGGCGCGATCCCTGCTGCCGCGCGTCTAACCCGCGACTCCGTCTGCGGGGGCGACCGCGCTCCACGGAAGGGTGACTTCGCCGAGCCGCCAGCGCGACCTGCCCTGGACCGGCCAACCCGCCTGGTCGAGCGCGTCCAGAGCGGCGCGCCAGCGCTGTTCGGGCCCGAAAGCGGATGCCGCGACCGCGCGCGTCCACTCCACCTCCAGTGCCGCGAGGACGTCGTGGATCCGCTCACCGGCGACATTCCGGTGGATCAGGGCCTTCGGCAGCCGCTCGGCGGCGACGGAGGGGGAGTCCAGCCCGCTCAGGCGCAGCGAGATCGTGAGCGACCGAGGTGCGGCATCCGACCCCACCTCCACCCACGTGCAGATCCGGCCGAGCTCATCGCACGTGCCTTCGACGAGGATGCCGCCCGGCTGCAGGCGCGCGGCCATCCGCTCCCAGGCGTCGCCGACCTCTCCCTCGTCGTACTGGCGCAGGACGTTGAAGGCGCGGATCACCGCCGGGCGACGGCCGCCCGGCACGGGCACCTCGAAGCCTCCCCGTGCGAAGGACACGCGGGCATCGGGGGCGAACGGGGTCGCGCCCTCGCGCACGCGTTCGAGCTGCGCGAGCGCCCGCTCGACCCGCGCCGGTTCGATCTCGAGTCCGCGCACCTCGACGTCGGGGCGCGCACGGCGCAGCCGTGCCTCGAGTTCGAAGGCGGTCACGCCGCTCGCGCCGTACCCGAGGTCGACGACGAGCGGATCGGCGGTGCGGCGGAGCACCGGATGGCGCGCGATCCACCGGTCGACGCGACGCAGCCGGTTGGTTCCCGTGGTGCCGCGCGTGAGGCGGCCCACGACCTTGTCTCCGCGCGTCATGCCCCCATGATCCCATCCGTCACGCCGATAGGATTGCGGCATGACAGCCCCCTACACGTTGATCCTCCTCCGGCATGGTCAGAGCGAGTGGAACAAGTCGAACCAGTTCACCGGCTGGGTGGACGTCCGCCTCACCGATCAGGGCAAGGCCGAGGCCCAGCGCGGCGGCGAGCTGATCAAGGAGTCGGGCCTGACCCCCGACATCCTGCACACCTCGCTGCTCTCGCGCGCGATCCAGACGGCGAACATCGCCCTCGACGCCGCGGACCGTCTGTGGATTCCCGTGAAGCGTTCGTGGCGCCTCAACGAGCGTCACTACGGCGCCCTGCAGGGCAAGGACAAGGCGCAGACCCTCGACGAGTTCGGCGAGGAGCAGTTCATGCTGTGGCGCCGTTCGTTCGACGTGCCGCCGCCGGACATCGCCGACGACGACCCCTACACGCAGCTGAACGACCCGCGCTACGCCGGGATCGACGGCGACGTGCCCAAGACCGAGTCGCTGAAGATCGTCATCGATCGCCTCCTGCCCTACTGGGATGCCGAGATCGTCCCCGACCTGAAGGCGGGCAAGACCGTCCTCGTCGCGGCGCACGGCAATTCGCTCCGCGCGCTCGTGAAGCACCTCGACGGGATCAGCGACGACGACATCGCCGAGCTGAACATCCCGACCGGCATCCCGCTCGTCTACCGACTCAACGAAGACCTGACGCCCGCCGGTCCCGGCGAGTACCTCGACCCCGAGGCCGCCGCCGCCGGTGCCGCCGCGGTCGCCTCGCAGGGCAAGAAGTAAGCCTCGATCGGGAGACCCCGAAACGACGAAGAGCGGATGCCGGTGGCATCCGCTCTTCGCGTATCCGGCGCGAGCCGGGAGTCAGATCTCGGCGTCGACACCTTCGATGTCGGCCGCCCACGTGCCGGTCGCGAGGTACGAGACCTTCTTCGCGACGGAGAGGGCGTGGTCGCCGAAACGCTCGTGGTAGCGGGAGGCGAGGGTCGCGTCGACCGTGGCGGCCGCCTCACCCTGCCAGGCTTCGCCCAGCACCTTCTCGAAGACGGAGAGGTGGAGGGCGTCGAGCTGGTCGTCGAGCTCGTGCAGCTTGTTGACGAGCGCGAGGTCCTCGGTGCGGAGGAGGTCGGCGAGCGTGCGGGCTACCTCGGAGTCGATCTCGCCCATCTTCGTGAACGTGCCCTTGAGGCCCTTGGGGACGGCGCGCTCGGGGAAGCGCATGCGGGTCAGCTGGGCGATGTGCTCGGCGATGTCGCCCATGCGCTCGAGCGAGGCACTCACGCGCAAGGCGGCCACGACGATGCGCAGGTCGCGCGCGACGGGCTGCTGGCGTGCCAGGATCTCGATCGCGAGCTCGTCGAGCTCGATCGCCTTGTCGTCGATCACCTGGTCGTTGTCGATGACGTCCTCGGCGAGGGCGACGTTGCTCGTGCCGAAGGCACGGGTCGCCTTGTCGATCGCGACGGCGACGAGGTCGGCGATCTCGACGAGACGGGTCTGCACGTCCTCGAGGGACTGGTGGAACACTTCGCGCATCTGGACACCTTCTCTTGTGCGGATGAACCCCGGCAAGCGGGGGATGCCCTACGGGCCGTAGCCGGTGCGGCGGAGGATGGGGCGCACGAATGCGCTGAGACCTCGGCGATCCTCCCGCGCCAAGGTTAACGGTCGGTGCCGACGTGGTGAACATCCGACGATCCGTGCGGCACCGGGACCATTCCGTCCGATGACGGGTCTGCGACCACCTTACGCTGGGGTCATGGACTCGACGCAGCTCGCGCTGCTTGGCCTCCTCGTCGGGGCGCTGATCGGTGCGACCGCCGTGGGGCTCGTCGTCTTCGCGCTGCGCTCCCGCGACCAGACCCGGCGGGTCACGTCGGTGGAGATCCCCGACGGGACGGACTCAGTCCTGCAGGGGATGGACGACGCCGCCGTGGTCGTCGATGCGTCGATGCTCGTGCTGTCCTCGTCGGCCGCGGCGGAGGTGTTCTCTCTCCACGTCGGCCAGACCCTGGGCTCCGACACGCTCAAGTCCCTCGTGCGGGGCGTCCGGGCAAGCGGACTGGCGGCGACCGAGAACATGCAGCTGAACCGCGGTGTGGAGCCGCGCCTGGTCGCCGCGCGCGCGAGCGTCATCACCCCGCGGCTGACCCTCATCGTCATCCGCGACATCACCGAGCGTGAGCGTGTGGAGCAGATGCGGCGCGATTTCGTCGCGAACACGTCGCACGAGCTGAAGACCCCTGTCGGCGCGGTCACCCTCCTCGCCGAGGCGATTGACTCGGCGGCCGACGACCCCGACCAGGTGCGACATTTCGCCAGTCGGCTGACGGCCGAGGCGGGTCGGCTCGGCCAGCTCACCTCCCGCATCATGAATCTGTCGCGCCTGCAGTCCGCGGACGACATCGCCGAGATGCGCAACGTCTCCGTCGACGAGGTGGTGACGGCGGCGATCGAGTCGCAGGGCATCACCGCCGAAGCCTCCGACATCACGATCGCCCGCGGTGGAGATCGAGGCCTGTTCGTCCGCGGCGACCCGCAGATCCTCATCGAGGCGATCAGCAACCTGTTGGCAAACGCCGTCGCGTATTCGCCGGCCGGCGCCCAGGTGGGCGTGGGCGTCCGTGAGGGCGACGGCACGGTCGAGATCGCCATCGCCGATCACGGCATCGGCATCCACGAGGACGACCAGCAGCGCATCTTCGAGCGCTTCTACCGCGCAGACCAGGCCCGCTCGAGGCGGACCGGCGGGACCGGACTCGGCCTGTCGATCGTCAAGCACGCCGTGCAGCGTCATGGCGGCTCGGTGGAGCTGTGGTCGCGGCCGGGCCGCGGGTCGACCTTCACCATCCGCCTGCCCATCGTCCATGCGCCCGAATCGCATTCCGAACCCAAACGAAAGCCCAAGAAGTCCATGAAGTCCGCCGCGAGAGTGTCGGCCAAAAGGGGAGCACTATGACCCGCGTCCTGATCGTCGAAGACGAGCCCGATCTCGCCGACCCCCTCGCATACCTGCTGCGGCGCGAGGGCTTCGAGGTCGAGATCGCCGAAGACGGCGGCATCGCCCTCGACGCGTTCACCGCGCGCGGCGCCGACATCGTCCTCCTCGACCTCATGCTCCCCGGGATGCCGGGGACGGAGGTGTGCCGCATCATCCGCACCACCTCGAAGGTGCCGATCATCATGCTGACGGCCAAGGACAGCGAGGTCGACATCGTCGTGGGACTCGAGCTCGGCGCCGATGACTACGTCACCAAGCCGTACTCCTCGCGTGAGCTTCTGGCGCGCATGCGCGCCGTCCTCCGCCGCAGCGAGGTCGACGAGCTCGACGTCGACGACCGCATCATCGAGGGCGGCCGGGTCACCCTCGATATCGACCGCCACACGGTCGCCGTCGACGGGGCCGAGATCTCGATGCCGCTCAAGGAGTTCGAGCTTCTCGAGCTGCTCATGCGCAACGCCGGTCGCGTGCTGACCCGGGGCCAGCTGATCGATCGCGTCTGGGGGAGTGACTACTTCGGCGACACGAAGACGCTCGACGTCCACATCAAGCGCATCCGCTCGCGCATCGAGCAGAACCCGAGCGACCCCGTGATGCTGCTCACCGTGCGCGGACTCGGCTACCGCTTCGAATCCTGACGCTCGCGACTCACGCCCTCATGAAGAACGCCCCCGCCATGCGGCGGGGGCGTTCTTCATGACAAGAGGTCCGATCAGGGAGTGGCCGTCGGCGTGGGGAGCGGCGTCGGCACGAACTCCTCGTAGTGCGGGAGCGTGCCGTCGAGGATCGGGATGGCGACCTCGACCCCCTCGCCTTCGCCCGACTGGAACGAGACCTCGACGTCGGACCCCGGCTTCGCGTCGAGACCCTCGAAGAGCATAGGAGCGGAGGTCACGCCGAGGCTCACGGAGCTTCGGGCGGGGACCGGAATGGTCTGCAGGTCGGAGCCGATGCCGACGTTCAGGACGAGGTCGTCGTCCGTCGAGTTGACGACGCCGGCGATGAGGTTGCCGAGCGAGCCGTCCTCGTTCGCGACGATGAGCGCGTTGCGCACCTTCAGCGGGCCCGACTCCGGCACGTTGCGACCGTCGGATGCCGAGTACTCGATGGTCGTCGCCTGGGGCGCGAGCATGTTGCAGCCGGTGGCGCCGAGGACGACGGCGGCGCCCAGGGCGATGGACGCGATGAAACGCGATTTCACGGATCCTCCAGGTGAAGCGAACGGCATCCCCTTCATCCTATGCGGTCGCCGCCCGAGGCCGCAGACGCTGGGCGGCAAACCTTAGCGCATACCGCCTGTGGTATTCTGGAGGTTGCCGAAAGGACACAACTGCATGCTTTTTGAGGTTGGCGAGACCGTCGTCTATCCGCACCACGGCGCCGCGACGATCATCGAGGTCAAGGATCGCGTCATCAAAGGCGAGACGAAGAAATACCTGAAGCTCAACGTCACGCAGGGAGACCTCGTCATCGAGGTCCCGGCGGACAACGTTGACCTCGTGGGCGTCCGCGACGTGATCGGCAAGGACGGTCTCGAGAAGGTCTTCGACGTGCTGCGCGCGCCGTTCACCGAGGAGCCCACGAACTGGTCGCGCCGCTACAAGGCGAACCTCGAGAAGCTCGCCTCCGGCGACGTGATCAAGGTCAGTGAGGTCGTTCGCGACCTGTGGCGCCGCGATCAGGACCGCGGGCTCTCCGCGGGGGAGAAGCGGATGCTCGCCAAGGCGCGCCAGATCCTCATCTCCGAGATCGCCCTCGCGCTGAAGGCCGACGAAGAGAAGGCGTCCAGCGTTCTCGACGAGGTCCTCGCCTCCTGACACTCTCGGAACGGCCGGGATTCCCGGCCGTTCGGCATTTCCGGGGATTCGACTCCCGGTGCGCCATGATGAGGCGATGACCTCCCGCACGGCCGCCGTCGACCTGTCGACCCGGGACCTCACGCTCGACCTCGCCCGCGTGGTCTGCGTCCTCTTCGTCATCGTCGTCCACCTGGTGCAGGTGGGCATCGGTCCGGGTCCAGACGGCGAGCTGATCGCGTCGCGCCCCGCCGAGCAGGAGCCGTGGTTCGACACGGTGACCTGGGTCGGCCAGATCATGCCGCTGTTCTTCGTGGTCGGCGGGTTCGCGGCATCCGTGGGCTGGCGGTCGTGGACGGCGAAAGGCGGTGACGCGGCGGGGTTCATCCGGACTCGTACCCTGCGACTCGCCCAGCCCGCCCTGCCCCTGTTCGCGTTCTTTGCGCTCGTCCTCGTCGGCGCGACCGCGATCGGTGCCCCGCCTGCGCTGGTGTCGGATGCCGCCATCGGCGCGGGATCCCCGCTGTGGTTCCTCGCGGCATACCTGATCTGCCAGGCCGCCGTGCCCTGGCTCGCTCGGGCGCACAGCCTCGCCCCGCGGCGGACGCTCGCGCTGCTCACACTGGGCGTCGTCGCCGTCGACGTCGCCCGGTTCTCGAGCGGCGTCACCGACCTCGGTCTCCTGAACCTCCTCTTCGTCTGGCCCCTCGTCCAGCAACTCGGGTTCTGGTACGCCGACGGATGGTTCGACCGGCGGCATCCGGTGACCCTGATCGCACTGGCCGCGGCCTGCTACCTGGTGCTGTGGCCGCTTACGGCGTGGGGCCCGTACTCGACGAGCATGCTCGGCAATCTCAACCCACCGACGGTGCCGCTGGTCGTCCTGGGCGTCGCGCAGGCGTGCCTGCTGCGACTGCTGCGTCCGGTGCTGTCGAGGCTGATGCGTGCCCGCGTCATGCAGGGTGCGGTGTTCCTCCTCGGATCGCGGCTGATGACGATCTACCTCTGGCATCTCCCCGTGATGTTGGCGCTGACCGGCGTGACGCTGCTCATCCCGGGCGCGGCGCCGACACCGTCGAGCCCGGAGTGGTGGTGGTCGCGGCCGGTCATGTTCGTCGCCGTGCTCGGCGTCCTCCTGGCGCTCTCTCTCCTCATCGTCCGATGGGAGGCGCTGGGCACCCTGTCGGCGACGCCGCCTCGCGGGGTCGTCGCCGTCGCGTGGCTCTGCGCGTTCCTTCCGCCGTTCGCGGTGATGCAGTGGTTCCTCGACCTGCCGATCGCCGTGGTCGGCGCACTCCTGCTCGCCGTTGCCGTCGTGCTGCTGCGCCGCGGGGCACGGCGCACCCAACCGGCGTCGGTACGCTCGGAGGCATGAGCCTCATCCCGGTACCCCGTGTCGCGGTCATCGTGGTCGCCGCCGGTGCGGGGACGCGCCTCGGCCAGGGGGCGCCGAAGGCCTTCGTCGGCCTGGACGCGCACACGATCCTCCGCCACGCCCTCCGGCACGTCTTCGCAGCACCCGTCGCGCAGGTCGTCGTCGTCGCGCCCGAAGAGCGCGTCGGTGAAGCGCTGACCGACGCCCGGGAGGAGGCGGGGGAGCGCGTGGAGCTGGTGTCGGTGGTCGCGGGAGGTGCCACCCGGCAGGAATCGGTCACCGCGGGTCTCCACGCCGTCTGGCCGGACGTCGAGATGGTCCTCGTCCACGACGCGGCGCGCGCGCTCACTCCGCCTGCGGTCTTCGCCCGTGTGATCGAGGCCCTCCAGGCCGGGGCGGATGCCGTGATCCCAGCGCTTCCCGTCGTCGACACCCTCAAGCGGGTCGACGGCAGCACCGTCGTGGCCGCCGTGGACCGCTCGGTCCTCGCGGGTGCGCAGACGCCGCAGGGGTTCCGGCGCGCGGTGCTCGACGCGGCGTACGCGTCGGCGGACAGAGAGCACACCGACGACGCCGCGCTGGTGCAGGGGCACGGCCACACGGTCCGAACCGTCGCCGGCGACGACCTCGCCTTCAAGATCACGACCGCCGCGGATCTCGAGCGCGCACGAGCCATCGTGTCACCCGCGCCCGCCGCGGCATCCATCCCGAGGATCGGCGTGGGGACTGACGTGCACGCCTTCGGCGGCGACGGGATCTTGTGGCTTGCCGGCGTCGAGTGGCCGGGCGAAGCGGCTCTGCAGGGGCACTCGGACGGCGATGCGATCGCGCACGCGATCGTCGACGCGGTGCTGGCCGCGGCCGGGCTCGGCGACATCGGCACGCACTTCGGCACCGACAAGCCCGAGTACGCCGGGGCGCACGCTGACGCGTTCCTCCGTCGCACGCGCGAGATCCTCGCCGATGCCGGCTGGCGGATCGGCAACGTCAGCGTGCAGGTGCAGGCGCGCCGTCCACGGTTTTCCGCGAGGCGACACGAGGCCGAGGCGGTCCTGTCCGCGGCGCTGGGCGCGCCGGTGTCGGTGTCGGCGACGACGACCGACGGACTCGGGTTCACCGGAACCGGTGAGGGCGTCGCGGCCTTCGCCGTCGCGCTCGTCCTCCCGGCCTGACGCGGCGCCGCGAGGGCGCTCTCAGAGCGTCTGCGTCATGAAGGTGGAGTGCCGGTCGGGTCGATAGGGCCCGAACGGGTCGCACACCGTGAACCCCTCGCTCGCATACAGGGCGCGGGCAGGAGCGAACGCGGCATCCGACCCGGTCTCGAGCCACAGCGCGCGAAGTCCCGCCGCCCGAGCCTCGGTCACGATGTGGCGAACCAGGGCCCGACCGACTCCGGTGCCCAGGTGTGCGTCGGCGACCCGCATGGACTTGATCTCGCCGTCGGCGTCGCCGAACCGCTTCAGGGCGCCCACGCCCGCCAGCGAATCCGAGCGCCACGCCGACCAGACCGTGACGTCGGGATGCCGCAACTCGCGGACGCCGAGCGCGTGCACACTCTCGGCGGGTGTCTGGGCGTGCATGCCCTCCAGGTGGTGGGCGATGAGGGCGACCGTCTCGCTCCCGGAGAGGTCGTCGACGGTGACGCGGAGGCCGGTCATGGTCACCCCTCCACCGCGTACGGCTGCGGATCGCGGGAGCGTCGGGAGCCCCAGGCGAGCGCCGCCAGTCCGGCCCCCAGAACGATCAGGCCGCCGATCGTCAGGGGGGACAGCTGTTCACCGAGCACCGTCACGCCCAGCAGCGCGGCGGTGAGCGGTTCGCCGAGCGTGAGGGTCGCCGCGGTCGCCGCCGTCAGGCCCTGCAGGCCCCAGGTGAACAGGGTGTACGCGACCGCGATCGTCGCAAGGCCGAGCCACAGCGTCATCACGAGGCCGCTCGGTTCGAAGACCCAGGCGAGATCGACGAAGGGGAGTGCCACCGCGCTGACGAGGGCGGCGCCGACACCCATCGCGCCGACCACGGTGAACGCATCCCAGCCGCTATCGAGCAGACGCCGCTGTGCGTTGGCGATGATCGCGAACGACGCGCCCGCACCGATCGCGCCGAGGACGCCGACCGGGTCGGCGCCACCGGACTCCGCGCCGCCGCCGACGCCCAGCAGCACGACGCCGACGGTCGCGAGCGCCGTGGCGGACATCCAGATCGGAGAGGGCAGGCGCCGGGTGAGCGCCCACTCGAGAAGCCCTGCGAGGACCGGCGCCGATCCGAGGGCGATCACCGTGCTGACGGCGACGCCGTTGCGCTCGGTGCCGAGGAAGAACAGCGGCTGGTACACGGCGAGGGCGACACCGGTCGCCGCCATCAGCAGGACGGGCGACGTGGTCAGGCGAGGACGCGGGACCGTGCTTGTCCGCATGTGCCGCGCGGCCAACAGGAACGCGATCACCGCCAGTGCCGAGCCACCGACGACCATCCGCGCCACACCGACGGCGAGCGGTGTCGTCCCCTCGGGTCCGAGCGCCTGGGAGGTGCCGGTCGTGCCGAAGAGCACGGCGGCGGCGAGGACGGCGAGAACGTGCAGCACGCTCTCCTTTCTACCGTCATCGCGGTGGGCTCCAAGCCACGCGCCGGTAGCATGGTCCGGTGACGGTACGGCTCTATGACACCCAGGCGCAGGCGCTGCGCGACTTCGCGCCCGCGGAGCCGGGCAACGTCACCATGTACGTCTGTGGTCCGACGGTGCAGTCCGGCCCGCACATCGGTCACGTCCGCGCCGCGCTGAGCTTCGACATCCTCCGCCGCTGGTTGGCGCACCGCTTCGGACGGGTCACCTTCGTGCGCAACGTCACTGACATCGATGACAAGGTGCTCGCGAACGCGACCGCCGAGGAGCCGTGGTGGGCGCTCGCCTACCGCATGGAGCTGGAGTTCTCGCAGGCGTATGCCGCCGTCGGCATCCTGCCCCCGACATACGAACCGCGCGCGACCGCCTCCATCCCGCAGATGCAGGAGCTCATCGGGCGCCTCATCGCCGCAGGGCACGCGTACGCGGCCGAGGGCGATGTCTACTTCGACGTCCGTTCGTGGCCGAGCTACGGCACGCTGACGCGGCAGTCCGTCGACGCGATGGAGTCGGCCGCTGACGCCGACCCTCGGGGCAAGCGCGACCCGCGTGACTTCGCGCTGTGGAAGGGCGCCAAGGCGGACGAGCCCGCCGGTGCCTCCTGGGAAGCGCCCTGGGGAGCGGGACGGCCCGGCTGGCACATCGAGTGCTCGGCGATGAGCCGTCGCTACCTTGGTCCGGAGTTCGACATCCACGGGGGCGGGCTCGATCTGCGGTTCCCGCACCACGAGAACGAGCTCGCGCAGTCCACCGCTGCCGGCGACGGCTTCGCCCGCTACTGGGTGCACAACGGCCTGGTCACCGTCGGCGACCAGAAGATGTCGAAGTCACTCGGGAACTTCCTCCTCGCGGAGGACGTCCTTGCTGAGCAGGACCCGCTTGTCGTGCGGTACGCCCTCGCGTCGGCGCACTACCGCTCGAACCTCGACATCTCGCCCTCGGCCTTCGCCGAAGCGGGTGCCGCACTCGATCGCATCCGGAGCTTCCAGGCACGGGTGGCCAGACTCGACACCTCGTTCGGAAGGTCCGCAGAGCGTCCGGAGACGGATGCCGAGCGCAAGAGTCCCGTCGTGCTGCCCGCCGCGTTCGAGGCCGCGATGGACGACGACCTCGGTGTGCCGCAGGCACTCGCCGCGGTGCACGAGACGGTGCGGCGCGGCAATGCCGCCCTCGACGCCGGCGACACCGACGCCGCGGCGATCGCCGCCTGGCAGGTCCGGGAGATGACGGGCCTCCTGGGCGTCGACCCGATGGCGCTGCAGTGGCAGCGGGGCGCCGCCGCGCCCGCGACCGAGGCGCTCGACGCGCTCGTTCGCACGATGATCGACCAGCGCGCGGACGCCCGCGCGAACAAGGACTGGGCGAATGCCGACCGTATCCGCGACGCGATCGCGGCGGCGGGCATCGTCTTGGAAGACGGTCCCTCCGGGACACATTGGAGTTTGGAAAATGGCTAAGTTCGGCAACCCCTCTGCAGGCAAGGGCAAGAAGGGCCCCACGAAGGGCTCCGGCGGCAAGAACAAGCGATCGCTCGAAGGACGCGGCCCGACCCCCAAGGCCGAGGACCGTGCCTGGCACCCCGCCGGCAAGCGCAAGGCCGCCCAGGAGCGCTACATCGCCGCCGGCGGCAAGCCGCAGCAGCGTTCGAGCCAGAACCGCGCGCCGAAGTCGAAGGCCGGCGACGACACCGAGACCGTGACCGGTCGCAACAGCGTCCTCGAGGCCCTCCGCGCGAAGATCCCCGCCACGGCGTTCTACATCGCCCAGCGCGTCGAGATGGACGACCGCGTGAAGGAGATGCTCTCGATCACGACGAACCGCGGCATCCCCGTCCTCGAGGTCACCCGACAGGAACTCGACCGGATGGCCGGATTCGACGGTGTGCACCAGGGCGTCGCCCTGAAGGTCCCGCCGTACGAGTACGCGCACCCCCAGGATCTGCTGGAAGAGGTCATCGACCGCGGCCAGCTCCCGCTCTTCGTGGCTCTCGACGGCGTCACCGACCCCCGGAACCTGGGCGCGATCATCCGCTCCACCGCCGCGTTCGGTGGACAGGCGATCATCGTGCCGCAGCGCCGCTCCGCCGGTGTCAACTCCGCGGCGTGGAAGACGAGTGCCGGCGCGGCCGCGCGGGTGCCCGTCGCCATCGCGCCGAACCTGACGACGACGCTCAAGGAGTTCAAGAAGCAGGGCGTCTTCATCCTCGGACTCGACGGCGGCGGCGACGTGTCGCTGCCGGCGCTCCAGCTCGCCGATCGTCCCGTCGTGATCGTGGTCGGGTCGGAGGGCAAGGGTCTGTCGCGCCTCGTGACCGAGACCTGCGACCAGATCGTCTCGATCCCGATCAACGCGGCCACCGAGTCGCTCAACGCCGGCATCGCGGCATCCGTCGCGCTGTACCAGGTGTCCACGCTCCGCGCAGCGCAGGAGTGATCCACCCCGCTCGAAAGGACCCCTCATGACCCGTATCGCCGTCATCGGAGGCACCGGCTACGCCGGAAGCCACATCGTCCAGGAAGCCGTCTCGCGCGGTCACTCCGTCGTCTCCGTCGCCCGCAAGGTTCCGGCTGAGCGGGTCGAGGGCGCCACCTACATCGAGGGGACACTCCTCGACGCTCCCGCCCTCGCCGCCGAGCTCGACGGTGTCGAGGTCGTCGTGTTCACCACTTCGCCGCGCGGCGACATGGCCGGCAAGATGCGCGATGCGGTGGGCGAGGTGGTCGCCGCGCTGCCCGCCGAGGTTCGCGTCGGAGTCGTCGGCGGTGCCGGCGGCAGCCTCGTCGCTCCCGGCGGCCCCCGCGTCGTCGACAGCGGATTCCCCGAGGAGATCAAGCCCGAGGCTCTCGAGGCGATCGGCATCCTCGAAGACCTGCAGTCGGACGACCGCGGCCACGACTGGTTCTACATCCACCCGGCCGGGGGCTTCGGTTCCTGGGCGCCGGGGGAGCGCACCGGTTCCTACCGTGACGGCGGCGACGTCGTCGTCACCGATGAGAAGGGCGAATCCTTCATCTCGGGCGCGGACTTCGCGATCGCCGTGCTCGACGAGATCGAGACGCCGCGGCACTCCCGCGAACGCTTCACCGTCGGCTACTAGACCAGATCGCGCCAGTCCACGTCGTCCTCGTCGCTCACCGGCACATCGCCGGTGACGACGGGCACGGCCATCGTCTCCGTCGGCGGGCCCAACACCGTCGCCTCATCCCGGCGATGACGAAGCACGCCATCGATGTACGACGACAGCACCTCGGCGATGGGAATCGACCTGCCCCGCGCCTGCGACATGTACCAGCGGTGCTCCAGCACCTGATGGAAGACCTCGGCCGGCTCGAGCTTGGCCCGCAGGTCCCAGGGGATCGCCTTCACGACCGGCTCGAAGACGCGGGTCAGCCACTCGTGCGCGACCATCTCCTCGTCGCTTCCGAGGCGTGACACACGTGCGGCGAACTCGTCCATGTCGTTGAGCAGTCGCCGAGCCTGGTTCTCCTGCACGTCCAACCCCGTCAGCCGGAGGAGACGGCGCTGGTGGTGCCCCGCGTCGACGACCTTCGGCTGAATGAGAACCCTCGCTCCGTCAGCGGCCTCGTCGATGGACATCTCGCCGATGTCGAAGCCGAGGGCGTTGAGGCGCTGCACGCGCTCGGTGATCCGCCAGGTCTCGTTGGCCGCGAACGATTCGGTGTCGGTGAGCGCGCTCCACAGCGACCGGTACGACGACATGATGCCGTCCGCGATCGCGACGGCGTCCACCCCGCCTTCCAGCCGGCCGCCGGCCTCCAGATCCATGATCTCGCCGGCGATGTTGGTGCGGGCGACATCCAGGTCGTGCTCGCGCTGTCCGCGCGTCAGACCGTTCTCGTGGAGCTCGCCCGTCTCGGCGTCGACGAGGTAGGCCGCGAACGCCCCGGCATCCCGTCGGAAGAGCGTGTTGGAGAGGGACACATCGCCCCAGAAGAACCCCACCGTGTGCAAGCGCACCAGGAGGACGGCCAGCGCGTCGACCAGACGGGTGGCGGTGTCGGGGCGGAGCACCTGGGTGAACAGCGCCCGGTAGGGGAGCGAGAACTTCAGGTGCGCGGTCACGAGAGCCGCGGGGAGTTCTTCCCCCTTCGGCGTGCGACGGCCGTCGATGACGGCCACGCGGCCGACGCAGGGAACGTCGAGTCTCGCCAGGGAGCCGAGCATCTCGTACTCCCGCCGCGCCATCTCGGCGGTCGTCTCCTTGACGGCGACGACACGGCCGGACAGGTTCGCGAAGCGCACGAGATGCCGCGACAGCCCCTTCGGCAGCGACACGATCGTGTCGCTCGGCCATTCGGCGAGGGACGTCGACCACGGCAGGGCGAGAAGCCCCGCATCGACACTGCTGGCGGTGATGCTCAGGGACTGGACCACGGCGTGACCTCCCGGTGACGCGCCGCGGCGCGGGGGGTCAGAAGACCCGCCCGCGCCGCGACACTGCTGGTGATGACGATCAGGCCGAAGCGATGGCCTTGTCGTTGAGGCGGTCGCCCGACTCGAGGTCGAAGGCGTGGACGTGTCCGGGCTTGGCAGCCAAGGTGACGGTCTCGCCGGCGTTCGGGTGGTTGCGGCCGTCGACGCGCGCGACGATGTCGGTGCGCTTGCCGTTGATGTCAGCGTGGCCGTACAGGTAGCCGTCCGCGCCGAGCTCCTCGACGAGGTCGACCTGAACCGAGAGGCCACGACCGTCGGCGGGGCCGACCTCGATGTCCTCGGGGCGCACGCCGACCGTGACCTGCGTGCCGTGCGCACGGCCGACGGTGTCGCGGTCGAGCGGCACGACCTCGGTGCCGAACTGGACGCCACCCTCGGCGAGGTCCGCGGCGAAGAGGTTCATGGCGGGCGAGCCGATGAAGCCGGCGACGAAGACGTTGTTCGGCTTCTCGTACAGGTCGCGGGGGGTGCCCACCTGCTGGAGGAGGCCGTCCTTCAGCACGGCGATGCGGTCACCCATCGTGAGCGCCTCGGTCTGGTCGTGGGTGACGTAGACCGTGGTGACGCCGAGGCGACGCTGCAGCGAGGCGATCTGCGTGCGGGTCTGGACGCGGAGCTTCGCGTCGAGGTTCGACAGCGGCTCGTCCATGAGGAACACCTGGGGCTGACGCACGATGGCGCGGCCCATGGCGACACGCTGACGCTGACCACCCGAGAGAGCCTTCGGCTTGCGCGTGAGGTACTCCTCCAGGTCGAGGAGCTTGGCGGCCTCGAGGACGCGCTGCGCACGCTCCTCCTTGCCGACGCCGGCGATCTTCAGGGCGAAGCCCATGTTCTCGGCGACGGTCATGTGCGGGTACAGCGCGTAGTTCTGGAAGACCATCGCGATGTCGCGGTCCTTCGGCGGGACGTCGGTGACGTCGCGGTCGCCGATGCGGATGGCACCGGAGTTGACCTCTTCGAGGCCGGCGAGCATGCGCAGGGACGTGGACTTTCCGCAGCCGGACGGGCCGACGAGAACCAGGAACTCGCCGTCGGCGACCTCGAGGTTCAGCTTGTCGACCGCGGGACGGGTGCCACCGGGGTACAGACGGGTTGCGTTGTCGAATGTGACGGACGCCATCGTTTCTTCTCCTTCACCGGCAGGTACGTGCCGGACGATCCGTTGTGAAGCGAGCGGGGGTCACCCCGCACACCCATCATTGGGTGCCCCCTCAGTATGCCACGGTGGGCCCCGGGCCGGGGAGGACGTCTCGTCAGGCTTCTTCCAGGACGTCTGGCTAACATCGATAGGTCCGCCGACACCCCCCTTCGGCGAAACCCGTACGACATTCCCGAGGTTCCATGTCTCACGACTCAGGCGAGAGCACGCCCGCCGCTCCTGATCGCCGCGAAGCGGTGCGCGAAAAGGCGCAGCTCGTCCACGTCCGCCAGTCGCGCGCGCGTGTGGCGCGACGCGTCGGGCTGAGCGTCCTCGCTGCCGGCGCCGTCGCCGCGGTCGCCGCCGTGGTCGTCTGGTCCGTCATGTCGACGATGGGCGGGCGGGATCTCGCCCCCCGGACGGTGACGGCCGACGGTTTCGCCATCACCTCCGTCACGGGCGCGGTGCCCGAGAGCGGTGCCGTGATGGATGCCGCGCCGTCTCCGACCACCGAGGGCACCGCCGCCCCCACGCCCGAACCCACGGAGACCGGAGAAGCGTCCGCGCCGGTCGACATCCGGGTCTATGTCGACTACCTCTCGCCCGGAGCCCGCGAATGGCACCTGGCCAACGTCGAGCAGCTGACCACGTGGGTCGACGAAGGCGCCGCCACCCTCTCGTACCACCCCGTGTCGATGCTCACCGCCAAGTCGAACGGCACCAAGTATTCGCTGCGCGCCGCCGCGGCATCCGCCTGCGTCGCCACCCACGCACCCGATGTCTTCTTCGCGTACAACAGCGAACTCCTCAGCCGTCAGCCGGCGATCGACTCCGACGGGTTCTCGGACGGCGAGCTGGCCGACATCGCGCAGGCGATCGGAGCGGCTGATCCCAAGAAGGTGCGTTCCTGCATCGAGGACGGCGACTTCGTCGAGTGGGCGAAGGATGCCACCGAGCGCGCGATCGAGAGCATCCCCGACACCGACGGGCTCGCCCTCACCGGCACCCCGATGATCCTCGTCAACGGCCAGCCGTACATGGGTGCGCTGACGGATGCCGCGGAGTTCTCGCAGTTCGTCCTCACCAACGCGAGCGACGCGTTCTACAAGGAGCAGGCCGAGCAGAGCCCGACTCCCACCGTCACCCCGACGCCGTGACCTCAGTCGCGCCCCGGTAGACTGGGCGTCCTTGCCGGCTTGGCGCAATTGGTAGCGCACCGTACTTGTAATACGGGGGTTGCAGGTTCAAGTCCTGTAGCCGGCACCACTTCTCGCCATTATCACCGTGGTGCGGTGCGGTCGCCGACCCGTGGCATGCTTGCCTGACCGCGTCGACCGGGAGCCCTCCTTCCGCAGCGTCCCTGATGGAAGGCGTGCGCAATGTCGTACCGAACGCGAGAGACCCTCGAGGCGTGGCTCACCGATTTCCGGAACGCGCGGTCAGCGGGTGGTGCGATCAAGGTTGTCATTCAGGACGGCTCCGGCGGACGAGACACCGGTCTGATCGTGGTCCCGCTGAAGAGTTCGAACGCATCGATCCACATCGAGCCGGGGAGCCCAGCGGGTGACGGGTGGCGCATCACGATCGACGCCCTCGAGGACACGACGATCCTCGACAGCCATCAGTTGCAGGAGCTGGCGCACGAGCTCGCGGTGGCGGCGGAGCTGTGCGCATACCTCGAGTCCCGTGCCGCGGACGGCTGAACCGCGCGCACGGATCGTCTCGGTGCCCTTTTGGACAGATCAGCCGGCAGCGCGCTCCCCGTCCGGCTCGGCGACGAGATGCAACCCCTGCGGTGAGTTCGCGGCGGACGCCAGCAACTCGATCCACCCCGGGTTGATCCGCGAGCGGGCATCGCCCCGGTAGCGGTAGGCCAGCTGCGACGCCCGATTGATCCACACGCAGGCGCGGCCACCACCCTCGGAAGTGTCGCGGGGCCACATGAACATGAACGACTCGCCGCGGCGGAGTTTGCTGCCGATCACCACCTCGAGGTGGGCGAGCGTGCGATCGTCGATCGACAGGCGTGTGTTGCTGCCGTAGGTGAAAACTCCCATGAGGCCCTGACTCGAGACGTGACTGAGTAGACGGAGCTGCGGCCTCCGGCATCCATTCTCACATCCGACGCCGCCCGCGGCGCTCAGGGGCGGCGTGTGTCAGGCCGGCGGGTCGGTCTCTGCAGTCCGTGACACGCGCACCTCGGCGATGCGGCGGCGATCCATCGCCGTCACCTGGATGACCGTGCCGTCGACCTCGACGGTATCCCCCACGACCGCGAGGCGTCCCAGCTGCTCCGTCACGAATCCGGCCACCGTGTCGGAGGCGCCGCGGGGCAGCTCGACACCCGTCGCCTCGGCGAACTCGGCCAGGTTCAGGCGGCCGTCGACGACGCCCTCTCCCGACGACGGCAGTGCCGCGGCGTCGTACTCGTCGAAGATCTCGCCCACGACCTCCTCGACGAGGTCCTCGAGGGTCACGATGCCGTCCGTGCCGCCGTACTCGTCCACGACGACCGCGATGTGGTGCCCCTCGGCACGCATCCTCGTGAGAGTGGGCAGGACGCCCGCCGTGGACGGGTAGTACGACATCGGGCGCAGCAGCGTGTCCAGCGGCGCCTCCGCGTCGGCTGCGGCCGCGTCGAACAGATCACGGACGTGGACGAAGCCAACGATGTCATCGATCGACTTGTCTGCGATCGGATACCGCGAGAAGGGGAGTTCGCGCACCTGCGCGACGGCTTCCGCGATGGTCGCCGACTCGTCGAGGGCGGTGACCTCCGGCCGCGGCCGCATCACCTCGCTGATCTGCCGGCCCCGGAGCGAAAGCACATCGTCGAGGATCTTCCGCTCGTCCTCGGGGAGACCCTCGTGGCTCGCGACGATGTCGCGCACCTCCTCGTCGGTCATCTCCTCGCCCGTCTTGTCGGGATCGCCGCCCAGCAGACGCACCAGGGCGTTCGTCGAGACCGACAGCAGCCAGATGACGGGCCGCATGAGGGTGGCGAAGCCGTTCAGCACCGGCGCGACGGCGTAAGCGAACTGCGCGTTGCGCTGGATCGCGAGCCGCTTGGGGACCAACTCGCCGAGGACGAGCGACAGGTAGGCGATGACGAGCGTCAGCAGGACGGTGGCGAGCGTCAGCGCGAGCGAGGACTCCACGCCCCAGCCCTCGAACAGCGGCGCCACCGACGGCGCGATGGAGGTCGCACCGTACGCGGCGGAGGCGAATCCGGCGACCGTCACACCGATCTGGACGGCGGAGAGGAAGGTGTTGGGGTTTCGGGCCAGCCCCGCGACCTTCTCCCCACGCTTCCCCCTCGCGGCGATCGCGCTCACCTGGCTTTCGCGCAGCGTCACGAGCGCCATCTCGGTCGCGGCGAAGACGCCGCCGACGAGGACGAACACCACGACGAGGGCGATGTTGAGGATGAGATCGCCGCTCATCGCGTGCGCTCCCTACGGTTGTCGAGTCGGGGGAGTGAGAGCGAGGATGCCGCAGTGATGCGGCCGGGTCTGTCGTCCACCGGTCAGCGGCGAGACTCGCCGGAGCGCTCGGTGTCGGCATCCTTCGCCGCTGTCACCTGCTCGCCGCGCACCTCGTCGCGGTCCGCCTTGCCCGGGTCGCGACGCGTCTTGATGAGGCTCGCGACGGTGGCGACGGCGATGGTCGCAGCGATGAACAGGAGCGAGAACCAGATCGGGATCTCGGGTGCCCACAGCATCGGCTCGCCGCCGTTGATGAACGGCAGTTCGTTGACGTGCATCGCGTGAAGCACGAGCTTGACGCCGATGAAGGCGAGGATCACGGCGAGCCCCTGCGCGAGGTACACGAGACGCTCGAGGAGGCCGCCGATGAGGAAGAACAGCTGGCGCAGACCCATGAGCGCGAAGGCGTTGGCGGTGAAGACGATGTACGCCTCCTCCGTCAGGCCGTAGATGGCGGGGATGGAGTCGACCGCGAAGATGAGGTCGACGAAGCCGATCGCGACGATCGTCAGGAGCATCGGGGTGACGAACCGCTTGCCGTTCTTGCGGACGGTGAGCTTGTCTTCGTGGTACTCGTCCGTGACCGCGAGGTGGCGGCGCACGAATGTCATAAACCGTCCCTTGGAGGGGTCGCTCTCGTGACTGCTGAAGGCCTGGCGGTACGCGAGGAACAGCAGGAGCGCACCGAAGATGTAGAAGATCCACGAGAAGTTCTCGATCAGTGCCGCACCGACCGCGATGAACCCGCCGCGCAGGATCAGCGCGATCACGATCCCGATCATCAGCACCTTCTGCTGGTAGATCTTCGGCACCGCGAAGCCCGCCATCACGATGAGGAACACGAAGAGGTTGTCGATCGACAGTGCCTTCTCGGTCAGATACCCCGCGAAATACTCCCCGCCGTAACGCCAGTCGGCCACGACACCGATGCCGACGCCGAACAGCAGCGCGAGACCGATGTAAAAGGCCGACCAACGGGCGGACTCGCCGATCGTCGGCTCATGCGGCTTGCGGACGTGGGCGAAGAACTCGTAGACGAAGAAGGCGATCGTGACGGCGATCGTGATGGTCCACACGAGGGGGGTGACGTTCACCGGGAGGTCTCCTGGAGGATGGCGTGAGCGAAGGACGCCAGAGTCTCCTCCATTCCGCGGTGCGGAACCGATGGCCCGGGATGCGATGCATCCGTAGTGACGAGCCGACCGTGCCGGAGTACTCCCCCTGGGGATTCCCATCGTAGAAGGGCGACCTCTCCCGATCCTGGGAACTCGCCCCACGTGGTCATCGGCCTGCCGGCTCCTTCGCCTCATCGTTCGCGTAAGGGACCGACTCGGTGGCGTGGGAGTACGGGATGAACCAGCTCGCAAAATCCATCGGTGGGACGGCCGACGCGGCATCCTCGTCATCGGGCGAGGGGACGTAGAGGGAGTCGATGTCGAGATCCTGGAAGAGCACGGCATCCAGGTGCTCTCGCCATCCCTCCGGCACGGAGCCCGCGAGGCGGTCGGCGTTGCGCTCTGCCTCATCCAGCACGATCTTCAGTGCGAGCTCGTGAGCCACCGTCTGCGGATAGACAGGCGAGGCGGTCAGTCGCGACGTCACCTCGATCGTGGCGGCGAGGAACTTCTGCGCGAAGCTGCGGTCGTAGTACTTCGCGAACTGCGGGGGCAACTGGGAGATCACGTGCGTATCCCTCCAGTGGGAGCGATCCGACCCGTGGGTGGCGAGAGAGACGATGTCCTCGAACAGGCAGTCGACGATGACGACCGATGCGTTCCAGATGAGGCCCTTCAGGACCGACCGCTGGCGCAGGTCGCGGGCACCTTCGGCGGGAGAGGCGCCCTCCGCGAAAAGCTCGTCCAGCGCCCAGTCGATTCCCGACAGCCGGGAACCCGCCTGGGCGACCCTCGTCTCGTCGCTCGTGCCCGCCGGCACCGAGCCCTCCCCGTCCCGCCACTCGGATGCGACGATGGACGCGTCGACGGCCTCGATGCGAGCGAGGTGGCGCGCTCCGGGCGCGATCACCACGTCGATCAGGGACAGGAGAGCCTCCTCGCCGTCCAGGCCGGCGCTCCCCATCCGCTGCTCATCCGAGAGCCCGTCGATCAGCTCATCGGGGTGCGCGCAGGTGAGATCAACGTCGATACGCACAGAGGCATGGAAGCGATCCGCAGCGGGCATGCGCTGATCGTACCGAGCCGTCGGCGAAGGCGGAAAGTCCGCCGTCCGCGCGCGGCCGTTCGGTCTGGTGCCCTGTCAGGAAGTGAGCTCGGCCGCCCCGACGACGTCGAGGATCCACGCCAGCTCGAACGCGCGTTCCCGCCACGAGTTGTACCGGCCGCTCACGCCGCCGTGGCCGGCGACCATCTCGCACTTCAACAGGGCGTCCGCTCCGACCTCGCGAAGCCTCGCCACCCACTTCGCCGGCTCGACGTAGAAGACGCGGGTGTCGTTGAGGGAGGTGACCGCGAGGATCCGCGGGTACGTGACACCCTCTCGGACGTTCTCGTACGGCGAGTACGACTTCATGTAGGCGTACACGTCGGGGTTGTGGAGCGGGTCGCCCCACTCGTCCCACTCGATGACCGTGAGGGGGAGGGAGGGGTCGAGGATCGTCGTCAGGGCGTCGACGAACGGCACGCCCGCGACGATTCCGGCGAACAGCTCCGGGGCGAGGTTCGCGACGGCACCCATGAGCAGACCGCCGGCCGAGCCGCCCTCGGCGACGAGGCGGTCGGGCTGCGTGTAGCCCTGATCGACGAGGTGCCGAGCGACGTCGACGAAATCGGTGAAGGTGTTGCGCTTGGCGAGCAGCTTGCCGTCCTCGTACCACTGACGCCCCATCTCGCCGCCGCCGCGCACATGCGCGATCGCGAAGATGACGCCGCGGTCCAGCAGCGACAGTCGTGCCACGGAGAACCCGGGCTCGATCGAGTGCTCGTACGATCCGTACCCGTACAGGTGCAGCGGGCGCGGAGCGTCGCCCGGGTGGCCGTGGCTCCGCTTCCACACCAGGGACACCGGGATGCGGGTGCCGTCTGCGGCGGTGGCCCAGACGCGCTCCTGCCCGTACTCCGTCGCGTCGTACCCGCCGAGGACCGGCTGCTGCTTGCGGAGGAGGAGCTGTGCGCGCTCCACGTCGTAGTCGAAGACGGTGCTGGGAGTGACGAACGACGCGAAGCCCAGGCGGATCACCGGCGGCGCCCACTCCGCCGAGCCGGAGGCGCCGACGGCGTACAGCTCCTCGTCGAAGCCGATCTCGCGGACCGCGTCCGTGGCGTAGTCGAGGATGCCGACGCGAGCGAGGCCGTCGCGGCGGTACTCGGTGATCGCCCAGTCGCGGTAGGCCGAGACGTCCAGCAGACGCCGACCCGGCTCGTGCGGTACGACGACGTGCCGCTCGCCCATCGGATCGGATGCCGCGACGCGCACCAGCTCGAAATCGAGTGCACCGTCGTTGTGGAGGATGTACAGCACGTCCTCGCCTCCCACGACGGCGTGGGTGAGCGAGTACTCGACTCCCTCGCGGCGCGGCCACACCGCGCGCGGCTCGGCCGTCAGGTCGTCCGCGTCGACCAGGAACTCCTCCGAGGTGATCGATGAGCCCACGCCGATGACGAGGTACTTGTCGCTGCGCGTGAATCCGGCGCCGACCCAGTACCGCTCGTCGGGTTCGGTGAAGAGCTTCCGGTCCGACGCGGCATCCGTGCCCACCTCGTGCAGCCACACCGTGTCGGGCCGCCAGGCGTCGTCGACCGTGGTGTAGACGACGTGACGGCCGTCGGGGGAGAAGACCGCGCCCGAGAAGGTGCCTTCGATGACGTCGCCGAAGTCGGCGCCGGCCACCAGGTCGCGGATGCGCAGCGTGTACCTCTCGTCGCCAGCGGTGTCGACGCCGTAGAGCATCCGGGTCCCGTCGTTCGAGATGTCGAGGCTCCCGAGTGAGAAGAACTCGTGACCGTCGGCCTCGACGTTCCCGTCCAGGAGCACCTGCTCGCCGGGGACGTCGGAATCCGGGGAGAGCAGGGGCGGCGTCCAGTCGGAGGGATCGGCGATCGGTGCGCGGCAGTGGATGCCATACTGGCGGCCCTCCACGGTGCGGGCGTAGTACCACCAGTCGCCGCGTCGCGAGGGGACCGAGAGGTCCGTCTCGAGCGTGCGGCCCTTGATCTCCTCGAAGATCCGCTCGCGGAGCGGCTCGAGATGGGCCGTGCGCGCCTCGGTGAACGAGTTCTCCGCGGTCAGGTGCGCCAGCACGTCGGCATCCTCCTTCGCGCGGAGCCACTCGTAGCGGTCCTCGACCGCGTCGCCGTGGTGGGTGCGGATGATCGGACGGGCGTCGGCGACGGGGGGCTGCAGTGCGTCGGTGGTCACCGGTCCACGCTAACCGACCCGTCGATGGCGGGAACGGGTTATGCGTACAGGCGTCGTGTGCGAGGATTTCTCAGGCCCGGTTGAACGACAGGTGACGCCAGGGTGAACTTTTCGTTCGCAACGCCGATCGCCGCGGCACCCGTTCCCCCGCCCCCGACGGAAAGCGAACTGTGGAAACCGCAGCCCTCATCGTCGTCCTGGTCATCGCCCTGGCGCTCTTCTTCGACTTCACCAACGGCTTCCATGACACGGCCAACGCCATGGCGACTCCCATCGCCACCGGCGCGTTGCGGCCCAAGGTCGCCGTGCTCCTGGCAGCCGTGCTCAACCTGGTGGGCGCGTTCTTGTCCACCGAGGTCGCCAAGACCATCTCGGGCGGAATCGTCCGGGAAGACCAGATATCGGTCGAGATCTTTCCGGCCATCATCTTCGCCGGCCTGATCGGCGCGATCACCTGGAACATGCTGACCTGGCTCCTGGGTCTTCCCTCCAGCTCGTCGCACGCGCTGTTCGGCGGCCTGATCGGTGCCACCCTGGTCGGTGCCAGCGTCTCCGCCATCGACTTCGGCGTCGTCCTCTCCAAGGTCGTGCTGCCCGCGCTCATCGCCCCGCTGACGGCGGGCATCATCGCCTTCACCGTGACGAAGGTCGCCTACGCCGTCACCCGGCGATACGACTCGAAGCCTGACGGGCGAGACGGATTCCGGTGGGGGCAGATCTTCACCTCGTCGCTCGTCGCGCTCGCCCACGGCACCAACGACGCCCAGAAGACGATGGGTGTCATCACCCTCGCGATGATCACCGTCGGATGGCAGTCCGCCGCGCACCACGAGCCGGAGCTGTGGGTGATCATCGCCTGCGGTGTGACGATCGCCCTCGGCACCTACATGGGAGGGTGGCGCATCATCCGCACCCTCGGCAAGGGACTCACCGACGTCAAGCCGGCCCAGGGCTTCTCGGCGGAGGCGTCGACGGCGTCGACGATCCTCGCCTCGAGCGCCCTCGGTTTCGCCCTGTCGACCACCCAGGTCGCATCCGGATCCGTCATCGGGTCCGGGCTCGGCCGCCGCGGTTCGAAGGTGCGTTGGGGGACGGTCGGTCGCATCATGATCGGCTGGGTCCTCACGCTCCCGGCGGCCGGCACGGTCGGAGCCCTCGCGGCACTCATCGTCGTCTGGCTGGGGCAGCTCGTGGGCGTGCTGGTCGGTGCGGTGATCGCCGTCGCGATCATCCTCGGCATCTTCCTCCGCTCGCGCCGCAACGAGGTCACGCACTCGAACGCGATGAGCGAGGTGGCGCACTCGGGGCGAGCGGTCAAGGTCAAGCGCAATCCGCCGCCCACCCGTCGGCAGCTCCGCGCGGAGCGCGCCGAAGCGCGGTCCGCGTCGACCGCGCGTCGTGACGAGAGCTCGGAGGAGGGACGATGAACGTCGCGATCGATTGGTTCGCCTTCCTGCAGGTGTTCATCGCCGCAATGCTGGCCGCCTCGCTGGTGGTCACCTTCTACGCGATCGGCGTCCGGCTGCTCGTGCGCGCCGGCAAGGCGCCCGTCGTCGCGCCGGCTGAGTTCACCGATGCCCTGACGGTCATCACCGATAAGGACCGCAAGCGGGCGGCGAAAGCCGCCGCGAAGGCCGCGCGGAAGAGTCCGCTCACCGCGGCGCAGAAGCGTGTCGCCTTCGTCGCCGCGTGCGCCTCGTTCACCGTCTGCGGGCTCGCGGTCCTCGGCGGTCTCCTGCTCATCGTCTTCAACCACTGAACCGAGCACGCTGAGCCCGGGACGATCCGGGGTGCGACACCGTCGGTAGCGCTCCGTAGGCTGGGCGGCATGCAGCCCGTCACCTTCGGCCAGCACGCGCCCGCACTCCGGACGATTGTCCACCTGAGCGACACCCATCTCCTCGCCGGTGACGTCCCCCTCGGCGGCCGGTACGACTCCACCGCCGGGGCGGCGGCCGCGCTCGCCGCGGTCGAGCGCACCGGCATCCGCCCCGACGCGATCGTCATCACCGGCGACCTCACCGACCTCGGCGAGCCGGCCGCGTACCGGCGCCTGCGCGAACTCGTCGAGCCGGTCGCCGCCCGCCTCGGCGCGCCCGTGGTGTGGGTCGCCGGCAATCACGACGAGCGGCCGGCGATGCGGGAGGGGCTCTTCGACATCGTCGGCACCGAGGAGCCGATCACCGGCGTGTGGGACCTGGGCGGGCTGCGCCTGGTCGCCCTCGACTCCACCGTCCCCGGCTGGCACCACGGCGAGCTCGGCCCCGACCAGCTGGACTGGCTGCGCGGCATCCTCGCCCAGCCTGCCCCGCTCGGGACGATCCTGGCGCTTCACCACCCGCCGCTGCCCACGCACATCCCGTTCTTCGACATCCTGGAATTGCAGCGCCAGCATGAGCTCGCCGACGTCATCGCGGACACCGATGTGCGCGGCATCCTCGCTGGTCATCTCCACTACTCCACGAGCGGCACGTTCGCCGGTGTCCCCGTGAACGTCGCGTCGGCCACCTGCTACACGATGAACCTGCAACGACCCGCGACGGCGGTGAACGGGATGGATGCCGGGCAGTCGTTCCACCTCGTCCACGTGTACCCCGACACGATCACGCACGCGGTGGTCCCGGTCGTCGAGGCCGAGACCGCCGAGCACTTCACGCCGGAATGGACGGCTCGGATGGCGGAGCTGACGGCGCAGGAGCGCCTCGAGGCGTTCTCGCGCAAACCTTCGCGCTGACCCGCACCGACGAGCAGCTGGCGACACGCGCACCCCCGCCGCCCGGATCGAGGTCGGCGGCTAGGCTCGTGGCATCCCTTTCACGCTGTGAGACCCACAAGGACACCACACATGGCACTGGACGCAACGACGCGCACCGAAACCGACTCCCTGGGGAGTCTCGAGATCCCCGCCGACGCCTATTGGGGCATCCACACTGCGCGGGCACTGGAGAACTTCCCCATCTCGATGCGACCGATCTCGGTCTACCGAGACCTCGTCGTCGCCCTGGCGATGGTCAAGCAGGCCTCGGCTCGGGCGAACAAGGAGATCGGGGTCCTCGAAGGCTCGCGAGCCGACCTCATCGATCAGGCCGCCCAGCGCGTCATCGACGGCGAGTTCCACGATCAGTTCGTGGTCGGCGTCATCCAGGGCGGCGCGGGCACCTCGACGAACATGAACGCGAACGAGGTCATCACCAATATCGCGCTCGAGATGGCCGGCCGTGACAAGGGCGACTACGCCTACCTCTCGCCGATCGACCACACCAACCGCAGCCAGTCGACCAATGACGTCTATCCGACCGCCATCAAGGTCGGCCTCGGCCTCGACCTGCAGTCGCTCCTCGAGGAGCTCGACCTGCTGCGCCGGGCCTTCCTCGCCAAAGCCGGCGAGTTCCACGACATCCTGAAGGTGGGCCGGACCCAGCTCCAGGATGCCGTTCCGATGACCCTCGGGCAGGAGTTCCACGGGTTCGCGACCACCCTGGGCGAGGACTACCACCGTCTGAAGGAGAACGCCTACCTCCTTTACGAGATCAACATGGGAGCGACGGCGATCGGCACCGGGATCACGACGCACCCGGATTATGCGCCCGCCGTCCTCCGCCACCTGCGGGAGATCAGCGGGCTCGATCTCGAGCTGGCCGAGGACCTCGTGGAATCCACGAGCGACACCGGCGCCTTCATGTCGTTCTCCTCCTCCCTCAAGCGCAACGCCATCAAACTGTCGAAGATCAGCAACGATCTGCGCTTGCTCTCGAGCGGCCCGCAGGCGGGATTCGGCGAGATCAACCTCCCCCCGCGTCAGGCGGGGTCGAGCATCATGCCCGGCAAGGTGAACCCGGTGATCCCCGAGGTGGTCAATCAGGTCGCCTTCGCCGTCGCCGGCGCCGACCTCACCGTGACCATGGCCGTCGAAGGAGGCCAGCTGCAGCTGAACGCCTTCGAACCCGTGATCGCGCACTCGATCTTCCAATCGATCACCTGGATGCGGCGTGGCATGCGGACGCTCCGGGTGAACTGCGTCGACGGCATCACCGCGAACCGCGAGCGGCTGGGCACGATGGTCGGCTCCTCGGTCGGGGTGATCACGGCGCTCACGCCGTTCATCGGGTACGCCGCGGCCGCCGCTCTCGCCAAGACGGCGCTGTTGACCGGACGGAACGTGGGCGACCTCGTGGTGGAGGCCGGGCTGATGTCGCGCGACGACGTCGACAAACAGCTCTCGCCGGCGAGACTGTCGGGCCTGGAGGCCTCTACGCGCGCGATCCCCGTTATCACAGCAACAGGAGATGTCGACGGAAACTGACCGCTTCTTGTCTGAGAGACCCGAAGGCCGATAGCGTCGGGGGGTATCTCGGCCGATCAGCGACCAGAAGGACATGACATGACCGATCCCCAGCAGCCGAACCCGCAGCACACTCCGCCGGCAGCTCCCGCCTACGAGTCTGCCGCCTACCCCAACGCCCCGCAGTACTCCGGCGGACAGCCGGCAGCGGACGCGCCGGCCCCCGGCAAGACGCTCGGCATCGTCGCACTGATCCTCGCGATCGTGCCCGGCACCCAGCTGATCGGCCTCATCCTCGGCATCGTCGCCCTCGTCCAGAGCCGCAAGGCCGGGCGCAAGAACGGTTTCGCGCTCGCCGCGATCATCGTCAGCGTCGTGCTGATCCTCATCACGATCCTCATCATCGTGCTCGCTGTCGCAGCGTTCCAGGCAGCCGGTGGCGGCGACCTCATCACGCAGGTGAACGCCTGCCTCGACGACCCGTCGGGAACCGTGACCGTGCAGGGCATCACGATGTCGTGTCAGGAACTGCTGGAGCAGTCGGGCTACTGAGCCACACGCCATGACGAAGGCCCGGACGCGATCGCGTCCGGGCCTTCGTCATTCGTTCAATCGGTGATGCGACAGAACGTCGTGAGCTCGCCGATGCCGTCAATGCCGACCGTGACCGTCGACCGGTCGCGCAAGAAGATCTGCGGATCCCGCGAGTACCCGGCGCCGCCGGGGCTGCCGGTGGAGATCAGCGTCCCGGGGAGCAGGGTCGCCGACCGGGAGAGGTAGGACACGAGCTTGGCGACCGGATGGATCATCTGGCCGGTCGACGCATCCTGGACGGTCTGACCGTCGACGATGGCCCAGATGTGGAGGTCCTGCGGATCGGGAATCTCATCGGCGGTGACGACGAACGGCCCCGTCGGCGTGAAACCGTCGAACGACTTGCACCGGGACCACTGCGCCTCCGAGAACTGGATGTCGCGGGCCGTGATGTCGTTGACGACGGTGTACCCCCAGACGTGATCCAGGGCGTCCTCGAGCGGCACGTCGCGGGCCGCCAGTCCGACGATGACGCCGAGCTCGGCCTCGTAGTCGACGGACTGGCTGAGCGACCTCGGCCACGTCGTCGTGTGACGGTGACCGCTGAGGGAGCCGGGCCACAGCGTGAACACCGTCGGCGCGGCATCCGCCTTCAGACCCAGCTCGCTCGAGTGGGCGGCGTAGTTGAGGCCGATCGCGATCGTCACCGGGTTCCCCGAGATCGCCGAGGCGAACTCGGCACCGGCGAACGGATGCCACGTGGCGCGAGGCGAGTGCTCCCGCACGCGGTCGAGCAGATCGTCACCGCCTTCGATGAGCGCCTGCAGTGTCGAGGGGGCGCCCGCGAAGAGCGTCGACACGACGGCGGCGCGATCCTCGTCGATGAGCACCAGCTGCGGTTCGTCGGCACCGTCGAGAACAATGTGGGCGAAGCGCATGCCTCCAGGCTACCGTCGTGGGTCGGCGTGAGACGGGCGAGCGCACCGCGGGCGACGGTCTCCCGCGCCCCTAGGCTGATCGCCATGACGTTCCCGTCGCCGCTGGCGCAGCCTCCGCAGTCCTCGCCGACGACACCGCCGCCGGCTCCTGCGCACCGGGCGCTTCCCGTGCCTTCGACCTCGCGCGGGCGTGTCGTGCTGTGGGTGCTGGCGGCAGTGCTCGCCGTCGTGTGCGCCGGGCTGGTCGCCTACATGCTCACCTTCCTGGGTGCGGAGGCGGCGATCGTGGCGGGGCTGCTCGCGCTCGTGCCGTTGACCATCGTGCTGTTCGCGATCCGCCTCATCGACCGGTGGGAGCCCGAGCCCCGCGGCCTCGTGGCGTTCGCGGTCGCGTGGGGTGCCATCGCCGCCGTGGCGATCGCGCTCGCCGTCGACCTGCTCGTCGTCCTCGTCCTGGGTCCGGTTGCGGTCCCCGATGTCATCTCCTCCGTCGTGCAGGCGCCGATCGTCGAAGAGGTCGCCAAGGGTCTCGGGGTCCTCATCCTCTTCGTCGCCGCGCGTCGCTCGTTCGACGGCCCGGTCGACGGCGTCGTCTACGGCGCGCTCGTCGGCGCCGGGTTCGCTTTCACCGAGAACATCCTCTACTTCGCGGACAGCCTGCTCACCGGCGGAGCGGCCGACGCCGCGACCACGTTCTTCCTGCGCGGCATCCTCTCGCCGTTCGCGCACGTGATGTTCACGGCCCTGATCGGATACGGCGTCGGACTCGCGGCGCGGGCCGGGCTCTCCCGCGGGGCGGCCCTCGGCCCCTGGCTGGCAGGCGTCGTGGCAGGGACCGTGCTCCACGCGTTCTGGAACGGGTCGGCGATGCTCGCGGACTTCTTCGCGCTGTACGTCACGCTCCAAGTGCCGCTGTTCGCGCTGTTCATCCTCGCGATCGTGCTGCTGCGCCGGGAGGAGGCGCGGCTGACGCGCGAGAGGCTGGGCGAGTACGCGGCGGTCGGATGGTTCTCGCCGGCCGAGGTGGAGATGCTCGCGACACCTGCGGGACGCAGCAGGGCGATCGCCTGGGCGCGCACGCTCCCCGGCGATCGTGCTGGGCTCATGCGGGCTTTCATCCGCGAGGCGACGTCCCTCGCGGCGGCCAGGCAGCGGGTCGTCACGGGGCGAGACGCACGGGCCGCCGACGACGAACGCGTCTATCTCGAACGCGCGACCCGCATCCGTGAGCGACTGCTCGCCCGCTGAACCACGGACGACGATCCTCGGGCTGAGAAAGACTCAGCGCCCGGTGCCGCGGCGATGCCTGCGAGTCTTCCGGGCGCTGAGTTGGCCTATAGACATGGTCCGCCTGGCTCCGGACGATGTCAAGACCCCTCCCGGCCATCCGACGTTGACCAGAAATTTGCATTCATGGAAATACAATCGGATGCCGTGAGGTTCAACCCTCTGACAGCCGGCGAACGCCGGACGCCCAAGAACGAAGGACGACCATGACCGACGCCACCACGCTCGACATCCCCGGCTACAAGGCGGGCACCTGGGTGCTCGACGCCTCCCACAGTGAGGTGGGCTTCAGTGTCCGCCACATGATGATCTCGAAGGTCCGCGGGCACTTCGCCATCAAGGAAGCCACCCTCACGGCGCCCGAGAACCCGCTCGAGGCGACCCTCGAGGCCAAGGTCGACGCAGCCTCGATCGACACGAAGGACGAGGGCCGCGACGGTCACCTCCGCAGCGCGGACTTCTTCGACGTCGAGAACTACCCGACGATCACCTTCGCGTCGACGGGTGTGCGCTACGAGGGTGGCGACTTCCTCGTCGACGGACAGCTCACCATCAAGGACGTCACCAAGCCCGTCACCTTCGACGTCGACTTCGGTGGCTTCGGAACCGACCCGTGGGGCAACTACAAGGCCGGCGCCACCGCGAAGACCGTCATCAACCGCGAAGACTTCGGCCTCACCTGGAACGCCGCGCTCGAGACCGGCGGTGTGCTGGTGGGGAAGGACATCACCATCGAGCTCGACCTCCAGGGATCCGTCCAGGCCTGAGCCGCGTTGACCCCCGCCACCTCCTCCGGTTGGATGGATGCATGACTGCAGACCGCACCAAGCCCGAGATCGACGCTCCACTCGATCCCGCCCCCACCGACCTCGTCGTCCGCGACCTCATCGAGGGTGACGGCGCCGAGGCGAAGGCCGGCGACACCGTCACCGTCCACTACGTCGGTGTGGAGTACGTCTCCGGTGAGGAGTTCGACTCCTCGTGGAACCGCGGGGAGAGCATCCAGTTCCCGCTGCGCGGACTCATCCAGGGTTGGCAGGACGGCATCCCCGGCATGAAGGTCGGCGGGCGTCGTGAACTCGTGATCCCGCCGCACCTGGCGTACGGCCCCGCGGGTGGACACTTCCTCGGTGGCAAGACGCTCATCTTCATCATCGACCTGCTGAAGGTCGGCTGACGCGAGAGCGAGCCGAAGGCCCGGCCGGAGCGATCCGGCCGGGCCTTCGCACGAAGGGGGAGAGATGGTCGGCTGGGGGAAGTCGCTGCGTCTGACGGGCGCTGCCGTCGCGATGCTGCTCGCGGTGACGGTGCTGCAGGCGGTACCGCCCGCGGCAGCTCACGCGGACGCCGGCGCCGGGACGCGCGTCGCCGCAGCGCAGACCCCGGCGCCGTCACCCGGCGTCGCTCCCAGCCCGACACCCTCCGTCGAGCCGGTGACGGTGTTCGGCTACTACCGGACGCCGTGGAAGACCAACAGCTTCATCTACGAGGTACGCACGGACGGGACGGTGCACCGACTCACCCGCGACCAGTGGAAGGCGATCGGCGCGCCGGCCGTCGCATTCGCGCCGGTCTCCTACGCGCGGACCTCGTGGTCGACGAAGGTGTATGCGCTCGTGACGTGGCCCCATCACGACGGCGACGAGGCGGTGGACCAGGTCGTTCCGCTTGGGTCGGCGGCACTCCGGTCGGTGGGTTCCCCCCGCGGTCGCGTGACGGGTCACGTCCCCACGACGACATACTTCCGTTACGCCTCCGGCCCGGAGGATCTCTACGCCCGGACGCCGGACGGTGCCGCGCGGCTTCTGACGTCGGGTGAACGCCGGGCCGCCGGTTCCCCCGACGCGGGGAAAGTCGTCGGCGGGGGCTACTACCGAGCGGCATGGTCGCGGAAGATCCACTTCGTTTCGCCAGACGGGCGGCGGAAGACGATCGGCCCCGCGGCCCACGCAGCCCGTGGCAAGCCGCAGGTCTCCCTCGCGCCGACCGTGTACGCGCGGACACCGTGGTCGAAAACCGTGCACGCGCTCATCACCTGGCCTCGCACACCTTCGGACCGTCGGGTCGATCAGGTGGTGCGACTGACCTCCGCGACATACGCCGCCGCCGGGAAGCCGAAGACGACGATGCGGTATCGCCTCCCGGGTGATGCCTTCGTGCGCCTTCCCATCGGCAGGACGATCTACCACCGGATGTCAGGGACGCTCACCCCGGTCACGTGGTCGCAGTGGCGTGCAGCCGGATCGCCGGCTCTGCGGAAGGCGTCGCTGACGAAGCCGATGTACATCCGCGACATCCTCATCGTGAACAAGTCGCTCCCGCTGCCGCGCAGCTACGGCAACGGGCTGCGCCCCGAGCTCACCAGAGCGTTCTCGAAGATGAAGGCCGCGGCGCGGGCTGACGGCGTCTCGTTGAACATCATCTCGGGCTTCCGCTCCTATGCCTCTCAGGCGGCGATCTACCCCGCGAAGATCCGGCAGTACGGGTATGAGACCGCGCAGCTGCGGTCGGCGCGGCCGGGACACAGCGAGCACCAGACCGGGCTGGCGATCGACGTCAACTCGATCTCGCAGTCATGGGGCGAGACGAAGGCGGGCCGGTGGGTCGCGCGCAACGGCCACCGCTACGGCTTCATCGTCCGATACCCGAAGGGCAAGACCTCGGTGACGGGGTACGCGTACGAGCCGTGGCACCTTCGGCACGTCGGCGTCTCCACAGCGACGCACCTGTACAAGACGGGGCTCACGCTCGATGAGTACCTCGGCGTGCCGTCGAAGTACCGCTGATCCTCACGGCTCGGGATGCCGTGCGTCGTACGACCGGAATCGGGGTGCGAACCGCACGAGGGTCGCCGTCAGCGCGACGATGATCAGCCCGCCGACAACCTCCGGCACCCAGAGTGCGGCGACCGTCGAGAAGACACCGACGTAGAGCGCCCCCACGCGGGGCCCACCCGCGACGACGACGATGAAGACGCCCTGGAGTCGTCCGCGCATCGCGTCGGGCACCGCCGCCTGGAGCATCGTGTTCCGGTAGATCGAACTGACGTTGTCGGCGGCGCCGGTGATCGCCAGTGCCGCGCATGCGGCGGCGATCATGGCGGCGTTCGGCGTCGTGGCATCCACCCCGCCTTCTGCGCCAACGCCGAGCTGAGCCATCAGCAGGACGAGGCCGAACAGGGCGATCGCGGAGCCGTAGACGGTGATCGCTCGGGCGATCCCGATGCCGTGGAAGGGGAAGCGCGCCACCTGCCCCGAGAACACGCTCGAGAGCAGGGCACCGATCGCGATCGAGGCGGTGAGCAGACCGGTCGTCACGGGACCGCCGCCGAGGAGGACGGCACCGATGGCCGGGAACAGCGCCAGCGGGTGGCCGAACGTCATCGCGATGATGTCGAGGATGAACTGCAGCCGGATGTTGCCCGCGCGTCGGAGGAAACGCCAGCCGTCGACGAGCGACGCGAGCCCGGGCTTCACGATCTCACCCTCGGGGCGAACCGGAGGGAGGGTCCAGAGCCCCAGGAACAGCGCCGACATGAGTGCCACGTCGATGGTGTAGGTCCAGCCGTACCCGACCGTCGCGACGAGGACGCCTCCGAGGGCAGGACCGACCGCGACCATGATCCCCATCGCGATCCCCTGCAGAGCGGATGCCGCGGCGAGGAGATCGCGGGGGAGGAGCCTCGGCACGATGGCCTGCCGGGTCGCCATGACCACGGAGTTCGCGGCGGAGTTGACCACCGACAGGACGTAGAGCCACACCACGCTCTCCGCGCCGGTCCAGGTGAGCGCCATGAGGAGCACCGTCGAGACGAAAGTGATGGATGCCGCGCCGAGGGCGAGCGCGCGCCGGTCGACGGCATCGGCGAGCATGCCGCCGTAGAGGCCCGCGAGGATCATCGGAACGAGCCCGGCGACGGCGATCATCGCCACAGCGAAGCTCGATCCGGTGAGCTCGTACATGTGGAGCATGACCGCGACGATGGTCAGCTGCCCGCCCAGGCCTCCGAGGGTGGATCCGAACCACATGCGTGCGAACGGTGCGCTCGCCGTGAGTGGCCGGAGGTCGATCAGATGGTCTCGTCGGATGCCGGGGAATCGGCGGGGCGGCACGGCGGATGGCACCGTTCGAGGCTACCCGCCGCGCGGTGCGCGGCCCGCCGTGCGACTGGTAGACTCTTGTGGTTGCCGTTCGATCGGCCGCGGATAAAGAGAGCCCTCGCATCAGGCGTCGGGCGCCGCGCAACGAAGAGGAAGGGGATCACCTATGGCACTGGAAGCAGACGTCAAGAAGGCGATCATCGAAGAGTACGCGACGCACCCCGGTGACACCGGATCCCCCGAGGTGCAGGTCGCGATGCTGACGCAGCGCATCAAGGACCTCACCGAGCACCTCAAGGAGCACAAGCACGACCACCACTCGCGTCGTGGTCTGTTCCTTCTCGTCGGTCAGCGCCGCCGTCTCCTGGGCTACCTCCAGGACGTCGACATCAACCGTTACCGCTCGCTCATCGAGCGCCTCGGCCTCCGTCGATAAGGCATCGCTGCCAGCGTTCAATCGCGCAGAACATTCTTGAGAAGGCCGCTCCACGGTGTGGGGCGGCCTTCGTCGTTGCGCTCAGGCGCGGGCGGCCACCAGGTCGGCGTGCCAGATCTCGGCGACGTCGGGGTGAGCCCGCAGGCGCGACTTCAGCGCGTTCTCTCCGTGGAGGCCGTAGATCGGGTTGGCCGGATCCTGTGCGACGCCGCGCGCGTGAGGGGCGAGTTCCGCGGGCAGGTCGATGCGGGGGAGCTCTGCGTCGAGGGACGGGTTGAAGAAGAACGGCACCGAGATCCGATCGTGCGGCGCTCGCGGCGAGACCACCCGGTGATCGGTGGCGGTGAGGTACCCGTCTGTGGCCACCTCGAGGAGTTCGCCGATGTTCACGACGAACGCTCCGGGCACCGACGGAGCGTCGACCCAGACGCCGTCGCGACGTACCTGGAGGCCGCCCTTGCCGGGCTCCACCCACAACAGGGTGAGAACGCCGGAGTCCTTGTGCGCGCCGACGCCCTGCTGGGGTTCCGGGTCCGTCGACCCGGGGTAGCGGACGATCTTCAGCAGCGTCTGGGCCTCACCGAAGTGGTCTTCGAAATAGGTCGCGGGGGCGCCCAGCGCTTCGGCCCACGCCCGCAGGAGCTTGCGTGCGACCTCCGAGAGCAGGGACGTCCACTCCTCGACGAGCGGGCGCAGCTCCGGCTGAGCGCTCGGCCAGAGGTTCGGGCCGACAAGCACGGCGTAGTCGGGGGCATCGGGGTCGTCGATGGCGGGGCGTTCCGGACCGATGTCGATCTGCTCCCGCCAGTCGACTTTGCCCTGGGTGCGCTCACCGCCGATCCGCGTGTACCCGCGGAAGTGCGGACTCTTCGTGTTCTCGATCTCCAGCTTCTCCGCCTCGGACAGGTTGAAGAAGTCACGCGCGGCGCGGTGCAGTCGGCCTTCCAACTCGGGCGAGACGCCCGTGCCCGTCAGGTAGAAGAACCCCACGTCGTGCGTCGCGCGGCGCAGCTCCGCGCGGAAGCGTTCGGCCGCCTCCGGCCCGTGGTCGAGGAGGGAGAGGTCGAGGACGGGGAGGTTCAGCTCGGACATGGTCCGAGGATAAGCAGGGCCCTGTGAGGGTCGGCGCAATGTTGCCCCGCGTTACCCGCCCGACCGCGGTGTGCGGGCGTCTTCAGTGGAAGGGTGCCGCGACGCGGTTCCGGTGATAGTCGAAGATGATGCTCGTGCGGGTGTTGGCGACGCTGCGCTGTGCGGAGAGGTGCTCGACGACGAACGCGCGCACCTCGCTCGAGTCTCCGACGGCGATGTGGATGAGGAAATCGTCCGACCCGCCGAGGAAGAACATCTGTATCACCTGCGGGAGACCGCGCACCTCCGACGCGAAGTCGACGATGCTCTCCTGGCGAGATCCGGGTCGCAGGGTCACGTGGACCATCGCGTGCAGCCCCGCCCCGACGACGCGTTGATCGACACTCGCGTGGAATCCGGTGATGACCCCGCGGTCGATGAGCCCTCGCGTCCGCGCGTGCGCGGTCGACGGGGCGACGTCAAGTCGCGCGGCGAGCTCGGCGTTCGACAGTCGTCCGTCGCGGGCGAGGGCCGCGACGATCGCGCGATCCAGCTCGTCGAGGACATTCGTCGGTGGGAGATTCTTCGACGTGGAGCCCGCATGTGACGGCATCCGCCCTCCTTTCGCATGATTGCAACGCGATCTGCCGAAGATTCTGCCATCGTCACCCGCTCGAAACGAACCCTGTGCAGGATTTTCCCGCACCCACTCATCGACGAGGAGCGAGAGACCATGCGCATCGGCATCCCCAGCGAGATCAAGAACAACGAGAACCGCGTGGCCATCACGCCCGCCGGGGTCGATGCGCTGGTGGCCCGAGGTCACCACGTGCGGGTGCAGTCCGGTGCCGGCGCCGGGTCTCGGATCTCGGATGCCGACTACGAGGCCGCCGGGGCGGTCGTGGTCGGCGAGGCGGCGGCCGTCTGGGGCGAGGTGGAACTGCTGGTGAAGGTGAAGGAGCCGATCGAGCAGGAGTACTCCTTCCTGCGCGACGATCTGACCCTGTTCGCCTACCTCCACCTTGCTGCGGATCGACCGCTCACCGACGCCCTCCTCTCGTCGAGGACCACAGCCGTGGCGTACGAGACGGTGCAGCTGCCCGACCGCTCGCTCCCGCTCCTGTCGCCCATGAGCGAGGTCGCGGGTCGGATCTCCATCACCGTGGGTGCGTATTCGCTGATGAGCGCCGCCGGCGGACGGGGAACCCTCCTCGGCGGGGTCGCGGGGACCCCGAAAGCCAAGGTCGTCGTGATCGGCGGAGGCGTGGCGGGTGAGCACGCAGCCGCGAACGCCCTGGGGATGGGTGCGGACGTCACGGTCATCGATGTCTCTCTGCCACGGTTGCGCGAGCTGGAGAAGCGCTACGCCGGGCTGCACACGCGGGCGTCGAGCCGATACGACATCGCCGAGCAGGTGGCCGTGGCCGACCTCGTGATCGGTTCGGTCCTCATCCCCGGCGCGGCTGCCCCGAAACTCGTCACGCTCGACATGGTGGCGGGCATGAAGCCGGGCGCCGTCCTCGTCGACATCGCGATCGATCAGGGCGGCTGCTTCGAGGGTTCGCGGCCCACAACGCACGACGCGCCGACGTTCACGGTGCACGACGCCCTCTACTACTGCGTCGCGAACATGCCGGGCGCGGTGCCTGAGACCTCGACGCGCGCGCTCACGAATGCGACGCTGCCCTACCTCCTGTCCCTGGCGGATCTCGGCTGGGATGCCGCTGCGGCGGCCGACCCGGCGCTGGCGAAGGGGCTCAACACCATCGACGGGCGGGTCGCGAACGCGGGAGTCGCCGCGGCGTTCGGGATGGCCTTCGCGGGCTAATCGGCGGCGCCGGTGCCGCCGTCGCGTCGCTCGGGCTGCGGGGAGCGCGAGCCTGTGTCGGGTCGGCGTGACCCCGTCGGGTCGTTGCGTCGGGTATCCCGGCGCGTGAGCGAGGGATCCGCGAACAGCCAGCCGGGCCGCGGCTCGATGAGCGGCCGGAACAGGCGGCGCACCGGGCGGGACGCCAGCCCGACCGTGATCACGATCGAGAGCAGGATCACCAGCGGCAGGAACACCCAGGTGGGATCGAGATCGCGGAGGATCCCCGACTCGCGGAACGGGTACAGCACGAAGGAGTGCAGCAGGTACACGTACATCGTGTACCGCCCGATCGCCGTCCAGCGGTATCCGCCACGGGGGATCAGCGCGAAGAACGCGACGCTGAGCACGACGGCGATGAGCATCAGGGCGAGACGGACGCCGCCCGCCCACCACTCGGTGCCGCCGATGGCGGCGTAGTTCTCGTCGTAGAAGAGCCACTGGCGCAGGTTCATCGCCTCGAGTTCGTTCACGAACCGCCAGGAGATGAAGGCGGTGACGGCGAACAGGAGCGCCGCTCCGATCCGGAACGAGAGGCGGCGACGCCGCAGGAGATCCCGCTTCTCGAGGATCTTGTGGTGACTCAGCCACCATCCGAGGGTGAAGAACGGCAGGAGCCCGAGGGTGCGTGAGAGGGACAGTGTCGAGTCGACGTTGGGGAGGTAGCCCACGGACAGCGAGATCAGCACCGTCCACAGGAGCGGCCACCGGAGGAGGGCGAGATAGGGGAGGACCACTCGGAAGATCGCGAGGGCGAGGAGGAACCACAGCGTCCACGACGGCTGGGTGAGGTTCGGGTTCGCTTCCCCCTCGAAGACGAGCTTGGTCGCGGTCCAGAGCCCTTCGAAGATGACGTACGGCAGGACGATGTCGGTGAGCACGCGCGTCATCTGCCGCCGGTTGGGCGGATCCGACTTGGAGAAGTACCCCGAGATCAGGGCGAACGCCGGCATGTGGAACGCGTAGATCAGGAAGTACAGACTCAGTGCGATGTCGGAGTCGTAGGTGAGGCGCTGGATGGCATGACCGAGCACGACCAGCAGGATGCAGGCCGCGCGCGCGTTGTCCCAGATGGGGACGCGCCGCGTGCGGGGGGCGGCGGGGGCGGCAGTGCTCATCCTGGCCAGCGTACCGGCGGGAATAACCTGGACACGACCGCGTTGACTTGGGTACATTCAATTGCATGAATCGGGCGCGATGCGTCCGGAAAGCGAGAGAGATCGTGAGCGACACGACCACCACCTGGCCCGGCGTCCAGTTCGGCATCTTCACCGTCACCGACATCACGCAGGACCCCACGACCGGTCACACCCCCAGCGAGCGTGAGCGCATCTCCGCCACGGTCGAGATCGCCAAGCACGCCGAGGAGGTCGGGCTCGATGTCTTCGCCATCGGCGAGCACCACAACCCGCCGTTCTGGTCGTCCTCGCCGACGACCGCGCTCGCCTACATCGCGGCTCAGACCGAGAAGCTGATTCTGTCGACCTCGACGACGCTCATCACTACGAACGACCCGGTGAAGATCGCCGAAGACTACGCGATGCTCCAGCACCTCTCCGGCGGTCGCATGGACCTCATGCTCGGCCGAGGCAACACCGGCCCGGTCTACCCCTGGTTCGGTCAGGACATCCGCCAGGGCGTGCCGCTCGCGATCGAGAACTACGCGCTGCTGCACAAGCTGTGGCGCGAGGACGTCGTGGACTGGGAAGGCAAGTTCCGCACATCGCTCCAGGGCTTCACGTCCACCCCGCGTCCGCTCGACGGTGTGCCGCCGTTCGTCTGGCACGGTTCGATCCGCACCCCCGAGATCGCAGAGCAGGCCGCCTACTACGGCGACGGGTTCTTCGCGAACAACATCTTCTGGCCCGCCGAGCACTACCAGCGGCTCATCGGCCTGTACCGGCAGCGGTGGCAGCACTACGGGCACGGCGCCCCCGAGACGGCCATCGTCGGGATCGGCGGGCAGGCGTTCATGGCCAAGAACTCGCAGGACGCCGTGGCGCAGTTCCGCCCGTACTTCGACAACGCCCCCGTCTACGGCCATGGGCCGTCGATGGAAGACTTCACCGAGATGACGCCCCTCACCGTCGGGTCGCCGCAGCAGGTCATCGACCGGTACGCCGGCATGCGCGATCTCTTCGGCGACTTCCAGCGACAGCTGTTCCTCGTCGACCACGCCGGGCTCCCGCTCAAGATGGTCCTCGAGCAGCTCGACTTCCTCGGCGGCGAAGTCGTGCCGGTGCTCCGCAAGGAGCTCGCCCAGAACCGCCCCGCCTCCGTGCC
This sequence comes from Microbacterium marinum, assembly GCF_014204835.1. NCBI lineage: Bacteria > Bacillati > Actinomycetota > Actinomycetes > Micrococcales > Microbacteriaceae > Microbacterium > Microbacterium marinum. The sequence goes on along the minus strand of NZ_JACHMD010000001.1, from coordinate 2,525,219 downwards.
CGACGCGCCGACCCACGCCGCGCGCGTGGCCGCGACCTACGGCGACGGACCCGTCCGCGACGCCCGTCCGCGCGCCAACCGCGGCGACAACCTGTCGGGTCCGAGCCCCTACCAGGACACCCCGGCTCCCGCAGGTGCCGCCTTCGGCGTCGGCGGCGCACGATGACCGCGCGTCGGATCGCGGTCGTCTCCGCGGGGCTGTCCAACCCGTCGTCGACGCGGATGCTCGCCGACAAACTCGCCGCGGCGGCGCTCGCCGACCTCGCGGGGCGAGACGTCTCGGCATCCGTCGACACGTTCGAACTGCGTGAGTACGCGCACGACATCACGAACAACCTGCTCACCGGGTTCGCGCCGCCCGCGCTCGAGACGATGATCAACGCCGTGGTGTCGGCCGACGCGCTCATCGTGGTGACGCCGATCTTCTCGACCAGCTACTCGGGCCTCTTCAAGTCGTTCATCGACGTCCTCGACCCCGACGCCCTGAACGGGATGCCGGTCCTCATCGGAGCGAACGCCGGCACCGCCCGGCACTCGCTGGCCATCGACTACGCGATCCGCCCGCTGTTCGCCTACCTGCACGCCGAGGCCGTTCCCACCGGTGTCTTCGCAGCGTCGTCGGACTGGGGCGCGAAGGCGGACGACGTGAAGCCGCTGTCGGCGCGGATCGAGCGGGGTGCGCGTGAGCTGGCGGATGCCATCGCCCGGCGTCCCGCAGCGACCGGGCTCGATCCCTTCGACCCCGAGTCCTACCTGGGTAAGGGCGGTTCGTTCGGCCACCTGCTGGGCGGGCTCACGGGCGAATGATCAGGCTCGGCGTCGTCCGCTCACCCGGGCGACGACGACGTCGATGACGGCGCCGAGGGCGATCGCGACGACGATCGAGAGAATGACGGCGACGAGCGGATCGCGGGGGAGCAGCGCGCCGATCGCCGCACCGATGACCGCCTGGTAGATCGCCCAGGCGGTGCCGGCGACGGCGACGATCGTGAGGTACCTCACCGCCGGGACGCGCGTGGCGCCGGCGGTGAGGTTGACGGCGAGGCGCGCGAACGGGATGAACCGGGCGGTGAACACCACCGTCGCCGTTCCGCGCGCGAGCCGGCGTCCGGCCCAATCGAACGCGTCCTGCACGCGGCGGTGGCGCATCCAGCGCCAGCGGCTCAGCCCGATCGCCCGCCCAGCCGCGTAGCAGAGCGCGTCGCCGCAGAATGCCGCTGCCGCGGCCACCGCGATGACGGCGAGGAGGGGCGGCGAGCCGATCGACACCGCGAGCGCTCCCGCCGCGCTCACGGCGACCTCGCCCGGGATGACGACGAGGACCGCGTCGAGGAGGACCAGTGCGAACAAGAGCGGAAGCGTCCAGGGGCCGTCGGCGACGCCCGCGAGCAGATCGGCGAGCACGTCCCAGCAGTACCGTCCGTCGGTGAACGGCGGGCGAACGACGACGCGGGCGGACGCGGGAACGACGCGCGGGAGACGTGACGGTGACGTGCCGGGGGAGGGTCGGTGAACTCTCCGCGACAGGGGCGCGGACGCGGTCGCGCGGGTCTTCCGTGCGGGCACCCTGAGGGTGTGAGAGTCGCGGTCATCACCGAGTCCTTCCTCCCCCACATGAACGGGGTCACCGGTTCCGTGCTGCAGGTGCGGGACCATCTCGAGCGCGCCGGGCACGACGTCTTCGTCGTCGCCCCGGCGGTCCGCAGGCACGCGCTGGGGATGCCGGGTCGCTCGGTCCCCTCCATGCCGCTGCCGTCGTATCCCGCCGTTCGGGTGTCGGCGCCCCCGTCTGTGACGATCGCGCGCGACCTGCGCCGGTTCGGGGCGGACGTCGTCCACCTGGCTTCCCCATTCCTCTTGGGCTGGCAGGGTGTCATCGCCGCGGAGTCCCAGCGGATGCCCTCGGTGGCCGTCTACCAGACCGACGTCGTCGCGTACACGGCGAGGTACGGCATCCCGCAGGCGACGGCGCTCGCGGAGGGGCACGTGAAGCGGCTCCACCGCCGCGCGACCCTCACCCTCGCCCCCTCGGAGGCGGCGCGCACGCAGCTCGAGGGCTTGGGCGTGGACCGGGTCGCGCTGTGGGGACGCGGCGTCGACGGCATCCGATTCTCCCCCTCACGCCGCAGCGAGGCGTGGCGCCGCCGCGTCGCGGCGGGAGAGACGATCGTCGGGTACGTGGGGCGGCTCGCGCCGGAGAAGCAGGTCGAGGATCTGGCGGCGCTCGCCGGCATCCAGGGGGTGCGCGTCGTCATCGTCGGCGACGGCCCGTCGCGGCCGTCACTGGAGCGGGCGCTGCCGGAGGCGGTGTTCCTCGGGCATCTCCAGGGTGACGAGCTCGCGACGGCGATGGCGAGCTTCGACGTGTTCGTGCACCCGGGCGAGAGCGAGACGTTTGGGCAGACGATTCAAGAGGCGCAGGCGAGTGGGGTGCCGGTGGTCGCCACGGGTCGTGGGGGTCCGCTCGACCTCGTCCGCAGCAGCGTCGACGGCTGGCTCTACCGTCCCGGTGACCGCGATGATCTGCGGGCCCGTGTCGAGGACCTCGTCGGGGACGCCGCGAAGCGGCGCGCGTTCGCAGCGTCAGCGCGCGTCGCCGTGTCGGGCCGCACGTGGTCGAGTCTCGGCGCCCGTCTTCTCGAGCACTACGACCGTGCGCAACACCTTGCGCGGCTCGACCGCGACCTGCGCGTGAGGGTCTGGCCCCGTCCTGAGCTCCCCGGGGCGGGCGGCGCCACTTCAGCGCCCCACGAGCGGCGGTGGTCGCGCTATGTCGCGCTGGGCGACTCCATCACCGAAGGACTGTGCGACACGTCTCGGACGCCGGACGGTGCGTTCCGTGGTTGGGCCGATCGCCTCGCGCAGCTGCTGGCGCTCTCGGGGAACGATCGGAATCCCTTCCGCTACGCGAACCTCGCCGTGCGCAGCCGTCGCGTGCGTCATCTCCTCGAAGAGCAGCTGCCGCGGTGCCTGGAGCTCCGGCCCGATCTCGTCTCGATCCTCATCGGCGCCAACGACCTGGTCGGTGGACCCGTCGACATCGATGGCCTCGCGGGCGAGGTGGGCGGAGCCGTGCGCGCCCTGCGCGCCAACGGGTGCGATGTCCTCCTCGCGACCGTCTTCCTTCCCGAGCGCGCCGCGGCCGGGTTCCTGGCCCGCAGGTTCGCGGCGTACAACGCACGGCTGCGGACGATCGCGCGGGAGACCGGTGCCCTGCTCCTCGATCTCGAGGCTCATCCCGAGCTCGCCCGCCTCGACCAGTGGGCCGACGACCGCGTGCACCTGCGCTCGCGCGGGCATCGATTCGTCGCCTACCGCGCCGCCGAGACGCTCGGGGTGCCGCATGCCGAGGCGCTGGCCGGGCTCGATGAGGCCTTCCATGTCGACGAGGACGTCCCCGCGCGAGGAACGTGGCTACGCCGCGACGCGCTGCCGTGGATCTGGCGGCGCCTGCGCGGCCGCACCGCAGGGGACGGGCTGACCGCGAAGTTGCCCGACTACGTGATCGTGAGCCGCCCCACCGGCCGGGCCACCCTGCCGCAATGACCGCACGCGCGACGAGGGGCCCGAACGCCGATGCGTCCGGGCCCCTCCTCCCCGCTCTGCGGTACCGCGCGGCTCAGCCGCTCTTGCGGCGGAACTCGCGCTTGGTGACGGCTGCGTGCGTTCCGTGAACGGCGGAGTCGCCGTCCAGGTGCGCCTCGCCGCGTCGGTGGTGGGCGTTCTTCTTCTCGAGCGCCTCGCGGAACTTCCGCTTCACGTCGTCGGATGCCGCGCCGGCGGACTTCTCGTCATCACTCATACGGCCACGATACGCAGACGGGAGGCGCGCTGATAGGCTGTTTCGGGTTGCCGTCTGGCATCCGCTCAACTTCACAGTGAGCTCCCATCGAACGATGGGTCCATGGAGCAGGCCGGCAGGAAGCTGGTCCCCTGTGGTGGGTTCCCCTCCGACAAGAGGGTGATCTTCCACTGGTGGCCAGCGCAGGCGGTACTCGCGGATGCGTCCGCGCGCTCATATCTGCCTGTTCCTGCTCCTTCGAACGACCCTCGCCCCTCACACGGAGGGACGAGGCTAAACAAAGAAGGAGAGACCTCTTGGAAGGTCCTGAAATCACCGCCGCCGAAGCTGTCCTCGACAACGGCCGCTTCGGCACCCGCACTGTCCGGTTCGAAACCGGACGACTGGCCCAGCAGGCGCAGGGCGCCGTGGCCGCCTACCTCGACGAGGAGACGATGCTCCTGTCGGCCACCAGCGCCGGCAAGCACCCCCGCGAGGGCTTCGACTTCTTCCCGCTGACCGTCGACGTCGAAGAGCGCTCGTACGCAGCAGGCAAGATCCCCGGCTCGTTCTTCCGTCGTGAGGGCCGCCCCTCCACCGAGGCGATCCTCGTGTGCCGTCTGATCGACCGGCCGCTGCGCCCGTCGTTCGTCGACGGCCTGCGCAACGAGGTCCAGATCGTCGTCACCGTGCTGTCGATCGCTCCGGGCGAGTACTACGACGCGCTCGCGATCAACGCGGCATCCGCGTCGACCCAGATCTCGGGTCTGCCCTTCTCCGGCCCGATCGCCGGTGTCCGCCTCGCCCTCATCCCGGGCCACGGCGAGCACGCCGACCAGTGGGTGGCGTTCCCGACGGCCGCGCAGGTCGACGAGGCCGTCTTCGACCTGATGGTCGCCGGTCGCGTGCTCCCCGACGGCGACGTCGCGATCATGATGGTCGAGGCCGAGGCCACCGAGAACAGCTGGAACCTCATCAAGGGCGGCGCCGTCAAGCCGAGCGAGGAGATCGTCGCCGGTGGCCTCGAAGCCGCCAAGCCGTTCCTCAAGCAGCTCGTCGAGGCGCAGGCGCAGATGGCGGCTTCGTCGTCGCGCGAGCCCGGCGTCTACCCGGTCTTCGCGCCGTACAGCTCCGAGGTCTACGACTTCGTCGCCGGCCGCGCGTACGACGACCTGGTGAACGTCTACCAGATCGCCGACAAGCAGGAGCGTCAGGCAGCCGACGACGTGGTCAAGGACCGCGTCAAGGCCGAGCTGATCGCCGCCGTCGAGGCCGACCAGCTTCCCGCCGGCGCGCCGATCGAGTTCTCCGCCGCCTACAAGTCGGTCACCAAGGTCGTCGTCCGCGGTCGCATCCTCTCCGAGGGTGTCCGCATGGATGGTCGTGGCCTCGCCGACATCCGTCCGCTCGACGCCGAGGTGCAGGTCATCCCGCGCGTCCACGGTTCGGCGGTCTTCCAGCGCGGCGAGACCCAGATCATGGGTGTCACCACGCTCAACATGCTCAAGATGGAGCAGCAGATCGACTCGCTGTCCCCGACGACGAGCAAGCGCTACATGCACCACTACAACTTCCCGCCCTACTCGACCGGTGAGACCGGCCGTGTGGGCAGCCCCAAGCGTCGCGAGATCGGGCACGGCTTCCTCGCCGAGCGCGCCCTCGTGCCCGTGCTGCCCAGCCGCGAGGAGTTCCCGTACGCGATCCGTCAGGTCTCCGAGGCGCTGAGCTCCAACGGCTCGACCTCGATGGGCTCGGTCTGCGCCTCGACCCTCTCGCTGCTGAACGCGGGCGTGCCGCTGCGCGCTCCCGTCGCCGGCATCGCGATGGGTCTCGTCTCCGACGAGGTCGACGGCCAGACGCGCTACGCCGCGCTGACCGACATCCTGGGAGCGGAAGACGCGCTCGGTGACATGGACTTCAAGGTCGCCGGAACGAGCGAGTTCATCACGGCGATCCAGCTCGACACGAAGCTCGACGGCATCCCGTCGTCGGTGCTCGCCGCCGCGCTGACCCAGGCCAAGGAAGCACGCATCACAATCCTGAACGTGCTCAACTCCGCGATCGACGCCCCCGACGAGATGGCGCCCACCGCGCCCCGCGTCATCAGCGTGCAGATCCCCGTCGACAAGATCGGTGAGCTGATCGGCCCCAAGGGCAAGACGATCAACGCCATCCAGGACGAGACCGGCGCGCAGATCTCCATCGAGGACGACGGCACCGTCTACATCGGCGCCGTCGACGGACCCTCGGCAGAGGCCGCGCGCGCGCAGGTGAACGCGATCGCCAACCCGACCAACCCCGAGGTCGGCGAGCAGTTCCTCGGCACCGTGGTCAAGCTGGCGGCGTTCGGCGCGTTCGTGTCGCTGCTTCCGGGCAAGGACGGCCTGCTGCACATCAGCGAGGTCCGCAAGCTCGCCGGTGGCAAGCGCGTCGAGAACGTCGAAGACGTGCTCGGTGTCGGTCAGAAGCTCCTCGTGCGCATCACGAAGATCGACGATCGTGGCAAGCTCTCGCTCGAGCCGGTTCTCGAGGAGGCAGCGGACCAGGAAGGCTCCGCCGCCGCCAGTGAGGGGCCGGAGGCCCCCGCAGAGGGCTGATCCCGAACGACTCGGACGCCCCGGCTCTCTTCTCAGAGGGTCGGGGCGTCCGTCGTCATACGTGACCGGTCGTGACGCAATAGTTATCGAAACATCCACGGGCACGCCCCGGAATGGACCAGGGGTGTCGGTGCCCTGCTCTACTCTCGGGAGTACGCATCGGGGGGTGCGTGGATTCACGCACCCTCGAATGCTCCGCAAGGAGGGGCGATGAACGTGTTCGGCTCGGCACACCCGCCGGCCGCCACCGCGCCCGAGCAACACCCGTCGGGGCCGCTTCCCGTGCAGGGCGTGCCGGTCGGGGAGGCGCTCCGCGTCAGTCTCGGGGAGACCGGATTCGACGTGTTCCCGCTCGTTCTCGGCGCCGCAGAGTTCGGCTGGCACGTCGACCTCCGCGCCGCGCACGCCATCCTCGACGCCTACCGGCTCCGCGGCGGCAACATTCTCCACACCTCCGACAGCTACGCGGCCGGGCGTAGCGAGCACGTCATCGGGCAGTGGTTCCGCAGTCGAGGGTCGCGCGACGAGACCGTCCTGACCGTGCGCGTCGGTCGGAATCCCGACAACCCGGGCCTCGGCTCGGTGAACCTGGTCCGCGCGGTCGAGGCCTCCCTCACGCGGCTCGGGACCGACCGCATCGACGTCCTCTACCTCGACGGCTCGGCGGATCGCGCGACCGTCCTCGAAGACACCCTCGCCACCGCGGAGTGGCTGGTGGAGACAGGCAAGATCCGGGCCCTCGCGGCATCCGGATACACGGCCGCCCAGCTGGTCGAGGCGCGCATCCTCTCCTCCGCCGGATATCCCCGATTCACCGTCCTCGACGTCGCCTACAACGTCTTGCGGCGAGACGAATTCGACGGTGACCTCCGACTGGTCGCCGGCGCGCAAGGCATCGCGGTGACGCCGTCGCAGGCGCTCGAGCACGGGTACCTCTCGGGGGCGCACCGCGATCGGGATCGTGTCGGCGGCTCTGTCCGGGGTCGCCAACTCGCCGCGAGCATGAACCGGCGCGGGGCGCGCACCCTCCGCGCGCTCGACAGGATCGCCGGCGAGCTCGCGGTGCCGCCCGCGGCGATCGCCATCGCCTGGCTGCTGGCGCAGCGAGTCGTCGTCGCACCGATCGCCAACGCATACGCCGTCTCGCATGTGGAGGAGCTCGTTCAGGGCGTCGGGGTGCAGTTGAGCCGCGCGCACCTGGCTGAGATCGCGCGCGCCGCCGAGTGAAGCCCGACGTCGATCGGGCGTGACGCTGCTTCGTCCGTGCCCTGACGTATGGTGGAGGACAGCCGCGGTTACCCGCGGCGAGGGACGACCGAAGCGAGCGATGACGTGACGCACTATCTCTATCTGGTGCGCCACGGTGAGCACCTCGACGCCGAGCACGGCATGGTCGACGGGCCGCTCTCGCCGCGTGGCCGCCGGCAGGCGGAGCTTCTCGCCGATCGCCTCTCCGGTGTGCCGCTGACCAATGTGTGGCACTCTCCTCTCGAGCGGGCCGCCGAGACCGCCCGGGCCGTCGCCGGACGGTTGCCCGCGGTCGACCCCGAACCCACCGCACTCCTGTTCGACTGCGTTCCGAGTGGGATGACGCCCGACACCCCGAGTGTGTACGAGCCGTTCTTCGGTGGCGTCACCGAAGCCGAGGTCGACGCTGGCGCGGCGCAGATGTCCGATGCCGTCGCGGAATTCCTCGCGCACCGCCCGAACGCGCACGAGTTGCTCATCACCCACAACTTCGTCATCGCATGGTTCGTGCGCCACGTGCTCGACGCGCCGACGTGGCGCTGGCTCACGCTGACTCAGGCGAACTGCGGTCTCACCGTCCTCGCCCAGCGTCCGGGGAGGCCGTGGACGTTGGTGACCCACAACGACCTCGCGCACCTCCCCATGGAGCTGCGCACCGGACTGCCCGAAGCGCCGCTCGTCTGAGGCCGGCTTCCGGACTCGCTCGGTCGGGACGGCGGCTCTAAGGTGGGCGGATGCCGCAGCCGCCCGCCGAGGTCATCCTCACCACCGCGTCGGTCGAGCGGTTGATCCGCGCGCAGCACCCCGACCTTGCGGCCCCCGTGCGCCCGGTGGCGCGCGGGTGGGACAACGCCGTCTACCGGCTGGGGGACACGTTGGCCGTGCGGCTCCCCGTCCGCGCCGTCGCGGCGCCGCTGATCCGCAACGAGCAGCGCTGGCTGCCCGCGATCGCGGCGCGTCTGCCGGTGGCCGTGCCGGCACCGCTCGCGGTCGGTGAGCCGGGGGAGAGCTTCCCGTGGCACTGGAGCATCGTCCCCTGGTTCTCGGGCACGCCGGCGTCGGCGGTCGATCCGCAGGCGCGCGACGACATCGCCGTCGAGTTCGCCCAGGTCCTCCTGGCGTTGCACACACCCGCACCCTCGGAGGCGCCGCACAATCCGGTCCGCGGGGTGCCGCTTGCCGCCCGCGCCGCCGCTGTCGAGCCGCGGTTCATCGACTCACCGCGACTCCGAGAGATCTGGCAAGACGGCTGCGATGCCCCGACCTGGCCGAATCCGCCGGTGTGGGTCCACGGCGACGTGCACCCCGGCAACCTCGTCCTCCAGAGTGGCGGCATCCACGCACTCATCGACTTCGGTGACATGTGCGCCGGAGATCCCGCGTGCGACCTCGCGATCGCCTGGCTGGGCTTCACCGCGGTGGGCCGCGCCCGGTTCATGGCGGCGCTGGAGGGCGAGTACGACCCGCACATCTGGACGCGTGCGCAGGCGTGGGCGGCCGCGATCGCCGCCCTCCTCGCCGACGCGGACGATGCCTGGCTCCGCGCGATGTCGGTGCACGCAGGCGCGGAGCTGACCGGGGCCTGAGCGCCTCGGTTTGGTCGTTGCCACCAAGGCGAGAAGAATCGATCGGTGCTCGATGGTCCGCTGCTCGCCGACTGGCTCCCGGTTTCGGCGGCCGCGCTCATCTTCCTCCTGGTCGCGGCAGGTGTCGCGGGATGGGTCGACGCCGTCGTCGGCGGTGGGGGCCTCATCCAGCTCCCGGCTCTCGTGATCGCGGTTCCGCAGGACGTCTCGACGCCGTACATCCTCGGGACGAACAAGCTGTCGTCGTTCTTCGGGACACTGTCCGCGAGCTGGGTGTACCTCCGCAGCATCCGGGTGCAGATGAACCTGCTCGTGCCGCTCGTCCTCGGCGCATTCGGCGGGTCCGCCGTGGGCGCCGCGTTGTCGAGATATGTGCCACGCGAGGTACTGACGCCGGTCGTGCTCGTCGCCGTCATTGCGGTGGCCGCCTACACGCTGCTGAAGCCGACGATGGGTCTGCATCACGAGCCGCGCCATCTCGGCAACCTCGCGGTCGGCTGGCGATCGCTGGTCATCGGGATCGGGGTCGGGTTCTACGACGGCATCCTCGGACCCGGGACGGGCTCGTTCTTCGTCATCCTGCTCGTCGCCGTGCTCGGGTTCGGCTTCCTCCAGGCGAGCGTCAACGCGAAGATCGCCAACCTCACCACCAACCTCGCCGCGCTCGCGGTGTACGGCGTGCACGGTGAGATCCTGCTCCTTCTCGGCGCAGCCATGGCGATCGCGAACATGAGCGGCGGTTTCATCGGAGCGAAGATGGCCACACGGGGCGGCAGCGCCTTCGTGAGGGTCGTCTTCCTGGTCGTCTTGTCGCTGCTGATCGTCAAGCTCGCCTGGGACACGGTCGTGCAGTTCACCGCCCCGTAGGCTGGGAGCCATGACGACGCGCGTTGCCCTCGTGGGTGGGACCGGCAAACTGGGCAGCATCATCGCCGAGGTGATCGAGGCGACCGCGGGATTCGAGACGGTCGCCGTCCTCGGATCGGCCAGCGATCTCAGCGAGATGGACGGCGCCGACCTCGTCGTCGACGCATCCACGCCCGCCGTCTCGGTGGACATCGTGCGCGCGGCGATCGATCGCGGCATCAACGTCCTCGTAGGCACCTCCGGCTGGTCCGCGGAACGCATCGCCCTGGTGCGTCCGCTCGTCGAGACCGCCGGGACCGGCGCCGTGTTCATCCCGAACTTCTCGCTCGGCTCCGTCATCGGCTCGGCGCTCGCCGCCGCCTCGGCACGGTTCTTCCCGTCGATCGAGATCGTCGAGACCCATCGTGAGACGAAGGTCGACTCCCCGAGCGGCACCGCCGTCCGGACGGCGGAACTGATCGCCGCGGCGCGCGCCGACACCGGTCCGGTCGAGGCCCCGCACGTCGACCAGCGTGCACGAGGTCAGCAGATCGCCAGCGTGCCCGTGCACTCCCTCCGCCGCCCCGGTGTCGTCGCCAAGCAGGAGACCATCCTGTCCGGCCCGGGGGAGTCGCTCACGATCGTCCACGACACCGTCGACCCGGGCGCGGCCTACGCACCCGGCATCCGCACCGCTCTGGCCGCAGCCCGCGACGCGCGGGGGATCGTGGTCGGCTTGGACTCGATGATCGACATCGGCATCCGCCTGCCGTCGTCGCCTCGTGCGGACGCACCCGTGGCCGACGACGCGTCGGGGCAGGCAGCCCGGGCCACCGGGGCATGAGCACCCGGATCGGCGTCGCGATCGTCGCTGTCGTCCTGGCGCTCTACATAGCCCTCGTCGGACAGCGTGCGGTCCTGCTCCTGACCAGTGGCGACGGCGTCGGCATCGCGATGGGAGTCGCGATGCTCGTCCTGCCTGTGGTCGCCGCGTGGGCACTGTGGCGCGAGCTGAGCTTCGGGTGGGGTGCCGCCAGACTGGGGCGACGGCTCGAAGACGAAGGCGCAGCGCCCGCCGAGGAGGTCGACCTCCGACCGAGTGGTCGCCCCGTCCTCGCCGACGCGGACGCGCTCTTCCCGGCATACCGCGAAGCGGTCGAGGCGTCCCCCGATGACTGGCGTCCCTGGTTCCGGATGGGACTGCTGTACGACGGCGCCGGCGACCGGCGCCGGGCGCGCAGTGCGATCCGCTCCGCGATCCGGCTCGAGCGTGCCGAGCGGCGCCGCTGAGCTCAGACGGCTGCCGCCACGGCATCCTCGACCGTGGGATGCCGGAACGCGAACCCCGACGAGGTGAGCGCGGCGGGCACCACGTGCGTGTCCACCGTGAGCAGCGCCTCCACGGCATCCTTTCCGAGCGCGAGCCGGAGAGCGAAGGCAGGCGCGCGCAGGACGTAGGGGCGGCCGAGGCGGCGCGCCAGGGCGAAGCCCAAATCATTCGCGGTCGCGCGCGTGGGGCCGGAGAGATTGACCGGTCCGGTGAGGCGGTGATCGATGACGTGCCGTATCGCGGCGATCTCGTCGTCGAGCGAGATGTACGGCCACACCTGCGTGCCGCGTCCGATCGGTCCGGAGACGCCCAGCTTCGTGAGGGCGATCAGCGGCTTCAAGACACCATCGCGGTGCACGACGGGGGCGGTTCGGAGCAGAGCCACGTCTCCTCCCGCGGCGACGGCCGCGCTCTCCCATTCGCCGCAGAGGTCGGAGAGGAACGCGTCACCGCGTGCCCCCGTCTCGTCGAACGTCCGACCGGCGCCGTCGGGCGGATAGTAGCCGACGGCCGACGAACTGACGAAGTGGGGCGCATCTTCGCCCAGGTCCCGTAGGGCGCGGGCGAGGGTCTGTGTCGGGTGGATGCGAGACCAGACGAGTTCGTGCCGGTAGCGGGCGGTCCACGGGAACCGCCCGATGCTGGCGCCATTGAGGTTCACCACGGCGCGGGCGCCCGCGAGGACAGCGGGGTCGAGGCGCTCACTGCCGGGCTCCCAGTGCACCTCTCCCGGACCGGTGGGCGCTCGGCGCACCAGGTGGACGACCTCGACGCCGTCCGCCGTCAGTGACTCCGTCAGCGCGCGCCCGATGAGACCCGACGCGCCCGAGACGACGACACGACCCTCAGGCAAGCGTCGCCTCGAGCGTGATCTCGATGCCGGTCAGCGCCGCCGAGACGGGGCATCCCGTCTTCGCCTCCTGCGCGATCCGGTCGAAGTCGACGGCGGAGAGCCCGGGCACCGTCGCGTTGACGTTCAGGTGCGACCCGGTGATCCCGGTGCCGGGGATGAACGTCACGGATGCCGTCGTCTCCACGCTTTCGGGAGGGGTGCCGTTCTGCGCGAGTGCGTGCGAGAGCGCCATGCTGAAGCACGACGAATGGGCGGCGGCGAGAAGCTCCTCGGGAGTCGTCACGGACGTGGATCCCTCGCTGCGGGCCTTCCAGTTCACCGGCAGCGGGCCCTGGTTTGAACTCTCCAGCGCGATCTCGCCGGAGCCCTCTGCGAGGCTCCCCTTCCAGCTGGTGGTGGCTTCGCTCGTGACGCTCATCGGGTGCTCCTCGCAGGATCGGGGTCGATGCGGCCGAGCCTAGACCGGGCGTCGATCCGGCGGAACGCCTTGACGCGCGGCATCCATCGTGAGATCGAGCGCGCTCAGGCGGTGCGCCCCACAAGGCCGGCGCGCTGGAGCAGCAGCCAGAGCTGGCAGCCGAGGCACAATCCGAACACCGCGTTCAAGAAGGCGGCGACGAACGCCAGGCCCGCCGCGACCGGCAGCGCATACGGGACCCCGATGAGATGCAGGACGAGCCCCACCCCAGTGACGACCAGGCCGACTCCCTGCGCGAAGCGGGGCGGGCGCGGATCCTCCAGCTCGGTCGGCGGCGCGAGCCGCGGCTGGACGACCTTGCGGTAGAGCACGCCCCAGGGCGCGGTGCGCGGTGCGACGACGCCCCAGAGGAACAGCAGTGCGATGACGAGCACCGCGATGAAGCCGGGGTCGGCGATCCGGGCGAGCAGGGGAGAAGCCGGCAGGACGAACTCGGCCGGCACGATCTGCTTCTGGCTCCCGTCGGCGAAACTGATGAACCACTCGATCCCACCGCGTGCCGTCGAGATCCCCACGAGCGCGAGGAAGGTCGCGACCAGCAGCAGGACGGCCGTGATGGATGCCGCGAACCGCGGCCCGCGGGGATCGATTCCACGCACCTCAGCCATGACGCACTCCCGTTCGCACGCGATCGAGCTCCATCTCCACGACGTGGCGGCTGGGGGTGCCGCCGAACCGCGTCTTCACGACGCCGTGCCGGTCGAGGATGAGCGTGGTGGGGGTCTGCAAGACGTGGAAGTGCTTGGCGATGTCGGGTCGGTGCGTGAGGTCGACGTCGAGATGGAGGACGCCGTGGTTGTCGTCGGCGATGGCGCGGAGCGTGCGGTGCACGCCAGGGCACCGACTGCACATCTCGGTGCTGAACTGCAGCAGCGTCGCGCTGTCGCCGAGGGCCGGGGCCCCGAGGCGTGTGGGCTCGACGATCTCGGACGGATCGAAGGGGCGCGGCCGGTTCTGCTGCCAGCGCAGGAAGAGACCCGCGCCGACGGTGGCCGCGAGGAGGGCGGCGAGCACGATGACGGCGGTGGTGAGATCCATGGCGCCTTCCACGGTAGTGGGCGTCGCGACTCGCCCGCTCCCGCCCAGCGCCCCGACGTCATCGTGCGTCACAGGCGCCGGTAGTGTGTGAGCCGTGAGTGAGCGCGCAGATTCCCCCGAGATCGAGTTCCGCAGCGATGTCGCCGTCGAGCTGGTGCGCTCCAGTGCCTCGGACAGCGACGTCCTGTTCGCCGCGCGTGTGTCGACGCAGGGCGAGCAGACCCTCGCCGCCGCGGCCGACGGCACCGAGGCGACGGGCCGTGACCGCGGCCTCATCAACTACCTCATGCGCGACCGCCACGGCTCGCCGTTCGAGCACAACTCGATGACCTTCTACGTGCAGGCGCCGATCTTCGTGTTCCGCGAGTTCATGCGGCACCGGATCGCCTCCTACAACGAGGAATCGGGTCGCTACCGGGAGCTCCGCCCCGTCTTCTACGTCCCCGCTCCCGAGCGCAACCTGCTGCAGGTGGGCAAGCCCGGCGCCTACGAGTTCCTCCCCGGCACGCCCGAGCAGGTCGCTCTCGTCGACGAGACGACCCGCACGGCGTCGATCGCCGCATTCGAGGCGTACCAGCGCATGCTCGAGGCCGGCGTCGCCCGCGAGGTCGCGCGCATCGTGCTGCCGCTGAACATCTTCTCGTCGATGTACGTGACGGTGAATGCGCGTTCGCTGATGAACTTCCTGTCGCTGCGCACGAAGCGCGAGGGCACCCATTTCCCGTCGTTCCCGCAGCGCGAGATCGAGATGTGTGCCGAGAAGATGGAGAACGCGTTCCGCGAGCTGATGCCGCTCACGTACGCCGCTTTCAACGCGAACGGCCGCGTCGCCCCCTGACTCGCGGGCCGCCGCGGAGCGAGGCCCCCGACCGGTACCCTGGAGGCATGACGCACTCCGGTAATCCCTTCGGCCAGGTGCTCGTCGCGCTCATCACTCCGATGACCGCCGACGGCGAAGTGGATTGGCCCGCGGTCGAGAAGCACATCGACGGCGTCATTACCGGCGGCGCCGACGGCATCGTCGTGACCGGCACCACCGGCGAGACCTCGACGCTCACGGATGCCGAGAAGCTGAAGCTCGTCGAGGTCGGCAAGTCCGTCTCGGCCGGCCGCGCGAAGATCATCACCGGCGGCGGATCGAACGAGACCGCCCACGCGATCGAGCTCTACAAGGCGAGCGAGAAGGCCGGCGCCGACGGCATCATGATCGTCACGCCGTACTACAACAAGCCGACGCAGGCGGGCATCCTCACGCACTTCCGTCTCGTCGCGGATGCCACCGATCTCCCGGTCATCCTCTACGACATCCCCGGCCGCACCGGAGTGCCCATCAAGTACGAGACGATCCTCCGGCTCGCGAAGCACCCGAACATCCTCGCCGTGAAGGACGCCAAGGGCGACTTCAGCGAGGTCAGCCGCGTGCTGAATCAGACGGATCTGCTCTACTTCTCCGGTGACGACGCGAACGTCCTCCCGCACCTGTCGATCGGCGCCGCCGGCCTCATCGGCGTGACGGCGAACATCACCTCCGCGCCGTACCGCGTGATCGTGGATGCCGTGAACCGCGGCGACCTGCACACCGCGACCGCCGCGCACAAGAAGCTCGAGCCGCTCGTGCGGGCCGTCATGACGCACGTCCCCGGCACCGTCAGCGCGAAGTACATCCTGCACGGCCTGGGCCGCATCTCGAGCCCGCGCGTGCGTCTGCCCCTCGTGGGCCCGGAGGAGTGGGAAGCCGCCCTCATCGAGGACGAACTCGCCCTCGTGAAGGACGTCGACGGCGCCGACTTCTCCAACTTCCGACCCGACCGCAACGCCGCCGCCGGCGGCGCCCTCCCGAAGGTGCATGGAACAACTCGATGAGCAACACCGTCTCCGCCCCTGAGGCCTTGGCACCCGGCACTCTCCGCGTCACCCCCGTCGGTGGCCTCGGCGAGGTCGGACGCAACATGACCGTCTTCGAGTTCGACGGCAAGCTCCTGATCGTCGACTGCGGCGTGCTGTTCCCTGAGGAGCACCAGCCGGGCGTCGACCTGATCCTCCCCGACTTCGAGGCCATCCGCGGTCGGCTCGACGACATCGTCGGTGTCGTCCTGACGCACGGCCACGAAGACCACATCGGCGCGGTGCCCTACCTGCTCAAGCGCAAGGGCGACATCCCCCTGATCGGATCCCAGCTGACCCTCGCCCTGGTCGAGGCGAAGCTCAAGGAGCACCGGATCAAGCCGTACTCCATGACGGTCGCCGAGGGGCAGCGCGAGCAGCTCGGACCCTTCGATCTCGAATTCGTCGCGGTCAACCACTCGATCCCGGATGCGCTCGCCGTCGCGATCCGCACGCCCGCGGGTCTGGTCCTCGCCACCGGCGACTTCAAGATGGACCAGCTCCCGCTGGACGGCCGCCTCACCGATCTCCGGGCGTTCGCGCGCCTGGGGGAGGAGGGGGTCGACCTCTTCCTCGTCGATTCGACCAACGCCGACGTGCCCGGCTTCACGCCGCTGGAGCGGGAGATCGGGCCGGTCCTCGATCAGGTGATCGGCAAGGCGCCGCGCCGCGTGATCGTGGCGAGCTTCTCGA
Organism: Microbacterium marinum; assembly: GCF_014204835.1. Classification (NCBI taxonomy): domain Bacteria; kingdom Bacillati; phylum Actinomycetota; class Actinomycetes; order Micrococcales; family Microbacteriaceae; genus Microbacterium; species Microbacterium marinum. Next base: position 2,508,885 of record NZ_JACHMD010000001.1, on the reverse strand, counting down.
GCCACGTGCACCGCGTGCAGCAGGTGATCGACGCCGCTGCCGCCCACGGCCGTCGTGTCGCGTTCTTGGGACGGTCGATGGTCCGGAACATGACCATCGCCGAGCAGCTCGGGTACCTCAACGTTCCCGACGGCGTGCTCATCGACTACAAGAAGGCCAAGGACCTGCCCGACGATCGCGTCGTCTACATGTCGACGGGCTCGCAGGGCGAGCCGATGGCCGTCCTGTCCCGCATGGCGAACCTCGACCACGCGATCGAGCCCGGGGAGGGTGACACCGTCATCCTCGCCTCGAGCCTCATCCCGGGCAACGAGAACGCCGTCTACCGCGTGATCGACGGCCTGACCAAGCTCGGCGCGAACGTCGTGCACAAGGCCAACGCCAAGGTGCACGTGTCGGGTCACGCCGCTGCCGGTGAGCTCCTGTACTGCTACAACATCCTGGGACCGAAGAACGTGCTTCCGGTGCACGGCGAGTACCGCCACCTCATGGCGAACGCGAAGCTCGCCCAGGACAGCGGCATCCCGGCGGAGAACACGATCATCGCCGAGAACGGCACCGTGATCGACCTCAAGGACGGCGTCACCCGCGTCGTCGGTCAGCTCGACCTCGGGTTCGTCTACGTCGACGGTTCGTCCGTCGGAGAGATCACCGACGCCGATCTGAAGGATCGTCGGATCCTGGGTGAAGAGGGGTTCATCTCCGTGATCGTCGTGGTGGATGCCGCGACCGGACGCATCGTGACCGGTCCCGAGATCCACGCACGCGGCTTCGCCGAGGACGACACCGTCTTCGATTCGGTCAAGCCGAAGATCGCGCAGGCGCTCACCGAGGCGGCGAAGTCGGGTGTCCGCGACCAGCACGCGCTCCAGCAGGTGGTCCGCCGGACGATCGGCCGCTGGGTCAACCAGTCGCTGCGCCGGCGCCCGATGATCGTGCCGATGGTCATCGAGGCCTGAGGCCGAACGCGGACGACCGGGCATGGCCGAGACCTGGACGCTGCGAGCCGCCACGCAGGGCGACGGTCTCTTCCTCGGCGACATGGTGGTCGAAGCGGCCAACTGGCGGGCGGGTGCCGCGCGTCCGCGGCATGAGATCTTGACGCACCCCGACCACCGGCGTTACCTCGCGGGATGGATGCGGCCGGGGGATGCCGGTGTCGTCGCGACGGTCGCGGACGAACCCGTCGGCGCCGCCTGGTACCGCATGCTCCCGCGCACCGACCCGGGGTTCGGGTACGTCGGCACGGGGGTGCCCGAGCTGATCATCGGCGTGCGGCCGCTGTGGCGTGCTCACGGTGTGGGGCGCGCGCTCCTGCGTCGGCTGTGCGACCAGGCGCGGGCCGAGGGGCGGGCGCGGATCTGCCTCTCGGTGGAGCGGGGCAACTTCGCTCAGGTCTTCTACCGCTCCGAGGGCTTCGCGGTCACGCAGAGCGGGTTCGGGCGCGACACGATGGTCAGATCGCTGCGCTGACGGCTGCCCGTCTGGCGGCTCCCGCCGCGTCAATCCGGGGAAGTGTCGTCCGTCGCGCCTACCGTGGAGGTATGGCCAGGAGCAGCAGTCCGACCAGCAAGTCCCGCGCGTCCGCGTCGGGCCCTTCGTCGCGCGCCAAGAAGTCCGAGCCGGCTCCCCGCAGCAAAGCTGCGCCCGCGCCCCGCCGATACGTCGACGACGTCGACAGGCCGCCGGTGATCGCACGAGCGTGGATGGGCCTCGCGCATGCGGTCGGCGGCATGTTCCGCGCCTTCGGTTCCGAGTCCCTCGAGAAGGATCAGCGACGCGACGGCTTCCCGTTCCTCCTCGTCCTGATGGCCGCCGCGGGAGCGGTCGTCGAGTGGTTCCTGATCGGCACGGACGTCGGCACGAACATCAGCGCCTACACCGTGGGGGCGCTCATCGGGCGCGAGGCCTTCGTCTTCCCGGTGATCCTCCTCATCCTGGCGGGCTGGCTGTTCCGGCATCCGCCCTCCGTCCATGACAACGGACGCATCGGCATCGGTGCCGGGTTGTTCATCCTGGCCGTCGCGGGCTTCTGCCACGTCCTCGGCGAGCGACCGCAGCCGAGCGCCGGTCTGCCCGCGCTGAGCGCCAGCGGCGGGCTCGCCGGCTGGGCCATCGGCGAGCCGCTCACGGCGTTGACCGAAGTCGGAGCCGGCATCGTCCTGGGGCTCCTCGCCGTTCTGAGCGTCCTGATCCTGACGAAGACGCCGCCGAACCGCATCGGCCAGCGCCTCGGCGACCTCTACGCCTGGATGTTCGGCGCCGAGCGCGCGGAGCCGCGCGCGGAGACCGCCCCCACCGTCGCGTTCGACGAGCCCTCGGACGACGCGGAGCCCAGCCTGCCCTGGTGGCGTCGCAATACGTCCGGTCGTGAAGAGGATGCCGACGGCGGCCTCGGCGCCGACGACCTCACCGCCCTGCTCGAAGCGAGCGGCGATGGCAGCTTCGACAACCCGGTGACCTCGCCCGAGGTGCCGACGGATGCGGTCACCGAGATCATCGATCCGGCTCCCGCCCGCAAGCCCGGACGTAAGCCGGGTGCGCTCGAGGTCCCGCCGCCGCCCCCGCTGCCCGACTTCCTGCCCGCCGGCTCCGATGCGGAGGGTGCGGACTCTGCGGACTACCGCCTCCCGGCATCCGATGCGCTCGCGGCGGGGACGCCGCACAAGGCACGCTCCGAGGCGAACGACGCGATGGTCCGCGCCATCACCGGAGTCTTCGAGCAGTTCTCGGTGGATGCGAAGGTCACCGGGTTCTCCCGCGGACCGACAGTCACCCAGTACGAGATCGCGCTCGGCCCCGGAGTGAAGGTCGAGCGCATCACCGCGCTGACCAACAACATCGCGTACGCCGTCGCCTCGAACGAGGTGCGCATCCTCGCGCCGATCCCCGGCAAGAGCGCCATCGGCGTCGAGATCCCGAACACCGATCGCGAGATCGTCACGCTCGGCGACGTCCTGCGTTCGCCGAATGCGCAGCAGGCGACCCACCCCATGACGATCGGCATCGGGAAGGACGTCGGCGGCGGATACGTCGTCGCGAACCTCGCGAAGATGCCGCACCTCCTTGTCGCCGGCTCCACCGGATCCGGTAAGTCGAGCTTCGTGAACTCTATGATCACGAGCCTCCTCATGCGCGCGAAGCCGAGCGATGTGCGGATGGTCCTGATCGACCCGAAGCGCGTCGAGCTCACCGGCTACGCCGGCGTGCCGCACCTCATCACCCCCATCATCACGAACCCCAAGAAGGCCGCTGAAGCGCTGCAGTGGGTCGTGAAGGAGATGGACATGCGGTACGACGACCTCGCGTCGTTCGGATTCCGCCACATCGACGACTTCAACAAGGCCGTCGTCGCCGGCGAGCTTCAGCTGCCGGCGGGGAGCGAGCGCGTCCTCAAGCCGTACCCCTACCTCCTGGTGGTCGTCGACGAGCTCGCCGACCTGATGATGGTCGCGCCGCGTGATGTCGAGGACTCGATCGTCCGCATCACGCAGCTCGCCCGCGCTTCCGGCATCCACCTCGTCCTCGCCACGCAGCGACCCTCCGTCGACGTCGTCACGGGTCTGATCAAGGCGAACGTCCCCTCCCGTCTCGCCTTCGCGGTCACGAGCGTCACCGACAGCCGCGTCATCCTCGACCAGCCCGGCGCGGACCGGCTCATCGGTCAGGGTGACGGGCTCTTCCTGCCGATGGGCGCATCGAAGGCGCTCCGCGTGCAGGGGGCCTGGGTGGCCGAGAAGGAGATCGAGAAGGTCGTCGCCCACGTCAAGAACCAGGCGCGTCCCGAGTACCGCAAGGACGTCGAGGCCATCGTCGAGAAGAAGGAGATCGACGCCGATATCGGTGACGATCTCGAACTGCTCCTCGCGGCCGCGGAGCAGATCATCTCCACGCAGTTCGGGTCCACCTCGATGCTGCAGCGAAAGCTCCGCGTCGGGTTCGCGAAAGCAGGACGACTCATGGATCTGCTGGAGGCGCGCGAGATCGTCGGGCCTTCGGAAGGATCCAAGGCCCGCGACGTCCTCGTGACGCCGGACGAGCTCCCCGCCGTCCTCGCCCGCCTCCGCGGAGAGGACCCGCCTGAGGACGACGTCCCTGCCGCCGTACCAGGGCCGCCCCCCGTCCCCGCCGACCCGTACGGGCCCGACGCCGTCACCGCACAGTTCGACGGCTACGAGGTCGTCGAGGCCGAGGGTGGCGACGAGGACGCCTGGGGCCTCACCGGCCGCGACTGACCTCGATAGGCTTCGATCGTGACGATCCCGAGGCAACTCCCCAACGCCATCACCATCGTGCGCATCCTGTGCGCTCCGGTGTTCGTCTGGATGCTGCTGGCCGATGCAGGCGCCGACGGCGGACTGCGCTGGGCGGCGGCGGTGCTGTTCATCGTCGCGATCGCCACGGACGGGATCGACGGGTACCTCGCGCGCAGGTACGACATCGTGTCGGACCTCGGCAAGCTCCTCGATCCGATCGCCGACAAGGTGCTGACGGGAGCCGCCTTCGTCGGCCTGTCGATCCTGGCCGAGCTGCCCTGGTGGATCACGATCCTCGTCCTCGTGCGTGAGGTCGGCATCACCGTCCATCGCCTGATCGTCGCCTCCGACCATGTCGTGGCGGCCGCGTGGATGGGCAAGCTCAAGACCGTCGCGCAGGGCGTTGCGCTCTCCCTCGCCCTGCTCCCGCTCTGGGAGGTGGTGGGCGACGGCATCCACGTCGTGAACGCGGTCGTCATGTCGATCGCGGTCATCCTCACCGTCGCAAGCGGGCTCGACTACGTCGTCACCGAGATCCGCGGCAGGCGCCGGGCGGCGCGGGCATGAGGCGGCGCACGCCGAGCGAACTCCCCGACGACCTCGAGGAGACCCTTGTCTCGGTGGGCCCTAGATCGGAGGCCGAACGCCTGGTCAGCCGGCTGAAGGAGCTCGGGTGGAGCCTCGGCGTCGCGGAGTCGCTCACGGGCGGGCTCGTCGCGGCATCCATCGTCGCGGTACCGGGGGCGTCGGTCGTCTTCCGTGGGGGGATCGTGGCCTACGCGACCGACCTGAAGGCGCGTCTGCTGTCGGTAGACGCGACTCTGCTGGAGGCGCACGGCCCGGTTCACCCGCGGGTCGCGAGGCAGATGGCGGAGGGCATCCGTCGCGCCGTCGGCGACGAGGATGCCGCTGATGTGGGGATCGCCACGACCGGTGTCGCGGGTCCGCTCTCGTCCGACGGTCAGCCCGTGGGGACCGTCCACATCGCGGTGTCGACGCCGCTCGGTTCGCGGGTCGAATCGCTGGAGCTCGACGGCGACCGGGAGCAGATCCGCACCGAGGCCGCTGCGCGGGCCATCGCCCTCGCGATCGAGGCTCTTTGACCCCGGGAATACGTCTCGTTTCGACGTCGTTACGTCTCGGTGATTCCCATCCATTCCCCAGCACGCGGGGTCTAGGGTGACAGCCAAGGTGTTGTACCGTTGTTCCCCCCGAAGGGTGCATCGGATGGACAGCAGAAGGAGGCCCCCGCATGATCCTGGTTCGTCAAGAGATCGGTGATGTGCTGCGCGACTTCCGTCTGCAGAAAGGGCACACGCTCCGTCAGGTGTCCGGCAAGGCCAGCGTCGCCCTGGGCTACCTGAGCGAGGTCGAGCGCGGCCAGAAGGAAGCATCCAGCGAGATCCTCGCCGCCGTCGCCGAGGCGCTCGATGTGCCGATCTCGCGGATCATGCGCGAAGTCGGTGACCGCATCTCCGTCCTCGAGGGTCTCCACCCGATCACGGACGTCGTGCCGGACGACCTCGCGTCGCTGGGCGACGACATCGTCACGCCTGAGCTTTCGCTCCGCTGACGCCCGCATGCGGCACAGCGAGTTCGAGCGCGCCGTCGCCGATGAGTTCGGTGCGACGGGGGCTGCGCTCGTCGACGACCTCGTCCTGACGGCTGTCGGCGGTCGGACCGCGCGACAGGCCCTCGCGGCCGGAGTCCCGCCACGCGAGGTCTGGCAGGCGCTGTGCGTGGAGACGGACGTCCCGATCGCGCGCCGTCACGGCGCAGGTCGCCTCGAGCCGCGTCGCTGACCGGCGTGTCGCGCTCGAAGATCTGTTCGATACGCGCGTAGGCTTCTGCACAACGGGAGTCGGACGAACGTCGTCCACGGCGAGCGGGTCGAGCGGCAGCGATGTCGGAGGCCCCTCGTAGCGTGAAGGACGTCAGATGACACCCACGCCCTGTCGCAGCATCCGATCCATCGGTGACGAGCGCGACAGCCTACGGGCGACGGACCTCGAGCACGAAGGAGCATGACATGCCATCACCCGCCGACCGCGAGAAGGCCCTGGAATCGGCCCTCGCCCAGATCGACCGCCAGTTCGGCAAGGGCTCGATCATGCGACTGGGGAGCGACGAGCGTGCTCCCGTCGAGGTCATCCCCACCGGCTCGATCGCGCTCGATGTCGCGCTCGGTATCGGCGGCCTCCCGCGCGGCCGCGTCGTCGAGATCTACGGCCCGGAGTCCTCGGGTAAGACGACGCTCACCCTGCACGCGATCGCCAATGTGCAGCGCGCCGGCGGCATCGCCGCCTTCGTCGACGCGGAGCACGCGCTCGACCCCGACTACGCGCAGAAGCTCGGCGTCGACATCGACCAGCTTCTCGTGTCGCAGCCCGACACCGGTGAGCAGGCGCTCGAGATCGCCGACATGCTGATCCGTTCCGGCGCCATCGACCTGGTCGTCATCGACTCCGTGGCGGCCCTCGTGCCCGAGGCGGAGATCAAGGGCGAGATGGGCGATTCCCACGTCGGTCTGCAGGCCCGCCTCATGTCGCAGGCGCTCCGAAAGATCACCGGTGGCCTCAGCCAGACCAAGACGACGGCGATCTTCATCAACCAGCTGCGCGAGAAGATCGGTGTGTTCTTCGGATCGCCCGAGACCACGGCCGGTGGTAAGGCGCTGAAGTTCTACGCGTCGGTCCGTCTCGACATCCGTCGCATCGAGACGCTGAAGGACGGTACCGAGGCAGTCGGCAACCGCACGCGCGTCAAGGTCGTCAAGAACAAGATGGCGCCCCCCTTCAAGCAGGCGGAGTTCGACATCCTCTACGGCGTCGGCATCTCCCGCGAGGGCAGCCTGATCGACTTCGGTGTCGAGCACGGCATCGTCAAGAAGTCGGGTGCCTGGTACACGTACGAGGGCGAGCAGCTCGGGCAGGGCAAGGAGAACTCCCGCAACTTCCTGCTCAAGAACACCGATGTCGCGGCGGAGATCGAGACGAAGATCAAGCAGAAGATGGGCATCGGCCAGCCCCGTCAGACCGAGGACGCACCGGCGAGCGACGAGCTCGCCGCGCGCCGCCCGGCCTGACCATGACGGTGGAGAACGGGGGCGAGCAGGAATCGCTCGCCCCCGTCATCCCCTTGTTCGGCGGTCGGGTCGCCGCGCAGGAGCGGTCGGACCCGCCCGTGCGAGCCGAAGCGGCGCGCGGTGACGCAGCGACGCCGTGGCACGCGACGTGGATCGACGATCCGAGTCGTGGCGGTGCTCCGCGATCGGCGAGTCACCCGGTGTTCGGGCGGCGCCGTCCTCCCGAGCCCGCGTCTGCGGACGACGACGAGGACTCGAGTGACCTCGCCGACGATGCGGAGCGGAGTCTCCTGAGGAAGCTGCGCACCCGGTCGCTCTCGGTCAAGGAAGCGCGCGCGGCTGTGAGCGCATACGAGCTCGACGCGGGAGCCGTCGACGAGATCGTCAGCCGCTTCCTCGATCGGGGCTATCTCGACGACGCGGCGCTCGCGGAGCAACTCGTCGACAAGGCGACGTCGCGGAAGGCCCAGGGCCGGCAGGCGATCGGCCAGACGCTCGCACAGCGGGGGATTCCGCGCGAGGTGATCGACGCCGCACTCGACCAGCTCCCCGACGACGAGTGGGAACGCGCTCTCGAGTTCGCCCGAGGGAAAGCTGCGGGGATGGCCGACCTCGATCGAGACGTGGCGCTTCGTCGCCTCGCCGGTCAGCTCGCGCGTCGAGGCTTCGGAGGCGCGGCACTGTCGGCCGCCCGGCAGGCGCTCGAAGAGAACACGCGTCCCCGACACGGCGTCAGGTTCGAATGATCCGATCGGTCGTCATGGCGACGGCTCGTAGAATGGCCAGATCATGACCAGCCCGTCCGCTGCCCCCACTCTCATCGCGCCGTCTACCGCCGCCGTCACCGTGGACGGTCGCGCGCGCACCTACGAAGTACGCACCTTCGGATGCCAGATGAACGTGCACGACTCCGAGCGCCTCTCCGGCTCCCTCGAGTCAGCCGGATACGTGCGCGCCGAGGTGGGCGACGAGGCGGATGTCGTCGTCATCAACACGTGCGCTGTGCGCGACAACGCCTCCGGCAAGCTGTACGGCACGCTCGGCCATCTGAAGAGTCGCAAGGACAAGCACGAGGGCATGCAGATCGCCGTCGGCGGATGTCTCGCGCAAATGGACAAGGACGCGGTTCAGCAGAAGGCTCCCTGGGTGGACGTGGTCTTCGGCACCCACAACATGGGGTCGCTGCCGGGCATGCTCGAACGCGCCCGTCACAACGGCGAAGCCGAACTCGAAATCCTCGACGCGCTCGAGGTGTTCCCCTCCACGCTCCCCACCAAGCGCGACTCCGCACACAGTGGATGGGTCTCGATCTCGGTGGGCTGCAACAACACGTGCACGTTCTGCATCGTCCCGAGCCTCCGCGGCAAGGAGAAAGATCGCCGACCCGGTGACATCCTGAGCGAGATCAAGCTCCTCGTCGACGATGGCGCGATCGAGGTCACCCTGCTCGGCCAGAACGTCAACAGCTACGGCGTTGAATTCGGCGACCGCCAGGCATTCGGCAAGCTCCTCCGCGCGGCGGGGGAGATCCCCGGTCTGGAGCGCATCCGCTTCACGAGCCCTCACCCGGCGGCCTTCACCGACGACGTCATCGACGCGATGGCCGAGACGCCCGCCGTCATGCCGCAGCTGCACATGCCGCTCCAGTCCGGATCGGACCGCATCCTCAAAGCGATGCGCCGGTCCTACCGGAGCGACCGCTTCCTCGGCATCCTCGACCGCGTCCGCGCCAAGATGCCAGACGCAGCGATCTCGACCGACATCATCGTCGGCTTCCCCGGCGAGACCGAAGAGGACTTCGAGGACACGCTGCGGGTCGTCGAGCAGGCCCGATTCGCGAGTGCCTTCACCTTCCAGTACTCGATCCGCGAGGGCACGCCGGCGGCGACGATGCCCGACCAGGTGCCGAAGGACGTCGTCCAGCGTCGCTACGAGCGACTCGTCGCCCTGCAGGAGCGGATCTCCCTCGAAGAGAACCAGAAGCAGCTCGGTCGCGAGATCGACGTGCTGGTGTCGACAGGGGAGGGAAAGAAGGATGCCGCGACGCACCGTCTCACCGGCCGCGCCGAGGACAACCGACTGGTCCACTTCGAGCTCCCGGAGGGATCGCCGTTCCCGAGGCCTGGCGATGTCGTGACGGTCGTCGTCACCCACGCCGCCCCGTTCCATCTGCTTGCCGACAGCTCCGACGGCGCGCCGCTGCGCATCCGCCGGACGCGCGCCGGCGACGCCTGGGATCGCGCTCAGGCCGATTCGTGCGGCGTCCCGGCTGCGGCGGACGGTGCGCCGCGCGCTGTCTCGCTCGGCCTGCCGACGCTCCGCGTCGGCCAGTGAGGCGGTGACCGCGCCGCGCCTGTGGGCGCTGGTCGGCGCGACCGGGACGGGGAAGACCGCCCTCTCGCTCCGGCTCGCGGAGGCGATCGACGCCGAGATCGTCAACGCCGACGCCATGCAGCTCTACCGCGGCATGGACATCGGCACGGCGAAGCTGCCGGTCGCGGACAGACGCGGCATCCCGCACCATCTGTTCGATGTCCTCGAGGTCTCCCAGGATGCCGCCGTCGCGGCCTACCAGCGTGATGCCCGGCAGGCCATCAGAGAGGTGTTCGACCGGGGCAAGGATGCCGTGCTCGTCGGCGGCTCGGGGCTCTACGTCTCGAGTGTGCTGTTCGACTTCCGGTTCCCGCCGCGCGATCACAGCCTCCGGGCGGAACTCGAGGCCGAACTCGATCGAGAGGGTGCGGCGCAGCTGCTGGAGCGGTTGCGCGCGCTCGACCCGGACACCGCCGCAAGGGTCGACCCGCGAAACGGCCGTCGCATCGTCCGTGCGCTCGAAGTGGTCCTCCAGGGTGCTGCCACGCACGGCGCCACCCTTCCCGACGCGCCGGAGTCCTGGCATCCGCAGACCACGGTTGTGGGCGTCCACGTCGAGCGCGAAGCGCTGGTGACGCGTCTGGACGACCGGGTGACGGGGATGTGGTCACAGGGCATCTTCGCGGAGGCGGAGGGCCTGCTCTCGCAGGGCCTCGAGCAGGGCACCACCGCGCAGCGGGCCATCGGATACGCCCAGGCGCTCGCACAGCTGCGCGGCGAGATCAGCGAAGCCGAGGCGATCGCGCAGACCCAGGCGCTCACGCGCCGCTATGCCCGCCGCCAGGTGTCGTGGTTCAAGCGCTATCCCCGACTTCACTGGGTGGCGCCGGACGCGACCGTCGGGCAGCTCCGAGACTTGGAATCCCCGGCCTAGAATCCCCGCCCTGGGATCACCAATCTAGAATCAGAGGGTGGCGATGATCCCCTTCACCAAAGGTCACGGAACCGGCAACGACTTCGTGATCGTTGCCGACCCCGACGGGACGATGACGCTGTCCGCCGACCAGATCGCGGCGCTCACCGATCGCCGCTTCGGGATCGGCGCCGACGGACTGCTGCGCGTCGTGCGCTCCACCGCCATCGACGAGGGGACGTCGACTCCTGACGCGGAGTGGTTCATGGACTACCGCAATGCGGACGGCTCCGCGGCGGAGATGTGCGGCAACGGTGTCCGCGTCTTCGTCAAGTACCTCCTGAGCGCTGGACTCGCGACCCTCGGCGCGGGGGAGACCCTTCGGATCGGAACCCGCGCGGGCACCAAGGCGGTCACGCTGTCCGACAACGGCTTCGAAGTCGACCTGGGCCTGTGGCGTCCCGAGGAACAGGAGATCCTGGTCCGCGGTCGCGGACTAGCGGTGGCACGCCCCGGGCTCGGCGTCGACGTCGGCAACCCGCACGTCGTGGTCGCGCTCTCGAGCGTGGACGAACTGACGGGACTCGATCTGACGGTGCAGCCTGTGCTCGATCCCGCACCGGCCGCGGGAGCGAACGTCGAGTTCGTCGTCCCCGCCGAACCGCTCGTCGAGGACGGCGTCGGAACCATCCGGATGCGCGTCTTCGAACGCGGCGTCGGCGAGACGCTGTCGTGCGGCACGGGTGTGGCGGCATCCGCCCTGGCCGTTCGACACTGGGCCGGAGCCGGTGCGCCGGACCGCTGGAACGTCGACGTCCCGGGCGGACGCCTGGGCGTCCGTGTCGTCAGGACGGATGCGGGCGAGCGCGTTCTGCTCTCGGGTCCCGCGACGCTCGTCTTCTCAGGCGAGATCTCCCTCGCCTGAGGCGGGCAGGTCGATCGCTCCCGTCGGCGGGGTGCCGTGGCGACGGACTTTGAGCACGCGGAACCCGCGCCCCGTTGCCGCCCGGCTCACGGAGTAGCTCCGGTCGAGGGATGCCGCGAGCCAGCGCTGCAGCGAGTCGGATCCGAGGTTGCGCTGCACGACGAGCCAGGCGTCACTCCGCTCGGCGAGGCGGGGGATCCACGTGTCGAGGAGTCCGTGCAGCACATCCTTGCCCACGCGGATCGGCGGGTTGGAGCGGATGGTCCGGAACGCGATGTCGTCGGGAACATCCTGCGGCAGGACGGCGTTGACATTGGTGGCGCCCAGCTCGGCGGCGTTCCGTCGGACCAGGTCGAGTGCGCGTTCGTTCACGTCGACCGCCCACACGGTGGCGTGGGGGGATTCGAGTGCGAGCGACAGGGCGATCGGGCCCCAGCCGCACCCGAGGTCGAGCAGATGGCCTCCGGGTGGGGGCGGGGGAGTGTTCGCCAGCAGGACGGCCGTCCCGCCGTCGACGTGCTCGGGACTGAAGACCCCGCCGGCGGTCGTCACCTCGACGTCGCGTCCGGCGAGGGACACACGGATGCGACGGAGGTTCTCGGGGCTGGCGGGGGACGCGCTGAAGTAGTGGTCGCTCCCCATGCGACGAGCGTAGCGGAGGCGGCTCCGCCCGCGGGAAGCTAGAGTTCACGGATGGCCGCACGGCCTCGAAAGGATCACATGACGGACACCACCACCCCCTCCACTGCGGACGATCGGGCGACGACGGATGCCACGGCGACGACGCCGGGCGAGTCCCTCGACGCGGTGGATCGCGTGCTCGCGCGCGCAGAGGCTCGGTCGGGTGTGAGCGTCTTCGGCTCCGGCGGTTCCGCTCAGGCGCTGCAGGACGCGACGACGGTCTCCTACAGCGACACCGACGGCGACCAGTGGGACCGTGAGGAGCGCGCGGCGCTTCGTCGCGTGCCGGGTCTGTCGACCGAGCTCGAGGACGTCACCGAGGTCGAGTACCGCCAGCTGCGGCTCGAGAACGTCGTCCTCATCGGCGTCTATCCGCAGGGGTCCCACGAGGATGCCGAGAACTCGCTCCGCGAGCTCGCCGCCCTGAGTGAGACGGCCGGTGCGGTGGTGCTCGACGGTGTTCTCCAGCGGCGACCCCACCCCGACCCCGCGACGTACATCGGACGCGGCAAGGCAGCGGAGCTGCGCGATCTCGTCGCGGCGGTCGGTGCCGACACGGTCATCGCCGACACCGAGCTCGCTCCCAGCCAGCGACGCGCGCTCGAGGACGTGGTCAAGGTGAAGGTGATCGACCGCACGACGGTGATCCTCGACATCTTCAGCCAGCACGCGAAAAGCCGAGAGGGCAAGGCGCAGGTCGAGCTCGCCCAGCTCGAGTACCTCCTCCCGCGTCTGCGCGGATGGGGTGACTCGATGAGCCGCCAGGCCGGTGGACAGGTCGGCGCGGGCGGGGCCGGTATGGGCTCGCGCGGACCAGGTGAGACGAAGATCGAGCTCGATCGTCGTCGCATCCGCACGCGGATGGCGATGCTCCGGCGTCAGATTCGCGACTTCGCCCCCGCACGCGACGCCAAGCGTGCCGAGCGCAAGCGCAACACGATCCCGTCCGTGGCGATCGCCGGCTACACGAACGCCGGCAAGTCCAGTCTCCTGAACCGCCTGACGAGCGCCGGCGTGCTCGTGGAGAACGCGCTGTTCGCGACCCTCGACGCGACGGTGCGCCGCGCGGAAGCGGCGGACGGGCGCGTGTTCACCCTGACCGACACGGTGGGATTCGTCCGAAACCTCCCGCATCAGCTGGTGGAGGCGTTCCGCTCGACGCTGGAGGAGGTCGGCGGGGCCGACGTCATCGTCCACGTCGTCGACGGGTCGCACCCCGACCCGGCCGCGCAGCTCGCGACCGTCCGAGACGTGATGGGTGACGTCGGAGCGCGGTCGACGAACGAGATCGTCGTTTTCAACAAGGCCGACCTCGTCGACCCCGATTCGCGCCTCGTGCTGCGCGGGCTCGAACCGCACGCGCACTTCGTGTCGTCCAGGACGGGCGAGGGGATCGCCGAGCTCCGCGCCGCGATCGAGGAGGCGCTGCCGCTGCCCGCCGTCGAGGTGCGGGCTCTGGTCCCGTACGACCGCGGCGATCTGGTCAACGCTGTCCACGAGTCCGGGCTGATCGTGTCGACGACGCACGAGGAGGGCGGCACGGCCGTCCACGCGCACGTCTCGGAGCGCCTGGCGGCGGAACTGGCTCCGTACGCCGTGTGAGTCCGCCGCCGGACGATCAGTCCAGTTCGACCGGTGGCACCCCTGGCGTCTCGAACCCGAAGACCTGACCGAGGAAGGCCAGTTCGGACTCGAGGGAGTGGACGATCGTCTCCGCCTTCCGGAACCCGTGCCCCTCGCCTTCATAGAGGACGTAGGCATGGGGGATTCCGCGTGAGCGGAGCGCGTCCCTGATCGCCTCCGCCTGCGTGGGCGGGACGACCGCGTCTTCATCGCCCTGGAGGAGGAGGACAGGCACCCGGAAGCCCTCGGTGCGCCCGAGCGGCGATCGCTCCAGGTAGAGCGCCTCGGCTTCCGGGAGCGGGCCGATGAGTCCATCGAGGTAGCGGGCTTCGAAGTCGTGGGTGTCGGTCGCCAGTGTCCGGGCATCCCCGACGCCGTAGCGCGAGATGCCGGCGCCGAACACCTCGGTGCCGACGAGCGCGGCCAGCACCGTCCACCCACCGGCGGAGCCGCCTTCGATCGCGATCCGCGCAGCGTCGGCGCGGCCCTCCTCGACGAGGCCTGTCGCGGCTGCGGCAACGTCGTCCACGTCGACGATGCCCCACTGTCCACGGAGCCGCTCACGGTAGGCGCGGCCGTAGCCCGTGGAGCCTCCGTAGTTGACCTCGAGCACGCCGATCCCGCGACTCGTGAAGTAGACAGTCTTGCTGTCGGCCACACCCCCGACGTGAGACGTCGGACCGCCGTGCACGAAGATGACGTACGGCGGCAGTTCTCCCTCGGGCGCTGCGTGGGTGGGGCTGGTCGGAGCGTGGTCGAAGGCGTGGACGGGCCCGTGAGCGCCGTCGACCGTGAGCTCACGCACGGCGGGGGTCCAGGTCTCGCCGAGCTCGGACACGCTGCCGCGCACGAGCTCGTGGGAGCCGTCGGGTTCGATGACCCACACACCGGTCACCCCGGGGGCCGAACCGGTGACGATCACCCGATCGCCGTGGACGTCCTCGATGACCGCGCGCGCCCGCACCGGCAGGTCGAGCCGGGTCACGGTCCCCGCCGCATCGATCCGAACGAGTTCGTCGGCACCATTCGTGCGGACGGCGACGACGTCGCCCCCTGCCAGAGGCGCGTACCACCGCAGCCCCAGCACCCAGAGTCCGGCACCTGTGTCGGCGTCGGCGGGCGCGAGTGGCGTGACGGTGGACGATGCGGCATCCGCCCGGTAGAGATTCCACCGTCCCGTGGGCTCATCGATGAACAGGAGGCCGCCGTCGACGGTCCACTCGGGTTGAAGGGCCGCGGTCGCGCCGTCGCTGACCGACCGTGATGCCCGCACGCGGCCGTCCTCCAGTGCGGCGACGCGCACCTCGGTGCGGTCCCAGGGCATGTCCGGATGGTTCCACGCGACCCACGCCAGCGTGCGGCCATCGGGGCTGAGCGCGGGCTGCGCGAGGAAGTCGCTGCCCGACACGAGCTCCGTCACCGTCTGGCTGCCGTCGGTGGCGATGGCGATGATCGAACGTCGCGGCACATGGCTCCCGCCGTGGACCTCACGGACAGCCAGGAGCGTGCCGGCCTGCCAGCGGAGGCCGCCGTGCCGGATCGCGTCGTCGGCCTCGGTCAGCGGGACCGGGTCGCCGCCCGGAAGCAGACTCCAGACGCGCTGATCGGTCTTCTCCACGAAGAAGAGCCGACCCTCGGCCGTCGCCGTCCAGGAGCCGCCGCCGTACTCGTGGGCACGCGAGCGCGCATTCCAGGGATCGGGGAGCAGATCCTCGATGGCGCCGGACGCGGTGCGCCTGCGGACGGACGAACGACCACCTTCTGTCGGCAGGGATTCGCCCCACCACACCTCGTCCCCGACGAAGCGCGCACCGTCGAATCGAGCGGATGCCGCGGAGGCATCTGCGGCGGAGAGCGGTGACAGCCAGGATCCGTAGGGAGCGATCGTCGTCATGACTCTCACGCTACGCGGCGTGCGCGTGAGTCACGTGTCGACCGTAGAGGTGTCAGACCGCTCGCAGGACGGCGACGACCTTACCGAGGACGACCGCCTCGTCACCGAGGATCGGTTCGAAGGCGGAGTTGCGGGGGAGGAGCCAGGTGTGGCCGTCGCGCTGGCGGAAGGTCTTCACGGTGGCCTCGCCGTCGAGCATCGCCGCGACGATCTCACCGTTGTCGGCGGTGGCCTGCGAGCGGACGACGACCCAGTCGCCGTCGCAGATCGCCGCGTCGATCATCGAGTCTCCCGAGACCTTCAGCATGAACAGCTCGCCCTTGCCGACGAGCTGCCGCGGAAGGGGGAAGATCTCCTCCACCTGCTGCTCGGCGGTGATCGGCACACCGGCGGCGATCCGCCCCACCAGCGGGACCATCGCGGCATCACCGACGGCGGGCACCGAGTCGGCGGGGTTCTCTCCGGCCGTCCCGGGCAGGTCGATGAGCACCTCCATCGCGCGTGTCTTGCCGGGGTCGCGACGGAGATACCCGCTGAGTTCGAGCTGCCCGAGCTGGTGGGTGACGCTGGAGAGGGACTTCAAGCCGACCGCGTCGCCGATCTCGCGCATGCTCGGCGGATAGCCGTGCGTGGCGATCGAGCGCTGGATGACCTCCAGAATGGCGAGCTGCTTGTCGCTGAGGTTCTTGCGCCTGCGGGTCTGCGGCTTCTCGCTCATGTGTTCCTCTCCCGTCCCGGTTTCCCGGTCCTTCCCGCGGTGCGGGGTGCACGCGCCTTCGAATGTCGGAGGTCGGTGGTGGGCTGTCGTCATCGAAACCGTATCCGGTGTCGAGAGGTTCTCTTCGTAGTCGACCGCGTGTCGTCTTCGATGGATCTCCGAGATCGGGTCGCTTGACAGTCTACGAATATCGAAGATAGATTCGGAAGAGAACTTCGCACCTCGCCCGTCCCGGCCGATGGGCGAGGGCGAAGATCTCACCTGACCGGGTCGTCCCCGAGGAGGAATCATGAGCACGCTGACCATCACCGACGCTGTCCGTCCGATCGCCCCCGTCGTCTCGACGCGGTTGCGGATCACGGCTCGCGGCCGCCGTGTCGTCGCTCTCCTCGCTTCGGTGCCCGTCGTGACCGCGCTCGCTGCAGCGATCCTGTCGGGCGGAGGCGCCCTCGCGAGCGGCGAGGCCGGTGCTCCGGCCGGTTCGTTCGAGACCGTGACGGTCCTGCCCGGCGACTCCCTGTGGTCGATCGCTGAAGACATCGCACCGGGTCACGACCCGCGTGACGTCGTCGACGGGCTCATGAGCCTCAACGCGCTGTCGTCGGCGGTGCTCGATGCGGGACAGTCGCTGGCCATTCCGACGGAGTACGCCGGCTCAGCATCCGGGAAATGAGTCACCCTCCGCGCCGTACGATGGCGTGGTGAGTGCGAGTCTGGACGACCTACCCCTTCGTGACGATCTGCGAGGCAAGACACCCTACGGTGCGCCCCAGGCGCCGCTGCCGGTTGCTCTGAACGTCAACGAGAACACCCACCCCGTTCCCGAGGAAGTCGCGGACGACATCCTCGACGGCATCGCCCAAGCGCTGCAGGACATCAACCGCTACCCCGACCGTGAGTTCACCGCCCTTCGCGAGGGATTCGCCGACTACCTGGGTCACGGACTCCAGCCCGACCAGATCTGGGCGGCGAACGGATCGAACGAAGTGCTCCAGCACATCCTCCAGGCGTTCGGAGGCCCGGGCCGCACCGCGTTCGGCTTCGGACCCACGTACTCGATGTACCCGCTGCTGACGGGCGCGACGGGCGCGCAGTACGTCAGCGGGACGCGAGGGCCGGACTTCTCTCTCTCGGCGGCGGACGCCGCTGCGCAGGTCGCCGAGGTGCAGCCCGATGTCGTCTTCCTGTGCGCACCGAACAATCCCACCGGCACCCCGATGGGATTGGACGTCATCGAGGCGGTCTACGAGGTCTCGCGGGGCATCGTGATCGTCGACGAGGCGTACTGGGAGTTCGCCCCGCGGGAGGAATCCTCCGCGCTGACGCTGCTGCAGGGTCGGGAGCGGCTCGTCGTCTCGCGAACGATGAGCAAGGCGTTCGCCTTCGCCGGCGCGCGCGTGGGTTATCTCGCGGCGGATCCGGCCCTGATCGACGCGTTGCGGCTGGTCAGACTGCCCTACCACCTGAGCGCACTCACGCAGGCCGCGGCGACCGCCGCACTCCGGCACGCGCCGACGATGCTGTCGATGGTCGACGACATCGTGTCGCAGCGCGACCGGATCTCTGCAACGCTCTCTGCCCTGGGGTACACCCCCTACGAGAGCTGGTCCAACTTCGTCCTGTTCGGTGGCGTCGACGACCCGAAAGCCACGTGGCAGGGGCTGTACGACCGCGGCATCCTCATCCGCGACGTCGGTCTCCCGCACACGCTGCGCGTGACCGCAGGCAGCGCTGAGGAATCGACCGCGTTCCTGGAGGCCCTTGCGTCGCTGTGATCGCCTCGGCGGTTCCGCGTCACACGTGAGAGTGCCGCGGTACGGCTCGGTAGAATCGGGGCATGAGCACCCCCGCAGCCCGCACGGCCTCGGTTCGCCGCGCGACCAGCGAGTCGACCATCGACCTCGAGCTGAACCTCGACGGTTCCGGCGTCAGCCGGATCGAGACCTCGGTGCCGTTCTTCGATCACCTGCTCACCGCCTTCGCGAAGCATTCGCTGACCGACCTCACCGTCACTGCGACCGGGGACACCCACATCGACGCCCACCACACCGTGGAGGACACGGCGATCGTCCTCGGGCAGGCGATCCGGCAGGCGCTCGGCGACAAGGCCGGGATCTCCCGCTACGGTGACGCACTGGTGCCGCTGGACGAGGCGCTCGCGCAGGCCGTCGTCGACATCAGTGGCCGGCCCTACCTCGTGCACACCGGCGAGCCCGCGGGATACGAATTCCACCTCATCGGCGGGCACTTCACGGGTGCCCTCGTCCGCCACACCTTCGAGGCGATCGCGTTCCACGCCGGCATCACCGTGCACGTGAACGTCGTCTCGGGGCGAGACCCGCACCACATCGCAGAAGCGGAGTACAAGGCGTTCGCGCGCGCTTTCCGGCAGGCCAAGGCCATCGATCCGCTGGTCAGCGGCATCCCCAGCACCAAGGGAGCCCTGTGACCGACGGCGCCGCCGATCGTCCGCTCGTCGCCGTCCTCGACTACGGCTCGGGCAACGTCCACTCCGCCGTCAAAGCGCTGATCGAGGCGGGTGCCGACGCCCGCTTGACCCGTGACCGCGGGCTCATCGCCGACGCCGCAGGGCTCCTCGTCCCGGGCGTGGGCGCCTTCTCGGCAGTCATGGCAGCCTTGCGCGAGAGTCGGGGCGATGAACTGATCGAACGACGTCTTGCGGGAGGGATGCCGGTGCTCGGCATCTGCGTCGGCATGCAGGTCATGTTCGAACTCGGCGTCGAGCGCGGCGTCGACACCGAAGGGCTCGGGGAGTGGCCGGGTTCGGTCACCGAGCTCGCCGCGCCCGTGCTCCCGCACATGGGGTGGAACACGGTTCGGCCAGGGGCAGACTCCACCCTGTTCGCAGGGCTGGAGGACGAGAGGTTCTACTTCGTCCACTCGTACGGCGCGCAGGAGTGGAGCCTGGACGTGATGAAGCCGTTCCGCGAGCCGGTCCTCACGTGGTGCGACTATGGCGCGCCGTTCCTCGCCGCCGTCGAGAACGGACCCCTCTCGGCCACGCAGTTCCACCCGGAGAAATCGGGTGCTGCCGGCATCCGGCTGCTCGGCAACTGGATCGGGTCGCTGCCCGCCGCCTAGTAGTGTTTCCCCCTGTGCGCGCGCCCGGCGCGCACCCCGTCCCTCCCGGAGCCATGAACGATTTCGCATCCTCGCCCGAACTGATCCTCCTTCCCGCCGTGGACGTCGCCGCCGGTAAGGCCGTGCGACTGACGCAGGGCGAGGCCGGCACCGAGACGAGCTACGGCGACCCGGTCGACGCCGCCCTCGAGTGGGCGGGGCAGGGTGCGGACTGGATCCACCTCGTCGATCTTGACGCCGCCTTCGGCCGCGGATCCAACGCGCCCCTCCTGCGCAAGGTCATCAAGCAGATGCGTGGCGTCCAGGTCGAGCTCTCCGGCGGCATCCGGGATGACGCCACCCTCGAAGCCGCCCTGGACAGCGGCGCCGCGCGCATCAACCTCGGGACGGCCGCGCTCGAGAACCCCGAATGGGCAGCCGACGTCATCGGGCGCTACGGCGAGGCGATCGCCGTCGGCCTCGACGTCCGTGGAACGACTCTCGCCGCCCGCGGGTGGACGCGCGACGGCGGCGACCTCTGGCAGGTTCTGGACCGGCTCGAGGATGCGGGCTGCAGCCGCTACGTCCTGACCGACGTCACCAAGGACGGCACCCTTCAGGGCCCCAACATCGAGCTCCTGCGCGAGGTCGCCACACGCACGGACAAGCCGGTTGTCGCCTCCGGTGGAATCTCGAGCCTCGACGACATCGCCGCCCTCCGCGAACTGGTCCCGCTCGGGGTCGAGGGAGCCATCGTCGGCAAGGCTCTGTACGCGGGGGCCTTCACCCTCGCCGAGGCGCTGGATGTCGCCGGACACTGATCCGCACGCCGCGGGGGATTCCGCCGGGGTCCCCTGGGAGGGGCGCAGCTTCCAAGCGAACCCGCACAGCGGGGACGACGGCAGCGCCGACCCCGCCCTGCACGCCGCGCTCGTTGCCTTCCACGCGGGGGAGGGTGATGCGGCATCCGTCGTCGACGCATACCGCACCGCGCGCCTGCTCATCCCTCTGGTCGCCGAGAAGGGCGACGAGGGCGTCGGCCCCACCGGGCTGACGGTCGACAAGACGCAGGAGCTGTCGATCGTCACCGTCGCGGCGCCGGACGGGCGTCGTGTGCTGCCGGTGTTCTCATCGGTCGACACGATGCGCCGATGGGATGCCGCGGCTCGTCCCGTGCCGGCGGACGGTGTGCGCACCGCGCTGTCGGCGGCTGCGGACGACACCGAGCTGATCGTGATCGATCCGGGCAGCGACACCGAATTCGTCATTCGCCGGCCCGCGGTCTGGGCGATCGGGCAGAACCGGCCGTGGGAAGCGCCGCACGTCTCACCGGACGTGTTCGCGGGGCTTCAGGAGTCCATCGGAGCGGAGCTGGGCGTCATCGATCTCTCCGTCGCGCCCGGGGATCCGCGTTCGAGGCTTCGAGGCCCCGAGCTGGTGGTGCGCCTCCACCTCGTCGACGGGCTCGATCAGGGCGCGCTGGATGCGATCCTGCAGCGGCTCGCTTCGCGGTGGGCGGCAGACGATCGCGTCGCGGTCCTCGTGGACTCGCTGACGGTCAAACTTCTGCGCGCGTGAGCACGCGACCCGTCAGTTGACGGGTCCGGTCCACTTCTCACCCGGTCCCTTGCCGATCGGGTCGGGAATGGTGGACGCTTCACGGAACGCGAGCTGGAGGGTGCGGAGGCCGTCACGCAGCGATCGGGCGTGCATGTCGCTCACCTCGGGTGCGGCGGCGGTGATCAGCCCCGCGAGGGCGTTGATGAGCTTGCGCGCCTCGTCGAGATCCTTCTGCTCGTCGGGATCATCCGCGAGGCCGAGCTTCACCGCGGCGGCGCTCATGAGGTGAACGGAGGTCGTCGTGATGACCTCGACGGCCGGCACGTCCGCGATGTCGCGGGTCGCTGCCTGGGAGACCCGCTCCTGCTCCTCCCACCGAGCGAGGCGTTCGGGGTCGTGGTCGCTGTGGTCGGCCGGAATAGTGCTCACGTGCTGCTCTCTGCTAGACTTCTGCGGGCACCGGAGTGTATGCACTCCGTGTCGAAAGAGGATCACATCCCACCCGCGCTTGCCGTTCCAGGCTACCGGGTCACGCACTCCGCCTCGTCCGCGAGGTTGTCCAGGGTGCAGATCACTTGATATGCCGATGCCCGTGCATCGTGCGGGGTGGACGTGACGATCTTCCGCCCGGCGGCACAATCCTTGTGCCTCCGGAGGTCCCCAACCGCACGAAGGAGTTCCGCATCAGCGATCCCCGCACCAATGACCGCATCCGCGTCCCCGAGGTCCGCCTCGTCGGCCCCGCGGGTGAGCAGGTCGGCGTCGTCCGCATCGAGGTGGCACTGCGCCTGGCCCAGGAGGCCGACCTCGATCTCGTCGAGGTGGCCCCGAACTCGAAGCCGCCCGTGGTCAAGATCATGGATTACGGCAAGTTCAAGTACGAGGCTGCGCAGAAGGCAAAGGAAGCGCGGCGCAATCAGGCGAACACCGTCCTCAAGGAGGTCCGGTTCCGTCTGAAGATCGAGGCTCACGACTACACGACCAAGCTCAAGCGCGCAGAGGGCTTCCTCCAGGCGGGCGACAAGGTCAAGGCGATGATCCTCTTCCGCGGTCGCGAGCAGTCGCGTCCCGAGCAGGGCGTGCGCCTGCTCCGCAAGTTCGCCGAGGATGTCGCCGAGTTCGGCACCGTCGAGTCCAACCCCACGATCGACGGTCGCAACATGGTGATGGTCGTGGCGCCGCACAAGAACAAGTCCGAGGTCAAGACCGAGCAGAACGCCGTTCGCGCGGCGACGAAGCAGGCCGCACGCGATGCGCGCAATGGTCAGGCCGACGAGACCCCCGCTCCCGCCTCGGCGGAGTAGCGCCCCAGACTCCCGCCCAGCGGGACACACAACGAAGGAAGAGATATGCCGAAGCAGAAGACCCACTCGGGTGCCAAGAAGCGCTTCAAGGTCACCGGAAGCGGCAAGCTCATGAAGCAGCAGGCCAACCTCCGTCACAACCTCGAAGGCAAGTCGACCCGTCGCACCCGCCGCCTCGACCAGGAGCAGGTCCTCGCCAAGGGCGACGCCAAGGTCGCCAAGAAGCTCCTCGGCCTCTGAGCGCCGACGCGCACTGAATTAGGAAGTAGAAGAAATGGCTAGAGTCAAGCGGGCCGTCAACGCCCACAAGAAGCGTCGCGTCATCCTCGAGCGCGCCTCCGGTTACCGCGGTCAGCGTTCGCGCCTGTACCGCAAGGCCAAGGAGCAGGTCACCCACTCGCTGGTCTACGCATACCGGGACCGTCGTAAGCGCAAGGGCGACTTCCGTCGCCTGTGGATCCAGCGGATCAACGCTGCGGCCCGTCAGAACGGTGTCACGTACAACCGCTTCATCCAGGGCCTCGGTCTCGCCGGCGTCCAGGTCGACCGCCGCATGCTCGCCGAGCTCGCGGTCAACGAGCCGGCCGTCTTCGCGTCGCTCGTCGCGACCGCCAAGGCTGCGCTGCCCGCTGACGTCAACGCCCCCAAGGCCTGACACCACCACGGCATCCCGAAAGGGCGTCCTCTCTGAGGGCGCCCTTTCGTCTTGCTCGGCGAGGTCGCGCGGCACTGCGTCGGGACGGAGGGTCGCCCCTAGACTGGAGGGGTGCTCGAGAACCCCCGATCCCCGCGTGTTCGCGCTGTCGCGAAGCTGACCAAGCGCACGGCGCGTCAGGAGACCGGGCTGTATCTGCTCGAGGGACCTCAGGCCGCCCGCGAGGCCCTGTCGTACCGGCCCGACACCCTGATCGAGCTCTACGCGACGCCCACGGCGTGGGAGAAGCACCACGACCTCCGCGAGATCGCCGCTGAGTCCGGGGTAGAGGTCGCCTTCGCGAGCGAGCCCGTGATCGATGCGATGGCGGACACGGTGACGCCGCAGGGGATCATCGCGGTCGCACGTCAGACGCCGACCTCGGTCCGTGACGTCTTCAGCGACTCGCCTCAGCTGATCGTCATCTGCGAAGAGGTGCGGGACCCCGGAAACCTCGGGACCATCATCCGGGCAGCGGATGCCGTCGGCGCCGACGCCGTCGTCCTCACCGGTCGCACGGTGGACCCGTTCAACCCCAAGGTCGTCCGCGCGACGACCGGATCGCTCTTTCACCTGCCCGTCGCCGTCGGCGCCGATCTGGCGGAGACGATCGAGCGCGCGCGCGGCACCGGACTCCGTATCGTGGCGGCCGATGTCGGGGGAGAAGACTTCCTCGCCCACCGTGACACTCTCGCCGAACCGACCGCCTGGGTCTTCGGCAATGAGGCACGCGGGCTCGATCCCGAGGCGCTCGCCCTCGTCGACCTCTCGCTGAAGCTCCCCATCTTCGGGCTCGCGGAGTCGTTGAACCTCGCGACGGCGGCCAGCGTCTGCCTGTACGAGTCGGCGTTCGCGCAGCGCGCGCGAGCGTGAACGACACGCCCGGCTGCTTGATTACGGAACTGTAAACCCCGCGTCGAGAGCACGGTGTGCACGCCGTCGGGCTAATAGGGTTGCACTTTATGACCACTCCTGCTGCCGATCCTGCGCCGCGTACCTCGAACATCGATGTCCGTCGCGGCGAGCCGCTCGTCGTCGTCTCGAACGTGCAGAAGCATTACGGCGACTTCCAGGCGCTCACGGACATCGATCTCACGGTCAACCGCGGCGAGGTGGTCGTGGTCGTCGGTCCGTCCGGCTCGGGCAAGTCGACGCTGTGCCGCACGATCAACCGTCTCGAGACGATCACCAGCGGATCGATCACGATCGACGGCGCGGAGCTGCCCAAGGAGGGCAAGGCGCTGGCCGACTTGCGCGCGGACGTCGGCATGGTCTTCCAGTCGTTCAACCTGTTCTCCCACCTGACGATCCTCGAGAACGTCACGCTGGGTCCGATCAAGGTCAAGGGCATGAAGAAGGCGGATGCCGAGAAGCTCGCGGGCGAGCTGCTCGACCGCGTCGGGGTCGGGCACCAGGCCTCGAAGCTGCCCGCCCAGCTCTCCGGCGGTCAGCAGCAGCGCGTCGCCATCGCCCGCGCGCTGGCGATGAAGCCGAAGGTCATGCTCTTCGACGAGCCGACGTCGGCGCTCGACCCCGAGATGATCAACGAGGTGCTCGATGTCATGGTCGGTCTCGCCCAGGAGGGCATGACGATGATCGTCGTCACCCACGAGATGGGCTTCGCTCGGAAGGCCGCCGATCGCGTGGTGTTCATGGCCGACGGGCAGATCGTCGAGCAGGCCGCTCCCGGCGAGTTCTTCACCAACCCGAAGAGCGACCGGGCCAAGGACTTCCTCTCCAAGCTCATCACTCACTGAGATGTCCGCGCCTGCACCGGCGCGGCGAACGAAGACAGATACGACACCAGGAGGATCACATGCGTATGACACGAGTGGCCGGCACGTTCGCCGGTATCGCGATCGCAGCGCTTGCGCTCGCGGGCTGCAACAGCGGGAGCCCCGCCAACCCCGGCGGCGACGGCGAAGACGGTGACGCGCTCTGGGAGGTCGCGAGCGACGTCTCCCTCGAGGGCAGCCCCACCTTCGACGACATGACCGAGCGCGATGGCGTGGTCGTCGGCGTGAAGAACGACCAGCCCGGCCTCGGTTACGAGGACGCCGCTTCCGGTGAGCGCACCGGTTTCGACGTCGACATCGCACGTTGGATCGCGGCATCCCTCGGGTTCGAAGAGGGAGACATCGAATACAAGACGATCCCCTCGGCGAACCGCGAGCAGGCGATCGTCAACGGTGACATCGACTACTACGTCGGCACCTACTCCATCA
The DNA here is from genome assembly GCF_014204835.1 of Microbacterium marinum. Taxonomy (NCBI): domain Bacteria; kingdom Bacillati; phylum Actinomycetota; class Actinomycetes; order Micrococcales; family Microbacteriaceae; genus Microbacterium; species Microbacterium marinum. The sequence continues at coordinate 2,483,613 of NZ_JACHMD010000001.1, read as the reverse complement.
CCGACGAGCGCAAGACCCAGATCGACTTCGCGGGACCCTACTTCATCACCGGACAGGGACTGCTGGTGGCTGCGGACAACGAGGACATCGCCGGTCCCGACGACCTCGCGGGCAAGGTGGTGTGCTCGGTCACCGGTTCGACGCCGCTGCAGCGTATCCGCGACGAGTACAACCCCGGCGACACCCGCGAGTACGACACCTACTCTCAGTGCATCGACCAGCTCCTCCAGGGTCAGGTCGACGCGATCACGACCGACGAGGCGATCCTCGCGGGCTACGTGGCCCAGCGCCCCGATGAGCTCAAGATCGCGGGCGAGCCCTTCAGCGAGGAGAAGTACGGCGTCGGTCTCCCGAAGGGCGACAGCGCGCTGAAGGACCACATCGACACCCTCTTCACCGACGGTGGCGACGTCTGGACGGCGCTGTTCGAGGAGCACCTCGCTCCCGCCGGCATCGAGGGCACCCAGCCCGCCGTCGAGGACTGACGGACTCGGGGGCGGCCTCGCGGTCGCCCCCGATCTCCGACCGATCTGACTGGAAGGAACGCCGATGGGCGTCATCACAGACAACCTCGACCTCTGGGGTGAGGCCCTGGTCGGCACGCTCATCCTCTTCGCGGGGGGTGGGCTGGTCGCCCTCGTGCTCGGCATCATCGTGGGCGCCATGCGCGTGTCGCCGGTGCCGATCGCTCGCGCGGTCGGCACGCTGTACGTCAACACGATCCGCAACACGCCCCTCACGCTCGTCTTCTTCGGGTTCGCGTTCGCACTGCCGCCGCTCTTGGATGCGCGCTTCAATCCGCTGCACCTCGGGATCGCGGCCCTCGGGATCTACACGGCCACCTATGTCGCCGAGACGATCCGGTCAGGGATCAACACGGTCCCGGTCGGGCAGGCCGAGGCTGCCCGCGCTCTGGGCCTCACATTCGGCCAGGTCATGAGCCTCGTCGTCATGCCTCAGGCATTCCGCTCGGTCATCCCGCCGATGATGAGCGTCTTCATCGCCCTCCTCAAGAACACGACCGTCGCCGCGGGTTTCTCGGTGGTCAACCTCGGCTCCATCCGCGCCTACCTCAGCGAGCGCGGTGAGAGTCAGATGCTCGTGATCCTCTGGGTGATGGTGATCTTCATCGCCCTCGTGCTCGTCCTCTCTTGGGTGCAGCGGCGACTCGAGCTGCGATGGAAGGTGGCACGATGACCAGCGTTCTTTATGACGTTCCGGGACCTCGCGCGATCGCGCGTAACCGGATCATCGGCGTCGTGACCGTCATCGCGGTCGCCGCCGTCATCGGATTCTTCGTGTGGCGGCTCATCGCCACCGGCCAGTTCACCGCCGAGAAGTGGTACGCCTTCACGTTCACCAACGTGTGGATCAGCGTCGGTGAAGCCGCATTGAACACGCTCCGCGCCTTCGCCGCCGCGGCGGTGGGAGCGCTGGTGCTGGGCTTCGTCCTGGCAATCGGACGTCTTTCCGATCATGCGTGGGTGCGTGCCCCCTTCACCGCCGTCATCGAGGTTCTCCGAGCAATCCCGGTCCTCGTCCTGATGTTCCTGCTCTATTACGGGATGCCGGTGGTCGGCGTCCGTGTGGAACCGTACTGGGCGGTCGTGGTGGCGCTCATCGCGTACAACGGCTCGGTCCTCGCGGAGGTCATCCGCGCCGGCGTCGAGTCTCTCCCGCGCGGGCAGAAGGAAGCTGGGTACGCCATCGGGCTGCGCAAGAGCGGCGTCATGCGGCTCGTCCTTCTTCCCCAGGCGATCCGCGCCATGATGCCCGTCATCATCGCTCAGCTCGTCGTCACGCTGAAGGACACGGCCCTCGGCTACATCATCACGTACGAGGAGCTCCTGTTCTACGCGCGGTTCATCGGGTCGCAGTCGACGTACGGATCGCCGATCGTGCCGGCGACCATCATCGTCGCCGTCATCTACATCGCGCTCTGCCTGCTGCTTTCACTTGTCGCCAACCGCGTCGAGAAGCGCCTCCGCCGATCGCCGAAGGAGCCCGGCGGCGGCGTCCATCACCCCGTTGCCCCGACGACCGACACCGAGCTCATCGCCGCTCAGCTGAAGGCGAGCTCGAAGGACGCTGGGACAGGCCGGGCGGTCTGACGCGTCACCGGCGGGCCGCACTCCGGCCCGCCGGTAGACTCGTCTCTCGTGTCTGACGCACCCTCGAACGATCCCGTAGAGATCACCGCCGACGCGGTGGATGCCGCCGTCGCCGAAGCCCTCGCAGCCTTCGCCGCGGCATCCGATACCGCTGAGCTCAAGGCCGCACGCAACGCGCACACGGCGGAAGGCTCGCCCCTGGCACGCCTGAACGCACAGCTGCGCAACGTCCCGAACGATCAGAAGGCGGCATTCGGCAAGCTCGTCGGCCAGGCTCGTGGCCGCGTGAACCAGGCGCTCGCGGCGCGTGAGACCGAGCTCGCCGAGGCCGAGACCGCCGCGAAGCTCGAGGCGGAGCGCGTGGACATCACGGCGCTCGCACCGCGGACGCGCGTGGGTGCGCGGCATCCGATCTCGCTTCTCCAGGAGGAGATCGCCGACCTGTTCGTCGGGATGGGCTGGGAGATCGCCGAGGGCCCCGAGCTCGAGCACGAGTGGTTCAACTTCGACGCGCTCAACTTCGCGCCGGATCACCCCGCGCGTCAGATGCAGGACACCTTCTTAGTCGACCCGGTCGCGCGTCACCTCGTGATGCGCACGCACACGAGCCCCGTCCAGGTGCGCTCGATGCTCGAGCGCGAGGTGCCGATCTACATCCTCTGCCCCGGCCGCGTGTACCGCACCGACGAGTTCGACGCGACGCACCTGCCCGCGTTCACGCAGTTCGAGGGCCTCGTGATCGATAAGGGCATCACGATGGCGAACCTCAAGGGCACGCTCGACCACGCCGCCAAGGTGCTCTTCGGGGCCGAAGCGAAGACGCGGTTCCGCACCAACTACTTCCCGTTCACCGAGCCCTCCGCCGAACTCGACCTCTGGCACCCCACCTTCCCCGGTGGTGCGCGCTGGATCGAGTGGGGCGGCTGCGGCATGGTGAACCCCAACGTCCTCCGCGCCGCGGGCATCGACCCCGAGGTGTACTCGGGCTTCGCCTTCGGCATGGGCATCGAGCGGACCCTGATGTTCCGCTCCGACGTCCAGGACATGCGCGACATGGCCGAAGGCGATGTCCGCTTCAGCGAGCAGTTCGGAATGGTGGTCTGATGCGCGTCCCGCTCTCCTGGTTGCGTGAGTACGTCGAGGTCGCGCCCGACGCGACTCCCGAGGACGTCCTCGCCTCCTTCGTCTCCGTCGGCTTCGAAGAGGAGGACGTGCACGCGTTCGACCTGACCGGTCCCATCGTCGTCGGCAGGGTCGTCTCGTTCGAGCCCGAACCGCAGTCCAACGGCAAGACGATCCGCTGGTGTCAGGTCGACGTGGGCGAGACGAACGGCGGCCTCCGCGGCATCGTCTGCGGTGCCGGCAACTTCTTCGAGGGCGACAAGGTCGTCGTGACGCTCCCCGGAGCCGTGCTGCCCGGCCCGTTCCCGATCGCCGCCCGCAAGACCTACGGCCACGTCTCGGACGGCATGATCGCCTCCGCGAAAGAGCTCGGCCTCGGCGACGAGCACTCCGGCATCCTCCGCCTGACCGAACTCGGCCTCGACCCCGAGGTCGGCACCGACGCCATCGCGCTCCTCGGCCTCGACGACGTCGCCGTCGACATCAACGTCACGCCCGACCGCGGTTACGCGCTCTCGCTCCGCGGCGCGGCGCGCGAGTACGCGCACGCCACCGGCGGCGCGTTCCGCGACCCCGGCCTGCGTCCCTTCGAGGAACTCGAGCAGCCGACCGGCGGCTTCGCCGTCACGGTGGACGACGCCGCCCCGATCCACGGCAATGTGGGGGCGAGCGAGTTCGTCGTGCGCATCGTCCGCGATGTCGACCCGAGCCGCCCGACGCCGCCCTGGATGACCGCGCGGCTCACGCTCGCCGGCATCCGCTCGCTCGGCATCCTCATCGACATCACCAACTACGTGATGCTCGAGCTCGGCAACCCGATCCACGGGTACGACCTCGACACGCTCGCCGGCGGAATCACCGTGCGCCGTGCGGGCGAGGGGGAGAAGCTCATCACGCTCGACGGCAAGGAGCGCACGCTCAGCGCCGAAGACCTCCTCATCACCGACGAGTCGGGTCCCATCGGCCTCGCGGGCGTGATGGGTGGCGGCAAGACCGAGATGGGGGATGCCACGCGCAACGTCCTCATCGAGGCGGCGATCTTCGACACCGTGTCGATTGCGCGCACCGCGCGCCGGCACAAGCTGCCCAGTGAGGCATCACGCCGCTTCGAGCGCGGTGTCGACCCGCTCATCCCGTTCGTCGCCGCTCGCCGTGTCGCCGACCTCATGGTCGAGCTCGCCGGCGGCACGCTCGATGTGACCACCGGCGGCGCGCTGTTCGCCGAGGTGTTCATCCCGCAGATCGCGCTGCCGAAGGCGTTCGCCTCCCAGCTCATCGGCGTCGAGTACACCGACGCCGAGGTCACCGGCGCCCTCGAGACCATCGGATGCGAGGTGACCGACTCAGGCGACGCCTGGGAGGTCATCCCGCCGTCCTGGCGCCCCGACCTCACCGACAAGTGGACGCTGACCGAAGAGGTCGCGCGCATCCACGGACTCGACCGCATCCCATCGATCCTGCCGACCCCGCCGTCCGGCCGCGGGCTCACCGCCGCCCAGCGCGGCCGTCGCCGCGTCGCGAACGCCCTGGCCGCCGCGGGCTTCGTCGAGGCTGTCGCGTTCCCGTTCACGACCGAGGCCCAGAACGACCTTCACGGCTCGCCCTCGGGGGAGCACCTGCCCTCGGTGAAGCTCGCGAACCCGCTCGACGGCCAGGCGCCGTTCCTGCGCCGTTCGTTGCTGCCCGGCCTCCTGCAGATCGCACACCGCAACGTGTCGCGCGGCTTCACCGACCTCGCGCTCTTCGAGACGGGATCGGTCTTCGCGCCCGAGCCGGGTGTGACCTACGGCACCGACACGGTTCCGCCGCTCGCGCAGCGTCCGAGCGATGACACGCTCGCCTCACTGGATGCCGCGATCCCCCCGCAGCCGCGCCACGTCGCCGTCCTGCTCCACGGGCACGCTTCTCCCAAGCAGTCGGGCCTCGCGGCCGTTCCATACGACCTGAGCGACGCCCTCGGTGCCGTTCGCGCGATCGCCGTCGCGGCCGGTGTCGGAATCGACGTCGTCCAGACCCAGCGGGCAGCGCTGCACCCCGGCCGCGCCGGCTCGCTCCGAGTCCGCGGTGTCGAGGTCGGGTACGTCGGGGAGCTCCTCCCCGCGGTCTCAGCGGCCGCCGACCTGCACGGACGCGTGTTCGTGGTCGAACTCGACCTCGACGCCGTCCTCGCGCTCGTCGCCGCGCCGGAAGCGGCGGCGTCCCTGTCGACCTTCCCCGCCGCGACGCAGGATGTGTCGCTCGTGGTGCCCTCCGACGTCCCGGCCGGCGAGGTGAAGCTCGCGCTGGTCGAGGGAGCCGGAAGCCTGCTCGAAGAGGCGCGTCTCGTCGACGACTACCGGGGCGCCGGCATCGAGGAAGGCCGCAAGAGCCTCACCTTCGCGCTCCGCTTCCGCGCGGACGACCGCACGCTCACCGCCGCAGAGGCGACCGAAGCGAAGCTCGCCGGCGTCGACGCCGCGGCGAGCCGGTTCGGCGCCACCATCCGCGACTGACCGCCACAACCCGTGCCTGGCCGCGGCGCTGTCCCCAGAAGAGGGGACAGCGCCTCGGCCACGTTCGGGAGTACCGTTCGGCTATGAGCACCCTGGAGACCACGATCGACGCGGCCCCGGCGGGCCCGCGTCGCGTCCCGAGGATCACGCCGTTCATCCGGGTTCTGGTCGGATTCAACGTCGCGACGATCGTGGCCAGCGTCGTCGGCTACGTGGCGAATCTGAACCTCCTCTCCTTCATGTTCCCGCAAGCGGCCGTTTTCTTCCCGGGCGCGTGGGCCTTGAACTCCTACTACGGCACCATCGGAATCTGGTTCTTCGTTATGGCCATCGCGTTCTTCGTCGCGGGCGTCGCCGCCCTGGCGGCGCCGGCCGGGCACCGTGGCGTGGCGGCCTTCCGGGCGGTCACGATCTGCGGGTTCGTGGTCGCGTGCATCGTGCTGGTCATCACCGGCGGACTGTCGCTGATCTCCTTCAGCTGAGGCCCGTGGTCAGCGGTTCCCCCAGTTCCACGCCGGCACGGACATGAAGCCCTGACCCTCGACGACCGTGCCGTCGAGGGTCTTTCGGAGTTCGACGCGTTCGGCATCGTCGAACCCGTCGACGAGTCTGCCGGCGTGCGAGACGAGCACGACCTGCGTGCGGCTGGATGCCGTCCGGACGAGCTCCGCGAGCGGTTCGAGGAGACTGACGTGCAGACTCGACTCGGGCTCGTTGAGCACGACGAGGGGAGCGGGTCGGGCCGGCAGGAGCGCTGCACACAGCAGCAGGTAGCGCAGCGTTCCGTCGGAGAGCTCGGAGGTGTCGAGGGGGCGCAGGAGACCGGGTTGGGTCAGCGTGAGGCGGAAGAGACCGTCGCCGCCCTCCACCCGCGCACGGCTGCCCGGGAAGGCGAGGTCGACGGCGCGGTCGAGCTCGTGGCCGAAGCCGGCATCGATGATGGTGGCCCACACCGCTGCGAGGTTCGCGCCGTCGTCGGCGAGCAGCTGTGAGCGGGTGCCGATCTGGGGGCGGCGGGCAGGGGCGTCGGCGTCGACGCGGAAGTGGTCGTAGAAGCGCCATCCGTTCATGACGCGTCGGATGCCGAGCAGTTCGGGGGCGGTGTCCCCATCGGCGAGATCGGTCACGATGCTCTCGAAGGGCGCGAGGGTCTGAGCGAGATCGGTCCACGATCCGTCACGTACGCGGGTGTGGGCGCGGGTGCGGTCGATGAGCAGCGTCGCCGGTTTCGCCAGGGCGCCGGCGAACACCTGCTCGCGTTTGATCTCGGGGTCGCGCGCGAACGGACTGTTCCCCGCGGTCTGAGGGATGCCGAGATCGACGAGGTATCCGAGTTCGTCGGAGGCGAACCCGAGCCTCACGGCGATGGGCCGGGTGCGCACGGTTCCCTGCCCGCCGCCGTTCTCGGGTCCCGCCCACAGCAGCGACGACAGTCCACCCTCTCGGGCGACGGCGCCGACGAGTTCGCCGCGCGCGGAGGAGGCGAGCAGGCGCAGCGCGCGGTACAGGTTCGACTTCCCCGAACCGTTCGGCCCGGTGACGATCGTCAGCGGCCCGAGAGGGACGACGACGTCGCGGAGAGAACGGTAACCGGACACGGCGAGCGTCGTGAGCATGCCGCCAGTATGTCCTGCGTCCCCGACACGGGTGCGCCACCAGCGGAACGGACTGTCGGTGGGCGAAGCGGTTTGGTGGGATGAAGAGATGACTCGCGTCCTCATCCTCGGCGGAACCGGTTGGCTCAGTTCCCGTGTCGCTCAGCAGTGGCTCGAACGCGGAGCCGAGGTCACGTGTCTCGCGCGGGGGACGAGTCCCGCGCCGACGGGCGCCGACCTGGTCGTCGCCGACCGGTCGACGGCCGGCGCCTACGCGGACGTCGCGTCCCAAGACTGGGACGAGGTCGTGGACGTGTCCTCCGATCCGGTCGCCGTGGCCGCCGCGTCCGAGGCTCTCGGCGGGCGCGCGGCGCACGCGACGTACATCTCGAGCGTCTCCGTCTATGCCGCCTCCGACGAAGTTGGTGCCGATGAGACGGCCGACCTGGCTGTCCCCTGGGAGCCGGGGGAGGAGTCCGACTACGCGCGAGCGAAGGCCGCGTGCGAGCGGTCCGCCCGGGCTTTCGCTGCGGGCGTGTCGATCGTTCGCGCTGGACTCATCGTGGGGCCCGGCGACCCGACGGATCGATTCGGATACTGGCCCGCTCGCTTTGCGGCTGCGGGGGCCGAGCCGGTGCTCGTGCCGGCGGCGCCGGGAGCGATGGCGCAGGTGATCGACGTGGACGACCTCGCCGACTACGTGGTCTCGGCCGGCGCCCGCGGTTTCGACGGCGTCGTCAACGCCGTCGGCGCCTCGCTTCCCCTCGCGGATCTCCTCACGCTGGTGCGCGAAGCCGCGGGGCATCGTGGCGACGTCGTCGTCGTCCCCGACGAGTGGCTGAGCCGCCACGGCGTCGCGCACTGGTCGGGTCCCCGCTCACTGCCGGTGTGGCTGCCGGGCGACATGCCGGGATTCGCAACGCGGGACGGTGCCGCCTACCGCGCCGCCGGCGGCGGCATCCGCTCCCTCGTCGAAACGATCGGGCGCACCCTGGCCGACGAGCGTGACCGGGGCGTGTCGCGTTCCCGCGGCGCGGGCCTCGACCGCGCCGATGAGCTCGCGCTCATCGAACAGTGGCGGGCCGAGGAGCGCTGACGCCGTCACGTGCGGCCGCCGTTTTGCGGTCACGCGATCGGCGGGGCTAGGGTGGCGGCATGTCTTCGGCCGCTCCCGTCACCGCTTCCGCGGTTTCGCGCGCGCGCCGACGTCTGGGCGACCGCCGACGCTAGGCGACCCTCCGCGCTCCCCGCACTCCGCGGGTCGAGCCGAAGGTGTCGCCGTCTCCGGCCCGTTCCCTTCAGACAATAAGGTTGAATCCATGACCTTCTCGGTCGCCGTCTCCGGCGCTTCCGGCTATGCGGGTGGCGAAATCCTCCGCCTCCTCGCCGCCCACCCCGATGTCGAGATCCGCACCGTCACCGCGCACTCCAACGCGGGTCAGCCGCTCATCGACCACCAGCCGCACCTCCGGTCGCTGGGTCACCTGACGCTGCAGGACACGACGCCCGACGTGCTCGCCGGTCATGATGTCGTCTTCCTCGCTCTGCCGCACGGGCAGTCCGCGCAGTACACCGAGCAGCTCACGAGCACGCCGCTGGTGATCGACGCCGGTGCCGATCACCGCCTCCGCTCGAAGGCGTCCTGGGACGCGTTCTACGGTGGAGAGTTCCCGGAGCCGTGGGCCTACGGCGTGCCCGAGCTCATCGTCGGGGAGGGTCGCAAGCAGCGAGAATCGCTCGTCGGCGCGCGTCGCATCGCGGCGCCGGGGTGCAACGCGTCCACTGTCGCCCTCAGCTTGGCGCCTGGGATCGCCGCGGGAGTCATCGACGCCGACGACATTGTCAGCGTCCTGGCCGTCGGCCCCTCCGGCGCGGGGAAGAGCCTGAAGACGAACCTGCTCGCGTCCGAGACCCTCGGCAGCGCGAACCCGTATGCCGTCGGCGGTTCGCACCGGCACATCCCCGAGATCCAGCAGGCCCTCACGGATGCCGGTGCCCCGGTGCCCCCGCGCATCTCCTTCACGCCGGTGCTCGTGCCGATGGCGCGCGGCATCCTCGCCACCTCGACGGCGCCCATCGCGGAGGGGGTCTCGGACGCGCAGATCCGGGACGCGTGGGAATCGGCCTACGCCGACGAGCCGTTCGTCCACCTGCTGCCCGAGGGTCGGTTCCCCCGAACCGCCGACGTCCTGGGTGCCAACACGGCGCTGCTGGGGCTGGCGATCGACCGCGCCGCGAACCGCGTCGTCGTCGTGGCGGCGGTCGACAACCTCGTGAAGGGCACCGCCGGTGCCGCCATCCAGTCGATGAACATCGCCCTGGGTCTCGCCGAGACCACGGGCCTGAGTGTGAACGGAGTCGCGCCGTGAGTGTGACCGCAGCGCAGGGATTCGAAGCGGCCGGCGTCGCCGTGGGGCTCAAGTCCACCGGCGCGAACGACGTTGCCGTCGTCGTGAACCGTGGGCCGAAGAAGGTCGGCGCGGCCGTGTTCACCTCGAACCGGGCCAAAGCGAACCCCATCATCTGGTCGCAGCAGGCCATCTCTGACGGCATTGTCGAAGCGGTCGTCCTGAACTCCGGCGGCGCGAACTGCTTCACCGGCTCGTTCGGATTCCAGACCACGCACCAGACCGCAGAGAAGGCAGCTGAGCTGCTCGGGGCGGGCGCGGGCGACGTCATCGTCTGCTCCACCGGACTCATCGGCACCGGAGACGAGGTCTTCCGCGCCAAGGTGCTCGACGGCGTCGCGAAGGGGATCGCCGAGCTCTCCACGGCGGGCGGCGAGGCGGCATCCCTCGCCATCATGACCACCGACTCACGACCCAAGACCGCCGCGATCACCCGCGACGGCTGGACGGTGGGCGGCATGGCGAAGGGGGCCGGCATGCTCGCGCCGGGCCTGGCCACCATGCTCGTCGTCGTGACCACCGACGCCGACCTGACGGCGGCCGAGGCCGACACGGCCCTGCGCGCGGCGACGCGGGTGAGCTTCGACAGGCTCGACTCCGACGGCTGCATGTCGACGAACGACCAGGTGACCCTGCTGGCCAGCGGCGCGAGCGGCATCCGTCCGGAGGGGGACGCCTTCGCGCAGGCCCTGGCCGACGTCTGCCGAGACCTCGCCGAGCAGCTGCAAGGCGATGCCGAAGGCGCGAGCCATGACATCGCCATCGAGGTGGTCGGCGCGGCATCCGAGGAGGACGCCGTCGTCGTCGGGCGGTCGGTCGCACGCAACAACCTCTTCAAGGCGGCGATCTTCGGCAACGATCCCAACTGGGGTCGCGTCCTCGCCGCCATCGGCACGACGGATGCCGCCTTCGACCCATACGACGTGGACGTGTCCTTCAACGGGGTCCGTGTCTGCACAGCCGGAGGCCCCGACCGCCCTCGCGAGGAGGTCGACCTGACCCCGCGTCGCACCCACATCCTCATCGACCTGCGCGTCGGCGACGCGGCGGCGACCATCCTCACCAACGACCTGACCCACGACTACGTCCACGAGAACAGCGCCTATTCGTCATGACCGATCTGCAGCAGACCACTCCGGAAGAAGCCGCCGGCAAGGCGGCGGTGCTCGTCGAGTCCCTGCCCTGGCTCAAGCGCTTCCGCGATCAGATCGTGGTCATCAAGTACGGCGGCAACGCCATGGTCAGCGAAGAGCTCCAGACCGCGTTCGCGGAGGACATCGCCTACCTTCATCACGTCGGGGTGAAGCCGGTCGTCGTCCACGGCGGCGGGCCGCAGATCTCGAAGATGCTCGATCGGCTCGACATCGAGAGCGAGTTCAAGGGCGGCTACCGCGTCACGAGCACCGAGGCCATCGGCGTCGTGCGGATGGTGCTCACGGGACAGATCAACCCCCAGCTCGTCTCGCGGATCAACGCGCACGGCTCGTTCGCGACGGGCCTGTCGGGAGAGGATGCGGGGCTGTTCCGCGGTCGCCGTCGCGGCGTGGTCGTCGACGGCGCCGAGCACGACCTCGGGCATGTCGGAGATGTCGTCGGCGTCGATCCACAGGCGGTCCTCGACCATCTCGCGGCCGATCGGGTGCCGGTCATCTCGTCGATCGCCCCGGATGCTGACGCGCCCGGGCAATCGTTGAACGTGAACGCGGATGCCGCGGCCGCGGCGCTCGCCGTCGCACTGGGCGCGACCAAGCTCGTCATCCTCACCGACGTCGCGGGTCTCTACGCCGACTGGCCGAACCGGGACTCGCTCGTCTCCCACCTCACGGCGGGGGAGCTGCGGGACATGCTCCCGTCGCTCGAGTCGGGCATGATCCCGAAGATGCAGGCGTGCCTCGATGCGGTCGACGGCGGCGTCGATCGCGCGGCGATCATCGACGGACGCCAGCCCCACTCGGTGCTGGTCGAACTTTTCACGGCAGAGGGAATCGGAACAGAGGTGGTGGCGCAGTGAGCGGCGCAGCAGGAGTGATCGCGACGAGCTGGAAGGACGATGCCGCACGCGACCTCGTCCTGAACGCGGGCGAGCGGTACGCGCTGCTCACCCGCGGCGAGGGAGCCTACCTCTGGGACGACGAGGGCACCCGCTACCTTGACTTCCTCGGCGGGATCGCCGTCGTCTCACTCGGGCACGCGCACCCGGTCTTCGTGCAGGCGGTGGCCGACCAGGCCGCGACGCTCGGGCACGTGTCCAATTACTTCGCGACCCCGCCCCAGCTGGGTCTTGCGGCCCGGCTCAAGCGGCTCGCGGGCACGGGGGATGCCGGCCGCGTCTACTTCGGGAACTCTGGCGCGGAGGCCAACGAAGCGGCCTTCAAGCTCGCGCGTCTGCACGGCGGCGCGGATCGGCCTCGGGTCCTCGCCCTCAAGCAGGCGTTCCACGGACGCACGATGGGGACGCTGGCACTCACCGGCAAGCCCGCCATGCAGGAGCCGTTCCAGCCGATGGTGCCGGGTGTGGAGTTCCTCGACACGACGGTGGCCGCGTTGGAAGCTGCGATCGACGATCGCGTCGCCGCCCTTTTCGTCGAGCCCATCAAGGGCGAGGCGGGCGTGCTCGAGCTGCCCGAGGGCTATCTGCAGGCGGCGCGGGAGATCACCGCGCGGCACGGCGCCCTGCTGATCGTCGACGAGATCCAGACCGGCGCCGGCCGCACCGGTGCCTGGTTCGCGTTCCAGCACGCCGGGATCACCCCCGATGCCATCACCGTCGCGAAGGGGATCGGCAACGGCATCCCCATCGGCGCTCTCGTCACCTTCGGTGCCGCCAGCGAGCTCTTCTACCCCGGCACGCACGGATCGACGTTCGGCGGGAACCCGCTCGCGACGGCGGTCGCCTCGGCGGTGCTCGACGAGATCGAGCGCGCGGGCCTCGTCGAGGCCGCGCGCGACCGCGGTGCGCAGATCCGTGGCGTCGTCGACCGGATCGGCTCGCCCTTGGTCGAGGGATGCCGCGGGCAGGGGCTGCTCATCGGGATCGCCCTCCACCACCCCGTCGCCGGCGCGGTCGTCGCGGCAGCGCAGCAGCACGGACTCATCATCAACGCCGCCAATGACTCGACGATCCGGCTCGCGCCCGCCCTCACCATCGGCGACGTCGAGATCGACGAGTTCGAGACACTGTTCGCCAAGGCCCTCGCCACCGTCGAGGACGCCCTGCTGCTGGACGCACCCACCGCCCACCACTCCACGGAGGCCCCCGCATGACCCGGCACCTGCTGCGCGACGACGACCTGACCCCCGCCGAGCAGAGCGAGATCCTCGACCTCGCACTCGAGCTCAAGCGCGACCGCTGGGCCCAGAAGCCCCTCGCCGGTCCCCAGACGGTGGCGGTCATCTTCGACAAGTCCTCCACGCGGACGCGTGTCTCCTTCGCGGTGGGCATCGCCGACCTCGGCGGCTCCCCGCTGATCATCTCCACGGCCAACAGCCAGCTGGGCGGCAAAGAGACCCCGTCTGACACGGCTCGCGTCCTCGAGCGGCAGGTCGCGGCGATCGTCTGGCGCACCTACGCACAGTCGGGGCTCGAGGAGATGGCCGCCGGAACGCGCGTGCCCGTCGTCAACGCACTGAGCGACGACTTCCACCCCTGCCAGCTCCTGGCCGACCTGCTCACAATCCGTGAGCACAAGGGCGAGCTCGCGGGACTCACGCTCACCTTCTTCGGCGACGGCAAGTCGAACATGGGTCACTCGTACGCCCTGGCCGGGGTCACCGCGGGCATGCACGTGCGGATCGCCTCTCCCGAGGCGTACGCGCCGCGGGAGGACGTCGTCGCCGATGCGGACCGCATCGCGGCCTCGACCGGGGGCTCCCTCACGCTCTACACCGATCCGAACGAGGCCGCCGTCGGTGCCGACGTGATCGCCACCGACACGTGGGTGTCGATGGGCAAGGAGGAGGAGAAGCTCGCGCGTCTGCGGGACCTCGGCGCGTACAAGGTGACCCGCGACATCATGGGTCTCGCCCAGGACGACGCCGTGTTCATCCACTGCCTCCCCGCCGATCGCGGTTACGAGGTCGACGCCGAGGTCATCGACGGGCCGCAGAGCGTCGTCTGGGACGAGGCGGAGAACCGGCTGCACGCGCAGAAAGCGCTCCTGGTGTGGCTGCTCCGGCAGCAGTGACGCAGGCCTGGCGGAGCTGGAACGGCCCCGCCCGGCTGCACGGCATCGACCTCGCCCGTGCGCTCGCGGTGCTCGGGATGCTCGCCGCGCACCTGATCACCATCGACGAGTCGTTCGAGCTCGGCAGGCCGGAGACGTGGATCGACCTCGTCAACGGTCGATCGTCCGTCCTCTTCGCCGTGCTTGCCGGGGTGTCGCTCGCGCTCGTCTCCGGCGGCATCCGTGGGCAGGAATCGGGGCGCCTGGCGACGACGAGGCGGCGGATCGCCGTTCGGGCGGCGGCGCTCTGGATCATCGGCGCCGCGCTGATCGCCACGGGTGTCCCCGTCTACGTGATCCTCCCCGCCTACGCGATTCTGTTCGTCCTCGCGCTCCCGGCGCTGCGGGTGCGTCCTGGCATCCTGTGGGCGATCGCCGCGGCGATCCTCGTCGGCGTCCCGTGGTTCCTCCCTGCGATCGATCTGCTGCCGGTGTGGGAATCCGACAGCGGTGAGACGGTCTTCCTGCTCCTCGGCTGGGCCTACCCCTTCCCGCTCTGGATCGGGTTCGTCCTCCTGGGAATGGCCATCGGCAGGTCCGACCTCCGACGTCCCACGATGCAGGTCCTCCTGCTGGCCGGCGGCGTCGCCGTCGCCGTCACCGCAGCGATCGCGGCGAGCGTGATCTCCGCATCCGCGGTGCTCGTCGACGCCCCCTACCTCGACGCGGTGTGGAGCGCCTCCCCGCACAGCAGCGGAATCCTCGATGCTGTGGGATCCGCCGGAGTTGCCCTCGCGGTGACGGGGGCATGCCTGCTGCTGTGCCGGACGCCGCTCACCTGGCTGCTCGCGCCGCTGCGCGCGGTCGGGTCGATGCCGCTCACCGCCTACGTCGGACAGATCGTCGCCTGGGCGATCGCCGCCGCGCTGCTCCTCGGCGACACGGGTGACCTCTACGCCTTCCGGGATCTTCAGCCGTTCTGGTGGTTCGTCGCGGGGGCGGTCCTCGCCTGCACGGCCTGGGCATCCATCATCGGCCAGGGGCCGCTCGAGTGGCTGCTCGCGCGTCTGGCGCGGGCGGTCGTGCCGGAAAGACAGCGGGATGCCGCGGATAGGGTGGACACGTGAGCGACAGCAAGAGCGAGGCAACGAATCAGGGCGCGCTGTGGGGCGGGCGGTTCGCTTCCGGCCCCTCTCCGGAGCTCGTCGCGTTGAGCCGTTCGACGCATTTCGACTGGGCGCTCGCCGCCTACGACCTCGCCGGATCGCACGCGCACGCCCGCGCCCTGGCCGCGGCGGGTTACCTCACCGCGGACGAGGAATCGCGGATGCATCGGGGGCTCGACGCGCTCGGTGCCGCGGTGCAGGATGGCACCCTCGTCGCCCAGCCGGGGGATGAGGACGTCCACGGCGCCCTGGAGGCTGCGCTCATCGCCGAGGTGGGCGCCGAGCTGGGCGGCAAGCTGCGCGCCGGACGCAGCCGAAACGATCAGATCGCCACCCTCGTGCGGATGTACCTGCTCGACCACGCGCGGGTCATCGCCCGCGATCTGCTTCGGGTGATCGATGCGATCGTCGCGCAGTCCGACGCTCACGCCGAGGCGATCATGCCCGGGCGCACCCACCTGCAGCACGCCCAGCCGGTACTCCTCGCCCATCACCTGCAGGCGCACGCGTGGCCGCTGGTGCGCGACCTCGAGCGCCTGCGCGACTGGAGCGCGCGTGCCTCGGTGTCGCCCTACGGCGGCGGAGCGCTGGCCGGGGCGACCCTGGGGCTCGACCCCGACCTGGTCGCCGCGGAGCTGGGCCTCGCACGGCCCGCCGAGAACTCCATCGACGGCACGTCCGCCCGCGATGTCGTCGCCGAGTTCGCGTTCATCGCCGCGATGATCGGCGTCGACATCTCCCGCTTCGCCGAGGACATCATCATCTGGAACACGCGGGAGTTCTCGTTCGTGCGTCTCGACGACGGATACTCGACCGGGTCGAGCATCATGCCGCAGAAGAAGAACCCCGACATCGCCGAGCTCGCGCGCGGCAAGGCGGGCCGGCTCGTCGGCAACCTCGCCGGACTCCTCGCCACGCTGAAGGCGCTCCCGCTGGCCTACAACCGCGACCTGCAGGAGGACAAGGAGCCCGTCTTCGACTCGGTGCTCACGCTGGAGACGGTGCTGCCCGCCTTCGCCGGGATGATCGCGACGCTCCGCTTCGACACGGAACGGATGGCGGTGCTCGCCCCCGAGGGCTTCTCCCTCGCCACGGACGTGGCCGAGTGGCTGGTCAAGCGCGGCGTTCCCTTCCGGGAGGCGCACGAGGTGTCCGGTGCGCTCGTCCAGGCGTGCGAGTCACGAGGGATCGGTCTCGAGGATGCCGACGACGCGCTGCTCGCGGAGGTCTCGCCGTATCTCGACCCGGCGGTACGCGAGGTGCTCACGATCGAGGGTTCCGTGGCCAGCCGGACGGGTGCCGGTGGCACAGCCCCGGTGCGCGTCGCGGAGCAGCGCGCCGCCCTCGTCGCGCGCACGCAGGAACTTGGGCACGCCCTCGGCCTCTGACCGACACCGGTAGAGCACGCGTTCGTCGCCGGGCGTTCATCTCCCGGACCGCCTGAGGTGACCTGAGCGCGCCATTCTTCCGAAGCACCCAGACCCGTACTCGGGTGCGTTCTGGGAGTTCTTCGCAATGGCTGCTCAACTCGTGTATGCCCGTTTCCCTGCCCGCGCGCACCGCGCGGCGCTGGATTGGATGCGTGCCGTCGACGACGTGCTCAGCGTCCACGCGCCCGATCTGGGCGTCGTGTCCATCGCCGAGCCCGTCGACGGTGCCGTCGTGGGCTGGCGACTCGTCAGCGACAACCACCGCGAGATCGCGCGTGGATGCCGCTTCTTCGCGAGCGAGCGAGCCGCGCGCTCCGAGACGGCGTCGCTGGTCTCGGCGGCCGCGGACCTCGTCGTGCACGCGGCGATCGAGCCGCGCCTGCGCACGACCGGATGGTTCGTGACCCGCGGTGATCAACTCGTCATGATCGGCGCCCGCCGGTACGAGAACCGCTCCGTCGCGCGAGGCTCGGGAGCCCTCGCCGTCCGTCTTCTGTCCGAGATGGCGGATGCGGCGAGCGGCGCCGCGGTGGCCGAGCGCGGTGCGCGCCTCCGGCCCGAGAAGCCGGGCGCCGTTCCCGCCGGTCTCGTCCGGTGACCGACGGGCTGGTCGCCGGCCGCTTCCGCATCACCTCGCTCCTCGGCAGCGGCGGAACGGCGGCGGTGTTCGCCGCGCACGACGTCGCGAGCGGCCTCGACGTCGCCGTGAAGCTCCTTCACCCGCATCTCGCGGGAGACGCCGCGGTCCGCGAAGCCTTCTTCGAAGAGGTGCGCGTCGCGCGGGCCATCGCACACCCCGGCATCCCCGCCGTCGTGGCATCCGGCGTGGAAGCCGGCGACCCCGCCGTCGTCTGGATCGCGATGGAGCGCGCCGCCGGCGTCACGCTCGCCGACCACGTGGCAGCTCACGGGGCGCGGCCTCCCGTCGAGGTGGCGACGATCGGCATCGCCCTCCTCGACGCGCTCGCCGCCGCCCACCAGGCGGGTGTCGTACACCGCGACGTGACACCCGCGAACGTCATGATCTCGCCCGATGCCGTGGACTCAGAGGCGCTCGCCGCCTCGGTGCGGCTGCTCGACTTCGGTCTCGCCGACATCCCGGGTCGGAGCACCTCCGGCAGCGACCCGCTGCTCAGCGCCGCCGACCCGGTGGGCGTCGTGGCGAGCGTCCCGTACGCCTCTCCCGAGCACCTCAGCGCACGGCCCGTCACCGAGACGAGCGACCTGTACCAGGCCGCTGCCACGCTCCTGTTCGCGCTGACCGGTGCGCCGCCCTTCGCGGGCGACAACGCCGCCGTCGTGCGCGCTCATCTGTCCGCGCCGCCGCCGGTGCCCTCGGTGCGGCGGCGCGGACTCCCTCGCGAGTGGGATCGCGTGGTGACGACAGCGCTGATGAAGGATCCCGACGCCCGCTACCCGGATGCCGCGTCGATGCGCGCCGCGCTCGCGTCGCTCGCCGCCGTGCTCGGTCCCGTCGGTGACGCGGCATCCGCCCCCGCATCGACAGGGGTGACGCGCGTCTACCGAACCGCGCTCCCGTCGGGCGCCGCGTCCGTGGCTCCGGCGGCCGCGTCGACCGGGGCGACCCCGACCGGGGAGCAACGGCACGGCGACCGCCGGTGGATCGGCTGGACCGTGGCCGCCGCCGGTGCGGTGGCAGGGGTCATCGTCGCCGTGTCCCTCTCTGCAGGTGCGGGCGGTGCCCCGCAGGTGCGGCCGACCGACGTCGTCGCCCGGGTGGTGACCCCGTCGCCGACTCCCACCCCGTCGACAGCCGACCCGACCCCCACCAGGGAGGTGTCCGCCACGCTTCCGGAGCTGGCCGGCCTCGGTCTCAGCGACGCGCGTGCGGTACTGAGCGATCGCGGACTCCTCGGCGGCGACGTGTCGCGGCGAAGCAGCACCGAGCCGGAGAACACGGTCATCGGATCCACGCCGGGAGCCGGCGCGGTCGTCCCGATTGGGTCCGCGGTCGACCTGGTGGTGGCATCCGGAGCCAACGAGGTCCCCGACGTCCGCGGGCTCGGCATCGATGAGGCCTCGGCCGCGATCCAGGCCGCCGGGTTCGCGGTGGCATCGGAGCGGCGGGGCACAGGGCCGGCCGGCATCGTGACCGAGAGCCGCCCGAGCGCAGGGACCGAGAACCGCCTCGGGACGACGGTCATGCTGGTGCTGCCTCGCCTCGACACCGCCTCGCCCACGCCGACACCGGCACCGTCGCCTCCGGCGACGCCTCAGCCGACTCCGACACCCACGCCGTCGCCCGAGCCCGACCTCGACCCGACCCCGCTGCCGACGCCGCGTCCGAGCGGGGCGGTGCTGCCGTGACGGGGGCGCGCAACCGGGCGATGCGGTTCCGGTCACTCGCCGGACACGCCTGCAGCATCCGTCGTTCACCCGCGCTGGCGATGCTGACGCACGACAACTGGGGACTGATTCGCGTGCCCGGAAACCGGAGGAACGCATGAGCGGCGCCGTCATCGAGGCAGCCGAGGACGAGGCACCGACCTCGGCCGCGCCCCGCCGATCGCTGAGATCGCTTCCGGTCTTCTCCGATCGTGTCTTCCGCGCCGTCTGCTACGCCGCCGGCGGGGTGACGGTCGCGATCATGCTCGCGGTCGGTCTCTTCCTCACCGCCCGCGGCGGCGATGCGCTCGGCACCGCGGGGTTCTCGTTCCTGTGGACGCAGGGCTGGGATCCGCAGGAGGGTGTGGCGGGCTCGTTCGGCATCGCCGCCGTCCTGTTCGGCACGGTCACGATCGCCCTCATCGCGCTCGCCGTCTCGTTCCCCCTCGCCCTCGGTACGGCGCTTCTGATCAGCGAAGTGCTCCCGGACCGCATCAAGCGGCCGATGATCACGATCGTCGACCTGATGGCTGCCGTGCCGTCCGTCGTCTTCGGGCTCTGGGGGGTGCAGTTTCTCCAGGAGAACGCGATCCCGGTGGCGCAGTGGATCTCGGTGTACTTCGGCTGGATCCCGATCTTCGCCGTCACCGATGAAGACGGCGCTCAGCTGACGGATGCCAGCGCGTTCACGTCTTCGGCGTTCATCGCCGGCATGGTGGTCGCACTCATGGTCCTGCCGACGCAGACGTCCATCATGAGGGAGGCGTTCTCGCAAGCCCCGATCGGGGAGCGCGAGGGAGCCCTGGCGCTCGGCTCGACGCGGTGGGGGATGATCCGCACCGTCGTGCTCCCCTTCGGCCGCGGCGGGATCATCGGTGGGACGATGCTGGGTCTTGGTCGCGCTTTGGGCGAGACGATCGCGGTGTACATGATCATCTCGCCGATCTTCACGATCAACTGGCAGGTGCTCGAGACCGGCTCCAACTCGGTGAGCGCTCTGATCGCCCTGCGCTACGGCGAGGCGAGCGAGTTCGGACTCTCCGCGCTGATGGCCGCGGGTCTCGCACTCTTCCTCATCACCCTGGTGATCAACTTCACCGCCTCGTCGATCGTCGCCCGCTCGCGGTCGGGTGCGGAGAGCAACTGATGACGATCCTCGACGAACCCGGACTGCCGCAGGACCCGAGCACGGCCCCCGCTCCGCGCACCGCGACGCCCGTACGCGGCACCGGACCCGCGCCGGTTCGCCGCCGGCCCGGACGTGCGGCGCTCGAGGACGGCTTCGACATCGTCGGAGCGCTCCTCGTCGGCGGCGCCGTCGCGGTGCTGCTCTTCGGCTTCCTCACACCCCTGTCGGGTGCCGTCGGCTGGGTCGTCGTCGCGTTCCTGACGTTCGTGGTGGCCTACGCCACTCTCGTCTCGATGAGATCCGACCGCCTCGCCGTGGTCGACCGCGTCGGCTCCGTCCTGCTCTACAGCGCCGGATTCGTCGTCGTCGTCGCCCTTCTGTTCGTGGTGACCTACACCGTCGTCCGCGGCATCCCGGCTCTCTCGCACGGCAACTTCTTCGTCGAGACGATGCGCTTCGCCGGGCCGCTCGACGAGCTCGACCTCGGCGGCATCGCCCACGCGATCGTGGGAACGCTCATCCAGATCGGCATCGCGCTCGCCATCACGATCCCGCTGGGCATCACGACCGCCGTGTTCCTCAACGAGATCGGCGGGCCGTTCGCGCGATTCGTGCGCACGGTGTCCGACGCGATGACCGCCCTTCCCTCGATCGTGGCCGGCCTTTTCGTGTACGCCGCGCTCATCACCCTCGTGACGAAGGAGCGATCGGGCTTCGCGGCATCGATCGCCATCACCGTCATGATGCTGCCGATCATCATCCGCTCCGCCGACGTCGTCCTCCGTCTCGTCCCGCACCAGCTCCGTGAGGCGTCGTACGCGCTCGGCTCCACCCGGTGGCGCACCGTCTGGCGCGTCGTGCTGCCGACCTCGCGGTCGGGCCTGGCGACCGCGGTGATCCTCGGTACGGCGCGCGGCATCGGCGAGACCTCGCCCGTGCTCCTCACCTCCGGTGTGACGGCGGAGATGAACACGAACCCGTTCGAGGGGCCGATGATCTCGCTCCCACTGCAGGTCTTCACGTTCGTGCAGTCGCCCGAGCCGAACATGATCGCCCGCGGGTTCGGGACGGCCGCCGTCCTGATCCTGCTCGTCCTGCTGCTCTTCCTGGCAGCTCGCCTGATCGGCGGTCGCGGCGCCGGGCAGCTCTCCGACGGCCAGCGCCGCCGCGCCGCGCGCCGTTCGCGCGACGACCTCATGCGCATCGTGCGCGCCCAGACTCTTCCCGACTACGCCGTGCCCGCGGCATCCCACCCGAACCGTTCGCAGGAGAATCCGTGATCCGTCGTCCCCGCCGCCTTCCCGTGCGCGGCGCCCTCGTCGCGCTGATCGTGGGGGTCATGGCCCTCATCGCCGCGGTCCCCGCTCAAGCCGTGGACTACGACCGCATCTCCGGTTCCGGCTCGACGTGGTCGCAGAACGCATTGGACCAGTGGCGTCGCAACGTCGCGAACAACTATGGCATGACGGTCAACTTCTCGGGTACGGGCTCGTCCGCCGGACGCCGCGATTTCATCAGCGGCACCGTCGACTACGCCGTCAGCGAGATCCCGTTCCAGCGCAAACCCGAAGACGGTTCAGCTCCCGAAGTGCCGGGGCGCGACTACGCGTACATGCCGATCGTCGCCGGTGGCACGGCGTTCATGTATCACCTGAAGATCAACGGCAAACGCGTGACCAACCTGCGCCTGTCGGGAGACGTCATCGCGAAGATCTTCGCCGGCGACATCAAGAACTGGAAGGACCCGGTCATCCAGGCGGACAACCCGGGCCTGGTGATGCCGGACAAGAAGATCACGCCGGTCGTGCGCTCGGACGGGTCCGGGTCGACCGCGCAGTTCACGAAGTGGATGTCGGAGCAGTACCCGAGCATCTGGTCGACGGGGATGACCTCGCAGTTCCCGACGCAGCGGGTCCCTGGCGCGAAGGGTCAGAACGGGTCGCTCGGTGTCGCCGGATACGTCAGCCAGAACTACGGCGAGGGCGCGATCACCTACGTCGAGTACTCCTACGCGCTGAAGTCGGGCTTCCCGGTCGCGAAGGTGCTCAACAAGGCCGGCTACTACGTCGAACCCACGGCGCAAGCCGTAGCCGTCGCGCTGCTGAAGGCGAAGATCAACACCGACGAGGGCTCTGCCGACTACCTGACCCAGATCCTCGACGGCGTGTACAACAACGGCGATGCGCGCAGCTACCCGCTCTCGAGCTACTCCTACATGATCGTGCCGACCGAGGTCGGCGGCGTCTTCACCGCGAAGAAGGGCTTTACTCTCGGTGAGTTCACGAAGTACGTGGTGTGCGACGGGCAGCAGCAGGCCGCGGCGCTCGGCTATTCGCCGCTTCCGATGAACCTCGTGATGGCCAGCTTCGATCAGATCAAGCGCATCCCGGGGGCGGATGCCGCGTCGCTCAATCTCTCCGCCTGCAAGAACCCCACCTTCAAGGCCGGCGACAGCCCGGCCACCAACCAGCTCGCTGTGAGCGCACCGCAGCCGGCGGCGTGCGACAAGAAGGGCGACACGCAGTGCGAGACCCCCACGGCCGGCGCTAACCCTGGTGCGGGCAATGGTGGCGGCAGGGGCGGGAGCGGTTCGGGCACCGGCGGCACCGGGTCGACCGGTGGTGGCACCGGAGGCACGGGCAGCGGCGCCGGGTCCGGATCCGGCTCGTCGTCGGGCGGATCGGATGCCGGCGGGAGTGGAACGTCGGGCTCGGGCACCGACACCTCGGGCGGCGACAGCGGTGCGGCGGGTGGTGAGGCCCCGGTGTACGACGCCAACGGCGGACTCGTCTCCGGTGGCGGTACCGGGGGAGAGGCGGCGGTATCCTCGCCGTTCACGCTCGCGTCCTCCGGATGGGGTCCCGCTCAGACGGGGATGCTGATCGCCGGCGGGATGCTGCTGGCCGTGGTCCTGCTGCCGCCGCTCGTCGCCGCGCGACGCCGCGCCGACCGCTGATCTCGTAACCGGCCGTTCACTCGGCCATCGTCGTCCGGTGCGCAGCGCGCCCCGGTCGTTCCCGGTGGAGACAGAGCCGATTCAGGTCTCGTCCCTACCGTTTAAGAGGCCGCTGGGGTGGCCGGAACTGGGGTGTGCAAGGTGGTCCGATCCGGGCGTGCAGCGACGTGGGTGCGCTCGGCCGCGGCAGGAGTCGTCGTCTTCGCGACGGTCCTCGCGGTCATGCTCACGACGGGCACTCAGGCGACGGCAGCCGAGGGGTCCGCGGTGACGGTCGCGGCGCGGGATCAGGACACCAACCTCGCCGAGGCGCCCCTGCCCGACCTGAAAGTCTCGGTCTCGCAGACCCGTGACCTCATCTCGCAGGCCGTCACCGTCTCGTGGACCGGCGGCAAGCCCTCCACTGCGCCGAGCGGCCAGAACGGCGGCGAGGACTACCTGCAGATCATGCAGTGCTGGGGTACCAAGACCGAAGCGGGCATCGCCGGCCCCGACCGTGAGACATGCCAGTTCGGCGGTTTCAACTCGCCGGGAGCATCCCGCGATCTCTACCTCGAGGGTGGAGCCGAGGTCGCCACACAGGACCGGGAGTACACCTACGAGGGCGAGAGCTTCTTCGATCCCTCCTACACCGGCATCCCGTTCCGTGCAGTGACGGGCGAAGAGGTGAAGCGTGTCGTGGACGGAAAGGTCGTGCCCGGCGTCGACCTCAACAACAACGCCTTCTTCACCCGTTACACGACCAACGAGATCCCCTGGGCGGGCTCCTCCCAGGGCGGCAGCGGCTCCGTCACCTTCGAGGTGCAGACGAGCCTCGCCTCACCTGGACTCGGGTGCGGACGCGTGTTGGCGGCGGGCGGCGACCCGCAGTCGTGCTGGCTCGTGATCGTTCCGCGTGGAGCCGGCCGCAATGTCGACTCGCCTCTGTTCTGGCAGCACTGGCAGCACCGCATCGCCGTGCCGTTGGAGTTCCAGCCGGTCGGACAGCACTGCCCTGTCGGTGCGGACGAGTTCCAGCTCGCCGGAACGGAACTCGCCTCCGACGCCGTCTCCTCCTGGCAGCCCGCGATGTGCCGTGCGGCGTCGGGTTCGGTCTACTCGCTGCTGACCATCACCGATGCGGACGCCGCGATGCAGGCGAACACGACCGCCGACGCGCCGCTCGCGCTCACCTCCGCGGCGATCGACACCTCCGAGGGGGCCCTCGACAACCTGACGTATGCGCCCGTCGCGATGACCGGGCTGAGCGTGACATTCGCGATCGACCGGTTCCCGTCAGCCACCGCCGATGACGAGGCGCAGGCGCGCGCGCGCCAGCCGTTCACGGAGATGAAGCTCACTCCGCGCCTCCTCGCGAAGCTCCTGACGTCCTCCTACACCGACGCGCTCCCCGCGGATGCCGACAAGGCGCATTTGGGGAAGAACCCGCGGAGTCTGCTGTTCGATCCCGAGTTCCGAGACCTGAACGACGCGGAATGGGCGAAGCAGGCCATCGTGAATCCCGCGGTCGCCGACCTCATGGTCCCGCAGGGCCGGTCGGCGTACGCACGAGCGCTGTGGAGCTACATCGTCGCGGACGAGGACGCCCGCGCATTCCTCTCCGGCACGCGCGACCCCTGGGGCATGGTCGTGAACCCGTACGCATCGACCGACGCGAGGAAGAACCCGACCGGCGCCGCGCTCGAGCTCCCTCGCGACGACTTCCCGAAGGTCGACCCGAGCGAGGCATACGCCGGCGAGGACCGGGTGCTCAACGCCGTCTCGTGGCGTCCGTTCACCTCCGACCTCGCCGCGGGGGCCTACTACGCACTCCGCGGCGACGGGTTGACGACGGGGGACTGGGATCCGCTGTCCATCCCCGCGAAGTGGAAGCGCAACGACCGCAGCCTCGTCGGCCAGCGCGCCGTGCTCGCCCTCACCGACAGCTCTGCGTCAGCGCGTTACGACACGGTGACTGCGTCGCTGCGGAACGCCGCCGGTCAGTTCGTGCGCCCCACCGACGACGCTCTCGCCGCCGCTGCTGCCGCCATGGTGCCCGTCGAGTCGCAGCCGCAGGTGCGTGTCCTCGACCATTCCAGCACTGCCGCCGTCGCCGCCCGCAGTGCCTACCCGCTGACTCTTCCCGTCTACGCCGCGACCAACATCACGCTGAACACCGCGCCCGCGCGCTCGGCGTATGCCGCCTTCGTCCGATACGCCATCGGCGGCGGCCAGGAGCCCGGTGTGCAGCAGGGCCAGCTGCCCCCCGGGTACGCGCCGCTTCCCGCAGGGTGGCGTGCTCAGGCGGAAGCCGCCGCCGCCCTCATCGCGGCGGGAAGTCGTCCTACTCCGACTCCGACTCCGACTCCCGCGCCCACCGGTGATCCCGATCCCGTCACGCCGCCGGCGAACGGTGGCTCCGCCGGCGGCGGAGCGGACGCCGGTGGCTCTGCCGCTCCTCCTGCCGCGCCCGTCGACGTGGCACCGCCCGCCGAGGGCGAGGATCCTTCGGCATCCGGGGCGATCTCTCCCGAACTCTCCGCCGGGGAGACCCCGGGAGACCCCGAGACGGGCGCGCTCGGAAGCGCCCTGCCGCTGAGCGCCCTCGCTGGCGCGCTCGCCGCCGCCGTGGTGCCGTTCATCCGGCGCCGACGGCCCCTCTGACTCACCCGTAGCACCTTCGCAGTACCTCCTTTCCTTGCCTGAAACCCTCCAGAAAGAGAACACAATGAAGCTCAAGCGGTTCGCCGCCGTCACGACGGCGCTCGGCGTCCTCGTGGCCGGTGGTTTCGCCGCGGGCGCGGCCTACGCCGAGCCCGTCTCGAACAGCTACTCCATCGTCGGCTCCGACACGCTGCAGGATGCGGTCAATGCCCTGACGAACGGCACCGGCGTCACCGGCTCCAACGTCCGCGTCACCGCAGGCGGCCTCAGTCTCGGAAACTTCGACGCCTTCCCGTCCACCGGCGCCGGCAGCCAGATCCAGACGAAGCCCGGCGGCACGTACTTCGCTCGTCCGTCCGGGTCCGGCAACGGTGTGACCGCGCTCCGCGCGTCCATCACCGGCAACGCCTGGCAGGGAAAGACGATCACCGGCCAAGTTGATATCGCGCGTTCGTCGAGCAGCCCGGGCGGAAACGTCAGCGCTGATGGCAAGCTCGCCTACGTCCCGTTCGGCCGCGACGCGGTCTCGTACATCTACAAGGGCGGCACAGCCGCCTGGGCGAACCTCACTGGGGCACAGCTGAAGCAGATCTACGAAGGCACGCTCACCTCGATCGACGGCGTCGCTGTCAACCCGCGTCTGCCGCAGTCGGGCTCGGGCACGCGCTCGTTCTTCCTGACCGCGATCGGCAACCCGACCCTCAAGGCCGGCATCGACACGAACAACACAACGGCGGAGAACGACGCCACCGTCCTCGCCGCGGGTGAGATCATCCCGTTCTCGGCCGCGAGCTGGGTCGCTCAGGTCACCGGCGCAGCCGGCGTCAACACCGTCGCCGCGTCGACCGGCGTCTCCCTCGGCAGCCCGATCGCCGGGACGCCCGCCGTCACGGGGGCCGGCGCCTCCACGGCCCCGAACGCCGCGTTCTACGCGAACTCGACCTTCGGCCGCGACACCTACCTCGTGGTCGAGCGTGCTCGCATCACGCCGAACGACGCCAAGTACGACGCCGCTCTCGCCGCTCTCGTGGACCCCACGCGTACGCAGAGCCTCACCAACTTCACCGGAGCGCTCTCGGGGACCCCCCGTCGCGTGAAGGAGAAGTTCGGATTCATGGTTCCGTCGCAGACGGCCCCGATCTACGCCTACCCGACGCTCTGATCCACATCTCAGAAAGCTGACAACGATCATGAAGATCTCGACCTCCAAGAAGGTCATCGCCGCCATCGCGACGGTGGGCCTGGGCCTCGGCGCCCTCGGCTTCTCCGCTTCCGCAGCCACTGCCGCCGAGGCAGATGTCTGCGCCACGGGCTGGACGCCCTCGGGGCTTCCCGAAGCGTTCTTCCCCTACTCGCTCGACACCGGTGAGGTGATCCCTGCCGGCACCGTTATCAAGTACGACGACGGTGTGGTGGGCGCCCCGAACCCGGTCGACCCCGAGATCCCGTACCTGGCCGCCCCCGACGACGCCTTCGAGCCGCGAATCTTCATCTCGCCGCGCGGCAAGGAGAACGTCATCAGCGAATGGCTGTCGGTCTACGCGGGGACGTTCATGCCGGGCACCAAGAAGGTCCTCCAGTCGCCGGCGAGCCTCGAGCGGTTCGACGCGGCGACCTTCGGCGCCGTGAAGGTCGCCGGTGGCGAGTACAGCCTCGGCTTCGCGTACACGAAGAACAACGGCGTCACCCTCGTCGGCCTCGGTGCCTACGCGCACGTCACGCTGACGCCGGGCACGGCGGCGTGGACGATCGACCTGCCGGAGTGCAAGAAGGTGGTCGAGGAGGCCGACGGATCGCCCGGTGACATCGGTGTCGAGGCTCCGGTCGTCGCGCCCGAGCCCCCCGTGGACGGCAAGTTCGAACTGTCGATCCCGGCAGGTGCGAAGGCGACCCTCTCCGGCGCGAAGCTCGTCGACGGCAAGTCGACGGCCACCGGTGTCCTCCCGACCTTCGATGTGATCGACGAGCGTGCGGTCTCGAAGAAGGGCTGGGATGCCACGGCATCCGTCACCGAGTTCGCCCGCACCAGCGGCACGGAGAAGATCGGCGCCGATGCGCTGACCATCGCGCCGAAGGTCGTCGCCGACGGCACGACCTCGACCGGCGTCGCGGCGCAGGCCGGCTTCCAGGGCTCGGCGACGGCGAAGCCCTTCGCCACGGCAGCCGCCGGCACCGGCGTCGGAACGACGAAGCTGAGCGCAGACCTCACCTTCGTCGCCCCGGCCGGTTCGGTCGAAGGCACGTACACCTCGAAGGTGACGGTCACCGTCGTCTCGAAGTGAGCCTGCGGGAGGGGCGGTGCCGAACGGTGCCGCCCCTTCCCCGCACCCTCTCCTCTGCAAGACGTTCCCCTCGCGTTCACTCCGCGTCACCCGCTCCGTAATCCCGATCTGGAGTAGATAGTCCGTGCACTCGCTTTCCTGGGTCGCGCCCGCCCGCCTGCTGCGGCGGGGCGCGCTCATCCTCCTCGCCGCGACACTGGTCGCCGGCATCTTCTCGATCGTCCCGGCAGCACCGGCCCACGCCGCTGACGACGAGGCAATCTCTGGCGCGCCGTGCGATGACGACGGTGAGCTCGATGACCGCTCGCGCTTCACCTACGACGCCGCCCCCGGCCAGAAGGTCTCAGACTGCTTCCGTGTCTCCAACACCGGCACGGTCGCCCAGCACGTGGTGATCTACGGCACCGACGCCTTCAACACCGAGGACGGCAGCTTCGGCCTCCTCGACGCCGCGGCCGAGCCGATCGACGCCGGTTCATGGGTCCGCTTCGCGGGCGGCGACCACCGGCTGGAGTTCGACCTGGCGCCCGGCCAATCCCGTGCGCTGCGATTCGCGGTGACGGTTCCCGACGACGCCACCCCCGGCGACCACGCCGCGGGCCTCATCGTCTCGGCGCAGACGCCGTCCGATCAGATCCTCATCGATCGGCGGATCGGCACGCGCCTGTACGTCCGCGTCCCCGGCGAGCTGCAGTCGCTTCTCGGGATCGCCGGCATGACGGGCTCGTACAGCTCGTCGGTCAACCCGTTCGAGGGAACCGCGACCGTGAACCTCACGGTCACCAACGAGGGCAATGTCGCTCTCGCACCGACGCTCGTCCTCTCGGTGAAGAGCTTCTTCGGAGCCGACCTCATCGAGCGTCGCCTGGAGAACCTCCCCGAGCTCCTGCCGGGTGCGTCGCGGTCGCTCACCTACGACCTGGGCCCCGTCGGTCAGTGGGGATTCGTCTCAGCGCAGGCTTCGCTGTTCTCTCGGGGCGACCAGACTGGCGCGACCGAACTCGCACCCCCGGCGCCGCAGATCGACCGCGAGGCCGGTATGTGGGCGGTGCCCTGGCTCCTCGTCGGTGTGCTCGTCCTGCTGGTGCTCTTCCTCCTCGTGCGCCGCTGGCGCCGCCGTCGCGACGACCGTCGCGCCGCGGAATGGATGGCGTTCACGCAGGCCGAGGCGCAGCGAGCGGCCGCCGAGCGCGTCGAGGTCGGCGCGGGGAAGGGTGCCTGAGATGCGTGCCACCGCTTTCCGAGTCACCGCCCTTCGAACCGCGGCGCGCGTGCTGACGGCGACCGCCGTGGCCTTCACCGTCGTCGGCGCACTCGCCCTCCCGGCCGCCGCGGCCGACGACGTCCCCACCGGGGGCACGGACTACAACATGTCCGTCCCGGTCATCGGCTCGGCGCCGCCGGCCCCGACACCGACCGACCCGGGCGGTGGGGCGTCCGGCGGCGGCTCCGACGGGAACGGGAGTGGCGGCAGTTCCTCCGGAGGCTCCGCGGGCGGCTCCGGCGGTGGGGGAGGCACCGGCTCCGACCCCGTCGACACGGGCGGATCGACGCCCCAGCCGGCGGCCGATGACGTCTTGATCGCCGGCGGTCTTTACCTGAGCGCCGTCGGTGGGACGGCGCGGCCGACGGTCAACCCGTTCGAGGGGACCACCGAGCTGTGGGTGACGCTGCGCAACCTCTCGACCGAGACGATCGACGCCACCGCCGACTTCTCGATCGCCACGGTCGCGGGTGCCCCGATCTCGGCGACCCAGGTCGCGATCGACGACCTGAAGCCCGCCGAGTCGCGCGTCGTGGGGACGACGCTGCGGGGCAGCGGGCAGTGGCCCTTCGTCGCGGGTTCGGTCACGATCACGCCTCCCGACAAGATCGATGATCAGGATGCCGCGCCGGTCACCCGTGCGACCCTCGTCTTCGTCTTCCCGTGGCTGCTCGTGATCGCGCTGATCCTCGTCGCGCTCGCCGTCGTCCTGCAGCGCCTGTCGGCGCGGGTGACGCGTCCCGCCCTCGAGCCGGTGGCCAGCCCGGCATGACGGTCGTCGAAGAAGCCCCCGCGGCGCCCGAGGCCGTCCCGGCAGCCCGCCGGATGCGGCCGCGGCGCGTCCGCGGCGAGCGCCCGCCTCGTCCGCCGCGGCGCCCGCCGAGCGACGAGCCCGAACCCCTCACCCTCGGTCAGGCGACGGCCCGCGGCATCCTGCTCATGCTGTCGGCGCTCGTCGCGATGTTCCTCCTCTCCGTCCTCGTATTCGGCCAGATCGGATACCTCGCAGCGCAGCAGCAGCGCACGGACACCTTCCAGGCCGAACTGGCCGCCGGTACGGCGCCGGTGAGCGAGGGCGACTTCGAGGATGTCCTGCTGGCCGACGGCGATCCGGTCGCGGTGATCGACATCCCGGCGATGGGGCTCACCGCCACGGTCGCCGAGGGCACCTCTTCGGCGGTCCTCGTGGGTGGACCGGGCCACCGACGCGACACGGTCCTTCCCGGACAGGTCGGGGTGAGCGTCCTGATGGGCCGCGCGACGGCCTTCGGCGGACCCTTCGGCGGCATCGGACAGCTGACACCGGGCGAGCGTTTCGCGGTCACCACCGGCCAGGGCGAGCACGTGTTCGAGGTGATGGGCACCCGGTACGCCGGCGACCCGGCTCCCGCCAATCCGCGTGCGGGCGAGAGTCGACTCATCCTGATGACGGCGCGCGGTGGTCCACTGGCTCCCACGGGCGTCGAGTACGTCGATGCGACCCTGGTGGGCGAAGGGATGCCGAGCGGTGCGAGGCAGACGATCACCGCGACACTTCCGCCGCAGGATGCCGCGCTGGCCACCGACACCCGCACCGTGTGGGCCCTGGTGTTTGCGCTCCAGTTCCTCTTGGCCGCGGAGATCGGCGCCATCTGGGCGATGCGCCGGTTCGGGTGGCGCAAGGCCTGGATCGTCTTCGTCCCCGTCCTGCTTCTCGCGAGCCTGCTGACGGCCGGCCAGCTCGCGCTCCTCCTCCCGAATCTGATCTGACCGGAGTACGTCATGTCCCTCACTCCCGATACCGGCGACGCGGTCCCCGCGGCGGCCGACGAAGTCGCGGCATCCCCCGATGCCCGCACCGAGCTTCTCCCTGCGGGCGAGTTCGCGGTCGGTACGCGACGCGCGCAGCGGACGCCGTTCCTGGGGCGCGCCCTCGGGCGCCCGCAGAGCGACGCCGCTCCCACCGTGCCGCTCATCGCGGGGGTGGATGCCGCTTCGTCCGGTATCGGACCGGTCGCCGCGACCCCCGCGCCGTCAGGCCCGGTGTTCGCGGGTGCGTCCGCGGAGACGCCGTCGGACCTCGAGGCGCGGCTGATCTCCGCCTGGTTCGGTGACCACCAGGTGCTCCAGGATGTCTCGCTGACGATGCCCGCCGGCCAGGTCACCGCGCTCATCGGGCCATCCGGCTGCGGGAAGTCCACCTTCCTGCGCATCCTCAACCGGATGCACGAGCTCGTCCCGTCGGCGACGCTGGCGGGGGAGGTGCTCCTCGACGGCGGCGACATCTACGACACCTCGCTGTCGGTGGTGGAGGCGCGCAAGCGCATCGGGATGGTGTTCCAGAAGCCCAACCCGTTCCCGGCGATGTCGATCTACGACAACGTCCTCGCGGGGCTCGCGCTGACGGGCGTCCGCGCCGACCGTGACCGGAAGGACTTCCTCGTCGAGACGTGCCTGACCAAGGCGGGGCTCTGGAACGAGCTGAAGGATCGCCTTCGGGCTCCGGGCGGCGGGCTGTCGGGCGGCCAGCAGCAGCGACTGTGCATCGCTCGTTCGCTCGCGGTGCGTCCGCGGGTCCTCCTCATGGACGAGCCGTGCTCGGCTCTCGACCCGACCTCGACGCGCGTCATCGAGGAAACCATGACCGAGCTCGCACGCGAGGTGACGATCGTGATCGTCACGCACAACATGCAGCAGGCACAGCGCGTCTCGCAGCAGTGCGCGTTCTTCCTCGCCTCGCAGGGTCAGCCGGGCCACATCGTCGAGTACGGAGACACGGATGCCATGTTCTCCGAGCCGATCGACGCTCGGACCTTCGATTATGTGAACGGTCGATTCGGATAAATATCAGGATATCGCTGATGATCTTGTGAAATCAGCTATCCACTTATATTCTGTGGACATGAGTGTCGTCATCACCGCAGACATCATCGCGTCACGAGAGCTCACCGACCGTGCGCGAGCACAGCGGCTCATCGACGACGCGGTCGCACGCGTCGACCACGACCTGCCCGGCGCCGATCGAGTCCTCACGCCGACCGTCGGCGACGAGCTGCAGGGCGTGTACCCCGGCCTCGCCGATGCTCTCGCCGCGGTGACCCTCCTGCGCCTGCGCCTTCCCGACGAGGTCGACCTCCGCTTCGGCATCGGTGTGGGGGAGATCGGGGTGATCCCCTCGGCAGCCGGCGACATCGCCGAGGGCCCGGGCTGGTGGGCGGCGCGCGAAGCGATCGACACGCTCCACGCGAAGCAGGTCCGCGCGCTGCCGCGAGCACGCACCTGGGTCGTCGCAGCTGAGGGGGCGGGCGACGCGGCATCCATCGCCCTCGCCAACGCCTATGCCTGGGCGCGCGACGAACTCATCTCGGCCATGACCGAACGCACGCGCCGCCTCGCCTACGGCAGATGCCTCGGCGCGACACAGGCGAGCCTTGCCGAGCAGGAGGGCATCACCCAGTCCGCTGTCTCGCAGGCGCTCAACTCGGCGGGAGCGGCCGCCGTCGTCGAGGGCTTCAGAGTGCTCCGGATGCCACGCTGAGCCCGTTCACCAGATCGCGAGGCGCACGAGGGCGCCGGCGAGGGCTGCCCACACCAGACTCGTGAACGTTCCGACGATGAAGCGCTCCCGGGCCTCGGCGGCGGCGAGCTCCGAGAAGCGTCCGATGCCCTTGATGGCCACGACCACGGCGATCGCCTCGGGGAACCCGGCCATGATCGTCATCGCGACCGCGATGCGCTCGAGGTAGCCGATCGTCGTTCCTCCGCGCAGCAGCGGCTCGAGGGCGTCCGTCGAGGCGGAGGGGCGGGGCGGCGCGATGAGGATGCCGCCGTCTGCGGTCTCCCGCACGCGACCCCCCGTCGCGAGGGTGAGGACGACGCGGGTGGCGGGGTTGCCGCCGAGCACCGCGACGGCGATGCCGAGCAGGGCGACGACCAGCGCGATGACGGCGGGCACGCCGACGGGGGACACGGCGGACACCACTGTCGCGAGGAGGAGGATGCCGGCGGCCGCCGTCATCAGGCCGGTGCGGGGTGTCCGCAGGCTCAACACCGAGAGGACGAGGACCCCGCACAGGCACAGCAGCAGGAGGATCGACAGCCCGGCGGCGAGGAAGGGCTCGGCGGAGAGGGCGTCCATGCGGTCAGTCTGGCACGGGCCTCCGACGACGCGTCCGCACGGGGTCTTGCGCACTCGGGGCGTGGCGGCCACGGTGGACGCATGGCTAAGGTCGAGCACTTCGAGATCCCGGTCGACGACATCGCGCGCGCCCAGAGCTTCTACCGGGAGGTCCTCGGCTTCGAGTACTCCCCGTGGGGCGACGAGATGGGCATGATCGAGCAGCCCGAGGGGGAGGGGATCAACGGCGATCTCCACCTCCGCGGTGCGACGCCCCATCCGACCGTCGTCTTCACCGTCGACCGGATAGAGGACACCGTCGCGCTGGCGGTCGCCCGTGGCGGAGAGCAGCTCGGTGAGATCCAGCCCCTCGGCGACGACTCCCGCTGGGTCTACATCCGCGACTCGGAGGGCAACATCATCGGGCTGTACGACGAGGTCGCTGCGGCCTGAGCGCGTGCGGCCGCGCTGATAGCCTGAAAGGCGTGTCTGAAACCGTCGTGAGCTCCGATGTGAGAGCGCTGACGCCCGCCAATGATCCCCGTTTCGACAATGTCTGGGATGAGATCGTCTGGCGCGGCCTGGTGCATGTGTCCACCGACAAGGAGGCGCTGCGTGCGCTCCTGTCCGAGGGGTCCATCACGTATTACTGCGGGTTCGACCCCACGGCGGCGTCGCTTCACCTCGGGCACCTCGTCCAACTGCTCACACTCCGCCGCCTGCAGCTCGCCGGGCACAAGCCCCTCGGGCTGGTCGGGGGGTCCACGGGATTGATCGGAGACCCCCGTCCGACGGCCGAGCGCACGCTCAACTCGCGTGAGACCGTGTCGGACTGGGTCGGCCGACTCCGTGCCCAGATCGAGCGCTACCTCGACTTCGAGGGCGAGAATCAAGCGCGGATGGTGAACAACCTCGACTGGACCGCCCCGCTGTCGGCGATCGACTTCCTGCGCGAGATCGGCAAGCACTACCGCGTGGGCACCATGATCAAGAAGGATGCCGTCGCGGCGCGCCTCAACTCGGATGCGGGCATCAGCTACACGGAGTTCAGCTACCAGATCCTTCAGGGGCTCGATTTCCTAGAGCTGTACCGCCAGTACGGCTGCGTCCTGCAGACCGGCGGGTCGGACCAGTGGGGGAACCTCACCAGCGGGACCGACCTCATCCACCGTGTCGAAGGTGTCTCCGTGCACGCGTTCGGGACGCCCCTGATCACCAACAGCGACGGCACGAAGTTCGGCAAGAGTGAAGGCAACGCGATCTGGATCGATCCGGAGCTGACGAGCCCGTACGCGTTCTACCAGTTCTGGCTATCGACGGCCGATGCGGATGTCCTCGAGCGGCTCAAGGTGTTCACGTTCCTCACCCGTGACGAGATCGAGGCCTACGGGCGCATGGTCGAGGAGGAGCCGTTCCGTCGGGCTGCGCAGAAGCGGCTGGCGCTCGAGGTGTGCACGACGGTGCACGGCTCCGAGGCGACCGCCGCGGCGATCGCCGCCACCGAGGCCCTTTTCGGCCAGGGTGATCTGACGGCGCTGGATGCCGACACCCTCCGGGCTGCGCTGAGCGAATTGCCGCACATCGTCGTCGACGCCGAGGTGCCGATCGTGCAGGCCCTGGTGGACACCGGTCTCGTGGCGAGCGCGAGCGAAGCGCGGCGAGCGATCGGCCAGGGCGGCGTCAGCGTCGATGGAGCGAAGGTCGCCGACGAGACGGCCACTGTGCGGGGGACACTGCCCGGCGGGGTCTCGGTGATCCGCCGGGGCAAGAAGACGCTCGCAGGCGTTTTCCTCACCTGATCCGACCCTTTCCGACAGGGCCGTTCGCCTCCGCACCTGGAGACGGACGGCCCTTCGCCGTTACGACTGCGAGGCGGCAGGGGGAGCGGAGGAGCGCGACACGCCCGGGATGCGCGCCTGATTTGCCGGACCCCCGAGCCCCGCGTAACTTATTACTTGTTCGCCCCACAGGGAAGAGCGAGAGCCGGAAGGCGACGCCCCCTCAAGCGGAGAACGAAATCCATCCCAAACCTCTCCTAGAGAGAACAGGACCTCATGGTCTAGGATGGGAACTCCACCTCGAAGCCCCGTGGTGATCGCCGTGAAGGTCCATGACTTTCACGCGGATCTCGTTCGGCCTTCACGGTGGAGAGCGAGAAGTTGCCTCACTACGAAGCCCCGGTGTGGGTGGTGTGGGAGCATCCGATCCTTGAGAACTCAACAGCGTGCACTTGTCAAATGCCAAATAACCTCGTCCCAGTTTTGGCTGGGTGAGATTCCTTTGGATCAAGTCCAATCCTCTTTGTTGGGGGTTGGCGTTATGGATTGTCAGTTTTGACATCCTTTTGGTCAGTTCAAACTCGCTGCTTCGGCCTTTTTCCGGTCGTTGTCAGTATTTTTCTTTTACGGAGAGTTTGATCCTGGCTCAGGATGAACGCTGGCGGCGTGCTTAACACATGCAAGTCGAACGGTGAAGCAGAGCTTGCTCTGTGGATCAGTGGCGAACGGGTGAGTAACACGTGAGCAACCTGCCCCGGACTCTGGGATAAGCGCTGGAAACGGCGTCTAATACCGGATACGAGATTCCACCGCATGGTGAGTTTCTGGAAAGATTTTTTGGTCTGGGATGGGCTCACGGCCTATCAGCTTGTTGGTGAGGTAATGGCTCACCAAGGCGTCGACGGGTAGCCGGCCTGAGAGGGTGACCGGCCACACTGGGACTGAGACACGGCCCAGACTCCTACGGGAGGCAGCAGTGGGGAATATTGCACAATGGGCGGAAGCCTGATGCAGCAACGCCGCGTGAGGGATGACGGCCTTCGGGTTGTAAACCTCTTTTAGCAGGGAAGAAGCGAAAGTGACGGTACCTGCAGAAAAAGCGCCGGCTAACTACGTGCCAGCAGCCGCGGTAATACGTAGGGCGCAAGCGTTATCCGGAATTATTGGGCGTAAAGAGCTCGTAGGCGGTTTGTCGCGTCTGCTGTGAAATCCCGAGGCTCAACCTCGGGTCTGCAGTGGGTACGGGCAGACTAGAGTGCGGTAGGGGAGATTGGAATTCCTGGTGTAGCGGTGGAATGCGCAGATATCAGGAGGAACACCGATGGCGAAGGCAGATCTCTGGGCCGTTACTGACGCTGAGGAGCGAAAGGGTGGGGAGCAAACAGGCTTAGATACCCTGGTAGTCCACCCCGTAAACGTTGGGAACTAGTTGTGGGGTCCATTCCACGGATTCCGTGACGCAGCTAACGCATTAAGTTCCCCGCCTGGGGAGTACGGCCGCAAGGCTAAAACTCAAAGGAATTGACGGGGACCCGCACAAGCGGCGGAGCATGCGGATTAATTCGATGCAACGCGAAGAACCTTACCAAGGCTTGACATACACCAGAACGCCCTAGAAATAGGGAACTCTTTGGACACTGGTGAACAGGTGGTGCATGGTTGTCGTCAGCTCGTGTCGTGAGATGTTGGGTTAAGTCCCGCAACGAGCGCAACCCTCGTTCTATGTTGCCAGCACGTAATGGTGGGAACTCATGGGATACTGCCGGGGTCAACTCGGAGGAAGGTGGGGATGACGTCAAATCATCATGCCCCTTATGTCTTGGGCTTCACGCATGCTACAATGGCCGGTACAAAGGGCTGCAATACCGTGAGGTGGAGCGAATCCCAAAAAGCCGGTCCCAGTTCGGATTGAGGTCTGCAACTCGACCTCATGAAGTCGGAGTCGCTAGTAATCGCAGATCAGCAACGCTGCGGTGAATACGTTCCCGGGTCTTGTACACACCGCCCGTCAAGTCATGAAAGTCGGTAACACCTGAAGCCGGTGGCCCAACCCTTGTGGAGGGAGCTGTCGAAGGTGGGATCGGTAATTAGGACTAAGTCGTAACAAGGTAGCCGTACCGGAAGGTGCGGCTGGATCACCTCCTTTCTAAGGAGCATCTGGCAGCTTCGGCTGTCCAGGCCCCCGATCAGAGCGAATGTCTCTGCGGGGAGCTCATGGGTGGAACATTTGATGAGGTGTCGGAGGGTGACTTCCGGATTCAGTACGGCCTTCGGGTCTGGAACGGTTCGGGGTGAGGCTTCTGGCACATGCACGCTGTTGGGTCCTGAGGGACCGGATGGGTTGGGTCTTCGAATCTGATGCTGACGAACCTCAGGGCCTTTCCTTTTGCCGGCAGTGCCGGTGCGGGGGAGGTACCGCCCGTACTTTGAGAACTACACAGTGGACGCGAGCATCTTTGTTTCGACTTCGGTCGGAACAGAAAGATGATCTTAAAGATCATTAGTCAATTTCGATTGACGATTCGAACTCATGTGATTTCAAGTCTTTAAGAGCAAACGGTGGATGCCTTGGCATCTGGAGCCGAAGAAGGACGTAGCAATCTGCGATAAGCCTCGGGGAACTGATAAGCAAGTTTTGATCCGAGGATGTCCGAATGGGGAAACCCCGCCAGGGCGCGTGCGTACCTGGTGACTCCCGCCTGAATATATAGGGCGGGTAGAGGGAACGTGGGGAAGTGAAACATCTCAGTACCCACAGGAAGAGAAAGCAACCGCGATTCCGTTAGTAGTGGCGAGCGAAACCGGATCAGGCTAAACCTAGCGTGTGTGATAGCCGGCAGGCGTTGCACGTTGGGGGTTGTGGGACTTTTCAGACATCACTGCCGTGGTGTCGGCGTTACAAGAAGGTATAGACGAACCGCATTGAAAGGCGGGTCATAGAGGGTGCCAACCCCGTAGTCGAAATGCTTCTCTTGACGCGAAGAGTATCCCAAGTAGCACGGGGCCCGAGAAATCCCGTGTGAATCTGTCAGGACCACCTGATAAGCCTAAATACTCCCAGATGACCGATAGCGGACAAGTACCGTGAGGGAAAGGTGAAAAGTACCCCGGGAGGGGAGTGAAATAGTACCTGAAACCGTTTGCTTACAAACCGTTGGAGCCTCCTTAGCAGGGGTGACAGCGTGCCTTTTGAAGAATGAGCCTGCGAGTTAGCGATATGTGGCGAGGTTAACCCGAGTGGGGTAGCCGTAGCGAAAGCGAGTCTGAATAGGGCGATTCAGTCGCATGTCCTAGACCCGAAGCGAAGTGATCTATCCATGGCCAGGTTGAAGCGACGGTAAGACGTCGTGGAGGACCGAACCCACTTAGGTTGAAAACTGAGGGGATGAGCTGTGGATAGGGGTGAAAGGCCAATCAAACTTCGTGATAGCTGGTTCTCTCCGAAATGCATTTAGGTGCAGCGTTGCGTGTTTCTTGCCGGAGGTAGAGCTACTGGATGGCCGATGGGCCCTACAAGGTTACTGACGTCAGCCAAACTCCGAATGCCGGTAAGTGAGAGCGCAGCAGTGAGACTGTGGGGGATAAGCTTCATAGTCGAGAGGGAAACAACCCAGACCACCAACTAAGGTCCCAAAGCGCGTGCTAAGTGGGAAAGGATGTGGAGTTGCTCTGACAACCAGGAGGTTGGCTTAGAAGCAGCCACCCTTGAAAGAGTGCGTAATAGCTCACTGGTCAAGTGATTCCGCGCCGACAATGTAACGGGGCTCAAGCACGCCACCGAAGTTGTGGCATTGACATTATTGGTAGGCCTTCGTGGTCCAGCCGTGTTGATGGGTAGGAGAGCGTCGTGTGGCCAGCGAAGCGGCGGTGTGAACCAGCCGTGGAGGCTACACGAGTGAGAATGCAGGCATGAGTAGCGAAAGACGTGTGAGAAACACGTCCTCCGAAAGACCAAGGGTTCCAGGGTCAAGCTAATCTTCCCTGGGTAAGTCGGGACCTAAGGCGAGGCCGACAGGCGTAGTCGATGGACAACGGGTTGATATTCCCGTACCGGCGAAGAACCGCCCAAGCTAATCCAGTGGTGCTAAGAGTCCTAACCCGGACGAGTGGATCCCTTCGGGGTGAGACCGTCCGGTCTAACGCTCGACCCCATGCTGGTGCGGCTAGCGTATTAACAGGTGTGACGCAGGAAGGTAGCCCAACCCGGGCGATGGTTGTCCCGGGGCAAGTGCGTAGGCCGAGTCATAGGCAAATCCGTGACTCATACAGGCTGAGACACGATGCGGATAAAAAGTGGGTGATCCTATGCTGCCGAGAAAAGCATCGACGCGAGGTTCTAGCTGCCCGTACCCCAAACCGACTCAGGTGGTCAGGTAGAGAATACTAAGGAGATCGAGAGAATCGTGGTTAAGGAACTCGGCAAAATGCCCCCGTAACTTCGGGAGAAGGGGGGCCATCCACTTATTAGGACTTGCTCCGAAAGGGTGTGGTGGCCGCAGAGACTAGTGGGTAGCGACTGTTTACTAAAAACACAGGTCCGTGCCAAGTCGCAAGACGATGTATACGGACTGACGCCTGCCCGGTGCTGGAAGGTTAAGAGGACCGGTTAGCCGCAAGGCGAAGCTGAGAATTTAAGCCCCAGTAAACGGCGGTGGTAACTATAACCATCCTAAGGTAGCGAAATTCCTTGTCGGGTAAGTTCCGACCTGCACGAATGGCGTAACGACTTCCCAACTGTCTCAACCGCGAACTCGGCGAAATTGCACTACGAGTAAAGATGCTCGTTACGCGCAGCAGGACGGAAAGACCCCGTGACCTTTACTACAGCTTGGTATTGGTGTTCGGTGTGGCTTGTGTAGGATAGGTGGGAGACTTTGAAGCGGTGACGCCAGTTACCGTGGAGTCATTGTTGAAATACCACTCTGGTCACTCTGGATATCTAACTTCGAACCGTAATCCGGTTCAGGGACAGTGCCTGGTGGGTAGTTTAACTGGGGCGGTTGCCTCCCAAAAAGTAACGGAGGCGCCCAAAGGTTCCCTCAACCTGGTTGGCAATCAGGTGGCGAGTGTAAGTGCACAAGGGAGCTTGACTGTGAGACTGACAGGTCGAGCAGGGACGAAAGTCGGGACTAGTGATCCGGCAGTGGCTTGTGGAAGCGCTGTCGCTCAACGGATAAAAGGTACCTCGGGGATAACAGGCTGATCTTGCCCAAGAGTCCATATCGACGGCATGGTTTGGCACCTCGATGTCGGCTCGTCGCATCCTGGGGCTGGAGTAGGTCCCAAGGGTTGGGCTGTTCGCCCATTAAAGCGGTACGCGAGCTGGGTTTAGAACGTCGTGAGACAGTTCGGTCCCTATCCGCTGCGCGCGTAGGAAATTTGAGAGGATCTGACCCTAGTACGAGAGGACCGGGTTGGACGAACCTCTGGTGTGCCAGTTGTTCTGCCAAGAGCACCGCTGGTTAGCTACGTTCGGGATGGATAACCGCTGAAAGCATCTAAGCGGGAAGCCGGCCTCAAGATGAGATTTCCATACCTTCGGGTGAGAGGCTCCCAGCCAGACTACTGGGTTGATAGGCCAGATGTGGAAGCGTGGTAACACGTGCAGCTGACTGGTACTAATAAGCCGATGACTTGATAACACACCGTTCTAGGTGCTTGCGTCCACTGAGTGGTTCTCGATGTACGGTCGAGAACCACACAACACATGAACATTCATGCTGTTGTGTCGATTTTGAAACATCAATAGTGTTTCGGCGGCCATAGCGTGAGGGAAACGCCCGGTCACATTCCGAACCCGGAAGCTAAGCCTCACAGCGCCGATGGTACTGCAGGGGGGACCCTGTGGGAGAGTAGGACACCGCCGGACTTCTTTCGTGAAATGGCCACCCAAAGCTGGGTGGCCATTTCTCGTTAACACACCACAACGCAGGGAGAGGGAAACGATGACTGAGGACGATCGTCCGCGCCGCGAGGGCGGGAAGCGCAAGTTCAGCCCGGCATCTCCCGACTCCCGATCCGATCGCCCTCGCGGCCCTCGGGGCGATGCTCGACCGTATGCGAAGCGTGACGGAGACCGTCCTCGACGCGATGGCGATGCGCGTCCGCACGCGAAGCGTGACGGAGACCGCCCCTACGGACAGCGCGACGCTGATCGTCCCCACCGCGAGGGGGACAGTCCCTACGCGAAGCGTGACGGGGACCGTCCGTACGCGAAGCGTGACGGAGATCGTCCCTACGCGCAGCGTGACGCTGGTCGCCCCCGCCGCGACGGAGATCGTCCGTACGCGAAGCGTGAGGGCGACCGTCCTCGCCGCGATGGCGATGCGCGTCCGTACGCGAAGCGGGATGGGGATCGTCCGTACGTGAAGCGTGAGGGCGACCGTCCTCGCCGCGATGGCGATGCGCGTCCGTACGCGAAGCGGGATGGGGATCGTCCGTACGCGAAGCGTGACGGGGACCGTCCGTACGCGAAGCGTGACGGGGACCGTCCGTACGCGAAGCGTGACGGAGATCGTCCCCGCCGCGACGGAGATCGTCCCTTCGAACGTCGCGCGTCGCGTCCGCCGCAGGATTCAGACCGGCGGCAGGTTCCCGCCGGTCCGACCGTCCCGGACGACGTGACCGCCCGCGACCTCAACGGCCCGGCTCGCAACGAACTCAAGACCCTCAGCAAGGACAACGCCGAACAGGTGGCTCGCCACCTCGCGATGGCGGCGCGCCTCATCGACGACGATCCCGCGCTCGCGCACGAACACGCCCTCGCGGCATCCCGCAGCGCCGGCAGGATCGCGGTCGTGCGGGAAACCGTTGCGGTGACCGCCTACACGATCGGGGACTTCGCCCTCGCCCTCCGTGAGTTGCGCACCTACCGCCGCATCTCCGGCAAGGACGACCAGATCGCGCTCATGGTCGACAGTGAGCGCGGTGTCGGTCGACCCGACCGCGCCCTCGAGGTGGGCCGTGCTGTCGACCGCTCGACGCTCCCCGTCGACGTCCGGGTCGAACTCGCGATCGCCATGTCGGGCGCGCGTCTCGACCTGGGCGAGACCGACCGGGCGTTGCAGGAACTCGACATCCCCGAGCTCGACCCCGATCGCGCGTTCTCGTGGAGTCCTGCACTCTTCGCCGCGCGTGCCGCGGTCCTCGAGGAGTTGGGCCGCGACGAGGAGGCAGCGCAGTGGCAGCACCGCGCCGACGTCGCCGCGGCTGCCATCGGCGAGCAGGACGCCGACAGCGAGACGATGGAGATCGACGAAATCGACGAGATCGAGCTCGACGACGATGCGGAAGAGGACCTCGCGCCTGACGCCAGTGCCGAAACGGCCACGGCCGACTCCGCGCCGGACGGCGACGCGGACCGCGCCTGATGGGGCTGTTCTCCCGGTCGCGGCCCACGCCACTGGCCGACGTCGACGTCATCCTCGCCGACCTCGACGGAGTGGTCTACGCCGGTGACGGTCCCATCCCGCACGCCATCGAGAGCCTCACACGTGCGGGTTCGGGTCGACGGCTGGGCTACATCACCAACAACGCGTCGCGCCGGGACAGTGTCGTCGCCGCGCACCTGAGCGACCTCGGGCTGCCTACCCAGGCAGACGAGATCGTGACGAGCCCGCAGGCAGCGATGCGACTGCTGCGCGAGCGCGTGGCGCCCGGAGCGACGATCCTCGTCGTCGGCGGTGACGGGCTCGTCTTCGAACTCGAGAAAGCCGGTTACGTCGTCACCCGCAGCGCCGACGACGCCCCGGCCGCCGTCCTGCAGGGATTCGCGCCGGAGGTGGGCTGGACCCACCTCGCGGAAGCGGCGTACGCGCTGGCGACGCCGGAAGAAGACGGCGGCATCCCCTGGATCGCCACGAACACCGACTGGACGATCCCGCAGGGCAGGGGCATCGCCCCCGGCAACGGCACGCTGGTGTCTGCCGTGCACACTGCGGTCGGACGGCTGGCGACGGTGGCGGGTAAGCCCGAGCGGCCGATCTTCGACGAAGCGGTCGCGCGATTCGGGGCGCGGCATCCGCTGTTCATCGGAGACCGCCTCGACACCGACATCGCGGGCGCACAGAGCGCGGGCATCGATTCCGTGCTCGTCCTCACCGGTATCGACCGCCCGAAGCACGTCCTCGCGGCTCCGCTCTCCTCGCGTCCGACGTTCATCGTGGGCGACCTGCGCGAGCTCCACGAGCCCTATCCCGAGGTGGTCGTGCAGAACGACGTCACCACCGTTGGCAAGGCGTCCGTGCGGATCGAAGGGCCCGACGTGCGGATCCTCAGCGAGGGCGACCGGCCGATCGACCTGGTCCGGGCCG
Source organism: Microbacterium marinum (assembly GCF_014204835.1). Taxonomy (NCBI): domain Bacteria; kingdom Bacillati; phylum Actinomycetota; class Actinomycetes; order Micrococcales; family Microbacteriaceae; genus Microbacterium; species Microbacterium marinum. The sequence continues at coordinate 2,440,320 of NZ_JACHMD010000001.1, read as the reverse complement.
GCGCTGCCGCGATCTGGGCGACGGGCCGGGCGATCTACGGGTTCCGCGTTCCCGAGCGTCTCTACGCCGATCCGTTCCACCGCCGCTGAGCTCCCGCCTCCGCGCGGTGCGGCGGCGTATCGTGGAGGCATGTCGATGGATGCCGCTGACGCCGATGCCCGCCGCGAGGATCTGGTCTCGACGCTCGACGTCATCGAGGACCAGCCGCTGAGCGAGCGAGCCGCCGCCTATGCGCTGCTGCACGATGACCTCGCTCGGCGCCTCGAGTCCGGTCCCCGCGACCGGCTCGCATGACGTCCCGGCTCGACGCTGCGGTGGCCGCGCGGGGCCTCGCGCGCTCCCGCACGCACGCCGCGGCGCTCATCGATGCCGGGCTCGTGAGCGTCGACGGACGCCCCGTGGTGAAGGCGTCGATCAAGGTCGGTGACGACGCCGTCATCACCGTCGCGGCATCCGATCACTACGTCAGTCGAGCGGCGCACAAACTGATCGCCGGTCTCGACGCGTTCGGGATCGACGTCGATGGCCGAACAGCGCTCGACATGGGCGCGTCGACCGGAGGGTTCACTCAGGTGTTGCGCGAGCGCGGGGCGAGCTCGGTCATCGCCGTCGACGTCGGTCACGGTCAGCTCAGCCCGCAGGTGGCGGCGGACAGCGGCGTGATCTCGGTCGAGGGCTTCAACGTGCGGCACATGACGGCCGCCTCGCTCGCGGAGGCCAGTGGCCTCTCCGCAGCGCCCTCGATCGTCACGGGAGACCTCTCCTTCATCTCGCTCGCCCACATCCTCCCAGCTGTGGCGGACGTCGTCCCCGCAGAGGCCGACATCGTCCTACTGGTGAAGCCGCAGTTCGAGGTGGGGCGGACGGGGGTGCGCGAAGGGCTCGTGACGGAGCCCGGTCGTCGGGCCGACGCCGTCGCCGGCGTCCTGTGGCAGGCCTGGGATGCCGGGCTCGGCACGCATGGGGTGATCGCCTCGCCCATCGCGGGAACGCACGGCAATCAGGAGTACGTCGTCCACTTCAGGCCCGGGACGGACGACGAGAGCAATCCGACACAATGGTTGGACACCGTGAACCGACTGGCGGGAGCCGTATGACCGAGCCCACGCGCAACATCCTCGTGGTCGCGCATGCGCGACGCGAGAACACGGTGACGGGTGCCCGGCGGGTCATCGCCGCCCTCCATGCCGCGGGTGCCCGCGCCGTGCTGCCCGGCGACGATCCCGATCTGGTCGCCGTGGTCGCCGACGTCGACACAGCCGTCCTCGGCGAAGGGATCGACGTGGCGGATCTGGAGGTCGCCATCGTCCTCGGCGGTGACGGCACCATCCTGCGCGCGGCCGAACTCGTCCGCAGTGCCTCGGTGCCGATCCTCGGCATCAACATGGGCCACGTCGGGTTCCTCGCCGAGCTCGAGGCGGACGACATCGACGAAGCGATCGGACGGGTCGTCGCGCGCGACTACGACATCCACGAGCGCATGGCGCTCGCGGTGCAGGTGCGGGATGCCGACGGCAGAGTCGTCTACGAGACCTGGGCGCTCAACGAAGCGACGGTCGAGAAGGCATCGCGGGAGCGCATGATCGAGGTCATGATCGAGATCGACGGGAGGCCCCTGTCGAGTTTCGGATGCGACGGTGTCGTCGTGGCGACCCCGACGGGATCGACGGCCTACAACTTCTCGGCGGGCGGACCGGTCGTGTGGCCCTCGGTGCAGGCGCTGTGCCTCGTGCCGCTGTCGGCGCATGCGCTCTTCGCCCGCCCGCTCGTCCTCGGCCCCGAGACCTCGGTGACGATCGATGTGCTCCGGCGCAATCAGGGGACCGGTGTGCTCTGGTGCGACGGTCGGCGCTCCCACGATCTCCCTCCCGGCGCGTCCGTCGTCGTACGTCGGTCGTCCCGCGCGGTGCGGCTGGCGCGGCTGCACCCCTCGGTCTTCACCGACCGGCTGGTGCGGAAGTTCCAGCTGCCCGTCGCCGGCTGGCGCGGCGACGCGGGGGTCACGTCGTGATCGAGGAGATCCGCCTGCGCGATCTCGGTGTCATCGCCGGCGCGAGCCTGCCCATCGGCCCCGGCTTCACCGCGATCACCGGTGAGACGGGCGCCGGCAAGACGATGGTGGTGACCGGGCTGGGGCTTCTCCTCGGCCAGCGTGCCGACTCGGGTGCCGTGCGCTCAGGGGCCGACCAGGCCGTCGTCGACGGCGTGTGGATCGTGCCCGAATCCGGGCCCGTCGTCGACCGCGTCCGCGAGAGCGGGGGAGACGTCGAACCCCTCGGGAACGGACGCGCTGAGCTCTATCTGGGGCGCACCCTCTCAGCGGAGGGTCGCAGTCGCGCAACCGTCGGCGGACGCACCGCGCCCGCCGGAGTGCTCGCCGACCTCGCCGACCATCTCGTGGTCGTGCACGGACAGTCGGATCAGCTGCGGCTGAAGTCCGCTGCCGCGCAGCGTGACGCGCTCGATCGCTTCGGTGGGGCGGCCATCACGGAGGCCCTCGCCGCCTACCGCTCCGTCTTCGAGGCGTGGCGGCGGGCGAGCGCGGATCTCGAGATGCTGACGACGGAGCAGGACGCGCGGGCGCGCGAAGCCGAAGAGCTGCGGGCGGCGATCGCCGCGATCGAGGCCGTCGATCCGACCCCGGGGGAGGACGTCGAACTCGCTCAGCGTGCCGAGCGCCTGGCGAACGTGGAAGAGCTGCGGAGGGCCGCGGCGACCGCGCATACCGCTCTCTCGAACGAAGACGACGCCCCCGACGCGCAGACCCTGATCGCCGAGGCGCGGCGCGAGCTCGATCGCGCGTCCGCGTCCGATGACGCGCTGCGCGCGCACGCCGCGACCCTCGAGGAGATCGGATACCGCGTCGCTGACGTTGCCGCCGAGCTCAGCGGCTACCTCGCCGACCTCGACGAGACGGGACCCCACGAGCTCGCACTCGTCGAGGAGCGTCGCGCGACGCTGGCCGACCTGGTTCGCGCGCACGGTTCGCTCGCGGAGGCACTCGAGATGCTGTCCACGGGGTCGGCGCGGCTCGTCGAGCTCGATGATGACTCCGACCGGATCGACCGGCTGACCGCCGACCGCGATCGCCTGCGCGGCGAGGTCGACGACGCTGCCGACGCTCTCACGGCCGCCCGGACCGCCGCGGCCGCGCGCCTGGCGGACGCCGTCACCGAGGAGCTCCGCCACCTCGCGCTGCCGGACGCGCGGCTGACCGTCGCGGTCGAACCGGGCGCCGAGACGGTGTCGGGCCGCGACGACGTCACGATCCTCCTGGCACCTCACCCGGGAGCGGACCCGCGACCCGTCGCCCGAGGGGCGTCGGGCGGTGAGCTCAGCCGGGTCATGCTCGCGATCGAGGTCGTCATCGCCGCCACCGATCCCGTGCCGACGTTCGTCTTCGATGAGGTGGATGCCGGTATCGGCGGCGCCGCGGCGATCGAGGTCGGGCGCCGCCTGGCACAGCTCGCCGAGAGCAGTCAGGTGATCGCCGTCACGCACCTCGCGCAGGTCGCCGCGTTCGCCAACAACCACCTCACCGTGGTGAAGGCGGGTGACGGCTCGGTGACGGCGTCGAGTGTCCGCCGCCTGGAGGGTGATGAGCGCGCGGCAGAGATGGCCAGGCTGCTGTCGGGCATGGCCGATTCGGATGCCGCCCTCGGCCACGCGCGCGAGTTGCTCCAGCTCGGCTCACGGGCCTGATCGGCGCGATCGAGGCGACACCCTGGGTTCATTCAGGGCCGGTTTCCGTCCAAGGCTGATAGGGTGAAAGCCCGTGACGGACACTTCGGGCGCGGGACGCAACAACGACATCACCAAGCACATTTTCGTGACGGGTGGTGTCGTTTCTTCGTTGGGGAAGGGCCTGACGGCGGCCAGCCTCGGCAACCTCCTGACTGCTCGTGGGCTCCGCGTGGTCATGCAGAAGCTCGACCCGTACCTGAACGTCGACCCCGGAACGATGAACCCGTTCCAGCACGGCGAGGTCTTCGTGACTGACGACGGCGCCGAGACCGACCTCGACATCGGCCACTACGAGCGCTTCCTCGACATCGAGCTCAGCCAGGCGGCCAACGTCACGACCGGTCAGATCTACTCCGAGGTCATCGCAAAGGAGCGCCGCGGCGAGTACCTCGGCGACACGGTGCAGGTCATCCCGCACATCTCCGACGAGATCAAGCGACGGATGCGGCTGCAGGCGAGCGAGGAGCCCCGGCCCGACGTGATCATCACCGAGGTCGGCGGGACGGTCGGCGACATCGAGTCGCAGCCGTTCATCGAGTCCGCCCGGCAGATCCGCCACGAGCTCGGCCGCGACAACGTGTTCTTCGTCCACGTCTCGCTGGTCCCGTTCATGGGCGCCTCGGGGGAGCAGAAGACGAAGCCGACGCAGCACTCGGTCGCGATGCTGCGTTCCATCGGCATCCAGCCCGATGCACTCGTCCTCCGCAGCGACCGACCGGTCACCGAGTCGAACAAGCGCAAGATCGCGCTCATGTGCGACGTCGACGAGGACGCCGTCATCAACACGGTCGACCTGCCGAGCATCTACGACATCCCCTCGACGCTGAGCGAGCAGGGCCTGGACTCGTACATCGTGCGCCGCCTCGGGCTGAGCGCGAAGGCGGGGGAGACCGACTGGACCCGCTGGAACAAGGTCCTCAACGCGGTCCACAACCCCAAGCACGAAGTCACGATCGGTCTCGTCGGCAAATACATCGATCTGCCCGACGCCTATCTTTCGGTCACCGAGGCGCTGAAGGCCGGCGGCTTCGCCCATGAGACGAAGGTCCAGATCACGTGGATCCCGTCCGACCTGTGCGAGACGCCCGAGGGCGCGGCGAAGGCGCTCTCCGCAGTCGACGGCATCGTCGTGCCCGGCGGCTTCGGCATCCGCGGCATCGAGGGCAAGCTCGGCGCGCTGAAGTTCGCGCGCGAGCAGGGCCTTCCGACGCTCGGCATCTGCCTTGGCCTGCAGTGCATGGTCATCGAGTACGCGCGTCACGTCGCCGGGATCGAGGGTGCGTCGTCGAGCGAGTTCGACCCCGAGACCCCGCACCCCGTCATCGCGACGATGGCGGAGCAGGTGGACATCCTCGACCGCGGCGACCTGGGCGGCACGATGCGCCTGGGGCTGTACGAGGCGGAGCTCGCCGAGGGCTCGGTCGCGGCCGAGGTCTACGGCTCGAACCGCGCCACCGAGCGCCATCGCCACCGCTACGAGGTCAACAACTCGTACCGCGCCCAGATCGCCGAGGCGGGTCTCGTGTTCTCGGGCCTCAACCCCGAGCTCGACCTCGTCGAGTACGTCGAGCTGCCCCGTGACGTGCACCCGTACTACATCGCGACGCAGGCGCATCCCGAGCTCCGCTCGCGGCCGACCGAGGCGAACCCGCTGTTCCGCGGGCTCATCGCGGCGGCGCTCGATCGGCACCGCGCGAGCGAGCTGTTCGACGTCGAGAACGAGGGCTGACTCGCTATGACCGCGAGCGACCTCCGCGACGAGCCGGCGCCGGTCACCGTCACCGAATCGACCACGGTCTACGAGGGACGGGTCTGGAACCTCCGCCGTGACGAGTTCGCATACGGCGACGGGTCGATCGTCCGCGAGTACGTCGATCACAGCGGCGCGGTCGCGGTCTTGGCGCTCGACGAGCAGGATCGTGCCCTGCTGATCCAGCAGTACCGGCATCCCGTGCGCATGCGCGAGTGGGAGATCCCCGCAGGGCTCCTCGACGTGCCGGGGGAGGATCCGCTCGAAGCGGCGAAGCGCGAGCTCGCCGAGGAGGCCGACCTCACCGCGGCGCGGTGGGACGTGCTGTCAGACTTCTTCACGAGCCCCGGCGGCAGCGACGAGGCGATCCGCATCTACCTCGCACGCGAGCTGGCGCCCGCAGCCGAGACGTTCGCCCGCACCGAGGAGGAAGCCGACATCGAGGTGCGCTGGGTTCCGCTCGACGAGCTCGTCGGCGCCGTCCTGGCGCGCCGAGTGCAGAACCCGTCGCTCGTGATCGCCGCACTTGCTGCGGACGCGGCGCGGAGCCGGCGCTGGTCGACCCTCGGTGCTCCGGATGCCGCGTGGCCGGGCCGGTCACGACCGGTGGGGGCGCCGGCGGAATGAGCCGGGCGTGAACCTCGAGCGTGCCGTCGACGCTTTCGTGCGTCACATCACGATCGAGCGCGGCCTGTCCGAGCACACCGTCGCGGCCTATCGACGTGACCTCGCCGCGTACCGCGCGTGGCTCGAATCGCACGGCATCCGCGATACCGGGGAGATCACCCCCGAGCGCGTCGCCGAGTTCGCAGCGGAACGCGCGGCCGCGGAGCCTCCGCCCGCCGCGACGTCGCTCGCGCGTCTGCAGTCGTCGGTCCGAAGCCTCCACCGCTTCCTGGCGCGGGAGGGGATCGCCGAGTCCGACCCCACCGGGCGGCTCCGCCCGCCGAAAGCTCCGATGCGGCTACCCAAGGCACTGTCGGTCGATGACGTCTCGCGATTGCTCGACGGTGCCGGGCCCGAGCCGGCGGGTGCCGCGCCAGGCGATCTCGTCGGCGTCCGAGACCGGGCGCTGCTCGAACTCCTCTACGCGACGGGCGCGCGGGTGAGCGAGATCGTCGAGCTCGACGTCGACGACCTCGGCCACGGCGACGTCCTCCGCGTCCGCGGAAAGGGCGCGAAGGAGCGCATCGTCCCGGTCGGGTCCTACGCACGCGCCGCGGTCGACGCGTACCTGACGAGGGTGCGTCCGGAGCTCTCCACGCGTGGACGCGCGACGCCGCGGGCCTTTCTCGGCGCGCGCGGCGCTCCGCTCTCGCGACAGAGCGCGTGGCTCGTCATCCAGCAGGCCGCGGAGCGTGCCGGGATCTCCGCGCACGTTTCGCCGCACACGCTGCGTCACTCGTTCGCGACCCACCTTCTCCAGGGCGGCGCCGATGTCCGCGTCGTCCAGGAGCTGCTCGGACACGCGTCAGTCGCGACGACGCAGATCTACACGCACGTCACCGTGGACGCGCTCCGCGACGTCTACCTCACGTCGCACCCGCGGGCGCGCTGAACAGGTCAGGACTCGGCGGGCGTCATTCCGGGCGTGGTGCCCGGCGGTGATTAGACTCGGGGGAGCACGGCGAAGGCGGGAGATCAGTGGCGAGCAAGCGGAGCACGGCGGAAGCCGAAGCGGCGGTGTCCGGCGACACCCCCATCGGCCCGACCGGTCGTCCCTACCACGGGTTCCCCACGCCTCCGAAGCTCGACGGGCACGGCCCGGCACGGATCATCTCGCTGTGCAACCAGAAGGGCGGCGTCGGCAAGACGACGACGACCATCAACCTGGCCGCAGGTCTCGCGTCGTACGGCCGTCGGGTGCTCGCGGTCGACTTCGACCCGCAGGGCGCGCTGTCGGCAGGCCTCGGCATCCAGACGCACGACACCCCGACGATCTACGACCTCCTGCTCGACCCGAAGCGCGACCCGAACGAGGTCATCGTGCCGACGGCGGTGGAGAACCTCGATGTCATCCCGGCCAACATCGATCTCTCCGCGGCGGAGGTCCACCTCGTCAACGAGGTCGCGCGGGAGACCATCCTCGCGCGCGTGCTCCGTAAGGTCGCCGGCGACTACGACGTCATCCTCGTCGACTGCCAGCCCTCGCTGGGCCTCCTCACCGTCAACGCGCTCACCGCGAGCCACGGGGTGCTCATCCCGCTGGAGTGCGAGTTCTTCGCGCTGCGCGGTGTGGCGCTCCTCATCGAGACCATCGACAAGGTCCGCGACCGCCTCAACCCGTCGATCACCCTCGACGGCGTGCTGGCAACAATGTACGACCCGCGCACCCTCCACTCCCGCGAGGTGCTCGAGCGGGTCGTCGACGCCTTCGGAGACGACGTGCTCGAGACGGTCATCGGGCGCACGGTCAAGTTCCCCGACGCGTCCGTGGCCGGTGTGCCGATCACCAAGTTCGCGCCGGAGCACTCCGCGGCCCAGGCCTACCTGCGGCTGGCCCGGGAGCTGGTGTCCCGTGGCGCCGTCGCCTGAGGACGCCGCGCGAGAGCTCGACCCGGCGGCATCCGCCGATGCGACCGAGACGGCCCCGGCCGGTGACGGTTTCCGGGTGTCGCTGGGCAACTTCGATGGGCCGTTCGACCTCCTTCTCACGCTCATCTCGAAGCATGAGATGGATATCACCGAGGTGTCGCTCAGCAAAGTCACCGATGAGTTCCTCGCCTACCTTCGCGGGCTCTCGGGTGAGGCCGACCTCGAGCAGGCGTCGGAGTTCCTCGTGGTGGCGGCGACCCTGCTCGACATGAAGGTGGCGGGGCTCCTCCCGCAGGGCGAGCTGGTGGATGCCGAGTCGGTGGCCCTCCTCGAGGCGCGCGACCTCCTGTTCGCCCGACTGCTGCAGTATCGCGCGTTCAAGGAGGTCTCGGCGTGGTTCTCGCGGTGCCTCGAACGGGAAGGCAAGCGCCATGTCCGCGCCGTTCGCCTCGACGAGAAGCACCGCCGCGCCGTCCCGGAGCTGGTGTGGACCCTCACGCCGAATGATTTCGCCGCCATCGCGATGTTCGCCTTCGCGCCGAAGGAGATCCCGCACGTCGGCCTCGACCATCTGCACGCGCCGCTCGTCTCGATCCGAGAGCAGGCCGCGATCGTGGTCACCCTGCTTCGGGATGCCGGGCAGTTGAACTTCCGCGAGCTCGTCGCGGGCGTCGACCAGGCCGGCATCGTCGTCGCCCGATTCATCGCCGTGCTCGAGCTCTACCGCCACGCCGCCCTCTCGTTCGAGCAGCTCGAACCGCTGGGTGAGCTCACGCTCCGGTGGACCGCCGAACGCTGGTCGACCGAGAACCTCGCCACGTTGGGAGCCGACTATGACCGATGACGCCGCACTCGAACCGCCGCAGCGCTCACAGGACCCCGCCGACGTCGCCGAGCGGGTCGAAGCGATCCTGCTGATCGTCGACGAGCCACAGAGCCTCGTTGCCCTCGCCGCCGCAGTCGGCTCGCCCGTGCCCGCTGTCAGGAAGGCCGTGGAGACGATCGTCGCGGACTACGACGGCGAGAGTGGCTCGCGCCGCCGCGGCTTCGAGCTGCGCGAGGTCGGCGGGGGCTGGCGCTTCTACGTCCGCGAGGAACACGACGAGCTCGTCGCCGAGTTCGTCAACGGGCAGGCGCCGTCACGGCTCTCGCAGGCAGCGCTCGAGACGCTCGCGGTCATCGCGTACAAGCAGCCCGTGTCGCGCAGTCAGGTGGCATCCATCCGCGCCGTGAACGTCGACTCCGTTGTCCGCACGCTGCTCGCGCGCGGCCTCATCACCGAGGCGTTCACCGACCCCGAAACCGGGGCGATCAACTACCGGACCACCGACGCCCTGCTCGGCCACCTCGGGATCAACTCGCTCGACGAGCTGCCACCGATCTCGCCGCTGCTGGACGACGGCTCGGCCGGATTCGAGGGAGAGGTGCTCCGATGACCGAGCCCGAAGGTGTCCGTCTGCAGAAGGTGCTCGCGAACGCGGGCGTTGCGTCGCGCCGCGTCTGCGAGGAGTACATCGTCCAGGGCCGCGTGCGCGTCAACGGCCGCGTCGTCACCGAGCTCGGGTCGCGCATCGATCCCGAGAACGACCTCGTCGACGTCGACGGCACCGCGATCCAGCTCGACACGAGCAAGCGGTACGTCGTCCTCAACAAGCCGACCGGCGTCGTCTCGACGATGAAGGATGAGCAGGGTCGACCCGACCTCCGCCGCTTCACGAAAGACTGGCCCGAGCGCCTCTACAACGTCGGTCGATTGGATGCCGAGACGAGTGGCCTTCTCATCCTCACGAACGACGGCGACCTCGCGCACGTCCTCGCGCATCCCTCGTTCGGTGTCACGAAGGTCTACATCGCGAAGGTGGAGGGACGCGTCAGCCCGCAGACGATCGCCGCGCTGACGCGAGGCGTCGACCTCGAGGACGGGCCGATCGCGGCCGACAAGGCGCGTCTGCTCGACTCCCGCGGCGACACGAGCCTCGTCGAGCTGACGCTACACTCGGGGCGCAACCGGATCGTCCGCCGGATGATGGCGGCGGTCGGTCACCCCGTCATCGACCTGGTGCGCCGGCAGTTCGGGCCGCTCCACCTGGGGACGCTCCCAGCGGGCCGGGCGCGCGAGTTGACTACAGTGGAACGTGGCGCGCTGCTGACGTTGGCGCGCCAGGCGGACACTCCGCCCGGGGACCCCACTCAGGAGCAGTTGTGACCGACGCGACAGACGCGCGCTCCCGCGCCGTCCGAACGAGCGGCACGGTCCGCATCGTCGGCGCCGGTCTGCTGGGATCGAGCATCGGCCACGCCCTCACCGCCCTCGGCGTCGACGTGGTGCTGGCCGACGCGTCACCCGCGCAGCTGCGTCTCGCGGTGGACTACGGCGCGGGCAGACTTCCCGCCGAGACCGACGCCCCGGGGCTCGTCGTCGTCGCGGTGCCGCCCGACGTGACCGCCGACGTCATCGCCCGCGAGCTCGCGGCGTACCCCGACGCCGTCGTGACAGACGTCGCGAGCGTCAAGCTCGAGCCGCTGCAGGAACTCCGCTCGCGCGGCGTCGACCTCACGCGGTACATCGGCTCTCACCCCATGGCGGGTCGTGAGCGCGGCGGCGCGATCTCCGCGCGCGCAGACATCTTCCTGGGCCGCCCGTGGGTCATCTGCCGCGACGAGGAGACTTCCGCGCGCGATCTCACCGTCGTCGAGGGACTCGCACTCGACCTGGGCGCCACTCCCATCGAGATGACACCCGTCGAACACGACCGGTCGGTCGCGCTCGTTTCGCACGTCCCGCAGCTGGTTGCATCGCTCCTGGCGGGCCGGTTCGTCGGTGCGCAGGAGGGTGCGTTGCGCCTCGCCGGTCAGGGCGTCCGCGACACGACGCGCATCGCGGCATCCGCCCCCGAGCTGTGGGTGCAGATCCTCGGCGCCAACGCGCAGCCCGTCGTCGACGTGCTGGACGCGCTGGCCGACGACCTGCGGTCGGTGTCGTCCGCGCTTCGTGCCCCCGACCGCCCGGGCTCGCGTCGCGCGGTCGCCGACACGATCCGGCGCGGCAACGAGGGCGTGGAGCGGCTGCCGGGCAAGCACGGTCAGAACCGCCGGTTCGAGACGGTCGTGGTGATCGTCGACGACACGCCGGGACAGCTGGGACGCCTGTTCGGCGACCTCGGCGAGCTGGAGGTCAACGTCGAGGACTTCCGCCTGGAGCACTCCCCGGGTGCCTTGTTCGGTCTCGGCGAGATCAGCGTCGTGCCCTCGGCCGCCACGGTCGCGACCGAAGGCCTCATGAGCCGTGGATGGAAGATTGCGAGCCTCAATGACTGACACCGTGACGATCGCCGTCGACGGCCCGGCCGGCAGCGGCAAGTCCAGCGTCTCGAAAGAGGTCGCGCGCCGGCTCGGGTTCGGATACCTCGACACCGGTGCCGCCTACCGTGCGCTCGCCTGGCACGTGCTGGAGCATCACGCCGACACCTCCGACGCCGCCGCCGTCGTCGATGCCGCCGGCGACTTCGACTACGCCATCTCGCTCGACCCCGACGAGTACTGGGTCCGGGTGGGGGAGACCTCGGTCACCGAGGCGATCCGCGAGCCGCGTGTGAGTTCGGCCGTCAGCGGCGTCGCGCGCGTCCCCGTGATCCGCGAGCACGTGAACACCATGTTCCGGCGGCTGGTGGCCGACTCGGGGCTGCCGGGCGTCATCGTCGAAGGGCGCGATATCACCACCGTCGTCGCCCCCGACGCACCTGTGCGCATCCTGCTCACGGCGGCGCCGGACGTGCGCGCTGCCCGACGGAGCGCAGAATTGACCACACAGGATGCCGCGGCCGTCGCCGCCGCGCTGCACAAGCGCGATGCATCCGACTCCCAGGTCGTCGACTTCCTCACCGCCGCCCCCGGCGTGACGGTCGTCGACTCGACCGACCTGGATTTCGCACAGACCGTCGATGCCGTCCTGGACGTCATCCGGTCGGGAACGGGAGGCTCACGATGAGCGCCGAAGACGAATACGAAGCCGGCCCCGATCAGCTCGAGGAGAAGCTCGCGAATCTCGATGAGCAGCTCGCCGATCAGCGGGCCGCGGCCCTGCGCGCCTCGCTCGCCGACTACGAGCTGGATGATGAGGACGCCGATCTGCTGGCCGGGTTCACCGCCGGCGGCGAGGTCGTCGAGATGCTCCCGGCGCTGCCCGTCGTGGCGATCGTCGGTCGACCGAACGTCGGCAAGTCCGCGCTCGTGAACCGCATCCTCGGCCGGCGCGAGGCCGTCGTGGAGGACACCCCCGGGGTCACCCGCGACCGGGTGAGCTACAAGGCCGAGTGGATGGATCGCCGCTTCACCCTCGTCGACACCGGCGGGTGGGAGCCCGACGCGCGCGGCATCGACCGTTCGGTGGCCGCTCAGGCTGAGGTCGCGATCGAGCTCTGCGACGTCGTCCTGTTCGTCGTGGACGCGATGGTGGGAGCCACCGCGACCGACGAGCAGGTCGTGCGGATGCTGCGCAAGACGGACAAGCCGGTCTTCCTCATTGCGAACAAGATCGACGACGCTCGCCAGGAGCCCGAGGCCGCAGCCCTCTGGAACCTCGGTCTCGGTGAGCCGCACCCGGTGTCCGCGATCCACGGGCGCGGGGTGGCCGATCTCCTCGACGAGGTCATGAAGGTCCTCCCTGAGGTGTCGGCCGTCGCGAAGAACGAACTCGGCGGGCCGCGCCGCGTCGCGATCCTGGGGCGTCCGAATGTCGGCAAGTCGTCGCTGCTCAACAAGGCGGCGGGTGAGGAGCGGGTCGTCGTGAACGATCTCGCCGGCACCACCCGTGACCCGGTCGACGAGGTCGTCGAGCTCGGCGGCAAACTGTGGCGTCTGGTCGACACCGCCGGCATCCGTCGTCGTGTCCACCTGTCGCAGGGCGCCGATTTCTACGCGTCGCTGCGTACGAGTGCCGCGCTCGAGAAGGCAGAGGTCGCTGTCGTCGTCCTCGATGTCACCGAGTCGATCAGTGTGCAGGACCTCAACATCATCGACCTCGTGCTCGAGTCCGGGCGCGCGCTCGTGCTGGCGTTCAACAAGTGGGACCGCCTCAACGACGTCGACATGGACAACGCCGATCGGCGCCGCTACCTGGAGCGGGAGATCGAGCAGGACCTCGCGCACGTGACGTGGGCACCGCGCGTGAACCTGTCTGCGCGCACCGGTCGTCACCTCGACAAGCTCGTGCCGGCCCTCGAGACCGCACTCGAGTCGTGGGATCAGCGCATCCCGACCGGCAAGTTCAATGCGTTCCTCGCCGAGCTCGTCGCCGAGCACCCGCATCCGCTGCGAGGCGGCAAGCAGCCGCGCATCCTGTTCGGCACGCAGGCGTCCACCCGGCCGCCGACATTCGTGCTGTTCACGACCGGATTCCTCGACCCGGGATACCGGCGCTTCATCCAGCGCCGCCTGCGCGAAATCTTCGGCTTCGAGGGCACGCCGATCGTGACGAACATGCGGGTGCGCGAGAAGCGCCAGCGCTGATCCTGTTCCCTCCCGTGACGCATGCCGCGTCCTCGCGTGCGGCTGCGTGAGAGGGTGGACGGGTGACCATCCACCCTCCCGCTCCCGGTGAGCCGCGGCGTCCGGCCGGCCCCCGCGATCCCGGCGATGCGTGGGTCGTCGCGCCCACTGGGGAGAAGTACTGGGGCCGTTTCGGCGCTGCAGGGCTGCTCGCGCACGATCCCGAGCGGGGTGTGCTGCTGCAGCATCGGGTGTCGTGGAGTCACTTCGGCGGCACCTGGGGGATCCCCGGCGGCGCACGCCACGAGGGTGAGTCCGCTGCCGCCGCCGCCATCCGCGAGTCGCAGGAGGAGGCCGGCGTGCCCGACGGCGTGCTCGCGCCCCTGTTCACGAGCGTGCTCAACCTCGGCATCTGGTCGTACTCGACGCTGGTGGCGACCGTCACGACCCCGTTCGAGCCGGTCATCGCCGACCCCGAGAGCAACGCGCTCGAGTGGGTGCCGGTGGACCGCGTCGATGAGCTTCCGCTCCATCCCGGCTTCGCGGCCTCTTGGCCAGCGCTGCGCGAGGCGCTGTCCACCCGAGTCACGATCATCGTCGATGCTGCGAACGTCATCGGATCCGTGCCCGACGGCTGGTGGCGGGATCGTCCAGGCGCTGCGGAGCGGCTGCTCGACCGGCTCGATGCGGTCATCGATGCCGGACTGCCCGCCGACGAGTTGTCCCTCCCGGGGACCACGTGGCACCCGGTCGTCGTCGCCGTGCTCGAGGGCGACGCGCGCAGCGCGGCCGACGCTCATCGCCGTGTCGAAGTCGTCCGGGCCGAGGGTTCGGGTGACGATGCGCTCGTCGCCGAGGCGGAAACGCGTGTCGCGCGCGGCGAACAGGTGATCCTGGTCACGAGCGATCGTGGTCTCGCGGACCGTGTCGACGCCGTCGGGGCCGCCGTCCGTCCGGTGTCGTGGCTGCGTGACCGACTCTGAGCCGATGAGTCGTGACCGATCAGCGGTGACACGGCGGATCGTCGGGGCCGCCGCGGCGGTGGCATCCGGTCTGGTCGTCCATCTCGGCGCCGGCTGGTGCCGCCTCCGACATCGCGGGCGACGCCCTGTACGTGGTCGCGGTCTGGGGCGGCCTCGTCGCGCTGCTGCCGCGGCTGTCGCCGTGGGTGGTGGGCGCCGTCGTCCTGGCGTGGTGCGTCGCGGTCGAAAGCTTTCAGCTCAGCGGCTGGCCGCTGCGGTGGGCGGGGGAGTGGCCGCCGATCGTTCTCGTCTTCGGGACGGTCTTCGATCCGCGGGATCTGCTGGTCTACGCCGTGACGGCGTCGCTGGTCACCGTGGTCGATGTCGTCGTGCGCCGCTCCCTCAACCGCCGTCAGGGATGATCGTCAGCGGCCGCGGAGACGTTCGATGTCGCGTCGTTCGCGTTTGGTCGGCCGTCCGGCGCCCCGATCGCGAACGGCCAGCTGTGCGACGGGTTCGCGGGCCGGCGTGCGGTCGTCGGCGGCCGCGGCAGCAAGCGGCGCACTGACCCGCTTCGTGAGGAGCTGACGCACCACGAGGATCCGGTCGAACCCGGCGATCCGAATGCGCACGTCGTCGCCGACGCGGACCTGCTGGGCGGCTTTCGCCTTCTCCCCGTTCACCCGTACGTGACCGGCTCGGCACGCCGTGGTGGCGGCCGAGCGGGTCTTGTAGACGCGGACGGCCCACAGCCAGGAGTCGGCGCGAACGGCATCCGGCATGGTCGTCCTCTCTGTCGGGGCGTCGGTTGGTGGTTCGACGGCGGGCGGAACGGATCGCCCCATCGTAGAACGGTCAGCCGCCGGCGAGAATCTGCGCGCGGCGGTATCGACGCGTGGCGGCGTCGAAATCCTTCGGCGCCAGCGTCCACCACTGACACCAGCAGCTGGCGCCGTCGCCGCCTCCGGTGGGGGCCGCCGACGCGGGCTGGGCCGGTTCGCGCCGCGCCTGCGGACCGGGTAGAGTAGGGGAGTTGTCCGCGAGGACGACGTCCGGGATGTGGCGCAGCTTGGTAGCGCACTTGACTGGGGGTCAAGGGGTCGCAGGTTCAAATCCTGTCATCCCGACCGGAGGGGCGTGAGCAAAGCGGTCGAGAAACGAGAAGGGCACTGGCTTCGCGCCGGTGCCCTTCTCGCTTTCATCGCGATACGGTGAGGCCACAACCGGGGGAGACGACAGTGACGCACCGCAGCATCCGCAAGGCCGCCCTCATCGTCATGGCCTCCGTCAGCGCGGTCGCGCTCGCCGGCTGCATCTCCACGGGACCGAAGAACATCGAACGCGCTCCGGAGGAAGTCCCCACTCCGGCAGCAACGGAGACCGCCGGCACCCCCGGACCAGACGACCTCATCGTGCGTACCGCCGACACCGAGCTGCACCTCGAATCTCTCACCGAAGAAGCAGGGTACGAGGGCATGCCCGACGGCACCCCCGCGATCAGCGGCGACGAGCTCTACGTCTTCGTCCGGCAGGACGGCTGGACGCTCTACGCCGAGCAGCGCGGCGGAGATCCCGTGGGATGCGGCCCGGAGAGCCGGGAGCCCGAAGTCACCGATCTCGGGAATGGGTGGTGGAAGGTCTCGAACCGGTCGGCCGCCGGCACATACGCGCTGTGGCTCATCGCGGGCAGTGGCCCCAGCCTGCCGTTCGGCGGGACCGTGGGTGCTTCGCGAGCGTACGTCGAATGGACGACGAAGACCGATGTCGACGAGCCCGCCGCCAGCTACCTCGACATCACCGCCTACGCCGACGGACGCGACGGGTCTGTCACCCTCGGACTCCTCGGCGTGGAGACGCCCCTCACAGCTGTGAAAGCCACCGTCACTCTCGAGGGAAGCGACGGGGAGGCGACAGTGGAGCTGTTCACCCCGGCGTGGGCGTGCGACCAACTCGGCGACCTCACCCTCCACGCCCCGCTCACGGCAGCGCAGGTCACCTCCCTCGGCGACACGGATGACCTCAGCTACACCGTGGAGCTCTTCCTCGACGGGGTCACGTACACCTCCTCCGGTTCGACCAACACAGCGTCCGCACCCGAACCCGACTGGACTCCGACGCTGCCCTGACAGGCGTCGTCTGTATTGGGGCCTCAGTACCCCTCCGCAGCGCCGGAGTCTGACCGGGTTTGCCGGACACCAAGGGTGAGGTGATGGGTCGGGCTCCGACGTCCTCTCGTGGAGTGCTCGTTCTGCTGCGGCTGGGGGGTCAGTTGTAGGTGTAGAAGCCCTCGCCGGTGGCGACGCCGAGCTTGCCGTGGTCGATGTACTCGCTCTTGAGCCAGGCCGCGAGCGTCTGATCCTTCTCTCCGCCGTGGGCGAGGATGTTGTACGGCGTGGTCAGGCCGATGATGTCGGTGATCTGGAAGGGACCCATCGGCGCTCCCGTGCCGATCCGCCACACGTTGTCGATGTCTTTTGGTTCGGCGAATCCGCCCGCGGCGAGTGTGAACCCGGCGTTGAGGAACGGCACCAGCAGCGAGTTGAGCACATAGCCGGACTTCTCCTTGTGCACGGGAATCGGAACCATGCCGATGTCGCCTGCGAAGGCCACGACCTCGTCGAAGACGGCCGGATCGGTGTCGGCGGTGCCCATCACCTCGGCGGTATTGAACTTCCAGACCCGGTTCGCGAAGTGCAGCGCGAGGAACTTGGCGGGGCGTCCGGTGGAGTCTTTGAGGTCGCTGGGCAGGAGTGTCGACGAGTTGGTCGCGAAGATGGTCTTCTCAGGTGCGAGCTCTCCGAGCTTGCGGTAGGTGTCCTGCTTGATGGAAAGCACCTCGGGGATCGCCTCGATGACCAGATCCGCGTCCGCGACAGCCTCGGCGAGGTCGGAGGAGAATCGGATGCGGCTCAGCGCCTCGTCGGCCTTTCCCTCGGACGCTCCTGCGACTCCGTCCTCCTTGTAGGCGGTGACGAGAGCATCGAAACGCGCCTCGGCTGCCGCGATTACGTCGTCGCTGATGTCATATGCGGTGACCTGGAAGCCGCTGAAGGCGGTCTGAAATGCGATCTGGCTGCCGAGGACCCCTGTCCCCAGGACGGTCACGTGTGTGATGTTGCTCATTGTTCTGTCTCCTTCATTTCTTCTCGCGCGGCCGATCGGGCCGCCGGGGTGTGTTGCAGCGCGCCGGTCACGATGTGGGTGACCTGACGTCTGAGGTCGTCGATCGCGTCAGCCTCGGGGATGCCGGAAGCCGTCATCCGGGCGATCGCGAGGTGAGTGACGGCGAACAGCGCCGACCCTGCGACCCGTGCCTCCCCGTCGCTGAGGGTCGGCGCGGCACGGCGCAACGTGTCAGACAGCGATGCCTCGAGCGCGAGGATCAAAGCCATGCCCTCGGCCCGGAACTTCGCCTCATGAGGGCCGAACAGCAGCTCGCGCTGGTACGCAGCACTGTTCTCCGGCTCTCGGGCAGCGGCGGCGACGAGCGGGCGCAGGCGAGTGAATACCGCGTCGGCAGGATCCGCCATCAACGCCGCACGCGCGGCGCCGTCAGCTATCGACGACCGGAGTGCCTCGTTGTAGACCATGAGCAGCAACTCACTCTTCGTCGCGGCGTAGCGGAAGAGTGTGCCCGCCGCGACTCCGGCCGCCGCGGACACCTCCTGCGTCGTCACCGCGGAGAATCCCCGCGCGCGCAAGAAATCAGACGCGACGCGAAAGATCCGCTCCCGCTTGAGTCGCATGTTCTGCTCGCGGCGGGGTTCCATCTCCCCGACGCCCGAAGCCCGTCCAAGCTCTGACGGCTGGCACAACCCGTTCACATGAATGAGCGTACTCAGTTTTTTGCACACGGCAAGGAGGCCCCGCGCGGATGGTCGGCGAGACGTTTCGTCGTTAACGTGCACAGAGCTGTGCAAATTGCGTATGCTTGCGAGGTGCGGATGAGCTGGCGGATTTTCAGGAGGGACGTCACCCGACTGATCCGTGTCCGGAAGACATGGATCATCGTGATCGGCGTGCTGATCACTCCGGCGTTGTACGCGTGGTTCAACATCAACGCGTTCTGGGACCCGTACGCGAACACCGAGAACATCGACGTCGCGGTGGCCAATCTCGATGAGGGTGCATCCTCGGACCTCACCGGCTCGCTGAACGTGGGTGATCAGGTCAGCAAGCAGCTTGAGGAGAATGATCAGCTCGGCTGGGTCTTCATGGGCGAGCAGGAGGCCATGGAGGAGGTCAAGCGCGGCGACGTGTACGCGGCCATCGTCATCCCTGCAGACTTCAGTGAGGATCTCCTCAGCATCACCAGCGGAGAGTTCACCCAGCCGGCGCTGCAGTACTACGTCAACGAGAAGGCCAGCGCGATCGCGCCGAAGATCACTGACGTCGGCGCGTCCCAGCTCGATCGGCAGATCACGGCTGCCTTCACCGAGCAAGTCGCCGAGGCCGCGACAGACGCGGTGCGGGACGCGGGGGACGGCGTGGAGTCGCGGTTGCTGACGGCGAAAGACAACGCGCTGAACGCCTTCGACAGCACTTCGCAGTCGCTGGCATCGGCGCGGGACAGCATCACCGACCTCCAGAATCGAATCGCCGGTTCCCGAGTGACGCTGTCCGATGCCCGCGACACGCTCACGGATGTCGATTCGACGCTGGCGGACGTTCAGAAGGCCGCTGGGGAAGCACGGTCGATCATCGCCGAAGCACAGGACCAGGTGATCGAGTTCGCCGATGCCGCGACGGCCGCGTACCTCACAGGCACGTCGCTGTTCGCGGAGGCCTCTGCCTCCGCGAACTCCTCGGTCAGTCAGGTGACGGAAGCTCTGACTTCTGCACGGCTACGGGTGGACACGGCGATCGGCGACGTCGAGACCGTCCTCGAGGCGAACGAGGCCGCGATCGCACAGGTGCAGGCTTTGCTCGATGACGCCGATCTCGATCCTGAGACGGCGCAGCGTCTGTCCGGGGTGATCGAGGCACTGCAGGAGCGGAACGCTGCAGATCAGCAACTCGTCGCGGATCTGTCGCAGTTGAGCACCGGCACTTCAGACGCCGTCGAGGGGCTGCAGGCGGCTTCGGATGCCCTCGACGAGGCGGCCCAGGGTACGCAGACTGCGGCATCTGATCTGCGGACGGTGCTGACCGAGAACCTTCCGGCGCTGAACAGTGCGATGGCGCGGCTGTCCTCGAGTGCGGGAGAATTTTCGGCCGCGGTTGCCTCGCAGAGACAGGTCCTCACCCAGGTCGGGGATGTACTGCGCAGCGCGGATTCGCAGCTGGCATCCACCTCGACGGCGCTCGACAGCTTCGACGCCGACATCACGAGCATCGAGTCGAATCTGCAGACGGCTCGTACCGATATCGAAGCGGTCGCCGCCGCGGCGGAGTGGGATGCCCTCGGCACGATCACCGGACTGAACCCGGACGACATCGCCCGTTTCACCGCCTCGCCGGTCGCTGTCGACGAGCAGATG
Source organism: Microbacterium marinum (assembly GCF_014204835.1). NCBI lineage: Bacteria > Bacillati > Actinomycetota > Actinomycetes > Micrococcales > Microbacteriaceae > Microbacterium > Microbacterium marinum. Next base: position 2,420,362 of record NZ_JACHMD010000001.1, on the reverse strand, counting down.
ATGTTTCCGGTGTCCTCCTACGGGTCTGCGATGGCGGCGCTGTTCACGAACCTGTCCCTCTGGATCGGCGCGTTCGTGCTGATGGTGATCTTCAAGATCGAGGTCGATACGGAAGGCGTCGAGGGAGTCACGGTCCGAGAGGCCTACCTGGGACGTTTCGGCCTGTTCGCGCTGCTCGCCGTCGGGCAGGCGCTGGTGGTCTCGATCGGCAACCTCATCATCGGCGTGCAGACCGTGAGCGCCGTCGCCTTCGTGGGGACCGCTGTGCTGATCGCCTTGGCGTACGTGAGCATCATCTACGCGCTCTGTGTCGGGTTCGGGCACGTCGGGAGAGGTCTGTGCATCCTGCTCGTAGTCATGCAGATCCCGGGCGCGTCGGGGTTGTACCCGATCGAGCTGATGCCCGACTTCTTCCGCGCGATCTATCCGCTGCTGCCGTTCTCTTACGGCATCGACGCAATGCGGGAGACGATCGCGGGGTTCTACGGCGGCCACTACTGGCGGTTCCTCGGGACACTCGCCGTCTTCGTCGCCCTCGCATTCTTCTTCGGACTGGTCCTGCGGCGCAGGCTCGCTAGCTTCCACATTCTGTTCAACCGCGAGGTGGCCGCGACCGACCTGCTGATCGGTGAGAACGTCCAGGTCGCCGGTTCGGGCTACCGGCTGAGAGAGATCATCCGCGCGCTCTCGGATCGCCGTGCATACCGGGTCGAGCTCACCCGCCGAGCGCAGCCGTTCACTCACCGTTACCCGGTGCTGCTGCGGGCGACGCTGATCGTCGGACTGGCGGGACTTGCACTGGTCTCCGCGGTAGCTCTGACATTCGCGGACGCCAAGGCGCTGCTGCTGGGTATCGGAACCCTCTGGTGCCTTCTGATCATCGGATTCCTTGTCGCCATCGAGTACATCAGATGGAGCTTCGCGCAAGCCGGAGAGATCGCCGGGCTTGATGACGCCGACCTGCATCAGGCGGTCCTCGCCGGGGGCGCGGATGCGCACGCCGCCGTCGCCTCCACGGAGTCGCGCACGGCACGCCAGTCCGTTCCCGGCGCACAGCATTTGCTCGCGGAGGACCTCAGCTCCGGTGATTCTCTCGACGAGAGTCACTCCGCTGACGTCGCTGCCACTGGTGATGCGGATGAGCACATCAGTGACGACGCGGATGATGTCGTGGCGAAGTGGTTCCAGGATGCGCCCGAAGCCGACGCGTCGCTCGAGGCTGACGACTCCGCCCAGCGGGACGTCGACGCGCCCGAGACGACGAAGAAGGCGGCGAGCCGGGTTGAGCCCGCCGAAGCGGAGGAGAGCGAAGGCGTAGCTCAGCAGGAGGACGACCGCGCTGCGGGGAAGGGGGAGCAGTCGTGAGGGTCATCCTGCGGCTGGTCGCGCGAGACGTGCGTCACGCGACACGGAATGTGATGGCGTGCATCGTCATCTTCGGCCTCGTCGTCATCCCGTCACTGTTCACCTGGTTCAACGTGATCGCCAGCTGGGATCCTTTCGCGAACACCAGCAACTTGAAGGTCGCCGTCGCCAGCACCGACACCGGCTACGAAAGCGATCTGGTTCCGCTCCGGATCGACGTCGGCGAACAGGTCTTGTCCGCGCTGCGCGCCAACGATGACCTCGACTGGGTCGTCACGACGGAAGACGACGCAATCGACGGCACCAAGTCGGGTGCCTACTACGCCGCGATCGTGCTTCCGCCGTCCTTCAGTAGCGACATGATGACCTTCTACGTCGACGGTGCGGAGCACACCGACATCGCGCTCTATACCAACGAGAAGAAGAACGCCCTCGCTCCGAAGATCACCGCCCAGGGCGCCGACGGTGTGTCTGCGCAGATCTCCGAGACGTTCACCCAAACCCTCAGCGAGATCGCGCTCGGGCTGCTCTCCTCCCTCTCCGACTACCTCACCGACGACGACACCCAGGCTGCGCTCGCCCGGCTCCAGGCGCGTGTGTCCGGTCTGTCGACGCAACTGCGTGCCGGTGCGCAGACCGCCGACATGTTCTCCGCCCTCTTCGACTCCAGCATCCCCCTGGTGAACAGCGCCTCCCAACTCGTCGACGCCGCAGGAGGTGCGTTCAACGACGCCGCCGGCGCTGCCGGCAGCGGGCGCGATGCGGTCGACTCCGTCGCCTCCGCTCTGCGTAACGCCACGGGGGGAGTCTCCGACGCACTGTCTGCGACCACCAAGAGCTACAACGCGGTGGGCGATCGCATCGACGACCTCTACGCGGACATCGATCGTCTCAATGGCGACCGCGTGACGGTGCTCACCGACATCGCGGCACGAGTCCAAGATCAGATCGACCGATACAACACCATCCGCGACACCCTCGACACTGAGGTCCGGCCCACGCTCCCCGCAGCCGCGGAAGGCGCCCTCGACACCGTCATCGCCGTTCTCGATGACGCGATCGCCCGACAGCAGGCCGTCCACGATCGACTCGCGGAAGCTGCAACGGACGTTCAGGGGGACAGCGCTTCCGCTCAGGACTCCCACCAGGAGATCCTCGTCGCGATCGCCGAAGCGAAGACTGCTGTACAGAAAGCGCAGAGCGCGTACACCGACGATCTGAAGCCGCAACTGGATCTCCTGTCGTCGACGCTCTCGCGCCTCGACTCGGACGTCTCAGTCGTGCGTAGTGACCTCGCCGGCGTATCCGCCAGCTTGTCCGGTTCAGCGGACTCCGTGCTGACGGCCATCGATCGCGGCAAGACCGTCGCCAGCGGGATATCCACCTCACTGGACGAACTGGCCGACCGATTCGGCGACCTCGATCAGGCGCTCGGAACCGCAGCCGACACCGGTGATCTCAGCGAACTCCGCGACATCATCGGAGGCGACCCCGGCGTTCTCGCCGCCTCACTGGCAGAACCCGTCCGGGTCGACCGCACGGCGGTATTCCCCGTCGCCGGCTTCGGCGCTGCCATGGCGCCCCTGTACACCATCCTCGCGCTCTGGGTCGGAGCGTTGCTGATGACAGTCACCATCCGGGTCGACGTCAACCACAACACGCTTCGTGGCGCCCCAGCACTTACGACGACCCAGAAGTACCTCGGACGATATGGCATCTTCGGACTCGTCGGCCTCGCCCAGAGCACACTCCTCACCCTCGGGCTCATCCTGTTCGTCCGCATTGAGCCTGCACACCCACTGCTCATGGTCCTCGCCGGATGGCTGACTTCCCTCGTCTTCACCCTCATCGTCTACACCGCGGTCGTCACGTTCGGCAATGCCGGAAAGGCGCTGTGCGTGCTCCTCCTCGTCATCCAGATCTCCGGATCCGGCGGCGCGTACCCTCTCCAGCTGCTGCCGGATTGGTTCCAGAACATCAGCCCGTTCTTGCCAGCCACCTATGCGATCCAGGCCATGCGCTCGGCGATTGCCGGCGTCTACGCGGCGGACTTCTGGATCTCGCTTCTCCTCCTCGCCCTCTTCATCGTTCCGGCCTTGCTGCTCGGCCTGGTGCTGCGGCGGCCCCTGATCGCATACAACCGGGGCATGTCGGAGGCGCTTGAATCAACCAAGCTCATGTGAGCGTCCGCGAGAGGTGATCATGTCCACGCAAGAGTCCCCCGCCCGGCCGGACTCGGTTCCTACGCGCGAGCGCAGAAGTGACGCCACAACCAACCACAAAGCACTTCTGCACGCTGCGCAAGCCGTGCTCGCCGAAAATCCACAGGCATCCCTCGACACCATCGCGCAAGCAGCCGGCCTGTCGCGACGGGCTCTCTACGGCCACTTCCCCGACCGGGAGACCCTGCTGAAAGAGGTCATCGCGCTCGGCGCTGAGCGGTTCAATGCGATCGCCGACGTCATCGAAGACACCGACCCGCGCGTCGCTCTGGCCCGCCTCGCCGTGCGCCTTTGGCGCGAAGCTTCAGCAGTGCGCGCCGCCGCCAATATCGCCCTCAGTGAAGCCCATGTCGCAGAGACAGTCCGTTCGCTCGCGCCCCTTCGACGACGTGTCCGCGAGCTCTCAAATACAGGCATTGCAGCGGGGGTCTTCCGAAGAGACGTCTCGCCCGAAGTCCTCGCCATCCTCATCGAAGAGACAGCCCGAGCCACTCTGCGCCAGACTCGCCTGGACGCGGAGAGTGGTCCGTCAGCCATCGCGCGAGTCGTGCTCAGCATCGTAGGCCTGTCGTGGACCGAGCAGGCTGAGCTCATCGAGTCGAACCCCGACATCGTGGACCAAGCATGATCGGAACCGACCGACGTGATCGTTGTGAAGGCGAGCCGGACAGCCGACGGCTTCGAGAAGTTTCAAGCGCGCGATGACTCTGCCATAGTCATCGGGTCGGTCCGCTCCATCGAGGAGATGTCGCATCATCCGCCGCGCGTCGCCCCACGCTGGCTGAGAGGAGAGGATCGTACGGTGGGTCATCCGCACTGCGGCGGGCATGGCTGAATCATGAGTGCGCGAACGACGCTCGCGTTGAACGCTCAAGACGCTTCAGCTGCTCGCGGTTGGTTCCGCCTGCGCCACAGGAGCCAGGCGCAGAGCACGCCCTGGATCATGGCAATGGCGCTGATCGTTGAGGCGATGCTCCCGGCGGCGTGGTCAGCGGCGGTCAGCAGGTCGAAGCCGGCATGCCAGAGCAGCACCGGGATGATGCTCCAGTGTGCGCCGACGGTCATCCAGGCGAGCAGGTACGAGCCGCAGACCAGCGCTAGCATCCATCCGATGATTCCGGCGCCCATCGCCATGTAGGTCGGGTTGAAGAAGAACGCGGGGGCATGCCAGGCGATCCATACCCCGGCCACAATGAGCGCAGACCAGAACACCGGCATCCGCTGGGAGAGGGCGGGCAGAAGCCAGCCTCGCCATCCCGCCTCCTCCCCGAGACCGAAGGTGAGCACCCAGACGAACGCGACCGCCGGCCATGCCAGGCCGGGGAGTTTGTCGGTGAGGCCGAACGCGGCGGAGTCCGGCCACGAACCCGTCACGATGAGCGTGGTCACCCAGGCGATGGCGAAGTACGCCACCGGCATGCCGATGCCGGCGAGCCACCACTTCCATGAGAGGTGTACCGAGAAGGTGCGCCTCACCCATGCCGCCAACCCTCGCGGCCCGCTCTCCCAGAGCGTCGCGGCGATCGCACCGCACGCAGGCCCGGCGGAGGCGAGGAAGAACGTCCACGGCATTGCGTCGAGTCCGGTCGTTTGTGCTTCGACGAGGATCGGCAACCACATCGCCCAAGTCGCGCCGAATGCGACGACCAGGAACACCGCGAGCCCGCCGGGTGGTCGAACTGTCGACGGAGTCCCATTGGTCAAGTGGGATTGTTCGTGCATGTGCGGACTCCAGCTCCATCCTTGGTCGGGGAGGCCGTAGCAAGCGGTCCACCTGTTCGCGCGAGCCGACCGCTACCGTTCCGGTGATCCCCTTCGGGAGGAACCGAAGCCGCCAGTGTCGATGCGCGCCCGCGGATGACGTCGTGTCAGTGGGTCGACTCGTGTAAGCGAAGAGCATCTCCGCCCTGCAAGACTCCGGGCCTCACGAGGTGATCCAAGCATCTTTCTCGACCAGCGAGTCAAGAACGCGGGGACGGACAGCAGGATGAATCCGGCGCAGCCGACGGTAAGAACAGCCCCGCGAGAGACGCGTCAGCGTAACGACGGGTGACGTGATTGCATGCCATTCGGTTGCATGGAAGCGTGATTCTCGGGGGTCACCGCCCGTTGACGGCCGATGCCAGGACGCGCGTCGGAAGGTCGGCGATACTCGTCGCCGTTCGCACGACTGCAGCGAGATCGCGGGAGTGACTGTGCGCGGGCCAGGCAATCACGGTCGTCACTTCGGGCGCGTCGACCACGGGGATGGCGACGTGCTCTGGCCATTGCCAGGCACGGCTTGAGGCGGGGATGACGAGGAGAGCTTTGCCGAGGGCGATGAGTTGCGCGATCTGCGATTGTGTGTGCACTTCGGGGCCCGGGCCGTCCGGGTATGTGCCGTCTAGGCGTGGCCACCGGGCCAGGGGAAGGTCGGGCACATCACTGATATCAGCCATCGTGACGTGGGCTCGCCTGGCGAGAGGGTGTTTGGCGGGGACGATGGCGACCTGGCCCTCAATGAAGAGTTCCTCCGCGTCGAATCCTGCAAGGTCGTCGACGGGCCGATGCATGAGCGCGACGTCCGCGCGTCCGTCGCGGAGCATGCTCGCTTGTTCACCGACCTCGCAGAGGACGACATCGACGGCGGGGACCGTAGGATCGTCCGCGATCACCTCAAGGAGGTGCTGCAAAAGGTCGTGGGAGGCTCCGGCTTTCGTTGCGAGTGCGATCGAGTGTCGAGAGTCACCCGCCCGCCTTGTGCGTCGAGCCGCAGCAGTAACCGCGTTCAGCGCGAGTTTAGCCTCGCGGAGCAGAACGGCGCCGGCGTCGGTGAGGGTCACGCTGCGACGGTCCCGGTCGAAGAGCCGGACCCCGAGGCGCTCCTCGAGTTGCCTGATCGCTCGGGAGAGCGGCGGTTGCGCCATCCCCAGCAAATCGGCGGCGCGACCGAAATGCAGTTCCTGCGCGACAGCGACGAAATAACGCAACTCGCGGGTCTCTAGATCGCTCATGCCCCCAACCCTTCCCTGATACCTGCACGGTATCAGGGAAGGGTTGATTGGTCGGGGTACCTGGTTGGGGCAGGAGTGGGGATGGCGCGGAGTGTTTGTCCTGAGCGCCGGAGCGGCCGTGCTCGCATTCATCATTCAGGCGGCGACGCTTCCGCGCGTCCCCGCCGCTCACGGCGGTGGTTTCCGAGCCCTAGGTGTTCTTCCCCGAGACGTTGTGATCGGCTGAGGTAGGCGAAGACCTCCGGGACGATGTGGGTTACCACACTCGCATAGTCACACAGAGGTCTTCGTGACTCACGCTGATGCTCCTCTGACGCCGGAAGGGCGTCGTCGTCTGGCTTCGTCGATTGTCGATGACGGTTGGTCGGTTCGGGTCGCGGCGCAGCGGTTCCAGTGTTCGCCGGCGACGGCGTCACGGTGCTCGCGACGTTATCGGGCCGGGTTGCCGTTGACGGATCGCAGCTCGCGGCCGGCGAGTTCACCGAATCGGTTGCCGGTTCGGACGGAGCGGCGCATCGCTTTGCATCTCGGGATTCCGCGCTCGACGGTCGGGCGAGTGCTGACCCGATATCGGATGCCGTTGCTGCACCACCTGGATCAGGCCACCGGCCTACCGATCCGCCGACCGAGACCGGTCCGCTACGAGATGGGTGCCCCGGGTCAGCTGGTCCACGTTGACATCAAGAAGCTCAGCGTCATCCCGAATGACGGCGGCTGGCGAATGCACGGTCGTGGCTCCACACAAGACCGCCGAGCCGGTGCCGTTCGAGACCGCGCTACTCGTCGGGGCGCGTCCCCCTCACGCGGCTACGTGTTCCTGCATCACGCGGTCGACGACCACAGTCGCTTGGCTTACTCCGAACGACTCGGCGACGAACGCGGCGAGACCACGCCGGCTTCTGGGCCCGAGCTCGAGCGTTCTTCGCCGACCACGACGTCACCGTCGCTGCGGCGATGACCGACAACGGCGCCTGCTACCGCTCCCCGGCCTTCGCCGCGGCGCTCGGCGAGGGCGTCAAACACCGACGCACTCGCCCGTTCCGACCGCAGACCAACGGCAAGGTCGAACGCTTCAACCGCACCCTCGCCACGGAATGGGCTTACGCCCGCCCCTACGCCTCCGAAGCCGACCGCGAGGCCGCCTACACGGCCTGGCTGCATCACTACAATCACCATCGACCCCACACCGGCATCAGCGGCCAAATCCCCTCAGAGCGCGTTCACAACCTCACAGGGAAGAACACCTAGGCGCCACACTCGCCTCAGCCCTCCTCCTGGCCGGGCTGGTGGTGATCCTGCTCATCCAGGGCGGACAGTTCATCGGGTACACCTACGTCCTGCCCGCCACCGAAAGCCTCTCACCGATGGATGCGGGTGGACTGGCGCTCCTTTTGCTTGTCTATGGCGCTCGGAGCAACCGTTGCAGGGCCGGTCGTCGACCGCGCACTCCGCCTCGCGTCGATCCTCTTCCCCGCGATTCTCGCCGCTGGAATGGTCGGCGTGGTACTCACCGGCGGCACTTCGCAGGCCTGTTCGTTGCGGTTGCTCTGTCGGGATTCGGATACGGCGGTGCGACACCGGCCGCGCAGACCTGGGCAGCGAAAGCAGCCCCGGATCACCTCGAACAGGTCGGCGGCCTGGCCGTCGTGACCTTCCAGAGCGGCATCGCCCTTGGCGCCATCGTCGGAGGCCTCCTCGTCGACGGCATCGCACCCACAGCACCACTCGTCGTCGGCGCGATAGTCGCTGTCATCGGCGGCATCCTGCTCACGAGTTTGCGTCTGCGGCCCGCCACGTCGTAGCGCGACCCGTCCTCTGTTCAGGACGGCCGGGTATCACCTGATACTCGGCCGATCTTGGACGGCCCTAGCATCGCGGCGCACGATTGAGTGGATGAATACGAACAAGACGGCGCTTGTCACGGGCGCGAATAAGGGGATCGGCTTCGCGATCGCAGAGCAACTCGGAAACCACGGCTTCACGGTCGCCATCGGCGCGCGTGACGATGGTCGGCGCGCCGTCGCAGTAGAAAATTTACGGGGCAAGGGCATTGACGCGTTCGGCGTCCCCCTCGATGTCACCTCAGACGCCAGTGTCGCAAACGCAGCCTCTCTGATCGCGGGCACAACGGGAAGACTCGACGTCCTCGTCAACAACGCAGGTATCGGAGGCAACAGCGCTGGTGGTGCACAAGATCCCACAACGCTTGACCTGAGCGTGGTCCACACCGTCCTAGACACCAACGTTTTCGGCGCGGTGCGAGTCACAAATGCCCTGCTTCCGCTCCTATCTGCGGCACCGTCTCCGCGCATCGTGAATGTCTCCAGCAACATGGGCTCGCTGGAGCTTCACACTGGACCGATCATGGCAGCGTACGCTCCGTCGAAGGCGATGCTCAACGCCATCACCGTTCAGTACGCGCGCCGCTTCGCCGACTCGAACATCATCATTAACGTGTGCTGCCCCGGATACGTCTCCACCGACTTCACCGGTCACAACTCCGCCCGCACGCCCACGCAGGGTGCCGCAATCGCCGTCCACCTCGCGACTCTCCCGGACGACGGTCCCCGTGGCGGATTCTTCGACGACAGCGGCCCCATTCCCTGGTGATTCGCCCTCACACGAAAGGAGTGTCCGTGTCCGGCAACGCCCGGGAGGTCAGGACCTCATCCAAGCAGTGGGAGTCGATCGAGCCGTAGCCGCCATCGAGATCGGGGCGGCGTGGTCACCCGTTCAGTGACAACTGGCTGGTGAACGAGGGAATCGCGTTTCGGTTCCGGACCGGGATCCCGTGGCGTGAGCTGCCGCGGGAGCAGTTCGGCCCCGCGCAGACGGTGTGGAAGCGGCGTCGCCGGTACGCCAGCGACGCACCTGGGATCGCGTGCTGGCGCAGATCCTCGCGCAGCGTGCGCAGCGGCGAGATCGATGCCGCTGGCGCGGGGTCGGGGACTACCAGATCCTCATCGGATATCGCGGCGTGATCGACGAGATGTCTGTTCGACGCGGAGTTGAGGTCACCTATCGGGTCGGGTTCATGATCTACCATGACACGTTGCCGGCAGCCATCATCATGTGCCCAGCCGATCAGCAACAAGCCTGCCTCGACGAGATGGATCGGCTCGTGGAGGAGCTGGGCGACGCCGAGTAGGCGAAGCCGTGGTGACCCGCCATCGCCGCAGCCTCGATTCGTGTAGTCACGTCCCGGTCGGCCACTCCCACGTCGGGTCCGCGGCGTTGACCTGACGTCTGACCGTTCGCGCGTGCGAGATCTCGCGTTTCGCCATCGAGAGACCGGCCGCTCGCGGCCAGATCCACTCGTCGGGTACGAGGTGCAGCGCGAGAGTCGCGGTGTCCCCAGCGGTCACGTGGACGAGGATGACGGCGAGTGAGCCGACCCGCCAGGCGCATGCGCGACGCTCCCACTCGCCGCCCGCTGCGGCGATCCGCGCGCCGTAGCCTTCGCGCGCGGACAGGAGGGTCTCGGCGTGGATGTCGCCGCCACCCAGAAGCCAGACACCCTCCCGCTCGGTCTCCTCGCGTATGCGGCCGAGGTCTCGCCGTGCGTCGATCCCGACCGCTCGGGCGATCGGCACGATCCGCACCAGCCCTCGCTCCAGGACGACATCGCCCGAGACGGGTGGGGCGGCGGGTGCCTCGCGGTATTGAGGGTCCGGGCGCAACCACCCCCGTTTCAGTGCGTGGAGCGCCTCGCTGCTATCGACGAGCTGCTCGAGTGTCACAGGCGCAGGCTACTGCCTCCGTCGACGTCCGTCGCCCACCGTAAGCTCTTCCGGTGGGAATCGGAGAGTGGGTCGCGCCCCGGCGCCTGGGACGTGACTTCCGCTGGCTCCTGGCGTCGTCGTGGACGAGCAACATCGGCGATGGGATCGCGCTCGCGGCATCCCCCCTGCTGATCGCCTCGATGACGGATTCGCCGGTGCTCGTGGCATCCGGCGCCGTCATGCAGTTCCTGCCGTGGCTGCTCTTCGGCCTCCATGCGGGAGCGATCGCCGACCGGGTCGACCGGCGCGTGCTGATCATGTGCGCCAACGGCATCCGGGCTCTCGTCCTCGTGGCGCTGTGCGCGTTCCTGATCACGGGCACGGCGAGCATCTGGATCGTGCTCGCGGTGGCCTTCGTCTACGGGTGCGCCGAGGTGTTCGTCGACACCACGAGCAGCACGCTCCTGCCGATGATGGTCAAGAAGAAGGATCTGGGCATCGGCAACGCACGGCTCCAGGCCGGGTTCCTGGTCGCGAACCAGTTCGGTGGACCGCCGCTGGGCGCCTTCCTCTTCGCGCTCGGCTCGTTCTGGCCGTTCGCCGTGCAGGCGAGCTGCGTTGCGCTCGCCGTCGTGCTCATCTCGCGTATCGCCCGCACTCGAGTCCCCGCCCGTGAGAGCGACGGCGGGCGCACCGCCGTCCACACCGACATCGTCGAGGGGATCCGGTGGCTGTGGCGGAACCGTCCGGTGCGCACCCTCGTCATCATCATCCTCACGTTCAACATCACGTGGGCAGCCCCCTGGGGCGTGCTCGTGCTGTACGCGACCGAGCATCTTCAGATGGGGCCGGTCGGATACGGTGCGCTCACGACCGCGTCGGCCATCGGGGGCCTGCTGTCCACCGTCAGCTTCGGCTGGCTCGAGCGCCGGTTCACCTTCACCGCGCTCATGCGCGTCTGCCTGACCGCAGAGGTGCTGATGCACCTCGCCTTCGCGCTCACGACCTCAGGCGCCGTCGCCTTGGTGATCATGGTCGGCTTCGGTGCCTACGCGTTCATCTGGGGCACCATCTCCACGACCGTCCGCCAGCGCCTCGTCCCGCACGAGCTGCAGGGACGCATCGCGTCGGTGAACATGGTCGGGGTCTTCGGCGGCCTCGTGATCGGGCAGGCGCTGGGCGGGGTGATCGCCCAGGTGTGGGGGCTGACCGCTCCGTGGTGGTTCGCCTTCGTCGGGGCGGCCCTCACGCTGGCGCTGGTGTGGCGGCCGATCTCCCATATCGTCGCCGCGCCCTCGATCGATGACGAGGATGCCGCGCCCGCGTCGTGACCACGCGGCATCCTCGTCTCGCGTCTTCCCGCCGGTCGATCAGAGATCGGCGACCCGGATGAGCACCTTCCCGACGGCGGCGTTCTCGACCGCATCGTGCGCCGCAGCGGTCTGATCGAGGTCGAACCAGATGAGGGGGAGGCCGTCCGCGTCGCCGACGGGGAGCGCGCCGTCCTCGAGCGCGTGTGTGATGTCCTCGATCGCGGCGTCGAGCGCCGGTTCGCCCACGGTGTAGAGCAGCACGCCCTGCACGCGCAGGTTCTTCGCGAACGTGGGCCGGATCGGCATCGAGAAGGTTTCGCCGTTGTTGTCGGCGTAGAACGCGATGACGGCGTGGTTGGCCGCGAGTTCGGCGTCGGCGGCGGCATTGGTTGCGAGCGACACTTCGACGAACTGGTCGATTCCCGACGGCGCCAGGGCTTTCACCTGCGCGACGAGATCACCGGCGGTGTAGTCCACGGTGTGATGAGCGCCGGCGGCGCGCGCGAGACCTGCCTTCTCTTCGGAGCTGACCGTGGCGATCACTGTCGCACCGGCCCAGCGGGCGAGCTGGATGGCCGCGTGGCCCACGGCGCCGGCGCCTCCGGCGACGAGGATCGTGCGGCCCTCGAGCGCTCCCGGCGACAGGCGCGTCGGTCCGTCCTCGTGGACGGTCAGCGCGCGGTGCGCCGTGACCGCCGGGACGCCGAGGCTGGCCGCGAGCTCGAAGCTCACGCCTTCGGGCAGTCGGATCGCGCGCGACGCGGGGACGACCGTGTACTCCTGCGCGGTGCCCGTCGGGCGCTGATGCTGCGCGAGGTGGATCCAGACGCGGTCGCCCACGGTGAGCTCGGTGACCCCGTCGCCCACGGCGTCGACGATGCCGGCACCGTCCTGATTCGGCACGACCTCGGCGGAGTCTCCGCGCTGGGTCCCGCCGGCGCGCGCCTTCCAGTCCGTGGGGTTCACCCCCGAGACGGCGACCCGCACCCGCACCTCTCCGGTGCCAGGCGTGGCGATCTCCCGATCGACGAGGGACAGGACCTCTGATCCGCCGGGGGCGGAGTACACGATGGCTCTCATGTCTCGCCCAACCCGTCTGCGTGCTTCGTCATTCCGAAGAAGTGCGAACGTCGCCGGGCAGATTGCCAGGCGGCACCTGCGATGCTGGAGGCTCGCCTCAATCGGGGCGTTGCAGGGAAAGTGGTCACGTGCCCACCTGGCTCGAGGAGATCCTCCACTCCGTCTTCGGCCGATCCAGCGCGCACGACGCCCTGCCCGACCTGCGCCACCTCGTCTCGGCGCGCGTCGAGCTTGAGCGGACTCACTACTTGGTGGACGATCGCGAACGTCGCGCGCAGGGCGACCGGCTCTACGTCCTCCGGCGAGACGTCGGTTCGAAGAGGGACGACCATTCGATCGCCGTCTTCTCCAACGGGCGCGGCGTCGGATACCTGCCTGATCGAGCCTCACGCGAGATCGCACCTCTCCTCGATCAGCTTGGAGGCGCCGCTGTCGTGAACGGCGCAGGCGCCGCTCGCGGGAGCATTCGATTGCGGCTCGACTTGCCGACCCGCTCGGCTCTGCGCGTTTTCGCCACCGCGCGCCAGGCCTGATCTCATCGCGCGGCTCCGCCGTGGCAGTCTGTCCCCGTGATCGAAACCCTCGTCGTCCTCGTCCTGGGGCTGGTCCTCGTCGCAGCGGCGGCGGTCGTCGGCCCGCGCGTGGGTGTCGCTGCGCCCGTCCTCCTCGTGGGCCTGGGTGTGCTGGGGAGCCTGCTGCCGTTCTTCTCCGGCTTCGAACTCGACCCGGAATGGATCCTGATGGGGATCCTGCCGCCGCTGCTCTACTCGGCCGCCGTCTCCATGCCCGCCATGCACTTCCGGCGAGAGTTCGCGGCGATCGGCGGCCTGTCGGTCTTCCTCGTCGTGGCGACCTCGGTGGCTCTCGGTCTCTTCTTCATGCTGGTCATCCCGGACCTCGGGTTCGCGTGGGGTGTGGCTCTCGGCGCCATCGTCAGCCCGACCGACGCGGTCGCCACCTCCATCATCAAACGCACCCCCGTCTCAAAGCGGGTCGTCGCGATCCTCGAAGGCGAGAGCCTGCTCAACGACGCCACAGCCCTCGTCCTCCTCCGCACCGCGATCGTCGCGGCAGCGGCATCCTTCTCGTTCTGGGGTGCCGTGGGGACGTTCGCGTACTCGGTCGTCGTCGCCGTCGCGATCGGTGCCGTCGTCGGCTGGCTGAACCTCGTCGTGCGGGCGCGTGCGAGCGACCCCACGGTGAACACAGTCATCTCCTTCACGGTGCCCTTCCTCGCCGCGATTCCCGCGGAGCTGCTCGAGGCTTCCGGGCTCGTCGCGGCGGTCGTCGCGGGCATCGTGACCGGCATCCGAGCCCCGCGCGTGCTGTCCGCACGCAATCGGCTCTCCGACTCCCAGAACTGGCGCACCGTGGAGCTGGTCCTCGAGGGAGCGGTCTTCCTCCTGATGGGCCTTCAGATCACGTCGATCATCGCCGACGTCGAGGCCGCCCACGCCGGCGTGCGCGCCGCGATCCCCGTGGCGCTCGGCGGGTGGCTCCTCACGGTGCTCGTCCGTGCGGGATACGTCGCTCCGCTCCTGGTGCTGCTGCGTTCTCGGGGCCGACGCGTGCGGGAGCTCCAGCCGCGGTTGGAGACGATCCAGCGGCAGCTCGCCGATCCCGACGGCGAGTCCGGCGTCCGCGACGCGTTCGCGCGGCGCGGTCGTCCGATGTCGGAGAACGACGCCAGCAGATTCACCCGCCGGGTCACCCAGGGACTCGCGGACATCCGCTACTTCCTCGCGGCGCCCCTCGGATGGCGGGAGGGGACGGTGGTCGTCTGGGCCGGGATGCGCGGGGCCATCACCCTCGCAGCCGCGCAGACCCTGCCCGAGGAGACACCGCAGCGATCGGTCCTGATCCTCGTCGCCTTCATCGTGGCGGCAGTGTCCCTCCTCGTCCAAGGATCGACGGTCGGTCCCTTGGTGGGCGCCCTCGCCGCCAAGGACGACCGCGCGGATGCGAGCGAACGTGAGGCGGAGGACCGGCGTCAGGTGCTGGAGCTGATGAGGGAGAGCGCTCAGGCGGTGCCGAAGCCGGAGCGGCCGGCGGATCTTCCCCGCGACCAGATCGTCCGGCAGGAGAAGGCCTATCGCCTCGCGGTGCTCGCCGAACAGCGGGAGGCGCTTCTCGATGCGAGAGACAACGGCACCTACGATGCCGATGTGCTCGCCGACGAGCTGGCAGGGCTCGACGCCACCCAGATCGCGCTCGAGCTGCGGGGCCGTTCCCTCGAGTGATCGGCCGTCGCTAGCCTGGACGCATGCAACAGCGCTCCCTTGGCCGCACCGGCCGCACCGTGTCCGTCATCGGTCTCGGCACCTGGCAGCTCGGGGCTGACTGGGGAGACGTGTCCGAAGACGACGCGCTCGCCGTGCTCGAGGCGTCGGCGGCGGCGGGCGTCACCCTCTTCGACACCGCCGACGTCTACGGCGACGGCCGCAGCGAGTCGATCATCGGACGCTTCCTCGCGGCCCGGCCCGGTCACGGCATCACCGTCGCCACCAAGATGGGACGCCGCGTTCCGCAGGAGCCCGAGAACTACACCGCGGGGGACTTCCGCGCCTGGACCGATCGATCCAGGCGCAACCTCGGTGTCGACACGCTCGACCTCGTGCAGCTGCACTGCCCGCCGTCGGAAGTCATCGAATCGGATGCCACCTACGACGCGCTCGACGACCTGGTCGCGACCGGCGCGATCGCCGCCTACGGGGTCTCGGTGGAGACGACGGCGCAGGCGCTCGCCGCCATCTCACGCCCGAACGTGACGAACGTCCAGATCATCGTGAACCCGTTCCGGCTCAAGCCGCTCGACGAGGTGCTCCCGGCGGCCGCCGCAGCGGAAGTCGCGGTTTTCGCGCGCGTCCCGCTCGCCTCGGGGCTGTTGAGCGGTCGCTACAGCCGCGACACGGAGTTCGCCGCAGACGACCACCGCAGCTACAACCGCAACGGCGAGGCGTTCGATCGTGGTGAAACCTTCTCGGGCGTCGATTTCGAGACGGGCCTGGCCGCGGCATCCGAACTGACGAACGCCGTGCCCGCCGGGGCGACGCTCCCGGCCGCCTCACTCGCCTGGATCGCCTCACTGCCCGGTGTCACCTCCGTCATCCCCGGAGCGCGCAACGTGCGCCAGGCGGTCGCGAACGCCGAGGCGGGCGAGCTCGTGGGCACCCCCGGCCTCTCGGACTTCGACGCGGCCGTGCGCGATGCCTACGACCGACGGCTTCGTGCGGACATCCACCCCCAGTGGTGACACGGGTCCGCTGAGGGTGGGGAGACGCCGCGCCGACGTCGACCGCGATCGCTACGGTGGAGTCGGAGAGGAGCAGGCGTGATCGTCGAGTTCGAGGGTGAGCTGTTCCGCTGGCAGTCGCGGGCGGACGACTGGTACTTCGCGCCGTTGCCGCCCGAGATCAGCGCCGACATCCGCGAGGTGCCCCGACCCGGTCGAGGCTTCGGGTCGGTGCCCGTCCAGGTTTCCGTGGGTGACTCGACGTGGCGGACCTCCATCTTCCCCGACGCGCAGCGCGGGGTGTACGTCCTCCCGATGAAGAAGGCGGTCCGTGAGGCGGAGGGCATCTCCGAGGGAGACCTCGTCCGCGGCCGTCTCGACGTCTTCGACGGGTAGTCCCCGGTGGGGCCTTTCCGCGCGGATCTGCCAATCGCCGCCCTCGTGGTGATCGGCCTGGCATACGCGATTCTCGCTGCCGGCTCCGTGGCGCTCGCGGTGATCGACGCGCGGACGCACCGGCTGCCGAACCGGTGGGTGCTGCCGGGCTACCCCATCCTGATCGTGCTGCTGACGGTCGCCTGCCTGTGCGGTGCACCGTGGTCGTCGCTGCTCCGCGCCGTGGTCGCCGGTGCCGTCCTGTTCGCGTTCTATCTCTTGCTGCGCATGCTCGGCCCCGGTGGGATGGGCGGCGGCGACGTGAAGCTCGCCGGCGTCCTCGGCATCGCGCTGGGGTGGGTCGGCTGGGGAGCGCTCGCCGTGGGCGCGTTTGCGGGGTTCGTCCTCGGCGGCATCTACGGGGTGATGCTGATCGCGCTGCGCCGGGCCTCGGCGAAGACCGCCGTCCCGTTCGGGCCCTGGATGCTCGCAGGAGCGTGGGTCGGCATCCTGTTCGGCGAGGACCTCGGACATCGCCTCCTCGCGCTGCCCGTCTGACACGAACGACGCCGGGCCGCAAGGGGCCTGAGCGGCGACGGACGCCTCGGTAGCGTGGTCGATCGTGGATGCCGCGGCATCCACACCGGGACGCGAGGAGGACGACGATGACGCAGGACACCGCGAAGAAGCCGCTGCTGGCACGGGTCGTGGCATGGGCGCTCTCCCTGCGCCTGGTGCGGGCGTACCTCAGGTACAGCGAGCGGCGCGGGGCGATGCTCGCCGACAGCGTGACCTACCGCACCCTCTTCAGCGTGTTCGCGGGCGTGCTGCTCGGCTTCTCGGTGGCGGCGCTGTGGCTGGCGGGCAATCCGCAGGCCTGGGACGCGCTGATCGACGCGGTCGACAACGTCATCCCCGGTCTCGTCGGTGAGGGGAGCCTCATCGACCCCGATGATCTGACCGAGCCGATCGCCCTGTCCTTCGCCGGCGCCCTGTCCCTCCTTGGTCTCATCGGAGCCGCCATTGGTGCGATCGGGTCGCTCCGCACCGCGATCCGGACGATCGCCGACAAGGTGCACGACGACGTCTTCTTCCTGCTCGTGATGCTCCGCAACCTCCTGCTGGCGATCGCCATCGGTGCGGGCCTCGCCGCGGCGGCCGCCGCGACCATCATCGGCACCGCGGGTGTCGGTCTCATCGCCGACATCGCAGGAGTCCCCGCCGATCATCCTCTGACCCGAGTGGTCAGCACGTCGGTCGCCGTCGTCGTGACCTTCCTCCTCGACACCGCGGCGGTCGCGCTCATGTTCGTGGCGCTCTCCGGCGTGAAGCCGCCCGCCCGCGTGCTGTGGACCGGGGCGCTCCTCGGCGGCGTGGGCCTCACCGTCCTGCAGCAGCTCTCGAGCCTGTTCGTCGGGGGAGCCTCATCGAACCCCCTGCTCGCCTCCTTCGCCTCGCTCATCGCGCTCCTCCTGTGGATCAACCTGTCCGCGCAGGTCATCCTGATCGCCTCGTCGTACATCGTGACCGGCACCCTCGAGCACGCCGACCGGGTGCGAGCCGTCCACGGAGCGCAGACCATGATCGAGCGACGCGTCCAGACCGCGGAAGACCAGGTCCAGGCGGCGACCGACGAACTGCACGCCGCCCGCGAGGCTCTCGCCGAAGAGCGGGAGGGGGCGGCCGAGCGCGCCTGACGCGTCACGACCGTGTGAACTCTTTCTGTGGACGAGGCCGGACGGCATCGCCTGCGGCGATCGGTGTGTACGGTCGAAGCGTGAAGAACCTCAGCACTCCTTCGCGTCCGCAGCCCACCCACCCGCTCGCGGCGGCACCGGTCACCGCACCGGAGGCCACCGTGGACGGCTTCGTCGAGCAGTTCCTCCGGAACCTCAACAACGGCCGAGGCGTGGCACTGTCGGCATCCACCCCGAACGACCGCTACTTCGCCCTGGCGGCCACCGTCCGCGACTATCTGATGGCTCGGTGGCTCGAAGACGTCCGCCGACAGCGGACGGCGCAGTCCAAGGGTGTGGCGTACCTTTCGGCGGAGTACCTGCTGGGCCGTCAGCTCGACAACAACCTCCTCGCCACCGGTCTGACTGAGATCGCGGGGGAGGCGCTGGCCGCCTGCGGGCTGGACATCGACGAGGTCCGCGCGCTCGAGATCGAGCCCGGCCTGGGCAACGGCGGTCTCGGACGGCTGGCGGCCTGCTTCATCGACTCGCTCGCGACGATGGGCGTGCCCAACATCGGGTACGGCATCCGGTATGAATACGGCATCTTCCGCCAGACCTTCGTCGACGGTCAGCAGGTCGAGCAGGCGGATTCGTGGCTCTCCCTCGGCTCGCCCTGGGAGTTCCCTCACCCTGAGGCGGCGCAGACGATCTCCTTCGGAGGACACACCGAGACCTACGACGACGACGGTGTGACGCGGTCGCGCTGGATCCCGGCATGGAACGTCCAGGCGGTGCCGCACAACTACATGGTCCCCGGCTACCACAACGGACGCGTCAACACGCTGAGGCTATGGAGCGCGCAGGCGACGCAGGGCTTCGATCTGCGCACCTTCAACTCCGGCGACTATCAGGAGGCGGTCCGCGCGCAGACCTACGCCGAGAACATCTCCAAGGTGCTGTACCCCGAGGACTCGACTCCGCAGGGCAAAGAGCTGCGTCTGCAGCAGCAGTACTTCTTCGTGGCGGCATCCATCAGCGACTTCGTGAACCTCATCCTGCCCCGCGACTTCGACCTGACCCGCCTCCCGGAGCGCGTGATCTTCCAGCTCAACGACACGCATCCCGTGATCGGCGTGCCAGAACTCATGCGGGTCCTCGTCGACGAGAGGGGCCTCGAGTGGGATGCCGCCTGGGCGATCACCCGCGAGTGCTTCGCCTACACGTGCCACACCCTCCTGCCCGAGGCGCTGGAGGTGTGGCCCTCCGATCTGCTCGGCCGGCTGCTGCCGCGGCACCTCGAGATCATCTACCGCATCAACGACGAGTTCCTCGACGAGGTGCGGGAGCGCTACGGCGACGACGAGGACCGGATCCGGCGGATGTCGATCATCGCGCCCGATGGCGCGGTGCGCATGGCGTTCCTCGCGACGGTCGCCGGTTCGAAGGTCAACGGCGTCGCGGAGCTGCATTCGCAGCTGCTCCGCGAGAAGGTGCTGCCCGACTTCGACGAGTTCTTCCCAGGCAAGTTCACCAACGTCACGAACGGCGTCACCCCGCGACGCTTCGTGAAGCTGGCGAACCCCGGCCTGTCGCGCCTCATCACCGACACCATCGGTCCCGGATGGCTCACCGACCTGGAGCGGCTGCGGGAGCTCGAGCCTTTCGCGGACGACGCGTCGTTCCGACAGGCGTTCGCGTCCGTCAAGGCCGCGAACAAGCGCGCGCTCGCGAAAACCCTCCATGCTCGCGACGGACTTACCGTCGATGACGGCCACATGCTCGACGTGATGGTCAAGCGCCTGCACGAGTACAAGCGTCAGACGCTGAAGCTGCTGCACATCGTCAGCCAGTACGACGCGATCGTCTCGGGACGCGTCTCGCCGGCCGAGGTCACGCCGCGCACGTTCGTCTTCGGCGCGAAGGCCGCGCCGGGGTACGCGATGGCGAAGCGGATCATCCACCTGATCAACGCGGTCGGCGAGGTCGTGAACACCGATCCGCGCGTCGAGGGCCGCCTCGCGGTGCTGTTCCCGCCGAACTACAACGTGACGCTCGCGGAGCGCGTCGTGCCGGCGGCCGACCTCTCCGAGCAGATCTCCCTGGCGGGGAAGGAAGCCTCCGGCACCGGGAACATGAAGTTCGCCCTCAACGGCGCGCTCACGATCGGAACCGACGACGGCGCGAACGTCGAGATCCGTCAGCTCGTGGGCGATGAGAACTTCTTCCTGTTCGGGATGACCGAACCCGAGGTGGCGACACTGGCCGACGGCGGCTATCACCCGATCGACTTCGTCCGCGCCGACGAGAACCTGCAGAGCGCGCTCGACCTGATCTCCTCCGGTGCCTTCTCCGGCGGCGACGGTTCCGTGTTCGAGCCCGTG